>DASTBU010000093.1:0-42522 GCA_035711845.1 Vicinamibacterales bacterium
AACCGGATCACGTTCGAGTACGTGATGCTGAAGGACGTGAACGACACAGCTGACGACGCCCGGCGCCTGGTCCGGCTGCTCAACGGGATCAAGGCCAAGGTCAACCTCCTGCCGTTGAACGAAGCGGCAGGCATTCCCTTCGAGCGCCCCTCAGACGAGCGCGTGAACCGCTTCGCGCAGATACTCGCCGACCATCACCTGACGGTGTCCGTCCGCAAGTCCAGGGGCCGGGACATCCGGGCCGCCTGCGGGCAACTCATCACCGAGTCGAGCCGGGTCAAGGCACCCGGGCAACAACTCGCGGACCTGATCCCGGTCGGCAGTCGTTAGAGGCCTCGGCCCACTCGATTCTGGGTCCTTGGGTCAGGGCCGTCCGCGCGCCAGCGCGGCGTCATCAACGAATGCCGCTGCGAGGCGGAGCCCCATGGATCTCAGGCGCAGCCTCGCTAGTCCACCAGCGTCGCGTGGGCGTGGTCGTCGACTCGGACGCGCACGCGCATGTTTCGTGGCAGCCCTGGCGCGATCTTCAGCTTCAAATAGTTGTCCGTCACCACTACGCTGCCGTCCTCGAGCGTGAGCGCCGGGCGGATGGTGCCTGCCTGGGCGTCGCGGAATCGGCGCGACAGGTCGGATCCGATGGCCCGCAGAGCCGTGGCGCGCTCGCGGACGACAGGGCCAGGGACCTTGGCAGACATCGACGAGGCGGCCGTGCCGGGGCGATCGGAGTAAGGAAACACGTGGAGGTGCGAGAGCCCCGACCGGGGGAGGTAGTCGAGGCAGAACCTGAAATCCGGCTCGGATTCGCCGGGGAACCCCGCGATGACGTCGGAACCGATGGACGCGTGGGGCAGAGGGACGACAATCCGATCGATTAATCGGCGGTAGTAGTCCAGCGTGTACGGCCGGCACATCAAGGCCAGGAGCCGGTCGCTCGCATGTTGAAGCGGCAGGTGGAAATGCGGTGCGAAGCGACCCCCGCTCCGGGCGATGATCTCCACAAGGTCAGGCGTGCAGTCCATCGGCTCGAGCGAGCTGATTCGAAAAACGACGTCCGCGTCAGACGCATCCAGCGCCCGTAGCAGTTCGACGAGCGAGGTCCGCGGCCGAAGGTCACGGCCGTACGACCCGAGGTGGACGCCGGTCAGCGCAATCTCCCTGAAGCCGGCGGCGGCGACCCGCCGGACCTCCTGTTCGACCCGATTCGGTGTGAGGCTCCGGCCCGGGCCGCGTGTCGCCGGAATGATGCAGTAACTGCAGCGCTCGTCGCATCCGTTCTGAACGCGCAACGTGAAGGCCGTGCGCCCCGCGACGCCAGGCTCTATCGCGGCGCCGCATGCGCCACCGCCCGCTCCGTAGCGTTCCGCCGTCGTGGGGCCGAACAACGCTGCGACGGCATCGACCGTCGTGTCCTTGTCGGCGTTCGGCACCACCCGCACCACATTCGGCAGCGCCGCGACATCCTCCGGCCGGCGTGTCGCATAGCAGCCGGTGACAATGAGGCGCGCGCCCGGGTTCTCGCGCGCGATTCGACGGATCGTCTGGCGCGCTCCCTGATCGGCGGTTGCCGTAACGGTGCAGGTGTTCACCACGATCACGTCCGCCTCCGACGCCGGCGCGCTCGTGGCGCCGCGGGCGCGGAGCCCTTCCTCGAAGGTGAGTGAATCCGCCTGATTGACCCGGCAACCGAACGTGATGACGGAATACTTCATCCTGCCTGGGTCTGTGAGCGAAGCCGATTGGCAGCCTGCTCGACCTTATCTGCCAGCTTCTTCTTGTAGGCTTCGAGATTGGCTGCCGTCTGCGGATTGTCGAGCGCGAGGATCTGGGCGGCCAGCACGCCGGCGTTGGTCGCCCCAGGCTGGCCGATTGACACGGTGGCCACTGGCACTCCCGGGGGCATCTGCACCGTGGAGAGCAGCGCGTCCAGTCCTTTGAGGGCGGTCGAGTCGATCGGCACCCCGATGACCGGCAAGGTGGTGTGTGCCGCGACAACCCCGGCAAGGTGCGCCGCGGCGCCCGCCCCCACGATGAAGACCTTGACGCCGCGACCCCGCGCTTCCCCGACGAGCCTCATCACGCGCTCGGGCGAACGGTGGGCGGAGGCGACCGTCATATCGCAGGTAATCCCCAGCTCGCGCAGGACCTCCGCAGCTCCCTGCATGACGGGGGCGTCGGAATCGGAGCCCATCAGGATGAGAACGGAAACTGAGTTCATAGGCACATTATGGCAATCCGTTGAGCGCCTTCTGCCCGATATCGCGACGATACTGCATTCCGTCGAACGCGATGGCCCGCACTCCATCATAGGCGCGCTGTCTTGCGGCGTCGAAGGTCGGCGCGCGGCCCACAACGGTGAGAACGCGGCCCCCGGACGTTACGACGCCTCCGTTCTCCAGCCGGGTGCCCGCGTGAAACAGTAGGGTGTCTTCGAGCGCCTCCGCCTTCTCGAGCCCCGTGATGGGCAGCCCCGTCGGGCTGGCGCCGGGGTAGCCCTCCGAGGCAATCACGACCCCCACATACTTCTCGGCCCGAAAGGAAAGCGGCGTGGACGGCAGGGCGCCGTCGGCAGCCGCTGCGAGCTGAGGCGCGAGATCGCCCGCAATCATCGGGACGACGACCTGCGCCTCGGGATCGCCGAAGCGAACGTTGAACTCGATCACTTTGGGGCCATCGCCGGTCAGCATCAGACCAGCGTACAGGAAGCCGCGATACTCGTGACCCTCCGCACGCATGCCCGAGACGACGGGATTGACGATCTCCTCCATGATCCGCGATTGCAGAGCGGCATCGACGAGCGGGCTCGGCGCAAACGCGCCCATCCCACCCGTGTTGGGTCCGCGATCGCCGTCGAAGGCACGCTTGTGGTCCTGGGCGGACGCGAGCGGGACCGCGCAGGTGCCGTCGCAAATCGCGAAGAACGAAACCTCGGGACCACTCAGGCACTCTTCGAGGACGAGGCGCGCACCGGCATCGCCGAACTGACGGTCCTCCATGGCCGAACGGATGGCCGCATCGGCCGTGAGGCGATCGGGCGCTATGACGACGCCTTTCCCGGCGGCAAGACCGTCCGCCTTCACGACCACGGGAAAGCTGAGCTCGGGTCGCGCGATCTCCGCATGTGCGGAGGCCGCATCGGCGCACACGCGATAGCGTGCCGTTGGAATCCCGTGTCTGCTCATGAAGGTCTTCGCAAAGACCTTGCTGCATTCCAGGGCTGCGGCCGCTCGCGAGGGACCGAAGACTCGAAGGCCGTGCGCGCGGAACCGATCCACGACGCCCAGATCCAGCGGAAGCTCGGGACCGACGACCGTGAGATCCGCGCGCTCTGCGCTCGCGAGCGCGACAAGGGCATCGAGATCGGTGACGCCCACGGCGGCCAGGCGGGCAACGCGCGCGATCCCAGGATTCCCGGGAGCGCAGACGACCTCCGAGACGGCCGGTTCGGCGGCAAGTTTCCACGCCAGTGCGTGCTCGCGCCCGCCGCTCCCGATGATCAGGACCTTCATACCCACGGTAGAAGTCTTTTGTTTAAGGGTATTTAGCGGAGACATTGCGCGCGTGCGCAATGCTGCGAAGTTTGTTGACGTGACGACTGCTTTGTGCCCAAAATACGCGGCCGCCTATGATAGCCTAGCATATTCTGTCGGATTCCACGGGCCCTCACAGACTGACATATCGACGACTCCTTGGGAAGGAAATGAAGCGGAGTCGTTTGCGTGCGTCGGGTGCCGGCCGCTAAGGGGGTGTATTCAGGCTTGGCTGAAGTCAAGGTGCAGGAAGGCGAGTCCATCGAAAGCGCGCTTCGCCGCTTCAAGCGGAAGGTGCAGCAGGAAGACATCATCAAGGATATCAAGAAGCATTCGTTCTACTTGAAGCCAGGTGATCGACGCCGCGCCAAGCAGGCGCTGGCTCGCAAACGTACACGCAAGAAGCAGCGCCGCGAGTCGGACTAGGCTGCGGAAGCGATCGAGTCGTCCGTGCGCCGGCCCCCTGCTGGCGTACGGACCGGTCGACCGTCCGGCACGGGATTCGAGCTCACCTGGGGATCGGACGTCGATGGCGGCGTTCGCGGTGGCAGGGGGAAGCGGATCGAGTTTGGAGAGGTGGGACCGATGGAGTTCCAGGACAAGACGCTATCGTGCATTGACTGCGGTACCGAGTTCATCTGGACGGCAGGCGAGCAGTTGTTCTTCGCCGACAAGAACTTCAAGAACGAACCGAAGCGGTGCAAGAGCTGCAAGGCGAAGCGGGCCTCTCGCCCCGCATCGGGGGCAGTCATGGCCCGGGAGCGCGTGGAAACGACAACGAACTGTTCGGCCTGCGGGAAGGAGACCACGGTCCCGTTCCGACCGACGCAGGGCCGACCCGTCTTCTGCCGGGAGTGCTTCCAGCAGCGCAAATTCGCCGGAGTGTAACCTGACGCCATCGGCCGGCTCTCGAGGCTACGCCGAAGGGCGTGGTCCTCTCCATTCTCTGCCGGAAATAGACGGCGCTCGAGAAAGATCACAGATCCCAATTCCGTCAGTCTGACGCGGCCCGGGCCGCGCCGCTGACGACGCTACGGACCCGACCCCCGGGTGTGGCACGTCCAAGTACAGGTCAATGGCATCCCAACCTCCCCCGTTCAAGGAAGCTCTTGGAATCGTTCTGGTGTGTGCCGCGCTGTCCGTCAGTGGCTGCGGAGGGGGGAGCACGCCCGCGCAAGGTGCGGCCCCCGGTCCGCCGCCCACGGCCGTCGACATCGTCACGGTCGAGACGAAGCCGATTGAACAGGCCTCGGAGTTCATCGCCACGCTCCAGTCGCTGCGCTCGACGACGATCCAGCCCGAGGTCGAAGGGATCGTCAGCCGGATCGTCGTCAAGTCGGGCGACCGCGTGCGCGCCGGCGATACCCTGCTGCAGATCAATCCCGACAAGCAGGCCGCCGCCGTGCGCAGCAGCGAGGCCAACATGGCTGGAACCGAGGCCGATGTCGAGTACTGGCGGCTCCAGGTCAAGCGCCTGGAGACCCTGGTCGAAGCCGGGGCGATCAGCAAGCAGGAGTTCGAACAGGCGCAAACCTCGCTCCGGACGGCGGAAGCCCGGCTTGCGTCGCTCGCCGCGCAGCTGAGGGAAGGACGCGTGGAGCTTCAGTACTACCGCGTCACCGCGCCCCAGTCGGGGATCGTCGGCGACATTCCCGTTCGCGTGGGCGATCGGATCACCAACTCCACCGTCATCACGACGATCGATCAGAGCGAGGGGCTCGAGATCTTCATCCAGGTACCGCTCGACCGATCGCCGGACCTGCGTCTCGGACTTCCCGTGCAGATCCTCGACAGCGGCGGCAAGGTGGCCGCAACCAATCCGATCACCTTCATCGCGCCACGAGTGGATGACGCCACGCAGACCGTGCTCGTGAAGAGCGCGATCCAGCAGAAGGCGCTGCCGTCAGTCAGGCTCCACCAGTTCGTTCGTGCGCGGATCGTCTGGAACGCCGCGCCCGGCGTCACCGTGCCGGTCACCGCCGTGAGCAGGGTCAGCGGCCAGTACTTCTGCTTCGTGGCTGAGCCCGGAGAGCCCAGTGGCCTCGTCGCCAGACAGAGACCGATCGAGGTCGGCGAGATCATCGGCAACGATTACGTCGTCCGCACCGGCCTGAAGGAGGGCGATCGCCTGATCGTCTCGGGAATCCAGAAGCTGGGGGACGGGGCACCGATTCAATCTCAGTAATGTTCGCCGATACCTTCATCCGCCGCCCGATTCTCGCATCCGTCTGCTCGCTGATTCTCATTCTGGCGGGCGCCATTGCGATACCGACCATGCCGGTCGCGCAGTATCCGACGCTCGCGCCGCCGCAGGTCAACGTCTCCGCCTTCTACACCGGGGCCAACGCCCAGGAGGTGGAAACGGCGGTCACGACGCCTCTCGAGCAGGCCATCAACGGCGTCGAGGGCATGCTGTACCTGACCTCGACCAGCACGAACAGCGGGGCCGCCACGATCACCGTGACGTTCGACGTGACGCGCGATCAGGATCTCGCGGCCGTCGAAGTCCAGAACCGCGTCAATCAGGCGCTCGGGCGCATGCCGACCGAGGTGAGGACGACGGGCATCACGGTCCAGAAGCAGTCGACCGGCTTCGTCATGGCGGTCGGGGTCTACAGCGAAAACAACCAGTACGGCTCGCTGTTCCTCAGCAACTATCTCGACATCTACGTCAAGGATGCTCTCAAGCGGGTCCCTGGCGTGGGCGACGTCATCATTTTCGGTGAGCGCAAGTATTCAATGCGCCTCTGGCTCGATCCGGATCGCCTCGCCGCGCGCGATCTCACCGCGAACGACGTGGTGCAGGCGCTCCGCGAACAGAACGTGCAGGTGGCCGCCGGCAGTCTCGGTCAGGCCCCGGCGGCGTCCGGACAGCTCTATCAGCTCAGCGTCAGGGCGCTCGGCCGGCTCCGTGAGGCAGCCGAGTTCGAGAACATCATCCTGAAGACCGGCACGGGCGGATCGCTCGTCCGGCTCAGGGATGTCGGGCGTGCGGAACTGGGCGCCGAGACCTACTCGTCGCAGCTGCGCTTCCAGGGCGTCGAGGCGGTCGGCCTTGGCGTCATCCAGCTGCCGACGGCCAACGCGCTCGACGTCGAGGAGGCGGTGAGCGCGGAGCTCGAGCGGCTGTCCGCCCGCTTCCCTCCCGGCCTGAAATATCAGATCGCCTTCAACACGACCGAGGTGGTCGAAGAATCGATCACCGAAGTCCTCAAGACCCTGGCCGAAGCCATCGCACTTGTCGTGCTCGTGATCTTCGTGTTCCTGCAGACATGGCGCAGCACGCTCATTCCAGCCATCACGATCCCCGTGTCGCTCGTGGGCGCGTTCGCGTTCATCAAGCTCATGGGCTACTCGATCAACACGCTGACCCTCTTCGGCATCATCCTCGCGACGGGCATCGTCGTGGACGATGCGATCGTGGTGATCGAGAACATCGAGCGACACATCCAGGAATACAAAGTGTCGGCGGCGAAGGCGGCCTCCGATGCGATGCGCGAGGTGCTGGGCGCCGTGATCGCCACGGGCCTCGTGCTGACAGCCGTTTTCGTGCCCGTCGCGTTCTTCCCTGGCACGACCGGACGGTTGTACGCGCAGTTTTCGATCACGATTGCGTTCGCGGTCGCACTATCCGTGTTCAACGCCGTTACCCTGACACCTGCGCTCTCGGCGCTGCTGCTCGATCGCGAGAGCCACCACAAGGGCCGTTTCTTCACCTTCTTCGAACGCGTGATCACGGGGGGCACGAACGCCTACGTCCGCGCGCTGCGGGCGGGCATGCGCGTCCGGTGGGGGCTCGTCAGCCTGTTCGTCCTGTGTCTCGGCCTCACGTGGTGGGTGTACACGTCGGTTCCGCGGGCGTTCGTCCCTGAAGAGGACCAGGGCTACTTCATGGTTCAAGTGCAGGCCCCGGCCGGCGCCTCGCTGGAGTACACGGGCGGTGTGGCGCGGCAGGCCGAGAAGATCATCCTGAGCGATCCGGACGTCCTCACGCTCTTTTCGGTGATGGGCTTCAGCTTCAGCGGCGCGGCGCCGAACCAGGGCATCATGTTCGTTCGGCTGAAGCCGTTCGACGAGCGCCCCGGGCGCGAGCACTCGCTCCAGGCCGTTCTCGGGCGCCTGAGCGGCCAACTGTTCGGGCTGCCCGGGGCCATCGTCGTCGCGTTCAACCCGCCGTCCATCCCGGGCTTGAGCCGGTTCGGCGGCTTCGAGTTCCAGGTGCTGGATCAAGCCGGCGCGCCGATCACCGAGCTGGCGGACGCGACACGGTCGATCGTCGGGGCAGCCAGAGGTTCCACGCAGCTCCGCGGCCTGTTCAGCCCGTTCACGGCGAACGATCCGCAGCTGCAGGTCACGATCGACCGGCAGCGGGCACTGGCTCTGGGCCTGCCGCTCAACGAGGTGACCAGCGCCCTGCAGATCTTCCTCGGCTCGCAGTACGTGAACGATTTCGAGCTGAACAACCGCGCGTACCGCGTGTACGTCCAGGCGGATCAGCGATTTCGCTCCAATCCCCAGGCGCTGAGGCAGCTGTACGCCCGCACGCTGACGGGAGAAATGGTGCCGCTCGAACAGGTCGTGACCATGGAGGAAACGACGGCGCCACAGGTGATCAGCCATTTCAACCTGTTCCGCTCGGCGACGATCAACGGGTCGGCCGCTCCGGGGGTCAGCTCGGGCGATGCTCTTCGCGAGATGGAGCGGCTCGCCGACGCGAACCTGCCGCAGGGAATGGGGTACGCCTGGTCGGGCATCTCTCTCGAGGAAACGAAGGCAGGGCAGCAGTCCTTCCTCATCTTCGGGCTCGCGCTGCTGCTCGTGTACCTCACGCTGGCGGCCCAGTACGAAAGCCTCGTGCTCCCCTTCATCGTGCTCCTCGGCGTGCCCCTCGCCGTACTCGGGGCACTCGGCGCGCAGTGGTCTCGCGGGCTGGCGAACGACGTTTATTGTCAGGTAGGGCTCGTGATGCTCATCGGGCTGGCCGCAAAGAACGCAATCCTGATCGTGGAGTTTGCCGAGCAACTCCGCCGGCGTGGCCTGCCGATCGTCGAGGCGGCAGTCGAGGCCGCGCGGATTCGGCTGCGGCCGATCCTGATGACCTCACTGGCGTTCATACTGGGAGTGCTGCCGCTCGCGGTTGCGACCGGCGCGGGTCAGGAGGCCCGGCACTCCGTCGGAACGACTGTGGCCGGCGGCATGTTGGTGTCGACGTTCCTCAATGTGGTGTTCATCCCCATCCTCTACGTCGTCATCGAGACGATGAGGGAACGGCCGGGCCGACAGGCAGCCGACGCGGCGGAACCGGCGACGTGACCAGCCACCCGGGCGCAAAAAACCCCGCAATCCTTGACAGTTCTTCAGTTTGCGTAGTACGCTGGCCGGTCTTTTTAAGGTAACTGGCAGGGTCTGAAGCGAGGCGCTTCGACCGGGTTGACCGTGGGCCGGACGGCCTGCGGTCCCGCTGCGCGGTCGGGTGGAGGGGAGCGCGATGCAGATCGAGGAACGAGTCGTCGACGGGGTGACGATTCTGGACCTGAAGGGCAAGATGACGCTCGGAGAAGGCGACGAGCTGCTGAAGGACAAAATCAACTCGCTCATCCAGCAGGATCGGAAGAGGCTGCTGTTGAACCTGGAAGGCGTGCCGTACATCGATAGCGCCGGCCTTGGCGAGATCGTGCGCACCTACACCACCGTGAGCCGCCAGGGAGGCAAGCTGAAGCTGTTGAACCTGACCAAGCGGATTCAGGATCTGCTCGCGATCACCAAGCTGCTGACGGTCTTCGAAACCTACGAGTCCGAGGCGGACGCCGTCAAGAGCTTCACGGCCTGACGGGCCAGCCCGGGCGGTCAGCTGGCAGCCGCCGCGCGCAGGATGGCGCGACAACACACAGTTCCGGACCTCATCGATCGGCCTGGCCAGCGGCCGGCCTCACGGCCGCCGCTGAGCCTCAGCCTCGCCCGTTCACTTCGTCCCGCCCAGTGGACGAAGAACCTCATTATCTTCGCGGCGCTGATGTTCGGGGAACGCCTGTTGGACGGGCGCTCCGTCCTGCTCGCCTCGGCAGCCTTCGTCATTTTCTGCGCGCTCTCCGGCGTCGTGTATCTCGTCAACGACGTCGCCGACCGCGAGGCGGATCGGAGGCACCCGGTCAAGCGCCGCCGTCCGATTGCGTCGGGCGACTTGCCGTTGCACGTCGCCGTCACCGCGGCGGCCGTGCTCGCCGTGGGGGCGTTGAGCGCCGCGTTCTGGCTGGGCCCGCTGTTTGGCGTCCTGGCCTCGAGCTATGTGGCGCTGCTGGGGCTCTATTCCGGCCCGCTCAAGCACGTCGTCATCATCGACGTGCTGACGATCGCCATCGGATTCGTGCTGCGTGCGGCGGCCGGCGCCGTCGCGATCGACGTGCCAATCAGCCACTGGCTGTACGTGCTGACCATCCTGCTGGCGCTGTTCCTGGCGCTCAGTAAGCGGCGGCACGAGCTGGTGCTGCTGGCCGATGGCGCGACCGGGCATCGGCCGATTCTCCAGGAATACAGCCCGTACCTCCTGGATCAGATGATCTCGGTCGTCACGGCATCGACGATTGTCGCTTATGCCTTCTACACCATCAGCCCCGAGACCATCGCGAAATTCGGGACGGACTGGCTCGGGCTCACGCTCCCCTTCCCCCTGTATGGGATATTCCGGTACCTTTATCTGGTGCACAAAAAGGATGGGGGCGGCAGCCCGGCCGAGATGCTGCTGGCGGACCGCCCGCTTCTGGCGTGCGTCGCGCTGTGGGCCTCCGCGGCTGCGATAATCATCTATGGCCCCCGCCTGAACCCATTCGGGGGCTGACCGGGCGGCCGACGCCGTCCTAGAACCGGACACGGACGAGCCGGCCGTGGGGTCCAGCCGCCAGCGAGGAAGAATGGCCAAATCACAGGTAGCGATACTCCGTACGAGCCCTGCAACGGTACTGCAGGATTATCACAGCCTCCTCAACGTTGCCGGATATCAGCACGTCGTTGCCAAGGACGCGGACACGGCCCTCAAGGTCAACATCTCCTGGCATTTCTTCTTCCCGGCGGCCTCCACCACGCCGTGGCAGCTCGAGGGGGTCATCCGGGCGATGAAACAGGACGGCTACGACCCGTCCCTGATTCACGCCTGTCACAACCGTACTGTCGTGATCGACGCGCACCTCGGCGAGCGCGAGAACAAGCAGGTCAACGTCGTCGAGGCGCACGGGCTGCGCAACATCCACGTCTACGAAACGGAAGAATGGATCAACATCCGCGATGCGGTCGGTGACCTGACGAAGAAATTTCTCTGCCTGAACGATGTCTACCCCAAGGGCTTCATGATCCCGAAGCGATTCATCGGGGAGAACATCATCCACCTGCCGACCGTCAAGACGCATGTGTTCACCACCACGACCGGCGCGATGAAGAACGCGTTCGGGGGCCTGCTGAACGAGCATCGGCACTGGACCCACCCCGTCATCCACGAAACGCTCGTGGATCTGCTGATGATTCAGAAGAAGATCCATCGAGGCATTTTCGCGGTGATGGACGGGACGTTTGCGGGCGACGGTCCGGGGCCCCGCTGCATGGTGCCGCACGTGAAGAACGTGATCCTGGCAAGCGCGGATCAGGTGGCGATCGACGCTGTCGCCGCGAAGCTGATGGGCTTCGACCCCATGCAAATCAAGTTTCTCCGCCTCGCGCACGACATGGGCCTGGGCTGCGCCGACCCGCGCGAGATCGAGCTGATTGGCGATCAGTCGGCGGCTGCCGAGAACTGGCATTTCGCGGGGCCCTTCAAGAAGATGACGTTCGCCTCGCGGATGCAGCACAAGATCTACTGGGGGCCGATGAAGAAGCCGGTCGAATGGTCGCTGAAGACCGTGCTCGCGCCATGGGCCTACATCGCCAGCGTGCTCTACCACGATACCTTCTGGTACCCCTACAACGCGAAGCGGGTGATGCGCGACGTCGTCGAAAGCCCGTGGGGCCGCCTCTTCAGGAACTGGGAGACATTGACGCCGAACGAGGCCGGGTTCCCCGACGTGGGAACGACGGCGCCGGCGATCGAGACGACCGGGACGAAGGCGCTGGTCGAGTCGTTCGGGATCCTCGGGACGTGCATCAGGGAAGCGCCGGAGTTCTCGAGCCGGAAGCGGCATTCAACGAGCCGTCAGGCCTGAGCCTGCCTTGTCTCCTAGAGCCGCGACCAGCGGGAGCGCGGCGCGGCCGGAGCCGGGCCACGAACCACGGACCACGACAGCGAAGTTCTTATGACTGATTTCACCGTCCGAAGCGATTCCGCCGACGTCGAGCAGATCATGAAGCAGATCCGCGCGCGGATTCGAGAGAAACGCGGCGTGGATTACACGGAGGAGGAGATACGCGAGCTGGCGAACGTCAAGCTCGAGAAGTTTCTGGATCCACGGGGCGTGCGGTCGGATCTCCTGGAGCAGTATCGGCGCAAGCGCGAGTCCTCTACGGCGCCGCGTAACTATGCCTTCGAGGACACGACGCTCTATGCATCCAGCAGGCCGCTGCTTCGGTTCATCCGCCGGATACTGCAGCCGATTCTCAAGCTGTTCTTCAACCCGAACCCGCTCATCGACTCGCTGCACATCCAGTCGCAGCTGAACGATTCCTACAACCAGGCCGAGGCGTTGTACTACGAGCTCATCCACAACCTGGTGCTCGAGACGACACGCCTGAGCATCGAGGTCAAGAACCTGAAGATGCGGATCGAATCGATGTCGAGCCGTCTCGATTTCGACGAGCGTCGGGCGCGAGCCCTCGAAGGCGTCGTGCAGTATCGCCCGGGCGCGGTGGCGCCGCTGCAGTTGCCGACCGGCGTAGCCAACGGCCAGACGCTCGATGCGGAGAGCGCGGAGCGTCGAGCGCGGCGCCGGCGGCGGCGCGGCCGGCGCAGGCCGGGCCAGGGGGGCGGGAGCGAGATCGGCGGCCGCTCCGCAGTGGGGCCGCCCTCCGATTCAGCGATGAACCACAGCCCGGGCCCTGTGTCGTACGAGGCCAAGTCGCCCGCGGGTGCGCCTGACGAGGCGCCGGGTGGCGGGCCTGGACCCACGGGCGACGCCGGTCCGGACCGCACCGAGCCTCGCGAATCGTGAAGCTCGCCGTCGTCGTCCAGCGTTACGGCGCGGACGTGAACGGCGGCGCGGAACTCCACGCGCGTTACATCGCCGAGCGTCTGTCGCGCCACGCCCAGGTGGACGTCCTGACCACCTGCGCGCGCGATTATGTGACCTGGCGCAACGAGCTCCCGCCGGGCAGCGATACGGTGAACGGCGTGCCCGTAACCCGCTTCCCCGTCCGCCACGAGCGCGAGCCTCTCGAGTTCGGCCGCCGGTCCCGGCGCGTCTTCGAGCGCGCGCATTCCATTGCCGACGAGCTGGCGTGGCTGCAGAGCGAGGGACCGGCCAGCCCCGCGATGATCGAGCACCTCGAGCGGCAGGCCGAGTCGTACGAGTACGTCCTTCTCTTCAGTTACCGCTACTACCATGCGTGGCACGGCGCGCGCCGCCTCGGACCCAAAGCGCTGCTCGTGCCCACGGCCGAACGCGATCCGGCCATCGCACTCAGAATCTTCGGGCCTGTCTTCCGCGGCGTGCGGGCCATCATGTACAACTCGCCGGAAGAGCGCGCGATGATTCATGCCGCCACGCACAACGAATCCGTCCCGGGTGTCGTGGTGGGCGTGGGCTCGAATGTGCCCGACCGGACGGATCCCGCGAGCTTCCGGCGCCGCTACCGGATTACGCGCCCGTTTGCGATTTACGTCGGGCGGATCGACGTGAACAAGGGCTGCGCGGAGCTGTTCGATTACTTTCAGCGCTATGCAGCCACGTTCCCGCAAAGGCTGGACCTGGTGCTCGTGGGCAAGGAAGTCATGCCCGTCCCGACGCATCCCCGCATCCATCATCTGGGGTTCCTGAAGGACGAGGACAAGTTCAACGCACTCGCCGCGGCCGACCTCCTGATCATGCCCTCGTACTTCGAGAGCCTGTCCATGGTCGCGCTCGAGGCATGGGCGCTCGGCAGGCCGGTGCTGGCCAACGGGCGGTGCGATGTGCTGAAGGGACAGTGCATCCGGAGCAACGCCGGCCTGTACTACGAGAACTATCAGGAGTTCTCCGAGGCGTTGTACTCGCTCGAGTCGAATGGGCCCCTCCATGCCCGGCTCGGACAGAACGGCCGCGATTTCTTCAGGCGGAACTACGCCTGGCCGGTGATCGAGCGGAAATACCTGGACATGTTCGAGCGGCTGCGCCGCGACGATCGGCCCCGCGGGATTGAATCCCTCGGCGGATGGCTCGAGCGGCGGAGGAGACATCTCCCCCCGGCGGAGGAGGTGCTCGCGGCAGTTCCCTCAGGACCGGTGTTAGCGACCCCGGCAGAGAGCGCCGGGGGGCCCTTCATGCGCCGGGGGCGAACGGCATGACCGCAGGCGCCGGGCACGCGCCTCGTGTGCACCAGGTTCTGGCGACACTCGGCTATGGCGACGCCATCGGTCACGAAGTCCTCGGCATCCAGCGCGTGCTTCGCGGCGCCGGCTACGATTCGGAGATTTTCGTCGAGACAGCCGATCCACGGTTGGAGCTGCTGACGCTGGATTATCTGGACATGATCGGGGCGATCACACCAGAGGACGTCCTGATCCACCATTTTTCGATCGGGTCGAGGGCGTCGAGGACGGCCTATGCGCTGCCCGGACGCATGGCGCTTGTCTATCACAACATCACCCCCCCGGAGTACTTCCTCGGCATCCATAAGGAGCTCGTGAAGCTGTGCTACAGGGGGCGCCGCGAACTGACCGCCTACATCGACCGCTGCGACATCGCGCTCGGAGACTCGGAGTTCAACCGGCAGGAGCTCGAGACGCTCGGTTTCCACAACACCGCGGTCCTGCCGGTCGTTCCGGACTTCAATCATCTCGACGTCCCGCCGAATTACCTTCAGGCGGCGGAGTTCGACGACGCGTGGACCAACGTCATGTTCGTGGGCCGTGTGATACCCAACAAGCGGTTCGATACCCTGATCCGAGCGTTTCACGTGTATCGGACGCGCCACGACCTCCGCTCGCGGCTGCTGCTGGTCGGCTCCTACAGCGGTTTCGAGCGATACCAGGCCATGCTGCAGGCGCTCGTGACCGAGCTGGGAACCCCCGACGTCCACTTCCTCGGCCACGTGTCGAACGAAGAGCTGACGGCGATGTACGACGTCGCCGATCTGTTCCTGTGCGCGAGCGAGCACGAGGGGTTCTGCGTCCCGCTGATCGAGTCGTTCTACAAGCGCGTGCCGGTTCTCGCGTATGCGGCGACCGCGGTCCCGGCGACGATGAACGGCGGCGGCGTGCTGTATGACACGACGGACCCGTTTCACATCGCGCGGCTGATGGATGCCGTCGTCAACGACAGCTCCCTGCAGGAGGCCATCCTCGCCTCGCAGGATGCCGCGCTGCAGCGCCTCCTCGCGCGGGACTTTGGCGCGACGCTCCTCAGGTTCGTGGAGGGATTGCTGCAGGGTCCGCCCAGACAGGCTCCCTCTCTGGCCGCGGACGTCTGGCGTCAGTTCGATCAGTTCGATCACTTCGAGGAGCTGCGTCAGTTCCGGCCGGCCGTCTTCCAGGCGCTACCAGCTTCCGCCACCCCCTTGCCACAGACGATCGACTCCGGCGCGGCGTCGGTGGGGCAAGTCGAAAGTCGGCGCCCAAAGGCCGACGCGCGACCGGCGGACCGTGAACGGCGGTCATGATCATCAATCAGTGGGTTCCGGCCGCCCATCGTGGAGACGCCATCGGTGACAGCGCGCGTCGTGTGCGATCGATGCTTCGCGGGCAGGGGCACGCTTCCGACATCTACGCCATGACCATCGACGACGAGCTCCGCGGTGACGTGCTCCCGTTTTCAGATCCAGGCAGAAGCGCCGCCGACGTCACGATTTTTCATTTCGCGCTGCCGTCGCCGATGACGGACGCTTTCGCCGGACTTCCCGGCCAGCGCGTGCTCCAGTACCACAACATCACGCCGGCACACTTCTTCGCGCCCTACGATCCGCAGCTGTTCCGCCTTGCGGCGCTGGGGCGTCGCGAGCTGGCAACGCTCGTGGGACGGGTGGATCTAGCGCTCGGCGACTCGGAGTTCAACCGGCAGGAGCTCGATACCCTGGGATTCGCGCGAACGGGAGTGTTCCCGATTGCTGTGGACCTCAAACGCCTCACCAACGCGCCCAGGCGTCCGTCGCTCGAGACAATCCTGGGCGATGGCCTGGTCAACATCCTCTTCGTCGGGCGCATCGTCCCGAACAAGCGCATCGAGGATCACATCCGTCTGGCGGAGCTCTACAAGCGCTACACCGACAATTACTATCGATTCATCTTCGTCGGACGCTATGACGGTGTGCCTGCGTATTACGCGCAGGTGCGGGCGTTGATGCACGAATTCCAGATGCTGCCGGACCGGTTCTGGTTCACCGGCCCCGTGCCCGACGAGGACCTCGCCGCGTTCTATCGCTGGGCGGACGTCTATGTCACGTTGAGCGAGCACGAGGGCTTCTGCGTGCCGTTGATCGAGGCGATGGCATCCGACGTGCCCGTACTGGCGTACGCCGCAGGCGCGGTGCCCGAGACCCTGGGCGGGGCAGGAATGCTCTTCTCGCCGAAGGATCTGGAATACGCGGCGGAGCTGATGGCCATGCTCGTATACGATCGCGGTCTCAGGCGTGCCGTACTCGAAGGGCAGTGGCGGCGCCTGCGCGACTTCGCCCCCGAACGGATTGAAGACAGACTCGTCGAGTGGCTCTCTGAGGTCCTGACCCCTTGAAGATTGCGTTCATCGTTCAGCGCTACGGAACCGAGATTCTCGGCGGCTCCGAGTACCACTGCCGCCTGATTGCCGAGCGGCTGGCTCCACGCCACCACATCGAGGTGCTCACGACGTGCGCGGCGGATTACATCACCTGGAAGAACGAGTACCCCGAGGGCTCGGATCGGATTCGAGGCGTCACCGTCAGGCGCTTCGGGAACGCCAGGACCAGGGACATCCATGCCTTCAATCGTTATTCGGAGTGGATCTTCACCAGCGAGCACACGCGAGACGACGAGATGGAGTGGCTGCGGGAGCAGGGCCCCTGGTCGCCGGCGCTGCTGGAGTATCTCGAGCGCAACCATCAGCAGTACGACGTCCTGATCTTCTTCACGTACCTCTACGCGCCGACCGTCCTCGGGATGACCATCGCGCCTCACAAGAGCATCCTGGTGCCGACGGCGCACGACGAGCCGGCAATACGGCTGGAGATCTACAAAGAGCTCTTCAGCCTTCCGGCCGGCCTCGCCTACAACACCGAGGTCGAGCGCCGCTTCCTGACGACCCATTTCTCGATCCGCGCGGTCGAGGAGGAAACGGTCGGCTGCGGTGTCGATCTGCCGCAGGCACAGCCATACCCGCGTGAGCGGCCGGGCAACCACGAGGGGGACGCCGGCGAGCAGGGAGGCGGCGGGCCGGACGAGGCGATCGGGCCGGACGAAACGTCCCCGAGCTACCGGCCGCACCTCGCCCGCCGCGGCAGCACGTTCCGCCGCCGCCATCGGCTGCACGGACCGTTCCTGCTCTATGGCGGCCGAATCGATCCGGGCAAGGGGTGCGAAGAGCTGATCGAGTACTTCAGCAGCTACGTCAACGAAGGCGGCGACGCCTCGCTCGTGCTGATGGGCGTGAAGCTGATGCCGCTGCCCGAGGAGCCGTTCATCCGTTTCGCGGGACGCCTCTCCGACCAGGAGCGGCTCCAGGCGCTCGAGGCGGCTACGGTCGTCGTCGTGCCGTCACCGTACGAAAGCCTGTCGCTGCTTGCCCTAGAGTCCTTCGCCGTCGGCACGCCCATTCTCGCGAACGCCCGGAGCGAGGTGCTCGTCGATCACTGTCTGAAGAGCAACGCCGGTCTTTACTACGCCGATCGCAACGAGTTCATGGAGTGCCTCAAGCTGCTCGTTGCTGACGGCCGCCTTCGAGCGAAGCTCGGGCGCAACGGTCAGGAGTACGTGAAGCGGAACTACCGGTGGGACGTGATTTTGGGGAAATACGAGAAGATGTTCGCGCGTCTGCGACAACAGCCGCGGCGGTAGCGCGAGAGGTCCCGAGGTGTGAGTGCTGAGTTCTGAGTCCTGGTCTCAGAGCTCACAACTCAGCATTCAGCACTCTGCATTCAGCATTCAGCATTTATCTCGCATCGTCCACGATCAACTCTTCCCCGTCGTCGCTCACGTCGTCCTGCTCGACGGTCGCAGGCGAGCGGCCATTGCCGCCGTTGGCGACGCGCTTCCGCCGCGGACGGATGTCGTGGCGCTTGATCATCTCGTTGAGGGTGGTCGGTTTGATGTGCAGCAGCTCGGCGGCCTTCTTCTGCACGCCGCCGGCGGCCTCGAGAGCGGATTCAATCAGCCCACGCTGGAACGCCGTCTCGGCCTCGCGATACGAGATGCCCTCGGGCGGGACCACGAACTGCGGCAGCTGGAAGGATTTGCTGCTGCGTACGTGATCGGGCACCAGGTCGACGTCGATGCGCTGGGCCGACGAGAGCACGACCGCCCGCTCGATGACATTCTCCAGCTCGCGCACGTTGCCGGGCCAGTCGTATTCGAGCAGAAGATCCAGCGCCTCGGGCGTGATCTCGAGCTGCCGCCGCTGGTTCTCCACGCCGTACTTCTCGAGGAAGTGCTGTACGAGGAGCGGGATGTCCTCTCTCCGCTCGCGGAGGGCGGGCAGCTGGACCGTGATCACGTGGAGCCTGTAGAAGAGGTCCTCACGGAACCGGCCGTCGTCCACCATCTTCCGCAGATCGACGTTCGTCGCCGCGATGATGCGGACATCCACCTTGATCGTCTCAACCCCGCCGAGACGCATGAACTCGCGCTCCTGGATGACGCGCAGCAGCTTGGCCTGCGTCTCGACCGGGATGTTGCCGATCTCGTCGAAGAAGATCGTCCCCTTGTCGGCCAGCTCGAACAGCCCCTTCTTCGGATAGACGGCGCCCGTGAAGGCGCCTTTCACGTGGCCGAAGAGGTTGGATTCGAGCAGGTCGGGAGGCAGGTTCCCCGAATTCACCGTGATGAACGCGCGGTCGGCGCGCGTGGAGTTCTGGTGGAGCGACCTGGCGACGAGCTCCTTGCCGGTGCCGCTCTCGCCGTTGATCAGGATCGTGGACCGGCTGGGCGCCGCCTGGATGATCAGGTCGAAGACCTGCTTCATCCTGGCGCTGCGGCCGATGATGTCGCCGAACTTGTTGACGTGCGCCTGCAGGGTCTGCCGGAGCGCGCGGTTCTCGGCCACCAGCCGCCGCTGCGCCAACGCGTTGCGCAGCACGACGAGCACCTCGTCGTTCTTGAACGGCTTGGTGATGTAGTCGAACGCACCCCGCTTCATCGCGGTGATCGCGTTCTCCACCGACGCGAAGGCCGTGATCATCAGGACGGGGAGGTCGTCGTCGATCTTCTTGAGCTCGTCGAGCGTGGAAATGCCGTCCATCCCGGGCATCATCATGTCCACGATGGCGGCGTCGAAGGACATCGTGCGGGCCAGGTCCAACGCCTGCTGGGCGTCGGCCGCCAGGCGAACGTCGTAGCCTTCCTGGGAGAGCAGCGCGTCGAGAATCTCGCGCATGATCTCCTCGTCGTCGACGACCAGAATTGAGCCCTTGCGATTCATATCGTTGCCCCCGGCGCGCGCCGGATTGGATTGGCTGTCTACGCCTGCCGGCCGATCGCCGGGCCGATGGAACGGGCTGCCGCGAGCGGAAGCGAAATAGAGAACCGCGTGCCCTGACCGACCGCGCTGTCGCAGCTCATCGCACCACCGTGCTCCTGCACGATGCCGTAGGTGATCGAGAGCCCCAGCCCCATGCCCTTGCCGATGTCCTTGGTCGTGAAAAAGGGATCGTAGATGCGTGACAACTGCTCGGCTGGAATGCCGGAGCCGGTGTCGGCAACCTCGACCACCGCGCTGCCCCCCTCCGCGCGGGTCACGATCGTCAACCAGCCGCCCTTCGGCATGGCATCCCGGGCGTTGAGGAAGAGGTTCAGAAAGACCTGTTGCAGCTTGTACTCGATCCCCTGCGCGACAGGCCCCGAAACCGCCAGCTCCTTGCGCACCTGAATGCTGCCGGTACGCAGCTGGTGCTCCAGCAGCGACAGCACGTCGTTGATGACGGAGTTCACGTCCACCGGGCCGCTCTCGACCGTGGCCGGCCTCGAGAGGTTGAGGAGTCCGTTGACGATCTTGGCCGCCCGGAAGGTCTGCCGTTCGATCTTCTCCAGCACCTTCATGCGCGGATCGTCGGGCGCCGACCCCTGCATCAGCATCTGCACGAAGCTGGAGATGCCGGTGAGCGGCGTGTTCACCTCGTGCGCAACGCCCGCCGCGAGCAGACCGATGGAGGCCATCTTCTCCGACAGCTGCAGCTGCTCCTCCAGCTGAACTCGCGCGGAAATATCCTCCACAATCACCACGGTTCCCGTTATCGCGCCATCGGAATCGCGCAGCGGCGTGGTCGCCACGTTGACGAGCAGCCGTCGGACCGGATCGTGACGCGTTGCCAGCGGCACCCGATAGAACGCAGAACCCTCCGGAGAACTGCCCTTCGCGGAGCGAAGCGCCTCGAAGAAGCCCGCGTCGAACAGCTCGTTCAGGCGTCGCTCGACGGCATCCTCGTGGCGGACGCCGTAGAGCTCCTCGAGCCTGCGGTTCCAGCGCACCACACGATCGTTTCGATCGACGACGGCGATCCCGTCGTTGAGCGACTCGAGGATGTTCTCGCTGAACTCGCGCATCCGATCGAGCTCGACCGCCTTGACGCTGAGCTGACCGTAGAGCCGCCCGTTCTCGAGCGCTGTGGCGGCCTGCGCGGCGACCGCCGCGAGCAAGGCCATGTCTTCGCTGCTCAACGGCTCGGAGCTCCCCCGGCGACCCAGGGCCATGGCCGCGATCGTGCCTTCCTTGGAGACGCACGGAACGAAGTAATGGATCCCGGCTTCACGCCAGAAGGCGAGCTCCGTCGAATCGAGGCGGCGCTGGGCGAGCGGATCGTCGAGCGTCAGGATGTGTCCCGACATCAGCCGGGTCCCGACCTCGGATCCGCGTGCGACCATCGGCGGCTCGGTGGCGAACCCCGCGTGCGCGAGCGTCACGAACTCCTCGTCGCGCCCCGCCGCCGCCGGGGCGAGCATGAGCGCCATCCGGTCCACGAGCAGGGTCTCCATGACGCGGCGCACCAGCCGCTCGCTGAGGCGGGAGAGGTCGAGATCGCTGTTCAGGTCGCGGGCAAAGCCGACCAGGGCGCGCCGGTAGTCGTATCGGTCGCGGTAGTACACTCGATCGAGGCCAGCCTGGATCGCGTCCTTCAGCGGGCGCGCCAGGAGCACCACCACCATCGTTGCCAGCAGCGCGATCACCGGGTTGCGCTGCTGATCGTCGCCGTCGAAGAACACCTCGCTCGCCAGCTGCAGCAGGACGCCGTAAATCGCCGCGATCAGTGCAATGGCGGCGGCGTAGACCAGCCCGCGCTTGATGATCACCTCGACGTCCATCAACCGATAACGCACGATTGCCGACGCGAAGGCGAGCGGCACGAGCCCGAGCAGGATGGCGGTGAACTCGAAGCCGGGAACCGGCCTCAGCCCGAGCGCCCAGGGCAGCGCGTAGCCGAGCACGAAGGGCACGGCGCCAAACGCCGTGCCCCACACGATCCACCGAAGCTGCCGGCGAGCCGTCACGGAGCGCACGCGGCGCA
Organism: Vicinamibacterales bacterium; assembly: GCA_035711845.1. GTDB lineage: Bacteria > Acidobacteriota > Vicinamibacteria > Vicinamibacterales > 2-12-FULL-66-21 > DASTBU01. Next base: position 21,324 of record DASTBU010000093.1, read on the forward strand.
GTGCGCGGGTCATGAGCAGGAGGCCGACGATCAGGCTCAGGCCCAGGTAGACCAGCTCACCGCGCTCGACCACCGTAATGACGTCGGACAACACCGCCCCGTGCTGTCCGGTCCTGAGGATCACGGCCAGCCGCGCCGCCCCGAGCAGCAGCGCCGGAACGTACAGCAGCGGGAGCACCGTGCGGCTGCCTTCCCCGCGTGCCCACCCAGCCGGACGCTCCGGAAACACCAGCGCGAAGTGCATGAAGAGCGGCGGGAGCAGCAGCATCGCCGCGACGTCGCCCCAGTAGAAAACCTGATCGAGGAGGTTGAGGCGACCGCTGAACGAGAAGGCGAGCACACCGAAGAACGCGACGGTGAGCCAGAAGAAATGCAGCGTGGCCTGGTTGTCCGGTCGCCGGATGCGAACGCCCGCTCCAACGATGAGCGAGAAGATGCCGACGGCGGCCAGCGCGAAGTAGAGCCCCTGCGGACCGGTGGGTATCGGAGCGACCTCGAGGGGCAGGACCTCGTTCGCGCCCGGCTGCCGCAGTATCAGATACTCCAACGACTGTCCGCGCGACGCCGCGTGGAGCGTCTGGACGACCTGCCCCTCGTTCTCGACGGCCACGCCATCGATCGCGAGCAGCGTGTCACCGGGTCGGACGCCAACGCGTGCCGCGGGAGAACCCTTCGCCACGACTTCGGCCGTGACGTAGTTGCCGTTCGTCTTCCACAGCACGCCGTCTTCCATCTCGGACCAGGAGCGGCGCGCGGCGATATTGAGGACTGCGAGGCAGATCAGGACCGTGGCGACCACCACCGGGGCGGTCACTCGAATCAGCGCGCGAAGACGACTCATCCCCGTGGCAGACAGGTTCGTGGACAAAGGAGCAATCCGTCTCTGGGCCAAGCAAAGGCCGTTCCCCGGTCGCATGTCGCCGAATGGGTATAAGTGCTTATTTTCCAATAATTTTCAGCGTCACAAGATACGAAGACTCCAACAAACTGGAGAGGAGATCCAAGAAACCGAAGCCTGTTTCCAAGGGAAAAAAAGGCGGGCCTTCAGGCCCGCCTCTGGCTGACAAGTTCGGGACAACGATTCGGGTTCAGAACCGCACGAGGAAGCCCCCCACCACCCGCTTTGGTGGACGAACCACCAGGAGCTCGTCGTAGACGGACCCCGGCTGGCCCGGATCCCGAAACAGGTTACGGAGCCCGAACAGCACTTCCCACTGGGTGCCGCCGAGGCCAAAGGGCAGCCCCTGGTTGATCTGCACGTCGAACCGGGCGTCGAGGCCGGGCGAGGAAAGCGATGTAGTGGATCGCGTGTAGCCGCTGTTGATCTTGTAAAGCACGACAACGCGGGTCGCGGTCTCCGGAATCGCTGTCTCCACCGACGTCGTCACGTCGTGGAAGCTCTCGGTCGCCGCCCTGATCGCGGCCGGCGCCCACGCGCCGATCTCGTCCACGTCCCCGCGCGTCAGCCAGCGCGCCGTCGTCACGCTGTAATCGATCGATCCCCGCACGCGCTTGGACTCGGGGCTCGCGAGCCGGACGCCCCAGCCCTCGGCGTTGACGGCGCCGGCCGTGGCCACGTAGTAATGGCCGATCGATCGCCGGCCCGCGGGAATGTCGAGGCCAAAGAGCGTGACGAGCTGATTGTCCACGTCCTGGTAGAACCGCCGCAGCCCGAGCACGTAGGCGCCGGAAAACTCATGATCGACCGACAGGTCCAGAGACCTCGCGCGCTCGACTCGGAACGCCGCATCGTCGAGTCCGCCGAGCGGCGCGAACGTCCGTTCCGGCGGCAGCCACGGGCCGGGCATCTCGTTGGACAGAAATTCTTCCGCGCCCGGAGCCACCATCCGCTGCGCGATCGTTGCTCTGACCCAGGTCTTCCGGAACGGCTCGACCGACAGGCCCAACGTGGGGCTGAAGAGACCGCGATCGGTGAGGTAGTCGTGGCGCGCGTAGCGCCCGCCGAACTGAAGCTCGACGCCCGGCGAGACCATCCATCGCTCGTACGCGAACAGCTCGCCAACGTTGCGGCTGCCATCCTTGACGCCGGCGAGCGCCGCGGGATTTCCGCCGAGATATTCCTGCGTGCTGTAGGAAAGTCCGAAGTCGTACTGATGGCGGCCGTCCGCACGCGAAGCAAACGCCCCCGCGACAATCCACGATGACAGATCGCCCTGGCTCATGGCTGCCTTCAACGACCAGTCTCCGGCCGGTGTCGGCGCTCCGATCGCGAGGAACGCCACGCCGCGAGGCAGGAGCTCGCCGGAGAACAGCTCGTCGGGCCCGAGCGCTCCGGTCGTCAACACGTTGACCTCGCCGGAGAACGGCAGCTCGGCGAAGAAACTTGCCGCCACGCCGGCCGCGGAATCCACAGCACGCCCGAAGGCGGAACCCTGATCGATTTCTGGATCGGACTCGACGAGTGCGGTGACGGGTGAGACGTCCTTGAGAATGCTCCGCTTGATGTGGCGGAGGCGCCACGCCATCTCTGTATGCGGATGATCGTCGGCGTCCACGGCGTCAGCGGACTTTTCGCTTTCCGGCTGGTCCGAGAGGGTCGCGTTCGGCAGCGAGAAGCCGGCCGCCATGATCGGACGCGCGTACACCGGCGGCGTGGAGCCAGTTGTCGCAACAGGGGCCTCGAGCTTTCGCAGCTCCAGCCGCTGCGCCTCGCTCGTGCCAGGTCCGACGCGCACCGTTTCGCGGCGCGACCCGGTGAATCCCGACAGGTGTGCCTGGACGACGTACTCACCCGCCGGGAGCAACCCGATGGAAAAGCGGCCCTGTCCGTCCGTGACTGCAGTCGCCCACGTGCGTCCGACGGCGGAGACCGTTGCGCCGGCGAGAGGCCCTCCTCGATCGTCGCTCACGGTTCCCCTGATGGCGCCGCGCACCAGAAGGACGGATTGACCTTCCAGAGTGCCCACGCGAGACTGCCCACGGACAGAGCCCGGCACGATCGCGCCGGAGATGGCGACGATGGCCGCTGCCGTGAGCACCCGGTGAACGCGTCGCATAGCCTCCTCCATCGATCGCGGCCTTTTACGACCCGACCGTGAAGTGAACGTCGCGCATGATCGACGTTCCCGCGAGAAGGTCCGTAATCCGAATGGCCAGGCGATACTCGCCGGCCTCGAAGCCAGTCAACGGCACCCCCTGCCCCGCCAGCACGGGTTGGCCGGTCGCCGGATCGAAGCTCGCCCCGAGCGTCACGGGATTGAACCGCTGAGGATCGGTATGGTTGAAATACCGCTCCCCTTCCTGTTCCGGCGGGTGCGAGCCGGCAGCCTGGCCTGGCGCAGGGCCCCTGGGGGCACCGGTCCCTCTCCGAAAGAAATGGTACTCCACCTGAAGGTCAAATTTCTTCTGAGATGTGACGAACGGGTTATAGATCAGGAAAACGACGACCAGCTCTTCGTTGTTCCGGAACCTGCGATCCGCCGCCGGCGTTATCTCGTTCTGTCCTATGACGTAAGGCCGCTCCGGGAGGTCCTCGGGCCCAATCGGCTCAGGCAGGGTTTCCAGCCGATCCGCCAGGATGACGCTACTCGTCGTCAGAGCAGTTGTCGAGAGATCCGGGACCTCCAGCGGCTGTTTCAGCACAGCCGCCTTTGGGACGAACCCCCTGTCGCCCGGGACGAGCCGTTCCCGCACCACAACATACACATCGTACGAGCCCGGGCCCACCGAAAAGCCTCGGCTGATGCGGGCACGCTGTCCCGGTTCGAGCTGCAGCTCGGCCGGGAAGATCGCGTCCACGGCAAACCCGTCGGGCTCGACACTACTCTCCCGCCGTGATCGCTTTCGGGTTTCACGCTTGCCGGCCTCGTCGGCGCTCGTCCGCCGCAGAGCCCGTACGTAAACCAGCACCTCTGGCCGGGTCAGGCCGGAGACATCGACGGTGAGAGTGAACGGGATGAAGATGCCCCGCTGGGCCTTCAGGAACTCGTTCTGCCACTGCACCTGAAAATCGGTCGGCGTCGCCTTGCCTGCCAGGGCCGCATCCGCGAGGTTGAGGATGGCCTCCCCTTCCAGGCGCTGCGTCTCGCCGACCGGCGGCGGGTCCTGCGCGAGGTTACGGCCGAAAACCGTCGATGCGGCGCCGAGCGCCACCAAGGCGAGAAGGACCCGCCGCGTCGTCTGCCACCGGCCCACGCCTGCCGCAGCCTTGACCCTGTTCAAGCTGACGAACCATCAAAATGATAGGCCAGCTGTGCAGTCAAGTCAAAGACCGCCTTGCTGATATCATCACGCTGCCAATGGCCCGCGAACCCCGATTGCTGGATGTCAGCGTACCGCTCGTAGCCGGCATGGTCACCTACCCGGGCAACCCTGAATTCGAGCTTCAAGCCGTCAAGCGCATGTCGGAAGGGGCAAGCTCGAACGTCTCGAAGCTCGTGCTCGGCACGCATACGGGAACGCACGTTGACGCGCCCAGGCATTTTTTCGACAACGGGGTGGCGGTCGAGTCGCTGCCGCTGGATCTGCTGATCGGCCGCGCCCGGGTCATCCAGATCCATCGGCGAGGCGCGATCACCCGGGAAGATCTCGCGGAAGCGGGCCTGCGCGAGGATCTGCGCGTGCTGCTGAAGACCCAGAACTCCGCGTTCTGGAGGGACCAGGCGTTCCGGCAGGAGTTCACGCACCTGGCCGAATCGGGCGCGCGGTATCTCGTGGAACAGGGCGTCAAGGTCGTTGGCATCGACTCCCTGTCCGTCGAGCAGTTCGAGAAGCCGGGCGCGCCCGCACATCGCGCTCTGCTTTCCGGGGGTGTCATCATCATCGAAGGTCTGAATCTGGCCGATGTGGAGGCGGGCATGTACGAGATGTACTGCCTGCCGTTGCCGGTGCGCGGCGGCGACGGTGCGCCGGCCCGCGTCGTGCTCAAGCGCTGAGGAAGCTCGTGCAGGACGACGTGCTCGTGATGGTGCTCGCCGGAGGCGCCGGCGAACGGTTGTATCCGCTCACCAAGGAGCGGGCCAAGCCCGCCGTGTACTTCGGCGGCCCCTACCGCATCATCGATTTCACGCTCAGCAACTGCATCAACTCCGGGCTGCGGAAGATCTTCATCGCGCTCCAGTACAAATCGCTGTCGCTCAGCTGGCACCTGCGAATGGGCTGGAGCGTAGTGGCCGACGAACTGGGCGAGTTCATCGAGATTCTCAGCCCCCAGAAGCGCGTCGGCGAGCACTGGTACCTCGGGACCGCCGATGCCGTCTACCAGAATCTCTACTCGATCCTCCGCGAGGACCCGAAGCAGCTGATCGTGCTGTCCGGCGACCACGTGTACAAGATGGATTACGCGAAGATGCTTCGGTTTCACCTCGATCGCGGCGCGGCTGCGACGCTCGCGGTGATCGAGGTCCCTACCGGGGAGGCCCATCGCTTTGGCGTCGTTCAGGTCGATGCAGACGACAGGGTCACCGGATTCCTGGAGAAGCCTCGCGACCTGCCGCCCGGTCAACAGGTCCTGGCGTCGATGGGGATCTACATCTTCGACATGAGCACCCTGGTCCCCGCGCTCGAGGCTGACGCCCGCAGGTCCACGACCCACGACTTCGGCAAGGATATCGTGCCGGCCCTTGTCGACAAGGCGCTCGTAGCCGCGTACCGGTTCTACGACGAGAACAAGAAATCGTCGAAGTACTGGCGCGACATCGGCACGCTCGACGCGTACTACGACGCGAACATGGACCTGTGCCACGTCAACCCGGAGTTCAACCTCTACGATCCCGAATGGCCGCTGCGCACCTACCAGGTGCAGGCGCCGCCGGCGAAATTCGTCTTCGCCGACCGCGATCGGCGATGCGGCCAGGCGCTCGATTCCATCATTTCTGCCGGGTGCATCATCTCGGGAAGTCGAGTGTCCGGCAGCGTGCTCTGCCCCAATGTCCGCGTCCACAGCTTCTGCGAGGTGGACCAGAGCATTCTGATGCCGGGCGTCCGCGTCGGGCGGCACGCGAGGATTCGCCGGGCCATCATCGATCGGGACGTGTTCATCCCGCGGGCGGCCCTCATCGGCTACAACGAAGAGGAAGACCGCCGCCGCCACACGGTCACGCAAAGCGGCATCGTCGTCGTGACCACCGACGATCAGCCGCTCATCGGGGAGGTCCCGGAAGCGGCTCTGGAGACCGAGGCGGAATTCGATCGAAGGGGATCGATCTGAATGGAAGAGGCACGCTGATGAAGATCGCAGGCGTGAAAGGCCGCGAGATTCTGGACTCGCGGGGGAACCCGACGGTCGAAGTCGATGTGACGCTGGACGGAGGCGTTCGCGGCCGGGCGGCGGTTCCGTCGGGCGCCTCCACGGGACAGCGGGAGGCGCTCGAGCTGAGGGATGGCGACAAGACGCGCTATCTCGGCAAGGGAGTGCGGAACGCTGTTCAGAACGTCAACGGAGAGATCGCGGGCGCCCTCGTCGGCCGCGAGGCCGACCAGCGCAGCGTCGATCGCTTTCTCATCGAGCTCGACGGGACGCCGAACAAGGGACGTCTCGGGGCCAACGCGCTGCTCGGCGTCTCGATGGCGTTCGCGCGCGCGGTCGCCAACGCGGAGGAGGCGCCGCTCTACCAGCATCTCGCGCGGCTCTGTGAGAACACGGCGCTCGTGCTGCCCGTGCCGATGATGAACATCCTCAACGGCGGCGCGCACGCCGATAGCAGCGTGGACTTCCAGGAGTTCATGGTGATGCCGACGCGCGCGTCCTCCTTCGCCGAGGCCCTGCGCACGGGCGCCGAGATCTTCCATACGCTGCGCGGCATCCTGAAGAAGAAGGGGTACTCGACCGGCGTGGGCGACGAGGGCGGGTTCGCACCGAGCCTTTCCTCGAACCGTGAGGCCGTCGAGGTCGTCCTCCAGGCGATCGTGGAGGCCGGCTTCCAGCCGGGCGACGACGTCCAGATTGCCCTCGACGTGGCCGCCAGCGAGCTCTGGAGTGACGCGGGCAACCACTACGAGTTCAAGAAGTCCGGAGAAGCGGCGCGCGGCTCGGACGGCATGATTGCTCTCTACGAGGACTGGGTCCGGCAGTATCCGATCATCTCAATCGAAGACGGCCTCGCCGAGGGCGACTGGGACGGATGGAAGGCGCTGACGACGACGCTCGGCGGTCGCGTGCAGCTCGTCGGCGACGATGTGTTCGTGACGAACCCGGAGCTTCTTGCACGCGGGATCGCCGACGGGGTGGCCAATGCGATCCTCGTCAAGCTGAACCAGATTGGCACGCTCAGCGAGACGCTCGACGCGGTAGCCATGGCGCGCGAGGCGTCGTACGCGAGCGTGATCTCGCACCGCTCGGGCGAGACGGAAGACACGACGATTGCGGATCTCGCCGTCGCGACCGGAGCGGGCCAGATCAAGACCGGCTCGGCCAGCCGATCGGACCGTGTCGCCAAATACAATCAACTGCTGCGCATCGAAGAGGAGCTCGGCCCGCGCGCCAGGTACGCCGGGGAGAAGGCCATCAAAGCATTGGAGATTCGTTGATTGTCGATTGCAGATTGAGGGACGATTGGAGATTGGGGATTGAGGATTTGATTCGAAGATTGGAGATTTGACATAGGCAGCACCGGTGCCTCAGTGAGGTTGGGGGGCGGACCGGCCTTCGCGCCCCGTCCAATCCTCGGGTCAATCCTCATCCCGAATCCAAATCTTCAATCCCCGAATCAAATCCCCAATCCCCAATCGCCAATCCCCAATCAATCTACAATCTGCAATCGACGAATCCGCAATGTCCATTGTGCTGCTCATCCTCGACGGCTGGGGAATCCGGCCACAGCGGGAGAACAATGCCATCGCGCTCGCACGGAAACCCGTGTTCGATGCGCTGATGGAAAAGTACCCTCGCGCGCAACTGATCGCGTCAGGGGAAGCCGTGGGACTCCCGGCCGGGCAGATGGGCAACTCCGAGGTCGGGCACATGAACATGGGCGCCGGCCGCATCGTGTACCAGGACCTCACCCGGATCGACAAAAGCATCGCAGATCGTGAGCTGTCCGCGAACGCGACGCTGCGTGCAGCGATGGAGCGATGTGCGGGATCCTCGCGGGCGCTGCACCTTCTCGGCCTCGTCTCCGATGGCGGCGTGCACAGCCATCAACGCCACCTGCACGCGCTCATCGAGATGGCCTCACGCCTCGAGATCGAGCGGCTGTTCGTGCACGCCATCACCGATGGCCGCGACACGTCGCCGACCGGCGGCGTCCGCTACCTTGCCGCCCTGCAGGAGGCCTTCGACCGGTTCGGGACTGGCCGAGTGGCGACGGTTCTAGGCCGCTACTACGCCATGGATCGCGACAAGCGCTGGGACCGCACGCGGGAGGCGTACGATGCGATCGTTCGCGGCACGGCGGGGGCCTCGTCGCGCGCGCCGATCGAAGCCACTCAGGCGTCCTACGACGCCGGCGTCACCGACGAGTTCATCAAGCCGGTCGTCATCGTCGACGCGGATGGCACACCCGTCGGTCCGATCCGGGACGGCGACTCGGTCCTGTGCTTCAACTTTCGCGCGGATCGCGTGCGGCAGATCACGCGCGCCATCGCCCTCGACGACTTCGACGGCTTCGAGCGCCCCGGCCGGCCGCGCGTGCACTACACCTGCATGACCGTCTACGATCGGACGTTCGATCTGCCGGTCGTCTTCCCCCCGCAGAGCTTCACCGGCAACCTGGCCGACGTGCTCGCCGATCGCGCCCGCACCAACCTGCGGCTGGCGGAGACCGAAAAATACGCGCACGTCACCTATTTCTTCAACTGCGGCCGGGAAGTTCCTTATCCGGGCGAGGACCGGATCCTCATCCCGTCCCAGAAAGTCGCAACCTACGACCTGATGCCCGAGATGAGTGCCCCCGGCATCACGGATGCTCTCGTCGACGACATTTCGGGGGGCAGGCACCAGGTGGTGATCTGCAACTTCGCAAACGCCGACATGGTCGGCCACACGGGACGCCTCGACGCGGCCATCGCGGCTGTCGAGACCCTCGACACGTGCCTTGGGCGAATCATGCACGCGCTGCGAGCGGCCGGAGGGACCGCGATCGTCACGGCCGATCACGGCAACGCGGAACAGATGTGGGACGACGAGTTGAAGGCGCCTCACACGGCGCATACGTCGAACCCCGTGCCGGTTCTGCTCTGCGACGATCGGTTCCTGGGACGGCGGCTGCGTGACGGCACGCTGCGCGACGTGGCGCCGACGATTCTGACCCTGCTCGATCTCCCGAAGTCCGGTGAGATGACCGGCGACTCGCTCCTCGAAGAATAGCAACTCACGTGTCCGGTAGCACTCGCAGCGGGCCGGCCCTACTTGCAGCGGCGCTTTCCTGGTTCCTCCTGCTGGCGATGGTAGTGTCGTATCCGCTGATCCTGAACCTCGGCACCCACGTGCCTGGCGCGGACGCCGGCGACAACATCGCCTTTCTCTGGAACTTCTGGTGGTTCCGCTACGCGCTCGAGCAACCGGACGCGACGCTGTTCTTCACCGGTCATCTGTTCGCGCCGTTTGGCACGTCGCTGGTGCTGCACACCCACACGGCGCTGCCGGCGCTGGCCGGCGCTACCCTCCTCAGCCGCGCCCCGGTCGTGCAGGCGCACAACCTCGTGCTGCTGGCCGGCCTTGCGGCCAACGGCCTGTGTGCCGGCGCGCTGGCGTTCCACGACACGCGCCGTCTCCTGCCCGCGGTTCTCGCCGGGACGATCTTCGCGGCGTCGGCCTGGGTCTCGATCCGGCTCCTCGGCCACTTCAACCTGGTCCACGCGTGGGTGATCCCGCTCGCGCTGCTCGCATGGATCTGTTGCACCGAGGCCCCCTCGGTTGGTCGGAGTACGGCCGTCGCCGGTGCATTCGCCGCCGCCGCGTACACGGACTACTACTTTCTGGCCTTTGCCGCGATCGCGTGCGCCGTGTTCTCAGCTTCGAGCAGATGGCAGATTGCGACCCGTTGGGGCCGTCCACGCTCGAACGTGTCTGCGCGCGTGGCCGTCGTGCTCATGATTGCGACCGGGGTCCTGATGCTGATCGTTCTCGCGACCGGCGGCATCCGCTTCAGCATCGGCTCGACGCGAATCTCCATGACGAGCCTGCGCAACCCCTTCGCCGCCCTGTGGCTGCTGACGATCGTCTGGACGGCGTTGCACATCCGACTCACCGTCACGCGTACTCCGGATGCGCGTCCCCTGAAGCGAATCGCTCCGGCAACCGTTGCAGCACTGACGCTGTTCGCTGTCGCTGTTCTTCCTCTGGCGATTCCCGCGATCGGGCTCCTGGTGTCGGGCGACTACGTGTCGCCGCCGTTTGTGTGGCGCAGCGGTCCGCGCGGGATCGACCTCCTCACCCTCGTCGCGGGCAACCCGTTGAATCCCGCGTACGGCCACGTCACGCGGGCCGCCTATGCCCGGGCGGGCATCGACGTCATGGAACAGTCGGCGTGGATTGGAATCGTGCCGCTGATCGTGTTGGGGATCTTTGCGGCGACAGCGAAGGAACGGGACGCGGCCGCGCGCCCCTGGTGGAGCGTCGCCCTGTTCTTTCTGATATGGGCCACCGGAGCGTATCTGCTGGTCGGCGGACTGGACACGGGCCTGCCGATGCCTCAGACGCTCGCGCGCTTCGTGCCGATTCTGTCGAATGCGAGGATACCGGGTCGCGCGATCATCATGGTGCAGCTCGCCGCGGCAATACTCTGCGCCCGCGCGGTCACGCGACTGCAATGGAGGCCAGGCGCCGTCCTCGTTCTGATCGCCCTGGGCGTCGCCGACGGCTCAGGCGCGCCAATCCGGCTGTACGAGGTTCCCGCTCCTGGCGCGATCGAGTCGGTTCTCGTGGGCGCGCCACGCCGTGAGGCTATCGTCGAGCTGCCGATGGGGCTTCGGGACGGTTTCGGCGAAGCAGGACACATGGATCATCGAGCGCTGGTCTTCCAGATGGCCCATCAGCAGCCCCTCGCGGGAGGTTTCGTCGCCAGACTGTCACCGAAGGTCCGGGCGGCGTACGAGCAGACGCCGGCGCTCGTCGCGCTCATAAAGCTGAGCTCTGACAACCCCAGCCATTCGTCAGAGAACCTACCGGCAGACCTTGGCAGCGGCCTGCTGTCGGCTGGCGCCAGGCATGTGGTCGTGAATACGGACTCAATGCCGCGGGACCTGCGCGCGGCGCTGGAATCGCGAGGGTTCAAGCTCGTCGCCGTGGAAGGACGACGGGAGCTATATCACGTGAGCGGAAAATGAATGTGGATCGTGCCTGGGCGCCTGTACGATCGGGGGGTTGGTGGGCGCATCTCTTTCCGCGCATCTCCTTCTAATTAAGATAGATACGAGCCGTTAGAGCTAACCACGCCTCCGGGGACCGGGCACCTGACACCATCGCAAGGCGTCATTCCACCTCTTTTTCCTGTGTCTCGTCGGCGGCGATGCGCAGGGACCGCAGGAAGCGCCGATCGTTTGCGCTCATCTCGAAGTTACGCCGCTCAGCCGCGCGCAGGGCCTTCTGCGAGGTTCCGACGCGCGTGAGGGCTCCCGGCGTCGCGCGATTGACGAAGCCGATGACCGCCTCGAGCGACACCTTCATTTCGAACCCGGCTGCACGGGCGCGCTCGCGGCAGGCTTCTACGCGCGCATCCTCGGCGACGGCGGCTGCAATGGCGTCGGACAGCTCACGAGCCATACGATTCACGACGTCATCCATTCTGGGACCTCCTTACCGCCGCCGGGGCTGGGAACCGGGGCGTCTCCCGTCCGCAGGTGCACTCCTGGGAGGGCGACATGGGACGAGCGCCAAATTTGTACATATGAAGGATTTGCGTGCGGGAACTGATCGCTATTCTAAACGTGGCTCTAGAGGGTGTCAATGGTCTGAGCCCCCATATCTTGTGCTATTCGGCTGTTACAATGGCCGCAGTCACAAGTCCGACTGAACCCTTGTTATCGGATGATCGCGCGATTGACTGGATGGGTAGTCTAATGATCTTTTTTCAGAGAATCTCCGATTGGGTCGATCGACCTCACGTTGCCGGACAGTCAATCGCTCGATCGCTCGATCACCCGATCGCGAGATGAGAATGGCCAACTTCCACGCTGACCCTTCGGCGCCAACGGAAAAAGACGAGGCGGCCGAGATCGGATTCCCCGGGCTCTTCCCCTTCACGCGCGGCATCCAGCCCACGATGTACCGGGGCCGGCTGTGGACGATGCGGCAGTATGCCGGGTTCGGGAGTGCGGCTGAGTCGAATCGAAGGTATCGATACCTGCTGGCGCAGGGCGTGACGGGTCTGAGCGTGGCGTTCGATCTGCCCACACAGATGGGGTACGACTCGGATCACCCTCTGGCCGCCGGTGAAGTCGGCCGCGTGGGCGTCGCCATCGACTCGATCGACGACATGGCAGAGCTGCTCGACGGCATTCCGCTCGATCGCGTGTCCACGTCGATGACGATCAATGCGACAGCCATCGTGCTCCTGTCGCTCTACATCGCCGTCGCGCGCCGACAGGGACTCGATTCACGCGTCCTCTCAGGTACGACCCAGAACGACATCCTGAAGGAGTACGTCGCGCGAGGCACCTACATCTACCCACCGCGTGCGTCGCTCAGGATCGTCACCGACATCTTCGCGTTCTGCGAGCGCGAGCTCCCGACCTGGAACACGATTTCGATCAGCGGCTATCACATTCGCGAAGCCGGCTCGACCGCGGTTCAGGAGGTCGCCTTCACGTTCGCCAACGCGATCGCGTACGTGCAGGCGGCAATCGATTGCGGTCTCGACGTCGACAGGCTCGGCCAGCGCATCTCGTTCTTCTTCAACGCGCACAACGATTTCCTGGAGGAGATCGCGAAGTTTCGGGCCGCGCGACGGCTGTGGGCGCGCATCATGCGCGATCGGTTCGGCGCGCGGAATCCCCGGGCGCAGCAGCTCAGGTTTCACACCCAGACGGCAGGCAGCACGCTCACCGCCCGGCAGCCGGACAACAACATCGTCCGCGTCGCCATCCAGGCGCTGGCCGCCGTGCTCGGCGGTACGCAGTCCCTCCACTGCAACGGTCGCGACGAGGCGCTTGCGCTGCCGACCGAGGACTCGGCGCGGATTGCACTTCGCACGCAGCAGATCCTGGCGTGCGAGAGCGGTGTCCCGAACACCGTGGACCCTGCCGGCGGCGCGTACGCCATCGAAGAGATGACCGATAAGATCGAAGAAGGCGCGCGGCGGCTGCTCGAGCGAATCGAGGCGGCCGGCGGCACGTTGGCCGCCATTGAACAGGGCGTGATACAGCGGGACATCCAGGAGTCCGCGTACAGGGCCCAGCAGAAGATCGACAGCGGCGAGAGCGTCGTCGTGGGCGTCAACCAGTACGCCACGGAGGACCCTGCGAGCATCGAGCTGCTGAGGATCGACCCCGAGGTCGAGCAGCGCCAGATCGCGCGCGTCCGTGAACTACGTGCCTCTCGTGACGAGCGTGCGTGCCGCTCCGCGCTCGACGCCGTGACGATCGCCGCGCGCGGGACCGATAACCTGGTTCCGCACGTGATCGCGGCCGTCGAGGCACGCAGCACGCTGGGCGAGATTTCCGACGCAATGCGCAGCGTGTTCGGGGAGTATGAGGAGGTGGATGTTTGACGGGAGTCGGGGCTCGGGGCTCGGGGTTCGAGACTCGGGGCTCGGGGTTCGGGGTTCGGGGCTCGGGATACGGTCCGCTCGGTAGCGACGTTCGGCCGTAGCCGGCCGCCGGCCTGCGAGATTGCCGCATAATGCTTCGACACGAGTGACCGCCACCGATGCCCCCGAGCCCCGAGCCCCGACTCTTGAACGCCGAGCCCCCGAGCCCCGAGCCCCGGCTCCTGTCCCTCACCCACCTGACCACGGGCTTCGATCAGAACGGCCGGTTCGTGCCGGCCGTGATCGACGTGAGCTTTCAGGTTGGATCGGGCGAAACGTTGTGCCTTGTGGGCGAGTCCGGGAGCGGCAAGTCGCTCACGGCGCTCTCGATCATGCGGCTCGTCCAGCCGCCCGGACGGATTGCCGCGGGCCGCATCGTCTATCGCGACCGCGATCTGCTGACGCTCCCGGAGCGCGAGATGCAGCACATCCGCGGCGGCGAGATCGCCATGATCTTCCAGGAACCGATGACGGCGCTGAACCCCGTCTTCACCATCGGCAATCAGATAGAAGAGACGCTGCGGATTCACGGGCGCGCGACCCGACGGACCGCGCGCCAGAAGGCCATCGAGCTGCTCGAGGCCGTGAGCGTGCCGGAACCCGACAAGCGTGTCAGGGACTACCCGCACCAGCTGTCCGGAGGGTTGAGGCAGCGGGCGCTCATCGCGATGTCGCTTGCGTGCGAGCCGGCGCTGGTGATCGCCGACGAGCCGACCACCGCGCTCGACGTGACCATCCAGGCGCAGATCCTCGATCTGCTGCGCGACCTCCAGCGACGGATGCACCTCGCGCTGCTGCTCATCACCCACGATCTCGGCGTGGTCGCGGAAATGGCCGACCGTGTTTGCGTGATGTACGCCGGCCGCATCGTCGAGCAGGCGGCCGTCAAGGACCTGTTCCGCGACCCGAAACATCCCTACACTCGCGGGTTGATGGGCTCGATGCCGGGCGGCGAGCCGGGCGAGCGCCTGCGCGCGATCCAGGGCACGGTGCCGCCGCTCGGCCAGCTTCCGCCAGGCTGTTCGTTCGCCGCGCGCTGTCCCGATCGGTTCGAGCCCTGTCCGACCGCCCACCCCGGCGATACCGTGTTCGAGAACGGTCGAACCGTGAAGTGTTATCTGCATGGACCGGCCGCCGAGCCGGAGGCCTCGACCGACGGCCAGCCGGCCACGGCCGGCGCGGAGGCGAGCCGCTGATGGCGCTGCTCGAAGTTCGCGATCTCGTGAGGGAGTTCACGCGCAAGCATGGGATGCTTCAGAAGGCCACGGTCGTGCGGGCCGTCGACGGTGTCAGCTTCACCATCGAGCAGGGCGAGACGTTCGGGCTCGTCGGAGAGTCCGGTAGCGGCAAGACGACGACCGGTCGCTGCATCCTGCGTCTGATCGAGCCCACCTCTGGTGAGGTCAGGTTCAAAGGCGAGGACGTCCTGAGCTTCTCCCGCGCGCGCATGCGCCGCGCACGCCGCGAGATGCAGATCGTGTTTCAAGACCCGTATTCGTCGCTGAACCCACGGATGCGTGTCGGCGACATCGTCGAAGAACCGCTCGTCATCCACAAGACCGGACCGAAGCCGCAGCGCCGCGCCCGCGTCGCGGAGCTCTTCGAGCTGGTGGGTCTGGACCCATCGCAGCTGTCCCGGTACCCGCATCAATTCAGCGGCGGCCAGCGCCAGCGGATCGGCCTCGCCCGCGCGCTCGCGCTCGATCCGTCGCTCATCATCGCCGACGAGCCGGTCTCGGCGCTCGACGTGTCGGTGCAGGCGCAGGTGATCAACCTGCTGATGGACCTGCAGGCGCGCCTCGGCCTCACCTACGTGTTCATCGCGCACGACCTCCGGCTCGTGCGCCATATCTGCAGCCGCGTAGCGGTCATGTATCTGGGAAGAATCGTGGAGATGGGGCCGACCGAACGGCTGTTCGAGGCGCCGGCACACCCCTACACCCGCGCGCTCCTGTCAGCGATCCCCGTGCCCGATCCGGAGGCGCCACGTCACCGGATCGTGCTCGATCCGAAGTCGTTCGACCGGAATGCGCCGCTGAGGCAGGTCGAAGCCGACGGACACGTCGCTGCGATCTGATCGTACCGCCGTCCGCCGCCCGCGGCCCATTGGAGCCAAAAGCGGGTGCGGCGTAGCATGCGTCGAGCCTCGCACGATGGCGCCGTCGCACTTCCACGCCGATTACATCCTGATGTTGATACGGGAGCCGGGAGGTGCTCTGTTCGCGCCCTTGCGGCGGAAACGTTACGCCGCCTGCGGTGAGTTGCTCAACCGCGAGGAACGGGACCTCACGCGTCCCCGATCCCACCGAGGGAGTTCCTGGCCGTGACTGCGGGCGGCGAAGGGCGAACGGCGGACGGCGGATTAGAGGGCCAGGGACCTATGCGGCTCTCTTCACGTCCTTCTCCACCTGTCCGTCCCGGATGTGAATTACGCGATGGGCATAGGCGGCGATGTCGGCCTCGTGCGTCACGACGATGATCGTGTTGCCGCTCTGATGCAGGCGATCGAAGACGCCCATGATCTCGTTGCCCGTCTTCGAATCGAGGTTCCCGGTCGGCTCGTCGGCGAGCAGGATCGAGGGATCGTTGACGAGCGCGCGCGCGATCGCCACGCGCTGGCGCTGCCCGCCGGAAAGCTCGTTGGGCCTGTGGCCGGCTCGCGAGGTCAGCTCGACCTTCTCGAGCGCCTGCCGCGCACGCTCCTGCCGGACCTTCCCCGGAACGCCCGCGTAGACGAGCGGCAGCTCGACGTTGTGGAGCGCCGTCGCGCGCGGCAGCAGGTTGAACGTCTGGAAGACGAACCCGATCTCCTCGTTCCTGATCCGCGCCAACTCGTCGTCGTTCATCTCGGACACCTCCTTGCCATTCAGGAGGTAGCTCCCCTTGGTCGGCGTGTCGAGGCAGCCGATCAGGTTCATCAGCGTGGATTTGCCTGATCCTGAAGGACCCATGATCGCGACGTACTCGCCCGCCTCGAGGGCTATGGAGACGCCACGTAGAGCGTGAATCTCCTCCTCGCCCATCACGTAGGTCTTCCACAGGTCGCGGGTTTCGATTAGAGACATGGATTGAATGCTCTCGCGGTCCGTAGCTCGTGGTTCGTAGCTCGTGGTCCGAGGTCCGGTCCTACACGAGCTCAGAACTTACCACCGAGCAGAGACCCCGGACGACGGGCTACGGCTAAAGACGTCCAAAGCTACTCTACGGTTTGCGTATTGTGCCCGTTCCGCCCGGCCGGACCGGCACGCTGACGAGCCGGCCGGATGGTTCCCGAAACACGACCGCGTCGGGCTCGATACCGGCGACGACCCTCCCACCAACGGTCGCCCCCATCCCGACTA
The DNA here is from genome assembly GCA_035711845.1 of Vicinamibacterales bacterium. Lineage (GTDB taxonomy): Bacteria > Acidobacteriota > Vicinamibacteria > Vicinamibacterales > 2-12-FULL-66-21 > DASTBU01. The sequence goes on from DASTBU010000093.1 coordinate 38,311, forward strand.
CGGTTTCGTTGACGACCGCGAGCCGGCGATTGGACGAGATCAGGATGCCTGCGACGCTCGGGAGCGGAGGCAACGCGGTCGGCCCATCCAGCACGACGCCCGTCGTCGGCTGCGGCTCGGGCAGGGGGGATTGAATTTCGGCCGCGTCGATCGCCTCCGCGGGTCGAGGCGGCGAATCGCCGCGGCCCTGCGACGAAACGACCCCACGATCCTCCTGGATGGCAGGCGGCCGCTCGACGGCCGGTCCGGACGACAATCCCCACCCGCCCCAGACTACACCCGCGGCGAGCACGACCCCCGCCGCGACCCCGAGCCCTCGTAGGACCGAACCAGTGGCTACGAAAGGCTGACCGTACGAGGCGACAGCGCCAGCAAGCCTGATGGCCGCCGCCTGTTGCGGGATTGCAGCCGCTATTTCCTCCTGGACAGCAAGGCCGTCGAACGAGTCGAGCGTTTCGAACTCGATATCCAGCTCCTCGATCAATGGCGGGGTGAAGGAGAGAAGATCGGGGATGTTGCCGCAGGTGATCGCCCGATCGATCGTCGCGCCGTACTGCTCGCGTACGACATCGAGGGCCCTGCGCAGCTCTGGCGCGAGCTGCGCCACGTACAGATGACGACGCAGCACGTGCGGCTGTGCACGCCGCTCCGACGCCCTGATCGCCCACGACAGCTCGCGCGTGTAGAGCAGCTCGAAGTCGCGAACGACGGCCAGCGCCATGCCGTGCTGGTTGATGGACAACCAGGCGATCGGCGCGCCGCCCGATCCACGGGATACCGACCACGCGAGCAGCGCGAGCGCATCGGGAGGCGCCAGGATGTCCTCCACCGTGAACCCCGCCTGCCGGAGCATCGCTTCGCCAGACGCCATGTTGAACGAGGGTCGATCCCACGCCACGACCGTGGCGCGGCGGGCAAGCCCGAGGGTGTCCCTCGACTCCTGCAGGAGCGCCAGGCGAGCATCCAGCCCGGACGGCCACTCGGGCGGCCCGAACACGCGGACCCCGGTGACCTCGATCGATGGACCCTGCCTGCGCGCACCCACCAGCACGCAGTAGTCCGGTGCGATCTCGATGCCCGTGATACTGCTCATTCGACTACCAGCTATCAGCCATCAGCTCCCAACTTCAGCATTCAGCATTCAGCATTCAGCATTGCTAGCCTTCCTTCTCCTCGTACTCCGCCTTCAACCGCGCGACGACGGCGGGATCGGCGAGCGTGGTCGTGTCGCCGAGCGCCTTTCCCTCGGCGATATCGCGGAGCAGCCGACGCATGATCTGGCCGGAGCGCGTCTTGGGCAAGTCCGCCGCGAAGAGGATCTCGTCCGGCCGGGCAATGGCGCCGATCTTCCGCACCACGTGCTCCTTCAGCTCGTCCCCCAGGTCGGCTGAGGCCTTCACGCCTTCCTTGACGGTGACGAAGGCCGCGACCGCCTGTCCCTTGATCTCGTGCGGGCGTCCCACGACTGCCGCCTCGGCCACCTTGGGATGATCGACGAGCGCGCTCTCTACCTCCATCGTCCCCAGCCGATGCCCGGCCACATTGAGCACGTCGTCCACGCGCCCGAGCAGCCAGTAGTAGCCGTCCTCGTCGCGCCGCGCGCCGTCTCCGGTGAAGTACGCGCCGTCGGGCCAGCGGCGCCAGTACTGGCTGACGAAGCGATCGCGATCGCCGTAGATGCCTCGCAGCATCGCCGGCCAGGGCCGAGTGAGCGTCAGGAGACCGCCGCCGGTCTCGACGTGATTGCCGTGCGTGTCTCGTATCTCGGCGCCGACCCCGGGGAAAGGCCGCGTGGCCGATCCCGGTTTCGTGCTGGTGATCCCTGGCAGCGGCGTGATCATGATCATCCCGGTTTCGGTCTGCCACCAGGTGTCGACGATGGGACAGCGCTCCCGTCCGATGTTCTGGTGATACCAGATCCAGGCTTCGGGGTTGATCGGCTCGCCCACCGAGCCGAGAAGGCGCAGGGTGCTGAGATCGCGCTTCGCCGGCCACTCCGTGCCCCAGCGCATGAACGCGCGGATCGCGGTAGGCGCGGTGTAAAAGATCGTGACGCCGTGGCGCTCGATCAACTCCCAGAAACGATCTTTGTGCGGCCAGTCCGGGGCGCCTTCGTACATCACGACCGTGGCCCCATTCGCCAGGGGACCGTACACGACGTAGCTGTGGCCGGTGACCCAGCCGATGTCGGCCGTGCACCAGAAGACGTCCTCTTCCCTGAGGTCGAAGACCCATTTCGTGGTGGCGTACGTGCCCACCAGGTAGCCGCCCGTCGTATGGACGATCCCCTTCGGCTTTCCCGTCGTGCCCGACGTGTAAAGGATGTAGAGCATGTCCTCGGCGTCCATCGGCTCGGGCGCGCAGACGGGGGAGGCATGCTGCATCAGCGTGTGATACCAGTGATCGCGGCCTTCCTGCACGTCTACCGGAAAAGGCGACCCGGTCTGCCGCTGGACGAGCACAACGTTCCTGATCGATGGCGTCTCGCGCAGCGCTTCGTCAGCCGTCTGCTTGAGCGGGACGATGTGGCCGCGCCGGTATCCACCGTCGGCCGTCACGAGCAGGACGGCCTGCGCGTCGTTGATGCGATCGCGCAGCGACTCCGCGCTGAAGCCGCCGAACACCACGCTATGGACCGCGCCAATCCGAGCACAGGCGAGCATCGCGATGGCGAGCTCGGGGATCATCGGAAGATAGAGCGCCACGCGATCGCCGCGCTTGACGCCGAGCGACTTGAGCACGTTCGCAAACGCGCTCACCTGCCGGTAGAGATCCCAGTACGTCAGCGTCCGGCGATCGCCAGGCTCTCCTTCCCAGACGATCGCGGCCTTGTTTCGCCGCGCGGTCGGCACGTGGCGATCGAGACAATTTGCGCTCGCGTTGAGCTGGCCGCCGACGAACCACTGCGCGTCGGGTGGTTTCCAGCGAAGGACCTCTTTCCAGGGCCGCACCCACTCGAGCTCCGAGGCAAGCCCGGCCCAGAACTTTTCCGGGTCGGCCGCGGCCCGCTCGTAGACGGATGGATCGGAAGCGACTGCCTGCTTCTTCCACGCGTCGGACGGATCGAAGCGGCGATCTTCTTTCAACAGGGCATCGATTTCGGACATTTACTCAGCTCGGAGGTCAGCGTCGTCCATCGAGCGCGTCCAGCCTGGCGCGCACGTCGGCGGCGCGGGCGGCATGTTCGGCTCGAGCGGGCTCGGGACTCGGGACTCGGGACTCGGGACTCGGGGCTCGGGACTCGGGGCTCGGGACAGCACAGCCAGATTGTAATGCGCGGCGGCGTTTCCGGGACCAGTCCCAGCGCATGGAGGAGGAACTTGGCCAGTTCGGTCCGGCCGGGCGCTTTCTGGGCCAGGGCGAGGTTGACGAGGGCGCATGCGCACGACTGCACACCTTCGCTGTGAGGATTTCGGATCGGAGGGGAATAGGTGGAGTAGCGGGTCAGGGCCTGGACCTGATCCGCACCCGGAGACCAGGGACGCACGTCGCACGTGGCAAGCCGCACGTCGCACGTTGAACACCGCACGTCGCACGTGACACGTGACACTACGCCGGCGGCAGCACCTCGACCGTCCCGGGCGGGGGGGCGTTTTTCTTGAAGATGGCGACGCCGAGCAGGCCGCCCAGCGTACCGAAGACGACGCTCAGGACGACGTTAGTGAGCATGATAATGGCGCTGAAGGCGGCGCCCGTGGTGGCGCGCTCCATCATGTCGCGCACCTCGGCAGGCATGTCCGGATTGCTCGAAAGGATCCGGTCCATCATCTGTTGCTGGAAATCGGCCGTCAAGACCGTCAGTGGAATCGAGAGCAGGACCCAGATCACGCCGCCGACTGCGCCCGCCATCAAGCCCACGAGCGCGCCTTCCGCGGCGGTGATCTGATACGGCGTGTTCTGTTGACGGAGGTAGGTGGCCAGCGCGCCGCCGCACACCACCCAGAGGCAGCAGCAGCAATTCGCGGCGCCCACGAGGGGCAGCGCCGAGAGCACGCCGATGAAAAGCCCACCCCAGAATGCCGGCAGCAGCCTCTCGTTCATCAGTCGTAATACTCCAGGCCCAGATGGGTGATCAGCTCCTCGCCGCGCAGGTATCGGAGCGTGTTCTTCAGCTTCATCAGCTGGATGAAGATGTCGTGCTCCGGGTAGAGGCCCGGAGCGGTCTGAGGGGCCTTAAAATAGAAGGAAAGCCACTCCTGAACGCCTTTCATT
>DASTBU010000094.1:0-53719 GCA_035711845.1 Vicinamibacterales bacterium
CGTGGGCTACAAGTCGGAAGGCATCATCTCGATCGACGAATTCATTGACGAGACGGGCCAGGTCGCGGTCCAGCCCGGCGATATCGTCGACGTGCTGCTCGAGCGCACCGAAGATCGCGACGGCTACGTCGTCCTCTCGCGGGAAAAAGCCGAGAAGATGAAGATTTGGGACGACGTCGAGAAGGCGTATGCCGAGCGCAAGGTCGTCATCGGCCGCGTCATCGAGCGTATCAAGGGCGGGCTCGCCGTCGACATCGGCGTGCGCGCGTTCCTGCCCGGCTCGCAGATCGACGTGCGCCCGGTGCGCAACCTCGATGCGCTCCGCGGCCAGGAGCTGCGCATGCGCGTCATCAAGGTCAACAAGAAGCGCGGCAACATCGTGCTCTCGCGCAAGGTGCTCCTCGAAGAGGAGAACGCCGAGAAGAAGAAGCACACGCTCGACACGCTGGCCGAGGGCAAGGTCCTCCGCGGTGTGGTGAAGAACATCACCGATTACGGCGCGTTCATCGACCTCGGCGGCATCGACGGCCTGTTGCACATCACCGACATGTCGTGGGGGCGCGTCTCGCACCCCTCCGAGCTGTTCAAGGTGAACGATGAGATCGACGTCGTCGTGCTGAAGTACGACCCGGCGACCGAGCGCGTTTCGCTCGGCCACAAGCAGCTGATGAACGATCCGTGGTCGAACGTGATCGAGCGCTATCCGGTCGGGGCGCGCATGAGCGGCAAGGTGGTCAGCCTCACCGATTACGGCGCGTTTGTCGAGCTCGAGCCCGGGGTCGAGGGCCTGATCCACGTGTCCGAGATGTCGTGGAGCAAGCGGGTGAAGCACCCGTCGAAGATCCTCAACGTCGGCGACACGGTCGAGGCCATGGTGCTCGGCGTCGATCCCGGCGCCCGCCGCATCTCGCTCGGCCTCAAACAGGTGGAGAGCAATCCGTGGCACGAGCTGTCGGAGAAGTATCCGATCAATACGACCATCACCGGCAAGGTTCGCAACCTGACGGAGTTCGGTGCGTTCGTGGAGGTGGAGGAAGGGATCGACGGCCTGATCCACATCTCGGACATGTCCTGGAGCAAGCGGTTGAAGCACCCGTCCGAGGTGCTGAAGAAGGGCGACACGGTCGAGGCGATGGTGCTCAACATCGACGCCGAGAACCAGCGCCTGTCGCTCGGGCTCAAGCAGCTGCAGACCGACGTCTGGGACGAGTTCTTCACGCAGCACCATGTGGGTGATGTCGTGGAAGGCAAAGTCGTTCGGGTGACGAACTTCGGCGCCTTCGTCGAGCTGGCGGAAGGCATCGAGGGGCTCATCCATGTGTCGGAGTTCGACGACTCGCACCATGCCGGCAAGGACGAGAAGCTCGAGCTGAAGGTCGGCGACAGCTACCAGATGAAGATCATCAAGCTGATTCCGACCGAGCGGAAGATCGGGCTGAGCATCCGTGCGCTCAAGAACGACGAGTTCCGCGCCGACTGGGAGGCGTACACGGAAACGACCGGGCGGCCTGAAGTGACGCTGGGGGATCATTTCAAGCATCAGCAGTAATCACTCACGTACGACGTGCTACGTGCGGGATGCGACGTGCTACTTGTCAGGTGCGACGTGCTCGTGCGGCGTGCGACGTGCGGCGTGCCACGTGCTCGTGCGGAGGTCGAAAGGGAAAAAGCGCGGCTCTGGATTCCCCAAGATCTCGCCAACGGCGGCGCTCAGGGCAAACGCGCGGGAATGCTGTGCGAGGTGCTGGATCTCGCAGTTGACATACATCGTACGGAGGACGTTACAAGTAGCACGTCGCACGTCGCACCTGACAAGCAGCACGTCGCACGTAGCACATCGCCCGTAGCACGTGAAAAAAGGGGTCCACAATGAACACCGGGAGCATGACCAAGGCGGAGCTCGTTGAGGAAGTCTCGCGCGTTTCGGATCTGACCAAGAAGCACTCCGAGGTCATCGTCGACACGGTCTTCAAGAGCATCATCGACGCGCTGCATCGCGGCGAGAAGATCGAGCTGCGCGGGTTCGGGAGCTTTCGGCTGCGTCGCCGCGAGCCTCGCAAGGGGCGCAACCCGAAGACGGGCGACAAGGTGGACGTCCCGCCGAAGAAAGTGCCGTACTTCAAGCCTGGTAAGGAATTGAAGGAACTGATCAATCGCGAGCCCGACACTCCGGCGCCGCCCGCCGGCGGCGCGGCCGCGACGGCGGCCTCTCCGGTCAGTCCGTCGGGCGTCGACCCCGATCTGGCCGGCGTCTGATCGGTTTTCGGGCGAGAACGGCGAGCGACGCGCGTGCGCGCCGCCGTCGCTCGTCACGATGCCGGGCCCGATGTTCGACAGAATCCGCAATCGATCGACAATCGACAAGGGTCGATTCGATTCAATCTGCAATCTGCCATCCGCAATCAGCAATCAGCAATGGATCATCTCTGGTCCCCCTGGCGGCTTTCATACGTGACGGGCACGGAGGCGGCGATCGGCTGCGTGTTCTGCGAGGCCCAGGAGAACGAGCAGGCCTCGCTCATCGTGTTCCGCGGGCGGACGAGTTACGTCATCCTCAACAAGTTCCCCTACAACAACGGCCACCTGATGGTCGTGCCCAAGCGCCATATTGCGTCGCTCGTCGCGGCGACCGGCGAGGAGCTCAGCGAGCTGATCGAGCTCGCACGGCGCGCTGAGGCGGCCTTGACCGAAGCGTACGCCCCACACGGGATGAACATGGGGATCAACATCGGCAAGCCCGCGGGAGCTGGCGTGCTCGATCACGTGCACCTCCATGTCGTGCCCCGTTGGAACGGCGACACCAACTACATGACCGTTGTCGGGCAGACGCGGGTTCTGCCGGAAGAGCTCGAGCAGACGGTGGACCGGTTGCGCCCGATTTTCGACCGGATCGACGCATCATGATTTTCGACCTGACCGCCGAACAGAAGGCCCTACAGCAGACGGTTCAGCACTTTGCGGCCGAACGTGTGGCGCCGCAGGCGGCGGCAATCGACGAGCGGAACGAGTTTCCCCGCGACCTGGTTCGGGAGGCGGCCGCGCTCGGGCTGATGGGGGTGACGATCTCGAAGGACTGGGGCGGCGCGGGCCTCGACTACGTCGCGTACGCGCTCGCCATCGAGGCGCTGTCCCGCGCGAGCGCCGTGGTGGCGGTCATTGCTGCCGTCAACAACTCCCTGGTGGCCGAGCCCATCGCCGCATTCGGATCGGACGCGCAGAAGGAGACCTGGCTGCGGCGCCTCGCCACCGGCGACACCCTGGGTGCGTTTGCGCTCTCGGAAGAGCAGGCGGGATCGGATGCGGCGAATCAGCAGTCCGTGGCGCGTTTCGACGAGCGGGGCTACGTGCTGAACGGCCGCAAGGTCTGGGTGGCCAACGCCGAGGCTGCCGAGGTGGCGATCGTGTTCGCGGCGACCCAGCCGGGCGCTCGCGGGCGTGGCATCAGCGCGTTTCTCGTGCCGATGAGCTCTCCGGGGATCATACGTGTGGCGACAGAGGACTCGCTGGGGGTTCGCGGGCTCGGGTGTATGGACCTCGAGTTCAAGAACGTCCGGGTCGAGCCGGATGCCCTTCTGGGGGCCAGCGGCGAGGGGTTCCGCATCGCGATGTGGGCGCTCGACGGGGGCCGCGTGGCGATTGCGGCGCAGGCACTCGGCGTCGGCGAAGCATCGCTCGAGGAGGCACTCGAGCACGCCCGATCCCACACGGCGTTCGGCCAGCCGATCGGGAACTACCAGGCCATTCAGTGGATGCTGGCCGACATGGCCACCGAGCTCGACGCCGCGCGCATGCTGACGATGAAGGCGGCCGATGCCCGCCAGCGGCACGCGACCCCCACGCTGGAGGCGTCAATGGCCAAACTCTATGCCTCCGAAGCCGCCCATCGAGCCGCCGACAAGGCCATGCAGATTCTCGCCTCGAAGGGGTATCGCCGCGGGTCGGTCGTGGAGCGCCTGTTCCGCGACGTGCGCGCGGCGGAGATCTACCAGGGCACGTCGGAAGTGCAGCGGATGGTGATTGCCGAACATATTCTCAGTTGAGTAGTGGCTGACCCAGTCGAACAGTCGAACAGCTGATCCGTGGCTTCGACGTCCGTGGTCCGTAACCCCCGTCCTGACTTTCGGCGTTGGTAGCACGCCGGTCCCGCCTCTTCGGTCCTCTTCTTGCAGTTGTGGTCGGTTTCTGAGGAGGGCATTGATGGAACACGCGACCTACGCTTCACGCCTGCGGTATCTCGATGCAGACGATGTCGATGATTCGACAGTTGACTTCGATGGGCTCGAGGTACGCGGCAGGGATGACGCGAAGCTCGGCGATATCGACGGCTTCATCGTTGACGAGACTTCCGGTCAGGTGCACTACATCGTGGTTGATTCAGGCGGCTGGTTCACCTCGCGGCGATTTCTCCTGCCGGTCGGGCACGCCACGCTGGACACCGACGCCGGTGCACTCAGAGTAGACGTCAATCAGGACGCCATCCGCCGCTATCCAGAGCTCGACGAGGGTCGGTTCAAAGATTTCTCGGACGAGGATTTACGCGCGTTCGAGCAGCGGACGGCGGCAGCCTGCTGCCCGGGCGATACACTCGAGGATGTGACGGCGGGCTCCTGGCGTTCGGCCGCCTACCGTCACTTCTCGCAGCCCGTGTGGTGGGGCGGTGCGTATGCGGTCGAGCGGCTTCGGCCGGTCGAAGTAGGCGCAGATAGCGACACGCCGGTCCGCGAGCTTCGTGATACGGAGCGCGTCGTCGCGCACGAGCGCGACCAACGCAGGCTTGGCTCGCAGAATGCGGAGGAGCGGCGGGAGCCCAGCCCGCACTATGAGGGTCGCGCACAGCCCGGCGACGTGCTCGGCCTCGAAACGGGCGGCGAGCGCACGTATATTGGCGACACGGCCGAGGACGAGAACGAGCGACGCCTCGCTGCCGAAGAGGCGACGCGCGAGGCGTCCGACACCCGAAACAGGAAGCGGTGACTTCACGCCATGGTCCGTGGTCCGTCATCCGTGGTCCGTTACGGATCGCGGGGCGACGGACTACGAGCCACGGGCCACGGACTACGAGAGAATCTGCTTCGCGATCGTCAGCAGCTGCAGATTCGACGTGCCCTCGTAAATCTGGCCGATCTTGGCGTCCCTGTAGAGCTTCTCGACCGGATACTCCTTGACGAACCCGTTGCCGCCGCAGAGGTTGACGGCCAGCGACGAGACGCTCTCTGCGACTTCCGACGAGAGGATCTTGCAGATGGCGGCCTCGGTCAGGAACGGGCGGCCCGCGTCGCGCAGGCGCGCGGCGTTGTAGACGGCGAGCTTCGCCGCCTCGACCTGGACGGCAGCACGCGCGAGCTGGAACTGGACGCCCTGGAAGTCGGCGATCGCCTTGCCGAACTGCTTGCGCTCTTTTGTGTATTCGAGGGCGTGCTCGAGCGCGCCTTTCGCCAGACCGATCATCTGCGCGCCGATGCCGATCCGGCCCTCGTTCAAGGTCTCGATGGCCACCTTGTAGCCCTTGCCGACCTCGCCGAGCACGTTGGCGCGCGGCACGCGGCAGTCCTCGAGAACGAGCTCGCACGTGCTGCTCGCCCGGATGCCCAGCTTGTCTTCTTTCTTGCCGACGGTGAAGCCGTCGAACCCCCGCTCGATCAAGAAGGCCGTGATGCCGCGGTAGCCCGCCTCGGGATTCACGGTCGCAAATACGATGAAGAGGTCGGCCTCGTTGCCGTTGGTAATCCAGAGCTTGCGCCCGCTGATGACGAAGCCGTCGCCTTCCTCGCGGGCACGGCTGGTGAGCGCAAAGGCGTCGCTGCCCGCGCCGGCCTCCGACAGCGCGTAGGCGCCGACGATCGACGAGGCCAGCTTCGGCAGGTAGCGGCGTTTGACGTCATCGTTGCCCCACCGGAGCAGGGCGTTGATGACCAGGGTGTTCTGCACGTCCACGAGGACCCCGACCGACGGATCGACGCGGGAGAGCTCCTCGACGGCCAGCACGGAATGGAAGAAGCGCCCGCCGGCGCCGCCGTAGGTTTCAGGGACCTCGATCCCCATCACGCCGAGCTCGAAGAGCTGGTCGATGAGGGTGCGAGGCAGCTTGGCGTGCTCGTCCATTTCGCGGACGAGCGGGCGCACGCGCGCGTCGGCGAACGCGCGAACGCTGTCGCGGAAGATCGTCTCGTCCTCGCTCAGGACGGTGAGCGGCTGGGCATACTCGGCGGTTTCCTGGGTCACGGGCGCGTCCTCCTGATCACGCTGATCACGCGGAAAAAGTGGCGAAATCGGTCAATGTTATCATTGCGGGATAGTCAGCCCGCGCCTCTTCTGGCGAGCCGGTCGCGGCCGCCCGCCGTTCAATGTTTATGCGCATTGCCGCTTCGCTCACTGCCTGCTCCATCGCATTCGTGCTCTCCGCGGTAGCCCCGGCGGCACATCCGTCTGGCGGCGCCGCGCCGGCCCCGGAACCACAGACGCAGTCCTCCGGGCAGCAGCCGCCCCCGCCGGCGCAGAAGCCCCCCGCAGAACAGGATCCCCAGCGCGCGCAGGAGCCGATCCGCACCGGGATCAACTACGTCCGCGTGGATGTGATCGTGACGGATCGGAAAGGCCTGCCCGTCCTGGACCTGAAGAAAGAGGACTTCAACCTGACCGAGGATGGCAAGGCTCAGACGATCGACAACTTCTCCATCGTGAAGATCGATGCGGCGACCCAGGCCGAAGGGCCTGCGCCGATGGAGATCCGGTCGCCGTTCGACGAGGAGCGCGAGGCCGCGCGCCCGGATGTGCGGCTGTTCATCCTGCTCTTCGACGATTACCACGTGCGCCGTGGAAACGACATGTCGGTACGCAAGCCCCTCATGGACTTCGTCCAGAACCAGCTCGCGCCGGCCGACATGGTCGCGATCATGTACCCGCTGACGCCGGTCACCGACCTCACGTTCACGAGAAACCGGAACGGCCTGATCAGCGCAATCGAGAGGTTCGAAGGCCGGCGGTTCGATTACACGCCGCGCAACGAGTTCGAGGATCGGTACGCGTATTACCCGGCCGCGGTGGTCGAGCGCATTCGCAACGACGTCGTGATGAGCGCGCTCGAGGGCGCGGCCGTGAAGCTCGGGAGCATGCGCGAAGGGCGCAAATCGATCATCTTCGTCAGCGAGGGCTTCACCAACACGCTGCCGCCGCAACTGAACGATCCCATCGCTGCGCTGCCGGGCCTCGGCAACGCCGCGCGCGGGCGGCCGAACGTTGAAGCCAGCGACAGGGCGGAGTTCGCCAACACCGTCGATCTGTATTCACGCCTCCAGGACATTTTTGCCGAGGCGAACCGGAACAACACGTCGATTTATGCCGTCGATCCCCGTGGCCTGGCGGCATTCGAGTACGACATCAACCAGGGCGTGGGTCTCCAGGTCGATCGCAAGCATCTCGAGGCGTCGCTCGACACGCTTCGGGCGTTGGCCGAGAACACCGACGGCCGCGCCATCGTCAACCGCAACGATCTTGCCGTCGGGATGAAGCAGATCATCCGGGACTCGAGCGGCTATTACCTGCTCGGCTACAACTCGACGGAGGCGCCAACCGACGGCAAGTTCCACGCGATCAAGGTGCGGGTGAATCGTAAGGACGTGGATGTGCGCGCGAGGAAGGGCTACTGGGCCTACACCGCCGAGGATGCCGCCAGGGCCCTGGCGCCGCCCAAGCCGGAGGCGCCGGCAGAGATCACCGAGGCCCTGAGCACGCTTGCGGAGCCGGCGCGCGGCCGTCCGGCGCGGTTCTGGGTCGGCACCTCGCGCGGCGAGAACGGCCGCACCCGGGTCACGATCGCATGGGAGCCTGTCCCTCTGGCGCCTGGCGAACGCCGCTCCGACGACGAGAGCGCCGCGCGCGTGGCCGTGACCGCCATGGCTGTCGATGGCCGGCCGCTCTTCCGCGGCCGGGTGCCCGAAGAGGCGCCGGCCGGCTCGTCTGCCGAGGGGGGCGGCGCGGTAGTTGCCGCAAGAGCCGGTTCGCAGGCCAGCTTCGAGGCGCCACCGGGCGAGCTGAAGCTGCGCCTGGTGGTCGAAGGGCCTCGTGGCCAGGTGCTCGATTCGGCTACGCGCGAGATCACGGTCCCTGATTTCACCGCGGTGCAAGTCTCCTTCGCCACCCCCGAGGTTTTCCGCGCGAAGACCGCACGCGATATCCAGAACATCAAGCAGTCCGCCGGCCAGCCGCCGACGGCCGACCGTTCCTTCATGCGGACCGATCGCCTCTTCATCCGTGCCACCGCATATGCGCCCGGCGATACGCCTCCGACAATGGCCGCGCGGCTCCTCAACCGGAACGGGGAGGCGATGTCGGACATACCGATTCGCTCGTCAGGACCAGGCGCAGTGGAAATCGACTTTCCGCTGTCGAACCTCGCCCCGGGCGATTACCTGCTGGAGCTGTCCGCCAAAGCCGGGCAGGGCACGGCCCAGAAGCTGGTGGCGTTCAAGGTAGGGAGGTAGTCCAAGTCAACGAGTACCGCCGCCCGTCGTCCGCAGAGGCGCTGTCACGGAATGTGGAACAAGACCGGATAGCTGGCAACTGGGAACTGACAATGGCCGACCTCCAACGCGCGGGTCGGCCCTTCGTCTCTCATGCGTACATTCCGCGCATTCTCGTCACGGTCGCCACGCGGTTGATGGCGACGATGTACGCGGCGGTGCGCAGGTCGGTTTTGTACTTGATCGAGGTATCGAGCACGTCCTCGAAGGCCTCGACCATCTTCGCCTCGAGCCGCGTGTTCACTTCCTCCTCCGTCCAGAAGTATCCGTGCCGATCCTGTACCCACTCGAAGTAGGACGTGGTCACGCCGCCTGAGTTTGCGAGGATGTCGGGGATCACGAAAATGCCGCGCTCGTGCAGGTGGCGGTGCGCCTCGGGAGTGGTCGGCCCGTTGGCGCCCTCCGCGACGACCTTCGCCTTGATGGCGGGCGCGTTCTCCATGGTGACCTGATTCTCGAGCGCGGCGGGGACCAGCACGTCGACGTCGAGCCCGAACAGTTGTTCGTTTTCGAGGGGGGAGCCGCCCGGAAACCCGTCGATGGTCTTGTGCTGTCGGACGAAGTCGAGCATTTTCGGAATGTCGAGCCCCTGGTCGTTGTAGACGCCGCCCTTCCAGTCCGTGACGGCCACGATCCTGGCGCCGATCCGGGAGAGCAGATCCGCCGAGACCGATCCGACGTTGCCGAAGCCCTGGACGGCGACGGTCGCGCCCTTGATGTCGAAGCCTAGATGCTTCGCGGCCTCGCGGGTCACGATCATCACGCCGCGGCCCGTGGCCTCGCGGCGGCCAAGTGAGCCGCCCATCTCGATCGGCTTTCCTGTGACGACAGCCGTCGCGGTGTGGCCCACGTGCATGCTGTAGGTGTCCATGATCCAGGCCATCACCTGATCGTTCGTGTTCACGTCGGGCGCGGGCACGTCCTTCTCGGGGCCGATCGCATCGACGATCTCGGCGACGTATCGGCGGGTGAGCGCTTCGATCTCCCGGCGCGACATGCGGGTCGGATCGCAGATGACGCCCCCCTTGCCTCCGCCGAAGGGAATGTGCGCGACGGCGCACTTCCACGTCATCCAGGCGGCGAGCGCGGTGACCTCGTCGAGCGTCACGTCGGGGTGGAAGCGGACGCCGCCCTTGGCGGGGCCCAGCGTGATGTTGTACTGGACGCGATAGCCAGTGAACACCTCGATCTCCCCGTTGTCCATTTGAACGGGGCAGGAGACGGTGATCTGTCGTTTGGGGTGGGTCAGGATTTTCCAGATGCCGGGATCGAGCCCGAGCAGTCGAGCCGCTCCGTCGAACTCCTGGAGCATCGCGTTGAAAATGCTTCCGCCAGGTTCCATAACACTCCTATGAATGCGTGCCGGCAGCTCTCGCGGCCGAAAAACAAACAGATCAAAGTACTGTGACAGAATGCGGCAAGTCAAGGCGGAGAGGCGGCGGGTGATTGCTTCCGAGCGCGCCTGGCACGCCCATTGACACCGATGCCGGGTTGCGGCTCCGATTGACCGAGCGCGCCACCGGCCGGAGGAGCTTGAGGAGTCGTCATGCCGCACCGAGCCTGCCTGGTTGCACTCGCGCTGTTCGTGCCGGCGATCGCGTCGCCACCAGTCCTGCCGGCGCGCCAGAGTGCCGTGCCTCCGCCGGATCTGATGCTGGTCAACGGCCGCATCTACACGCTGGACCCCGCGCGACCCTGGGCGGAAGCGGTCGCAACTGCCGGCAGCCGGATCGTCGCCCTCGGCAGCACCGCGCAGATTCGCGGCACCGCGGTTGGCGCGACGCGTGTCATCGATCTCCAGGGCGCCTTCGCACTGCCCGGGTTCAATGACTCCCACGTGCACGTCGACAGCACCGGCGCGCTGCTCGTCGGCGTGAACCTGCTCGACGTGCACGAGCCGAACGCGTTCAAGGAGCGGGTTCGCGAAGCCGCGGGTCGCCTGCCGAAGGGGAGCTGGATTACCCGCGGCGAGTGGGGCGCCTACGAACAATGGGCGGCCGGCTCGAGCGGCGCCGGCCGGGCAGGCCCCGCGTCGGGGCCGTTCACCCCGAGCCGCGACCTGATCGACCAGGTCAGCGCCGACCATCCGGTCTTCGTCAACAGGTTCGATCGCAGCATGTACCTGGCGAACAGCCTCGCACTGAAGCTCGCCGGGATCACGGAGAGTACGCCAAGTCCGTCGGACGGGGAGATTGTCAAGGATGCCTCCGGACGCCCGACCGGTATCCTGACAGGCACGGCGGCCGCGATGGTGCGCCGCGTCATTCCACCGATTCCCTTCGAGCAGCGGCTCACACAGGTGCGGGCTGTCCTGACCGAGGCGCGTGAGGGCGGCGTCACCACCATCCAGGACCTCACATCGTCCGAGCAGTTGCGGGCTTATCAGGAGCTGCAGCGCCGCGGCGAGCTGACCGTCCGGATCATGCTGCGTCCGGCGCTGGACAACGTCACGCACACCGCCGCTCTGGGGATCTCGCGCGGCTTCGGCGATGAGTGGCTGCGCTTCATCGGCTACAAGGCCTGGGTAGACGGAATCATGGGCAGCAGCGGCGCGATGTTCTTCGAGCCCTACGACCACGATCCGGGCAACAAGGGGCTGCTGCGGGACATCATGCGTCCGGAAGGGCGTGAGGGAGCCGCCATGTCCATGACGGCGGGGCAGCACTACACGGATTTTCCGCCCGGTAACCTCGAGAAGCTGCTCGAAGAGGCGGTCGGATCCGGCATTCCGCCCCACGTGCACGCGATTGGCGACAAGGGCAATCGCATTCTGCTCGACGTGTACGAGAAGCTCCTGACCAGGTACGGCCTCGTCGATCGCGACCACCGCTGGCGGGTCATCCACGCGCAGGTCGTCCACCCGGACGACTTCGAGCGGTTCGGCCGGCTGAAGCTCGTCGCGGAGGTCAATCCGTACCATGTCTCCGACGACATGCGGTGGATGGAGGAGCGCATCGGCGCCGAGCGGTCGCGCGGCGCGTACGCGTTCCGGAAACTCAAGGACTCGGGCGCCGTGCTGATTTTTGGCAGTGACAGCCCCGGCACCAACGCGGCCCGCTATTTTCTCAATCCTGTCTACGGGCTCTATGCGGCCATCTCACGCCAGACGCTCAAGGGTGAACCGGCAGCGGGATGGTTTCCGGAGCAGCGCCTGACGATCGAGGAGGCGATCGAGGCATACACGAAAGGACCTGCCTGGGCATCGTTCGAAGAGGACGTCAAGGGCGTGCTCGCGCCCGGCAAGTTCGCGGACATCGCCGTGTTCGACGCCAACCTGATTGATGTCGGCCGGAGCGATCCCGCGCGGCTGTTGAAAGCGAGGGTCCTCTACACAATCGCCGGCGGAAAGGTCGTCCACGAACGCTGACGATTTCGTCGTCTGGCAGCAGCGGGATTTGTGCAGCACTTGTCCAATAGTGCGCCACTTCGAGACGCTCGCCGGCGGACTCCTACCGCACTGGGGTGGTAGCCGCAACATGTTGATATAGTGACGTTTAGCCACTTCATGTACCTGCCTGCGGCAGGGCTGGAACCCCACTTGCTCATCCATCGGCCGAGGTGGAGTGAGCCATGCCGACATCAAGAAGGGTTATTGCCGCCCTGGTCATCCTGCTCGCGGGAGCGGCTGTTGACCTCGGAGCGGCCGATGCGAATAAAGGAAACCAGCAGCAGCACCGGCAGGTCCTGGTGCTGAGCGCGACGCTCGATCGTGCGCAGGAGCTGCTCGTGCTCGAAGGTCAGAACTTCGGGCCGGGCACGCCGACCGTGCTGTGCGGCACCCACGAGATGACGGTCCTGAGCGCGACAGACACGCATCTGTTCGTCGCGTTTCCCGGGTCGATTCCCGACGGCACCTACCTCTTCACGGTCGTCCGCGGTCCGTCGCAGCTCGATAGAGACGTGTTCTATGTGACGGCGCAGTCGCCAACCGTCGTGGCCGGACCGGAGGGACCTGTTGGCCCCGCCGGACCTGCTGGCCCGACGGGACCTGCTGGCCCAGCCGGGCCGGCCGGAGAAACGGGACCCGCTGGCCCCGCCGGACCCGCCGGGCCGGCGGGACCCGCCGGACCCGCCGGACCGATGGGGCCCGCCGGGCCCGCCGGCGCCGTGGGTCCGGCCGGACCTGCCGGGCCTGTCGGAGCTCAGGGACCCCAAGGACCCCAAGGCCCCCAGGGGGCCCAGGGACTCATGGGTCCCGCGGGACCGATGGGACTGCCCGGGATAGCCGGAGCGAACGGCGTGAGTGGCTATGAGATCGCAGCCGGTGAAACCCAGGCAGCCAGCTACGGCGTCAGAGGTACCGTGCGGACATTTGAAGTCCCCTGCCCCTCCGGCAAGGTTCCAGTCTCCGGTGGCCACGAGCCCCTGAACGATTTTTCTCAGTGGGTCACCGTGATTACGTCGATGCCCGTGAACACTGCCACGTTTTCGGGCTGGCGTTTCCAGGTACAGAACGCCTTCTATCCCGGCGCTCTCACGGGCGTCCAGCTCAGACTCCACGTCGTCTGCGCAACGATGGGGCAGTAACGCGCTCGGTTCCTCTGGTGTCCGTTGCTGCTCCGTGCGGTAGCCGGCCTGAACGGCGGCCGCACGGAGCTTCGTGTGTACGGCCAACCTGGACGATTCGTCCGTAACCTACGGGCTATAATGTCTTTCGTATGAAGACCGTCCCGACCGGCACCGACAAGCAGCGCTGGGAGAAGGAAGTCCTCGAGCCCACGCTCAAAAAGGCTCCCGAGCGAGACATCCCGTTCACGACGATTTCGGGCAGGGCGATCGACCGTCTCTACACCGCCGACGATCTGCAGGATTTCGATTACGGCCGGGACCTCAACAACCCCGGCGAGTTTCCCTACACGCGCGGGATTCACCCGACCGGCTACCGGGGCCGGATGTGGACGATGCGGCAGTTCGCCGGGTTTGGAACGCCTGAGGAAACGAACGAGCGGTACAAGACGCTGCTCGAGGCGGGCGGGACGGGCCTCAGCGTGGCCTTCGATCTCCCCACGTTGATGGGACGCGATCCCGATCACGAGCTTTCGCTCGGCGAGGTCGGCAAATGCGGCGTGAGCATCGTGTCGCTCGCCGACATGGAGCGGTTGTTCGACGGGATCTCCCTCGCGGGCATCACGACGTCGATGACGATCAACTCGCCCGCGTCCATGATCTTCGCGATGTATCTCGTGGTGGCCGAAAAGCAGGGCGCCGACTGGAAGAAGCTCTCGGGTACGATCCAGAACGACATCCTGAAGGAGTTCATCGCGCAGAAGGAGTACATCTATCCCCCCCGCGAGTCGATGCGTCTCATCACCGATGTGTTCGCTTTCTGCTCGAAGGAAGTCCCGCGGTGGAACACGGTCTCGGTGAGCGGGTATCACATTCGCGAGGCCGGTTCGACCTCGCTCCAGGAGCTCGCCTTCACGCTTCGCGATGGCATCGAGTACGTCCAGTACGGGATCGATGCCGGGCTCGACGTTGACGACTTCGCGCCGCGCATCTCGTTCTTCTTCAATTCGCACAGCGACTTTTTCGAGGAGATCGCGAAGTTCCGTGCCGCTCGGCGGCTGTGGGCCGAGGTGATGCGGGAGCGGTTCGGCGCCAAGCACGAGCGTTCGTGGAAGCTCCGCTTCCACACCCAGACGGCAGGCGTTTCGCTGACCGCCCAGCAGCCCTACAACAACGTCGTCCGGACGGCGCTCCAGGCGCTGGCGGCCGTGCTGGGGGGCACCCAGTCGCTCCACACGAACTCGCTGGACGAAGCGCTGGCGCTTCCGACGGCCGAAGCTGCAACGCTGGCGCTGCGCACCCAGCAGGTCATCGCTCACGAGAGCGGTGTGACCAACGTGGTCGACCCGCTCGGAGGTTCGTACTTCGTGGAACGGCTGACGCTGGACATGGAGCGGGGTGCGCGAGAGTATTTCGAGACGATCGACCGCCTGGGTGGGATGGTCGAAGCGATCGAGGAGGGATACCCGCAGAGGGAAATCGCGGAGGCCTCGTACCGCTTCCAGCAGGCGGTCGAGGTTCGAGACAAGATCATCGTTGGCGTGAACGATTTCGTGCAGGAGGACGAGCCGCCCGTGCCGATCCTCTATATCGACGAGTCCACCGCCGACACGCAGCTGGCCAGGTTGGAAGAGCTGCGCAAGACGCGCGACAACGACGCGGTCCGCCAGTCGCTCGATCGGTTGCGCACGGCGGCACGCGGAAGAACGAATACGATGTATCCGCTGCTCGACTGCGTGCGCGCGTACGCGACGGTCGGCGAGATGTGCGACGCGCTCAGGGACGTGTGGGGGGAATACGAAGAGGTGCCGTCGATCTGATGCGCAAAATCCGAGTCGTCATCGCAAAGCCCGGCCTCGACGGACACGATCGCGGCGCCAAAGTCATAGCGCGCGCGCTGCGCGACGCGGGCATGGAGGTGATCTATACGGGCTTGCGCCAGACGCCCGAGCAGATCGTCTCGGCCGCGCTCCAGGAAGATGCCGATGCCATCGGCTTGTCGATCTTGTCTGGCGCGCACATGCACATCTGCCCCAGGGTCATGGAGCTGCTCGAGGCCAAGGGCCTCGAGGATGTGCTCGTGGTGGTGGGCGGCATCATTCCCGATGTGGACATCCCGAAGCTGCGGGATGCCGGCATCAAAGGCGTATTTCTGCCCGGAACGCCGATGCAGGAAATCGTCACCTTCATCAACCAGAACGTCCGGCCGCGTGTGGAGCAGGTGTAATCGTGAGGCCGAAGCTGCTGCTTGCCGACGACAGCGTGACCATCCAGCGGGTGATTGAGCTCACCTTTGCCGACGAGAACGTGGAAGTGGTCGCAGTCGGCGACGGGAAGGAGGCAATCGACAAGCTCGAGTCGGATCCTCCTGACATCGTGCTGGCCGACATTGGCATGCCCGAACGGAACGGCTACGAGGTTGCCGAGTTCATCAAAGGCAACCCGCGGTTCACGCACATTCCCGTCCTGCTGCTGACCGGTGCGTTCGAGCCCGTGGACGACGCGCGTGCGCGTTCGATTGGATGTGACGGAGTATTGGTGAAGCCGTTCGAGCCACAAATGGTGATCAGCCGCGTCCGCGAGCTGCTGGCGGCCCCGCATGCCAAGGTCGCCGGCGCGAGCACGACGAAAGCGGTGGCGTCGTCGTCGGGGCCCGTGGAGGTCAAAGGGGGCGCTGCCCCGCCCACGCCCGGTGCGCCCGCCACCGCAGCGTCGCCTGAAACGCTCGGGGACTACTTCGATCGGTTAGACGCGGCGCTCGCCAACCTGGGTACCGCGTCGTCCCCGCCTCCCATCGTCGAGGCGCCGGTGAGGACCCAGGGATCCGGGTCGTCCGCCGAGGTCCGGACGGCTGCTGACGCGCATTCCGGAGGCGCGTTCCACGGCGGAGCGTCGCCCCCGCCCCTGTCGGGCCCCGCGATGGTCCAGTCGGCGCGCCCGGCCGCGACTGCACCTGCGAGCAAGACCGACGTCCCCTTGGGCCCCGTCCCCACGCTCCACGCGGCCTTCACCGCGCTGCTGGCCGCCGAGCGCGGCGAGCCGGTCACAGCGACCCTCCCCGTGCCCGAACCGCTGTCGGACGAGACGATCGAGGAGATCGTCAAGCGCGTGGTGGCGAGGATGGGCGACGAGAAAATGCGCGCGCTCGTGCTCGATGCCGCCGAACGCCTCGTGCGCGAAGAAATCGACAGGATCAAGGGGCACGGTTGAATGCTGAATGTTGAATGCTGAGTGCTGAATAGAAATGGGGAATGGGGAATGGCCCGACTCAGCACTCGTCATTCAACATTCAACAACATTCAACATTGAACATTCAGCATTCAGCATTCAGCATTCAGCATTCAGCACTGCCTGAAGTCATGCCCGACGTTTTCGATCTCACCCACCCGATACGTGTGCCCGACAAGCCTGCGCTCGAGGGGCTCGAGGAGAAGTGGAATGCCCGCTGGAACGAGGAGGGCCTCTATCGGTTCGATCGTACGCGGCCGCGGCAGGAGGTCTATTCCATCGACACGCCCCCGCCCACGGTAAGCGGCTCCCTGCACGTCGGGCACGTATTCTCCTACACGCACACCGACGTGGTGGCCCGGTTCCACCGGATGCGAGGCAAGGCAGTCTTCTATCCCATGGGGTGGGACGATAACGGTCTTCCCACCGAGCGCCGCGTCCAGAACTACTTCGGTGTCCGCTGCGACCCGTCGCTTCCGTACGACCCGTCGTTCGCCCCGCCGGACAAGCCGGGCAAACAGGCGATTTCGGTGTCGCGGCCCAACTTCATCGAGCTCTGCGCGAGGCTGACCGCGGAAGACGAGAAAGCGTTCGAGCAGCTCTGGCGCCACCTGGGGCTGTCGGTGGACTGGGAGGCGACGTACGCGACGATCGGTCGTCGCGCGCAGCGGATTTCACAGCTGTCGTTCCTGAGGCTGGTCGAGCGGGGCCTGGCGTACCAGCTCGAGGCCCCGACGCTCTGGGACGTGGATTTCCGGACGGCCGTCGCGCAGGCGGAGCTCGAGGATCGCGAGCAGCCGGGTGCATATCACAGAATACGTTTCGGGAGACCGGGTGGCGGTTTCATCGAGATCGACACGACGCGACCCGAACTGATTCCCGCGTGCGTGGCCGTGGTGGCACATCCCGACGACGAGCGTTACACGCCGCTGTTCGGGTCCGAGGTCGTGACCCCACTCTTTGGCGTGCGTGTGCCGGTGAAGGCCCACACGCTCGCCGATCCCGAAAAGGGATCCGGGATGGCGATGATCTGCACCTTCGGTGACGTGACCGACGTGGTGTGGTGGCGCGAGATGGGCCTTCCGGTGCGCGCGGTGATTCAGCCGAACGGCGCATTCCGTCCGGTGACCTGGGGCGACGCGGGATGGGAGACGAGCGACGCCGGGCGCGCACAGCAACACTACGATCAGCTCGCAGGCCTGTCGGCCGTCAAGGCGCGCGCACGAGTCGTGGAACTGCTGCGCGAGAGCGGCGATCTGATTGGCGACCCCCGTCCGATCACGCACGCCGTGAAATTCTACGAGAAGGGCGATCGCCCGCTCGAGATCGTCACGAGCCGCCAGTGGTTCATCAAGACGATGGAGTACCGTGAGGCGCTGCTCGCGCGGGGCCGCGAGCTGAAGTGGCACCCGCCGTACATGCAGGCGCGCCTCGAGAACTGGATCAACGGCCTCGTCGGGGACTGGTGTGTGAGCCGGCAGCGGTTCTTTGGTGTGCCGTTCCCGCTCTGGTACAAGGTCGGCGACGGCGGCACGATCGACCACGAGGCCCGGCTCGTCCCCGACGAGTCGCGCCTTCCGATCGATCCGTCGACGGACGTGCCGGACGGCTACGACGCGGCCGAGCGCAATCGGCCCGGCGGATTCAGCGGCGATCCCGACATCATGGACACATGGGCGACCTCGTCGTTGTCCCCTCAGATTGCGGCCCGATGGGAAGAGGATGACGACCTCTTCGGCCGCGTGTTTCCGATGGACCTGCGGCCGCAGGCGCACGACATCATCCGGACGTGGCTCTTCTCGACGCTGCTGCGGTCCGAGTTCGAGCACCGCAGTCTGCCGTGGAAGAACGCGGCGATCTCGGGGTTCGTTCTCGATCCCGACCGCAAGAAGATGTCGAAGTCGAAGGGCAATGTGGTGACCCCTCTCGCGCTGTTGCAGGAGCACGGTTCCGACGGAGTGCGGTACTGGGCCGCGAGCGGGCGTCCCGGAACGGACACCGCCTTCGACACCGGTCAGATGCGCGTCGGGCGCCGCCTGGCGATCAAGCTGCTGAACGCGTCGAAGTTCGTGCTGTCGAGGCCCGATCCTCACGGTCCCGCGACGGCGCTCGTGGACCGCGGTCTGTTGACCTCGCTGGCGCAACTCGTCGCCGAATCGACGGACGATTTCGAGGGGTACAACTACACGCGCGTGCTCGAGCGATCCGAGACCTTCTTCTGGAGCTTCTGCGACGACTATCTGGAGCTCGTGAAGGGCCGGCGGTATGGAGACCAGGGGCCGGAGCTGGCAGCGTCCGCCAATGGAGCGCTGCTGACGGCGCTCTCGGCGATGCTCCGGCTGCTCGCGCCATTTCTGCCGTTTGCAACCGAGGAGGTCTGGTCCTGGTGGAGGCCGGGTTCGGTGCACACCTCGCGCTGGCCGACGCCCGGCGAGATCCTGGCGGTGTGTGAGCCGGTGGCCGAAGATCCACGCGCGGTTCAGGCGCTGCAGTTCGCCGGTCAAGTGCTCGGCGCCATCCGGAAGAGAAAATCCGAGGAACAGCGGGCGCTCAAGACGCCGGTTGCCCGTACCGTCATCCATGCCCCTCGCGCATCGCTCGAACTGCTGCCGGAGGTCGAGCGGGACTTGCGCGCATCCGGGTTGATTCAGCAGATCGAGACCGTGCCGTCGGAGCTGCTGCAGGTGGAAGTGGAGCTCGCCCTGGCGGAAACGGGTGAGCGCCACGGATGAGCCGCACTCTCCTTGAACCGCTGGCCCTCGAGATCTACCGGGACCTCGTCCGCCGTGCGCTCGCCGAGGACGTCGGGACCGGCGACGTGACCACGGCCGGCACGGTCGTTCCCGGGCAGCGTGCGATCGGGACGCTGCTCGTCAAGTCGCGGTGCGTGCTGGCCGGCCTGGATATTGCCGCGGAGACGTTCCGACAGCTCGATCCGGGGGTTCGTTTCACCACGTTCACGCGCGATGGCGACCGCTGCGATGCGGGGACCGTGGCAGCCCAGGTGCGCGGCCTGGCGGCACCCATGTTGACCGCCGAGCGGACGGCTCTCAACTTCGTCCAGCGGCTCTCGGGCATTGCTACGCTGACTCGGCGGTTCGTCGACGCGACCGCGGGTGGCATCACGGTGCTCGACACGCGCAAGACCACCCCGACATTGCGGGCGCTGGAGAAATACGCGGTGCGAGCCGGCGGCGGCGTGAACCATCGCGATGGCCTGGCCGACGGAATTCTGATCAAGGACAACCATATCCGGCTGGCGGGAGGTGTCCCCCAGGCGGTCGCCCGCATGAAAGCTGCCGGCGCAACGATGCCGGTGGAAGTGGAGGCACAGAGCCTCGCTGACGTCGATGCAGCAATTGCGGCCGGCGCCGACATCATCCTGTTGGACAATCTTCCGCTGGACGCAGTCCGCGAGGCCGTTCGCCGGATCGCGGGCCGCGCACGGACGGAGATCTCCGGTGGCGTGACGCTCGAACGCATCGCGGACCTGGCGGGTACGGGCGCTGACTCCGTCTCGATCGGCGCGCTCACCCATTCGGCGCCTGCGGCGGATCTCAGCCTGGAGATCGAACCCGAGGGGTCGTGAATCCGCGACCGTCAGCCCTGGATCGTCGACCCCTGCTTGCACTCGGTTGAGTACCGTGACTCCTGATCCGCTTCCGGCCGATCTCGTGCGTGCGCTGGAGCGCGCCGGCGGCCGGACCGCGCCGTTCGGCCGAAGCGTTCACTTCTTTCACGAGGTCGGCTCGACCAACGAGGTCGCCGCACGTCTCGCCGAGCGCGGAGCGCCGGAGGGCACGATAGTGCTGGCCGAGTCGCAGACCGCCGGCCGGGGACGCCTGGGCCGCGAGTGGCACTCGCCGGCCGGCGCGGGCCTCTATGTTTCGCTGGTCTGCCGAAACGCCACCGCCGCTCCGTTTCTTACGCTGGCGGGAGGTGTGGCGGCTGCCGAAGCCGTACGGACGGCAACCGGTCTGCCGGTTGAAATCAAATGGCCCAACGACATCGTGGTGTCCAATGCGGCCGCGTCCGGGCAGCGCCGGAAGCTCGCGGGCATTCTTGCTGAAGGGGCCACAGCCGCCGACGGCCTGCAGTTCGTGATACTCGGTTTCGGGATCAACGTCCGGCCCGCCTCGCTTCCTCCATCAGTAGCCGACCGGGCGACCTCGCTCGAAGCGGAGCTGGGCAGGCCGGTGGACTCCCAGCATCTGCTGATCGAGCTGCTCGCCGCGTTTGCCCGCCTCTTCAGCGCGCTGGCCGCGGCGAACCCGGCCGTGGTGCTCGACCGCTGGCGGGCGCTCGCGCCATCGGCGGCTGGTGCGCGCGTGACGTGTCAGACTGGGCACGGCCGCTGCGACGGGATCACGGCAGGGATTGCCGACGACGGTGCGCTGCTCGTTCGGACGGGCAGCACCATGGAACGGGTCGTCGCAGGTGAGATCGTCTGGAGATGATGCGATGCTGCTGGCAATCGACGTTGGAAACACGAATATCGTGCTGGGCGTGTTCGACGGGGCGCGGCTGACGCACAGCTGGCGGCTCGCGACGCTCCGGGAGCGCACGGCCGACGAGCTCGGTATCCTCTTGAGGCAGCTTTTCGCCTCGATCGCAGTCGATCCCGCCAGGGTTGGCGGGATCATCATCTCGTCGGTGGTGCCGCCGCTCACACGGTCGATCGAAGAGATGTCGCGCCAGTACTTCGGCCGTGAGCCGATGACGGTGGACCCGGGCACGAATACGGGGATGCCGGTGCGCTACTCGCCGCCAAGCGACGTCGGGGCGGACCGCGTCGTCAACGCCGTGGCCGCCTACGAGTTCTTTGGACGAGCGGAGGGCGTGCCGGTCATCGTGGTGGACTTCGGGACGGCGACGACCTTCGATGCGATCTCGGCGGCCGGAGAGTACGTGGGCGGCGTCATCTGCCCCGGAATCGGCATATCCGCCGACGCACTGTTCCAGCGCGCCGCGCGATTGCCTCGCGTCGACGTCCGCAAGCCCCCCTCGATCGTGGGCGGCACGACGGTGACCTCGATGCAGGCAGGGCTGTTCTTCGGCTACGTGTCGATGGTCGACGGGATCGTCGCGAGGATGCGGGCCGAGATCCCTGCCGGCGACAAGGCGGCGTGCGTCGCAACAGGGGGCATGGCCGAGGTCCTGGCAGGGGAGACCTCGGCGATCGAGCGGGTGGAGCCGGATCTGACGTTGCAGGGATTGAGACTGATATGGGGGCGGGCCAGGGGGAAAGCGTGACGGGTGACCTCTCCGATTATTGCCGGCAGGTCGAGACGTATCTCTGCCGCAAGAACGAAGGGCATCTCATTCGCATCGTCGGACCGGCGTTCGAGCAGGTGTGCGGATGGGCCCAGCGCGGCGTCCCGCTGAACGTCGCGTTCAAGGGCATCGATAGGTACTGCGAACGCTATTACTCCAGGCCCCGCCGCCGGCCGGTGCGGATCGAGTTCTGCGAGACCGACATCCTCGAGCTCTTCGACGACTGGCGGCGCGCGGTTGGGGTGTCGTCTACCGTCGAACCGGCCTCCGGGCCCGGGCGACGGCAGGGCCTGGCGTCTCACATCGATCGGGCGCTGACGCGGCTCACGTCGTTGCGGGCCGGCGACAGGATTTCGTCCGGTCTGGCCGGGCACGTAGACCGTGCTGTCCGCGAGCTGGACGCATTGAAAGGCGATGCGCAGCACGCGCGTGGCGATCGGCGGAGCGCGATAATCGCGAGGCTCGAGGAGATCGACGCCCGCCTCATGCGAGCGGCGACCGACGAGATCTCCGGCCGACGCGCGTCAGCCCTGAAGGGCGACGCGGAAAAGGAGATCGCCCCCTTCGCGGGCCGGATGACTGCCGACGCGCGTTCGGCGGCGACCGAAGCGGCGTACACGAAGCTCGTGCGCGAGGCGCTCGGAATCCCCACGATTCGTTTCGAGTAGAAGAAATCAGAATTCAGAATTCAGAATTCGGACCTGAAGATGCTGGCGCCAGGGCAGCAGGTTGAGCTGGCGGTCGAGAAACCGGCCGCCGGCGGCCGTATGATCGCGCGCCATGAGGGCCAGGTGGTCTTCGTGCTCGGGGCGATCCCGGGTGAGCGTGTCGTCGCGAGGATCGACCGCGTGGAGCGTCAACTCGCGTTCGCGACGACCGTCGACGTGCCGGCACCATCCCCGGATCGGCGCGAGCCCGTCGTGGATCTCTCGTGCGGCGGTTGTCTCTACGCCCATGTAACCTACCCGAGACAAGTGGCGCTCAAGGCGGAGGTGATCGCCGACGCGTTTACTCGTCTCGGCCGCATGGCGCTGCCTCCGTTGCTGGTCGCTCCCTCGCCGGAGCGCGGATACCGCATGCGCGGACGCCTGTTCGTCCAGGGCGCGCAGGCGGGTTTTTACCGGGAAGGCTCACATTCACTGTGCGACGCAGCTGCAACCGCTCAGTTGCGTCCGTCGGCGATTGCCACCGGGCTTGCCGCCGTGCGGGCGCTGCAGGAAGGGGGAATCGGTGTTTCCTCCATGGCGATTACCGAGAACATCGAGGGTGATCAGCGCGCCCTGCACGCGGAGCTTCAACCTGGCTCCCGGGCGGACGGGACGCTCCTCGGGGATGTGGCGCGCGCGCACGGACTGACCGGGATATCGGCGTGCACGGGAGCGGACAGATTCTCGGCTGGCGATCCGTCGGTGTCGGACCCGATTGGCGTGCTCGCGCCGGGACGGGTCGGCACAGGCTCTATTCGACGGCACGCCGAATCGTTCTTCCAGGCCAACCGCTTTCTTCTGCCGGACCTGGTGACCGCCGTGCTCGACGCGGTGTCTGCCGATGGCAGCGTGCTGGACCTCTACGCCGGCGTGGGTCTGTTCTCGGTCGCGCTGGCTGCGACCCGGGGCGGGCAGATTACGGCGGTTGAAGGCGATCGCTCGAGCGGCCGCGACCTTCGCGAGAACGCGCGGCAGTGTCCAGGGGCCGTGGAGGTGGTGCGTGGAAGCGTGGAGGATTACGTCAGAGCGCCGCGGCGAACGCCGCCGGATACCGTCATCGTCGATCCGCCGCGAACGGGCATGTCAAGAGCTGCGATGCAGGCGGTAGCTGGCATGGGCGCGCGTCGCGTCGTGTACGTGTCGTGCGACCCCGCGACGATGGCCCGCGATGCCCGCCGGCTGATCGACGCCGGCTATCGGCTCGACGCGCTCCGGGGATTCGATCTCTTCCCGAACACGCCGCACGTCGAGAGCCTCGGCGTGTTCAGCCGGGCGGGGGAGTGACCTTCAGGCGCATCCGCTCAATCGAAGCGGCGACGAACGACTCGAACAGCGGGCTGAACTCACCGGACCGGCAGAAGTTCTCCGGGTGCCACTGAACGCCCAGGCAGAACGGCGCGTCGGGTTTCTCAATCGCTTCGACCACGCCGTCCGGCGAGGTGGCTGTCGCGATCAAGCCTTCTCCGAGGCGCGCCACCGATTGATGGTGGCGGCTGTTCACGCTGCACGACGGTCCTGTGCCCGCAGCACCGAGCGCCTGTTGCAGCCGGGATCCAGCCGAGATCGAGATCTCGTGCGCAGGCGCATCGCGCGGGCTGGCGACGCTGTGCGCCAGGGGGGCCGCAACGCTCGAGGGAATGTCCTGCACGAGGCTGCCGCCGGCCGCGACGTTGAGGACTTGTGCACCGCGGCAGATGGCCAGCAGCGGCAGATCGGATGCCATCGCGCGCCGCGCGAGATCGATCTCGAACTCGTCGCGCCCCGGCTCCGCATCCTCCACTGTCGCGTGCCGATCTTCGCCGTAGAAAACGGGATCGACGTCGCCGCCGCCCGTGAGCAGCAGCCCGTCGATCTCCGAGACAACCTTGCGCGGACTTTCACCGGTGTCCAGGATGCGGGGCCGGCCCCCGGCGCGTTCGATCGACGTCACGTAGTCGTCGATCCGGCTGCAGCGCGTGATTCCGATTACGGGCGGTCGATTGCTCATGTTCTCAACCAGCGGTATTCACACGTCCCGACTCTCTCCGACGCTCACGAGATGGGCCTACGATCACATCCTGGCCGGCACTTCGCAGCCCATCAGATTCAAGGCACGCGTCAGCTGTGCGCGATAGTAGGCGACCGCCGCTGCACGCCAGGCTCGCGCATCTGCGCGCTCCTCGTTGAGAATCGAATAGCGATGGTAGAACGCGTTGAACGACTGCGCGAGACCGAACGCGTACTTGGCGAGGACGGAGAGCTCCAGCGTCCGAATCGCTTGCTCGACGATCTCGTCGAGCCGTCCCGCTTCCAGTATCAGGGCCCACAGATCCAGCGCCTCATCGGTGGCGCCGTTCAGGGGCTCGGGCGGCGTGGTTCCCAGGCCGGCGACGACCGTCGCTTCGTCCAACCCGGTACGTTCCTTCAGCTTGTTGAAGATGTTGTTCGCACGGACGACCGCGTACTGCAGGTACGGCCCGCTTTCGCCCTCGAAGCTCAGGGCCTCGTCGATATCGAAGATGATGACCTTGCCGCGCGAGAACTTGATCATGAAGTAGCGGACCGCGGCGACGGCAATGGCTTCGGCAACCCGGCGGGCCTCGTCGGCCGGCAGGGCCGGGTTGCGGCTCGCTACCTCTCCGGCGGCCTTGGTCGTGAGCCGATCGAGGAGATCGTCGGCCTTGACGCCGAGCCCTTTTCTGCCCGACACCTCGACGAACGGACGATCGGCGTCCTCACTGGTGTCGTACCCCAGCTCTCGCGCGGTCTGGTGTGAAAGCGCCACCATCTCGTAGGAATAGTGAATCGAATGGGCCGCCTGCTCCCCGTATCCCAGTGCCGCGAGCGCTTGTTTGATGAGCTTTTGCAGGTATGACTGTCTGGTGTCGATCACGTTGCAGACCCACGAGGCACGGCCAAACGACGGCGCGTTCGGGCTCGCATGGCCGGGATCCGACGCCGTGGACCACAGCGGTGGCTGACTAT
Source organism: Vicinamibacterales bacterium (assembly GCA_035711845.1). GTDB lineage: Bacteria > Acidobacteriota > Vicinamibacteria > Vicinamibacterales > 2-12-FULL-66-21 > DASTBU01. The sequence continues at coordinate 25,199 of DASTBU010000094.1, forward strand.
CCCGAGCCTCGAAGATCCGGTAATAGAAGTCCTTGCCGAGGAGGCCGAACTTCCACAGCTGATACGCCATGTCCTTGCCGACGTAGGTGACCGTGCCGTCCGATCGTACAATCACCTTCTCGCGCTGTTCTGCTTCGTCACCACCAGCCTCGGCCGTTGCCTCCGCGCCGTCGCCCTCCGGTGCCTCGTCGTCGATGCGCATGACCCAGCAGCCTTTCAGCTTGCCTTCGGTCTGCAGGAACACGGCGCCGGTCTTCTTCAGAAACTCGAAGGCGTGGGCCCAGAAATGGAGGCGCAGGATGTCCCCCTCCCACGTGATCAGGTCGTAGTCGATGTTCATCCGGCGCATCGTGGCAAGGTGGCATCGGACGATCCGGTCCGCAATGAATGCCGCCATCTCCGCCGTCGCATTGCCGCCGTGCTCGATGTCGTGCAGCGCGGCCGCCCGGATCGTCAAACGCTCCCTGTCCTCCGTGTACCACTCCGTGACACGCGCGTAGAGGTCCCAGCAGTAATAATCGAAGCGCGAGGCGTCGGCGATCCGCCGCACCTCGGCGAGATCCACACGCTCGAGCTCCCTGAAGCCTACGGCGACATCGGCGACCTGCACGCCCGTGTCGTCGATGTAGTTCTGGATCTCGACGATGCGTCCGCTGAACCGGAGGAGACGGCCGAAGGCGTCGCCGAGGGCGGCGTTGCGAAGGTGGCCGATGTGCGCGGCCTTGTTGGGGTTGATCGCCGTGTGCTCGACGATCGCCTTGACGCCGGATGCCGCCCGGCGCTGGCCGGCGTCGCCCAGTCTCGAAACCAGGAAGCCGGTGCGGTCCAGGAAGAAGTTGACGTAACCGTTGGGCGCCGCCTCGACGCGGCTCACGCCTTCGACAGGTCCGAGCGCAGCGGCGGTCTCCTGGGCGATGACGCGGGGGGCCTTGCGAAGGCGGCGCGCCAGTTCGAAGGCCAGCGGCACGGCGAGGTCGCCGAGTGCGCGCCGCGGGGGCGTTTCGACCGGGATTGCCGAGAGAAGCGGATCGTCGATCGCGATGTCGTACAGCCGGCTGACCGCCTCCGCCATTCCTCTTCGGACGGCCTGATGAATGGGTAGGATCATGAAGGGTGATTATGAGGTAAGGACGTTTGAATGCTGAATGCTGAATGCTGAATGCTGAGTTCTGAATTCTGGGTTCGGAGTTTCGAGCCCGCGGCTGATGGATGACCGACAGAGCTGAGAGCTGACAGCTGATCCATGATACGATCCTGCGCGGTTTTCAGGGTGATTCCACACGCGTTCGCGCGCGCTCGTAGTCATGCGGTGTGTTGACGTTGACGAACATCAGACCGTCGGGATCGTACGCCGCCAGGATCTCCGGGCCGATTTCCTGAATCTTCAACCCGTCGGGCAGCACCGACGCTTCGAGCGCGCCCCGCTCGAGGCGAGTTCGGATCGGTTCTGCGCACGCTCGCGTGTAAATCGCACAGAGAGGCTCCAGACCGCGGGAGCTTCGCGGAATCACCACATCCGCGTCCCGGGCGCCGGCCATCTGTTTCAGGAACGCCGGGTTGAGAAACGGCATGTCGCAGGCGACGACGAGCACCCGCTCGTGAGCCGATGCCAGGATCGCCGTATAGATCCCTCCCAGAGCGCCGCATCCGGGAAGTCGATCGGGCACCACGGGCACGCCAAGATGCGCGAACGGCGCCGGATCCGGCGCGACAATGAAGATGGGATCGGCCACCTGACGAAGCGCCGCACGCTGCCGTTCGACGATTGGCGAGTCTCCGATCGTCAGCAGGGCCTTGTGGTCGCCGCCCATCCGGCGCGCCGCGCCTCCCGCCAGAATGGCGCCCGCAAGATCGCCAGCGAGGGTCATCCGGAGCACCATATCAGAACGGCTGGCGCGCGGGGCGGCCTGGCGATCGCTGGGCGTCGGGGGCTGCGGTCGCCACGTCGGGAGGTCGGAGGTCCGGATTGCGGAAGGTGGACCCGTGAGTGAGGCCAGGATCGGCCGGGTTCTCGTCGCAAGCCTGCATCAGGCTATCGCCGACGAGCTGCCCATGCGGCTGGAGTTCTACGAGAACTGGCTGAATGCCTCGGGCCTCCGTGAAGGAACGATAGGGCTGGCGCCCCTGTCAGCCGTGCTCAGCTTCCTGCGGGGCGAGGGCGACGCGTACAATCAGATCACGGCAAAGGCGGGGCGGTATGCCGCGGACTGGACGGTCAGCACCATGCCGCCGCTGCGGCGGCGGATGCTCCAGATGCTTCCCGCTCCGCTGCGGGTGCGCATGGCGCTTCGGACGGCTGGCGGTCTGGTTCGCGCCACCTATCCGGGCTCCCGCGCGATCGTTCGCCTCAAGCGTGGCACCGCCTCGGTGGAGCTCCGCGGGTCGCTCTTCTGCGAGGTTCGGGAAGCCTCGGTGCTGCCGCTGTGCGGCTTCTACGCCGCGGCGATCGCCCGGGTGCTGGAGCAGTTCGCCCTTCGAGCCGATGCACGGGTCGACGAGTGCCGCGCGGCCGGGGGCCGGAAGGGCTGCCTGCTCGTGGTCGTCGTACATTCAGGTGCAGGCGCCGGTCGTCCAGAGGCTGCCTGACGAAGGTTTCCGCTTCGACCTATTTCCTCATGATGCTCTGGATCCTCGTCGTCGCTGCCCTGGTTCCGGCCCTGTCGCCGGCGCCGCCCCTCCACGCGCAGGCGCCGGTCCGCATGCTGGTCGTTCCATTCGAGAACTCGCAGAGCGAGCCCCGCTTCCAGTGGCTGAGCGAGGCCTCTGCCGTCCTGTTGACCGACGGCCTGCTGCAGCGCGGCGCCGGGGCGATCCCGCGAAGGGAGCGCGTGAGCGCATTCGAGCAGCTGCATCTGCCGATTGCGGCTTCGCTCAGTCGCGCGACGGTGATCAGGGTAGGACAATTGCTCGGCGTGGGCGAAGTGATCGTCGGCTCCTTCACGGTGCAGGGCGACGAACTGATCGTCACCGCGCACGCCATCCGTGTCGACGTGGGACGCGTGCAACCGCAGGCGAGCGAACGCGGGCCGCTGACCGACCTGTTCGCTATCTTCGATCGCCTGGCCCAGCGTCTGGCGGGCACGGACAGCCGGACCGGAAACGCCGACACCCCGCCGCTCGACGCGTTCGAGAGCTACATCAAGGGCCTGCTCGCGGAGAATTCCGCATCTCGCACCTCGTTCCTCGAGGCGGCCGTGCGGGAGCACAGCCAGTTCGATCGCGCGCGGCTCGCCCTCTGGGAAGTGCGCACGGACGAAGGGGATCACGAGGCTGCGCTGGCGACGGCCCGCGCCGTCCGATCCTCGTCGCCCTTGTCGAGACGCGCGCAATTCGTCGCGGGCGTCTCGCTGCTCGAACTGGAGCGGTACGAGGAGGCATTCGACGCGTTCAAGAAACTGCTCGACGAGAACACCGGCGGCCCGGCCGCGTCGAACGCCGCGGTCCTGAACAACCTCGGCGTCGTCCAGATCCGTCGAGGGTCCACCCCGCAGACAGGGTCTGCCGCGTACTATCTGACCAAGGCGGCGGATGCCGACAAGGATCCCGACTTCCTCTTCAACCTCGGGTATGCGTACGTGCGCGAGGGCAATCATCTTGGCGCCCTCTATTGGCTGAGGGAGGCCCTCCGGCGGGATGCGACGGATGCGGATGCGCACTTCGTGCTCGCCGCCGCCCTGCAGGCGACCGGCAGCGGCGTCGAAGCCGCCCGCGAGCGGGACATCGCCGGCCAGCTTTCGGCCCGTTACGAGGCGCTCGAGGGTCAGGCTGGCGGCGGCAAGCTGCCCGCCGGGCTGGAGCGCATCGCAACCGACCTCGAGGGCGCACGGGCGCTCCGGGCGGACTACGCGATTACCAGCTCGGCGCAGCGGGAGCACCAGGAGCTGGCCGCCTTCCACCTCGAACGCGGCCGCCGGTTCTTCGACAAGGAACAGGACCGCGAGGCGATGGCCGAGCTGAGGCGCGCCGTGTATCTGTCCCCATACGAGGCGCAAGCGCACCTGCTGATCGGCCGGATTCACCTGCGTGCCGGGTTGCCGGGCGACGCCATCGAGGCGCTGAAGATTTCAATCTGGAGCGAGGATTCCGCGGCCGCGCGGGTCGCGATGGGCGAGGCGTACCTGAAGTCGGGCAACGCCGCGGCGGCGCGAGCCGAGCTCGAACGCGCGCTCGTGCTCGACCCGTCGTCGGCCGAGGCCAAGCGCGCTCTGGGGAACATCAAGTAGGTCGGCGCGGGGGAACGACAGCCTGGCAGGGAGGGCATCATGAGGGCCGCGCGATTGTGTGTCGCAGTCGGGATCATGGGCGCCGCGTGCGCGGGTCTCACCATCGGCGCGCAATCGACCGCTCCACTCGCGGTCGTGGCCGAATGGGACGGGATCATCCATCCCGTGACCGTCGAGTTCGTCCGCGGTGCGATCGAGCGCGCCGATACGGCCAACGCAGCCGTCCTGGTCCTCACGCTTCGCACACCGGGCGGGCTGGTGGATTCCACGCGCGACATCAACACCGCCATCATCGGCTCGAAGACCCCCGTCGCGGTGTTCGTGGGACCCTCCGGAGGCCGGGCCGCCTCGGCCGGCTTCCTCATCACGATTGCGGCCGACATCGCGGCGATGGCGCCCGGGACCCACATCGGTGCCGCGCATCCCGTGGCCGGGGACGGCCAGAAGGTCGACGAGACCATGGAGAAGAAGATGGTCTCGGACGTCGCCGGCTACGCGCGGACGCTCGCCGCGCAGCGCAAGCGGAACGTCGAGCTGGTGGAGCAGGCGGTGACCGAAAGCCGTTCGTTCACCGAGCAGGAGGCGCTGAAGGCGAGCCCGGCGCTCATCGACATCATCGCCCCGGACGTGCCGGCGTTGCTCGAGCAGCTCGACGGCCGGCAGATCACGCGCTTCGACGGTCGAACCGAGACGCTGCGAACCGCCAATGCGACGATTGAGCGGGTGGAGCTGTCGTGGGCACAGCGCTTTCTGAGCATGCTTGCACACCCGCAGATTGCCTATCTCCTCCTGACGCTCGGGACGCTCGGGCTGACGATCGAGCTGTGGAACCCCGGTTCGATCCTTCCTGGCGTGGCCGGCGGTATCTGCCTGCTCCTCGCGTTCTTTGCCTTCCAGGTGCTGCCGGTGAACCTGGCGGGCGTCGCCCTGATCATCTTCGGCATCATCCTGCTCATCTTCGAGGTGAAGGTGACCAGTTACGGCCTGCTCGGTGCCGGAGGCGTGCTCAGCCTGCTGCTGGGCTCGATGATGCTCATCGACAGTCCGCTCCCCGAGCTGCAAGTCGGTCTGCGGTTGATCGTGCCCATTACGCTGGCGGTATCGGGGATCCTGCTGTTCCTCGTACGGCTGGCCGTGCAGGCCCAACTCACGCGGTCCGTCACCGGAGAGGTTGGGATGATTGACAAGCTGGGCCAGGCGCTGAGCGCGATCGTCCCGGGGGGCGTCGGCAGCGTTCGGACCCATGGAGAGATCTGGACCGCACAGTCGGCCGAGCCGATAAACGCCGGTGAGACGGTTCGCGTGGTGGGCGTGAATGGCCTGATGCTCACCGTCAGGCCCGAGAGGCCGGCGACGCGGTGACGTCCGGACGCTTCGTTTGGAGGACGGTTTTTGCTGTGTCGTTTGTCGATGAGCTCAGCTCGACCGCGTGTATGATGCCCGTGGAGGACGACCTGCCGTGCTGATCTCCCCGGTGCTCATCGTCATCGCGATTGCGGCATTCTACCTGCTCAGCTCGATCAAGATTCTGAACGAGTACGAGCGGGCGGTCGTGTTCCGCCTGGGCAAGCTGCTGCCACAGCCGAAAGGGCCGGGCGTCGTGCTCGTCTTTGCGCCAATCGATCGCATGGTGCGCGTCAGCCTCCGGACGATCGTCCTGGACGTGCCCCCGCAGGACGTGATCACCCGCGACAACGTCTCGGTGAAGGTCAACGCGGTCGTGTACTTTCGCGTGATGGATCCCGCCCGGGCGATCGTGGAGGTCGAGAGCTACCATTACGCCACTTCGCAGCTCGCGCAGACGACGCTCCGGAGCGTGCTCGGACAGGTAGAGCTCGACGACCTTCTGTCGCAACGGGAGAAGCTCAATCACGACCTGCAGCAGATCCTCGACCTGCATACCGATCCATGGGGCATCAAAGTGTCGGCGGTCGAAGTGAAGCACGTCGACCTGCCCCCCGACATGCAGCGCGCCATGGCCCGCCAGGCCGAGGCCGAGCGCGAGAAGCGTGCTAAAATCATCCACGCGGAAGGCGAGCTGCAGGCATCAGAAAAACTGAGCCAGGCGGCGTCCATCATCGCCCGGGAGCCCGTCACCATCACCTTGCGTTACCTGCAGACGCTGACGGAAATCGCCACCGAGAAAAACTCCACCATCATCTTCCCGCTGCCGATCGATCTCATCAACCTGATTGGCACGCGCAAGGGCTAACCTGTGGCCGACTTCACACACGATTCAGCCGACGACGCGTTCCACGAGATCCAGTTGAGCGGCAAACAACTGGTCTTCCTGTTCATGGCCACGACGGTCGTCTCGGTCGTCATATTCCTCTGCGGTGTGCTGGTCGGCCGCAGCGTGCAGGCGAAAGGCATCGTCGCGGATCACGAGGTCGTCGCGCCCTCCGACCCACGGCAGGAGGTTGCGGTGCGGACGGAACCGGCGGTCGAGCCACCGGCCCCCGCGACGGAAGAAGACCTCACCTATCCCAAGCGGCTCGACTCGCCCGAGGCCGTTTCGGAGAAGCTGTCGCCGGCCGAGGCGTCAACTTCCAGGCGCGCAGAGCCGGCGCCTGCCGCTCGGCCGGCGCCACCTGCCACTCAGCCAGCGACGCCGGAGGGCACGTCGTCGAAGCCGGCGGCGGCAGCCGCTTCACGGCCGGTGGAGCCGCCCCTTCCACCGCCCGCGGCCCAGGGCGCGCGTCCGGGCACGTGGATCGTGCAGGTCATCTCGCTCAAGGACCGTACGGCGGCGGCGCAGATCGTTCAGCGCCTCAAGAACAAGGGGTATCCGTCGTTCCTCGTGACCACCTCCGGACCGACCCAGTTGTACAAGGTGCAGGTCGGCCGGTACCGCGAGCGTTCCGAAGCGCAGAAAATTCAGGCGCGCCTCAAGAGGGAAGAGCAGTTCGACTCCTTGATCGTTCGCTAGCCATCCTGTCGGGAATTCTGCTCGCGCTGAGCTTTCCCAAATACGGCCATCCTCTTTTTGCGTGGGTCGCGCTGACGCCGCTGGCGGTGGCGCTGACCCGCGCGCCCGCAGGTGCCGTCCCCGTGCGGCGCGCGTTCTGGCTGGGCCTCACGACTGGCGCCGTCTACTTCACGGGCACGCTCTACTGGCTCGTCGAGACCATGACGACCTTCGGCGGGCTCGCGCTTCCGGTGGCGGTCTTCGCCGCGGCTGTGCTCGTAGCGTATCTGTCCCTGTTTCCAGCTGCATTCGCCGTGAGTGTGACCGTGCTTCATGGGTCGCTCGGCAGGAACGGAGCGCTGCTCCTGGCGCCTGCCGCCTGGGTCTCGACCGAGCTGGGACGTCAATACGTCTGGGACGGCTTTCCCTGGGAACTGCTTGGCTACAGCCAGGTTACTGTGCTGCCCATCGTGCAACTGGCCAGTGTTGTCGGCGTGTACGGGGTGTCAGGGCTCGTCGCCCTCGTGTCGTGCGCCCTCGCACTGGCCCTGACCGGCCGTAGGCGCGCACGCTGGATGCCGCTCGCCGCCGCGTCCGCGATCGTACTCGGCGTCGGCGCCTGGGGCGCCGCACGGATCGCCGCCTCCTCGCTCCTGACGAGCGGCCGGGGGGTTCGGGTTGCGGTTCTGCAGGGCAACATCGCCCAGGACGACAAGTGGAACCCGGCGCTCGCCGACACGATCACGGATCGATACATCGCCATGACGCGGCAGGCGCTGGCGGATGGGGCGAGGTTCGTCCTCTGGCCCGAGTCATCGACGCCGTTCTACTTCGAGCTCGATCTGGTCCGTGGCGGGGCGATCCGCCGGCTTGCGCGGGAGAGTGGGGCGACGTTCCTCATCGGAAGCGACCAGGTCGAGCCGGTCCGCGTTGCACAAGGGAGCTCGCCATCGGAGCGTTACTACAATGCGGCGTTCCTCGTGAAGCCGGACGGCGACATCGGTGCGATCTATCGGAAGATGCACCTCGTGCCCTTCGGCGAGTACGTGCCGCTCAAGCGGGTGCTCTTCTTCGTCGGCCCGATCGTGGAGGCCGTCTCCGACTTCACGCCCGGCGACGTGCCGGTCCTGCTGCCAGTGGGAAGCCACATGGCGAGCACGGCGATCTGCTACGAGGTCATCTACGGGAGCCTCATGCGCCGCTTCGTGCTCGACGGCAGCCAGCTGCTCACGACGATCACGAACGATGCCTGGTACGGACGCTCGTCGGCCGCTTACCAGCACTGGGATCAGGCCGCGATGCGAGCCATCGAGAACGGCCGGTACCTGGCCCGTGCGGCCAACACCGGCATCAGCGGCTTCGTGGATCCCTACGGCCGCGTGCTCGCGAAGAGCGATCTGTTCGAGCAGGCGCTGCTGGTCGAGGACATCCGGTTCATCGACGCGCGTACAATCTACTCGCGCATCGGCGATCTGGTGGCGTGGCTCTGTCTGGCGCTCACGGCCGCCGCGCTCCTCGCCTCGTGGCGTCTGAGGGGCGGGCCTCCGTCAGCGAGGACATCGGGCAGAACCGGGTAGAATGAGATGTTCCAGTCGACCGAGTGGCGGCTGTCTGGGCCGTTATGCGGCTCGAAATGAGAATTTTGTACGCGTTGTGGAGCCGCACAACGGCCTAGTGGCGCGCCACGGGCGCGCCACGCCGGCCGCCTTCGCGCCGCAGGCGCTTCGGCGAGCCTCGCCGGAGCTTCAGCGGAGGCGGGAGCGGCGCGGGGCTTTCGGGGCCCCGCGAGCGACGGCGATGGGGGGTCCGGCGGGGCGAAGCCCCCCGGTCTAGTTCGAGCCCGCGATTGGTTGCATGGACTGCCGACCCCCGGACCGGGCGGCCGATTGACGACCGACGACTGACGAAGGACCAACCCGTGTCTCTACAGATCGAGGATCAGCTTCGCAGGTACGAGGATCTGGCGCGCCGCGCCGGAGACCTGCGGAGCCATCTTTGACGCCTCCAGACCCGAAGACGAGCTCGCGCGAATCGAACAACGTATTGCCGCGCCCGATTTCTGGAAGGACCAGGTGGCTGCGCAGAAAGTGATGCAGAGCCGCCGCAGGCTCGAGGAGGATCGCGACTTGAGCGCCTCGCTCGAGCGCCGCCTCGAGGACTTGACGGTGCTCGTGGAATGGGCGGAGGCCGGCGAGCCGGTCGATGCCGAGCTGACGCGCGCGCTCGACGAGCTCGCGGCCGAGGTCGAGGCGGGCGAAACCAAGAAAATGCTCGGGGGCGAGCACGATCGCAAGAACGCCATCGTCACCATTCATCCGGGCGCCGGCGGTACCGAATCGCAGGACTGGGCAGAAATGCTTCTGCGCATGTACCTGAAGTGGGCGGAGCGCCGCGGATTCCGTGTCGAGGTGATCGATCTGCAGCCTGGCGACGAAGCGGGCATCAAGAGCGCCACGATGCTGGTCAGCGGCGAGTACGCCTACGGCATGTTGCTCGCCGAGGCCGGTGTGCACCGGCTCGTACGGATCTCACCCTTCGATCAGGCGTCGCGGCGCCACACCTCCTTCGCCTCGCTGTTCGTCTGGCCGGAACTGCCGGAGGACGTGGATATCGCTATCGAGGACAAGGATCTGCGCATCGACACGTACAGATCCAGCGGCGCAGGTGGGCAGCACGTCAACGTCACCGACTCCGCCGTCCGCATCACGCATCTTCCCACCGGCATCGTCGTGTCCTGTCAGAACGAGCGATCGCAGCACAAGAACAAGGCGCAGGCGATGAAGGTTCTCAAGGCGCGCCTTTACGACCTGAAGGTGAAGGAGCAGCAGGAGAAGCTCGATCAGCTGGGCGGCGAGAAGAAGGACATCGCCTTCGGCAGCCAGATCAGGAGCTACGTGCTGCACCCTTACCAGATGGCCAAGGATCACCGCACGAAGGAAGAGGTGGGCGACGTCAACCGCGTGCTCGGCGGGGACCTCGACGTTTTCATCAAGACGTACTTGATGAGAAAGGCGTCAGGAACACTCGGGCAGCCGGGAGTGGAGGAGGTCTAGCGCTCTGGAATGACCGGCTCGCGGGACCGAGCGCCTTCGAGACAATTCGTGAGAGCCCGCGATCACCCGTTCGACCTGACCGCCCCCGGGATCGGGCGTCCCGGTACCGGACACGCGGGCGGGACCCGCCTCGCGGACACCTCCGTCCAAATGGCTATTTAGCTTCCACTTACGGGTCGATACTCCCGCGGCACGTCACTTGACTGTGTCAGGAGGCCGTCCCATGGAATCGCTGCTTCAAGACCTGGGTCATTCGATTCGCGCCCTCCGGAAGGCGCCCGCATTCACGGCCTCCGCCGTCGTGACGCTGGCGCTGGGGCTCGGCGTCAACATCGCGGTCTTCAGCCTGATGCACGCGGCCCTCCTCGAGCGCCTGCCCGTGCGCCACGGCGATCGGCTCGTCCAGATCTACCAGACGACGAGCGCCGGCAGCGAGCATTTCGAGTTTTCCTATCCGCTGTACGTTGACTTTCGCGACAGCACGACCTCGCTTGACGGCCTCGTGGCGCACATGTCCTTGTCGGTCGGGGTCAACTCGGATGACGCAAGCGAGCGCGTCGTTGCCGAGTTCGTGACCGCCAACTACTTCTCGGTGCTCGGCGTCGGCCTGTCCGCGGGACCGGGTCTCGCTGGACGCGACGAGTTGCGTGGCGCTTCGCCCACCGCGGTCGTCAGCACGCGGTTGTGGAACGCCCTCTATGCCGGCCAGTCCTCGATCGTCGGTGCGACGCTGCACGTCAACGGAAAACCGTTCTCGATTGTCGGTGTCGCGCCGACGCCGTTCGATGGAATCGTCCGAGGTCAGGTAGCGGACGTGTGGATCCCCGTCTCGCAGTTCGCCGCCGTCCGGAACCGGCCCGACGCCATCATGACCACCCGCGAATCGAGCTGGCTGTCGCTCTTCGGCCGGCTCGCGTCCGGCGCGACGGCGGAGCAGGCAGGCGACGAGATCACGCGGATCGGGCGCGGCCTGAACGTCATCAACGCGGGTCCGGACTTCACCGCACGCGCGCGGAGCGCCGCGCGGGGCGACGTCGGCAACGTCGAGGGGCTCGCGCGCCCGCTACGGCTGCTGATGCTCGTCGTGGCACTGATCCTGGTGGTAGCGGTCGCCAATGTCGCGAACCTGATGCTCACCCGCACCCACGCGCGGCAGGCGGAGATCGCGATGCGCCAGGCGCTCGGCGCCGGACGAGGCCGGATCGTCCGTCACCTGCTCACGGAGGCGGCGGTCGTGACGTTCGCGGGGGGCGCGCTCGGCCTGCTGCTCGCGTCCTGGATCATCGAGCTGTTTGAAATCCGCACTGCGACCGGCGGGCTGCTGACCCTGCGGGTCGAGCCCGACATCACGGTGGTGGCATTGGCGATCGCCCTGTCGGTGCTCGCCGCCCTGGGCTCGGGACTGATTCCGGCGTTGAGCAGCGCGCGTCCGGACCTGCTGGCCGTGATCAAAGGAAGCGGCGATGGCACGGGAGATCGCCACGCGCGCCGGCGCATCCGCTCCGGACTCGTGGTCGTGCAGGTGGCGCTCTCGCTGCTGCTCGTGGTCGGCGGGGGACTCTTTCTGCGGAGCCTGGCGCGCCTCCAGTCCATCGATCCGACCCTCTCGACGAACCGCGTGATCGCGGCCAATCTGAATCTCAACCTGCGCGGATACGACGCCGTGCGCGGCGGTCAGTTCTATGCCGACGTGCTGGAGCGCGTCTCTGCACTGAGTGGCGTCCAGGCGGCCAGCCTTGCGTATGTCCTGCCCGTCACCGCCGGCGGCGCGCGCATGGACGTCCGAGGATCGTCGGTCCGACCTGCGGTCGAGGGTATGGTCAGTATCGAGCTGATTTCAATTTCGCCCGGATTTTTCCGCACGGTCGGCGTGCCCCTCGTCAGCGGCCGAGACTTCGGTGCCGCCGACTCGCCCGCGGCGTCGAAGGTGGTCGTCATCAATGAAACAATGCGGCAGAAGTTCTGGCCTTCGTCATCGGCCATTGGCCAGTCCTTCGCGATCGGCGGAAACACCTATGAGGTCATCGGCGTCGCACGTGACACGAAGTACCGGAGTCTGCGTGAGGCGCCGCGGATGGTGATGTACCTCCCGTACGCGCAGGACTACCAGTCGACGGCGAACCTGCTCGTTCGTACGTCGATGCCGGTCGAGCCGACCGTGGCCGATCTGCGCGCCGTCTTGCGCGAGATCGATCCGGGAATGCCGCTCTTCAACGTTCGGACGCTCGCCGAGCACGTCAACCGGTCGCTGTACGCGGACAGACTTCGGGCCGAGCTCATCGGTTGGCTCGCGGCGCTCGCGCTCGTGCTCGCCGCCGTCGGGATCTACGGCATCGTCTCGTTTTCCGTGGCGGAGCGGACGCGTGAAGTCGGCATCCGGCTCGCGCTCGGCGCCGATCCGCGTCTCGTGCTTCGGATGGTGCTCGGCGGGAGCCTGCGGCTTGCGACGGTCGGACTCGGGGCGGGCCTGCTCCTGACGGCGTGGCTCACGCGACGAATCGCCAGCGACCTGTACGGTGTCGGCGCGCTCGACCCGGCAACGATCGTCGGATCGTGCGCGGTGCTGCTGGCCGTCGTCATGGCGGCGACCTTGATCCCGGCGCGGCGGGCGACGCGCATCGACCCGGTCGTCGCTCTGAGAACCGAATAGCTCACGCCGGTTCGAACGAGCCGGCAGGATTGTCGGAGGCCGTATGACGAGCGACATCATTTACGCCATTCGAGGTCTGAGAAAGAAGCCGCTGTTCGCCATCACCGCCGTGCTGACGCTCGCCCTCGGGATCGGCGCCAATGCGGCCATCTTCACCGTGGTGCGTGGCGTCCTGCTGCGGCCGCTGCCCTACCCTTCGCCAGATCGGCTGATGATGCTGTGGACCTACAACCCGCGGCAGGGATACGACAAGGACGTCAGCACCTATCCGAACTTCGACGACTGGCGGAGGCAGAGCACATCGTTCGAGGGGATGTCGGCGTACACCGGTTTCGAGTTCACGCTCACGGAGGCGGGCGATCCGGCGCAGATCAGGGGCGCCATCGTGACGCCGGGATTTTTCGAGACCCTGGGCGTCGCACCGCTGATCGGGCGGGCGTTCGGCCCGCGTGAGGAGGGCGCAGCCGTCGATCGTGTCGCCATGCTGAGCCACGGCCTGTGGCAGACGCGCTTCGGCGGCGACCCCGCCGCCGTCGGCCGATCCATCGTGTTGAACGGCGTCCCTCATGAGATCCTCGGCGTGATGCCGCCGTCGTTCGCCTATCGCGAGGCCGCGCGTACGGGCCGCGTCGCTCCGGACACGGCGCAGGTGTGGACCCCGCTCGTGCCGTCGAAGCGGTTCGCCGAGCTGATGCAGCAGCGCGGCTCCTATTGGCTGCAGGTTCTCGGGCGGCTGAAGCCGGGCGTGGAGCGCACCGCCGCGCAGGCGGAGATGGACGCCATTGCGGCCGCTCTCGAGCGCGAGTATCCGGATGTGAACAGCGGCATCGGCGTTCGTCTCGTGCCGATGCACGAGGAGATCGTCGGCGATGTCCGTCGGCCGCTGCTGATCCTGTTCGGAGCGGTGGGTTTCGTGCTCCTGATCGCCTGTGTCAACGTGGCGAACCTCCTCCTGACGCGTGCCGCCTCGCGGCAGAAGGAGCTGGCGATCCGCGCCGCGCTGGGAGCGGGGCGGGGCCGGTTGATCCGGCAGGTTTTGACCGAAAGCCTCGTGCTGGCGATCGCCGGCGGCGCCGCCGGCCTGCTGCTGGCGGTCTGGGGCATCGACGCCCTGCAATCGTTCGCCCCTTCCAACCTGCCGAGGTTGAGCGGTGTTCGGATGGACGCGACGGTCGTCCTCTACACGTCGCTGGCTGCGCTCGTGACAGGCATGATCTTCGGCTCCGCGCCGGCCGTGCAGGGGACCACCGTCATGGGCGAGTCTCTGAAGGCTGGCGGACGCGCCGCGTCGGAAGGATCGCGCGGCCGCCGCCTGCGCTCCACGCTCGCCATCGTCGAAATCGCCGTCGCGCTCGTACTGCTGATCGGCGCCGGTCTCCTCGTCCGCAGCTTTGTCGCCATCCACAGCGTGGCGCTCGGATTCGACCAGGACAATATCCTCGTCGTCCGCGTGGACCTTCCCGCCGCACGGTATCCCGAAGACGCGCAGATCACCGCGTTCTACAGCGACCTCGCGGCGCGCATGCGGGCGCTGCCTGGCGTCGAATCGGTCGGCCTGGGCAGTTCGGTGCTCCTGTCGGAGCTGTCACAATCGGCCGATCTCTCCGTCCAGGGCCGCCCGCCGCTGGACCGGCGCGTCCGGAGCGCGCCGGTCACGTACGACTCGGTCACGCCGACGTTCTTCGAGGCTCTCGGAATCCCGCTCCGCCGCGGTCGACTGTTTACGGATGCGGACAGCGCGACGGCGCAGCGCGTCGTACTGGTCAACGAGTCGATGGCGCGGCGGTTTTTCCCGGACGGCGACTTCCTCGGCAAGCGCATCACCTTCGGCGATCCGACGAATCAGCAGACGGGGTGGGCGACGATCGTCGGCGTCGTGGGCGACACGCGCCGGAGCGGGGTGGATCGCGCGCCGCGGGCGGAGGTCTACTATCCGTTCGCCCAGGCGCCGTATCCGCGGATGTACACGCTGATCCGGACATCCGGCGATCCGCTGGCGCTGGCGCGGGCCGCGCAGGCGGCGGTGTGGTCCATCGACCGCAACCAGCCGATTCACAGCACCCGGACGCTCGAGACGATCCTCTCCGAGACCCAGGCGGGCCGCCGCTTCACGCTGCTGCTGCTGGGGCTCTTCGCTATCATTGCGCTCGCGCTCGCGACGATCGGCATCTACGGCGTGATCGCCTACTCGACCGCTCAGCGGACCCGCGAAGTGGGTATCCGCATGGCGCTCGGCGCCGGCCGCGCCGATGTCCTGACGATGGTGCTGAAGGAGGGGGCGATGATTGGAGCCGCCGGATTGACGCTCGGCATCGCCGCGGCGCTCGCGCTTACCCGCTTTATGTCGGCCCTGCTCTTCGGCGTGAGCGCGCGCGATCCGATCACGTTCGTGGCTCTGCCTGTGGGCCTGCTGCTGGTGGCCGTCGTCGCCAGCCTCATTCCGGCTGCACGTGCCGTTCGCGTGAGCCCCGTCGTGGCGCTGCGCGCTGAATGATCTCCACCACGCTCGCGCGATGTGAACCCACAGCGGGAGCCGGCGTTCCACGTGATCCTCTCTGGGCCCGCGGTGTCCACAGGGCTTGAACAGTATTACCGTGATCTCTGGTGGAGCTGCAATATCCGTCGTTCGTCGAGGATTCTCCCATGGGTATGTACGGCACGCTCTGGCGCGTCTCCGACGGCGATCTCGAGGCGCTCACGCGCCATCCCGAACGCGTCGAGCGCTTCCTCTTCGGCGGGTTGCCACCCCTGGAAGAAGAGCGCCGCGGCGTGCTCGGCTTCATCAGCCGCTTCACGCCTGTCAAGATCACGAAGCCTGTCGAGTGGACGCCCGATGCATCGTCGGGCTTCACGCGCGCCCGCGCCGAGCTGGATCTCGAGAAGGCGTGGCATGGACTGCACTTCCTCTTCACCGGCACGGCGTGGGAAGGCGACGAGCCGGCGTGCTTCCTGATAAGCGGCGGCGACGCCCTCGGTGATGAGATCGGCGACAGCGTCCCGCGCGTGCTGCGCCCCCCGCAAGTGCAGCGCTTCGCGGCGTTCCTCGTGGAACTTTCGAGAGACGAGCTGGCTCGGCGGTACGATCCGGAGCGAATGGCGGCGCTCGAAATCTATCGCGAGGTGCCGCAGGCGGATGAGAGTGAGATCCGACGTGAGCACCTGCTGCAGGCGTCGGACAGCCTGCGGCGCTTCATCGGCGAGGCCGCGGATGCAGGCGATGCAGTCGTCATCCTGGTGGCCTGATCGCTCGCGGCACCTCGCTTGGGGTGGATCGGCCGCCGGCACCCTTCGGCTCGTGATCCGGGACGGCTGCCTGTTGGCGGGGCTCGGCGGGCTCGCCGGGGCGGTCGCGGTGACGCGCGGGCTGCGGGGATTGCCGTACAGCGTGACGCCGCTCGATGGCCTCACCATCGCGAGCGTCGTCGCGCTCGTTGGCGCGGTCGCGTTGGTCGCCGTCGGCTGGCCGGTCTGGCGCGCGGCCCACAGCGATCCGGCGACGGTGCTGCGTGCGGCCTAGGACAATCATCAGGCCACCAACTGACTCGGGTGGGAACCCGAGGCAAATAGTGACGGTTGCCTTAAATTGGCGCCGGATGCAGGTGGAGTTGTAAGAACGCCAGCACCTGTCGAACGATCCCACGTGACATGGCCGTGTCTTCGTCGAGATCGAAGCCGTGGGCGCCGGCAGCGTGATTGATGAGCGAGAGAGGCAGGTTTCGCGCCAGGGCGCGCTCGATCACCTGATCGAGCGCGGTGTTCAGGCCGGGAAATTGATCGCGCCCGGCGCGCACAAAGAGAAGCGGCACATCGGAAGGCAGATCATCGGGTGATTTCCCGAGGCACGCGTTCACGAAACCAGCCTGCCTGGCCATGTCGGCCACCATTGTGGAGCCGTCCAGATCCATGGTGTATCCGTAGAGCAATGCCGCGCATCTGAGGCGGCGGTCCCGCATCAGGGTCGAAAGACCGACCGTCACGTTGCCAGAACTGGCGAATAGACCGAACCTGTCGGCGTCGAGGGTCAGCGCAGCAGCGTCGGCACGCAGGCGCCGTAGCAGCGCGTGAACGTCTTCTTCGGGCGCCTCAGCGCCGTAGACGACCGCGGCCATCCCCGACGCCGCGATCAGCCGCGCCCAAGACGTGAGCGGGCCGTAAGTGCGGACCCGTGCCGTTGGGTCTGGGTATGCCATCGTCATGAGAACGACCGCCAGAGATTGGTCGGGCAACGACGGGTAGTACACGTCCATTGGCAGTTCGGCGCCGCTTGTCGCGCGAAAGGTCAGGTCTCGACGTACAGGCAGCGCCTCCATCCTCGGCAGCTCACACACGACTCTCTTTTTCGCGATCTCGCGCAGCATCGCGTCGCGTCCCGTTTGGTCGCTCATCGCAGGTCCTCCTATTTGGCACGCTCGTGCATCGCCGCATCCCGAGTATGATTCTTGTTGCGGGGCTTGCGTCCAGATGGGATACTCGAACTCTACTTGCGGGCAAGCGCGGGCCCACGTTCGGTGAACTTTTTCCGACCTCTACCGTCTCAGGCTATACCGTTATACGGTATACTCCGGGGCGCATGAGCCGCTCATCACATCCCTCGTCCCAACTGCCGCTGACCGTTCCGGTCTTCCAGATCCTGGTATCGCTCGCCGACCGCGACCTTCACGGCTACGCGATCATCCAGGACGTCGCGGCCCGCACGGCGGGGGAGGTCCGCCTCACGGCGAGCACCCTGTACGCCGCGATCCGGCGCATGCTCGACGCCGGAATGCTCGATGAGGTCGATGACCCGCGCCGCGCGCCCGCCGGCGACGACGAGCGCCGGCGCTACTACCGGATGACACCGTACGGGCGCGAAGTGGCGCAACTCGAGGCGGCGCGGCTCGAACGCGCCGCCGGCATGGCGCGCGCCAAGCGCCTGCTGCCCCGTCGCGGACGTGCGTGAGAGCTTGTGCATGAATACGGGTCAGCAGCGAGCGAGCGGGGTGAGCGAGCCTGGCGTCCGGCCGCCTCCGCGCCGGAGGCGCATCGGCGAGCCTCGCCGACGCCTTGGCGGAGGCGGGAGTGGGGCCTCGGGCCCCCGCGAGAGCGCCAGTAGGGCGAGGGGCGAAGCCCCCCGGTGAAGCTGAGATGCCGCCGCTCCTTGCGCTGCGGGTGTTCCGGATGTTGCGGCGACTGGTGTTGCCGCGCGACGTGGCCCCGAGCGATGAGGGAGAGGCGCTCGCCACGGCGGCACGATTGGCAGCCGACGCCCGCGCGCACGGACGCCTCGCGCTCTGCCGCTATTGGGCAGCCGAATACGGCTCGTTGCTGGGCGCGGCGATCGCGTCACGCCGTTCCGAACACCAACTGCCGGACGACGCGTTCACGGACTGGGGGAGGCCGCGCATGGTGTCTGTTCTCACACACGACATTCGGTACGCCGTTCGACTGCTCCGCCGATCTCCGGGCTACACGGCAGTCGCGGTGGTGACGCTCGCGCTCGGCGTCGGCGGTCCCACCGTCATGTTCGCGATGGCCAAGCAGTGGATCCTCGACCCGCTCCCGTTCGCGGATCCCGATCGGCTGATCGATATCCGCAACCGGGACACGGTCTCGGGTCAACGGGGACCGATGAACGTCGCCGATTTCCTCGACGCGCGTCGCAATGCGGATTCGGCCGACCTTGCGGCGTATCGTCGGGCGGACCTGAGGCTGATGGGTGCGGATCGCGCCGAGCGCATTGCCGGCGCGGAAACCACCGCGGAGTTCTTCGAGCTGCTCGGAACGGGCGCGATGCTCGGCCGGATGTACGCCGCAGGAGACGACGACCCCGCTCGGTCCCGCGTCGCGGTCGTCAGCGCTGCGATGTGGCGGCGCCAGTTCGCGGGCGACCCCTTGGTCGTCGGGCGCCGGCTGCGTCTCGATGGCGAGGACCACGTCGTGATCGGGGTGCTTCCCGAGGCATTTCAGTTCACGCTGCTCGGCTCGGTGGACGTGTGGCGCCCCCTCGTCGTCATGGCCGATGACGCGACGAACCGGAACTTGCGGTCCGTCACGGGTCTCGGGCGGCTGCGAACCGGCCGAACGCTCGAGCAGGCCAGAGCGGAGCTGACCGCACACGCCGAACGACTCGCGGCCGGGCATCCGGAGACGAACGCGCGTCGCGGCGTTCGCGTCGTGTCGCTCGCCGAGGAAGTCAGGCTTCATCACGACGCCGGTGTCGTCGTGCCGGTGATGTTCGCGATGATGTGCTGCGTCCTGCTCGTCGCGTGCGTGAACGTGATGAACGTGACGCTCGCCAGGGCGCGTGCGCGGCGCCATGAGGTCACCGTCCGCCTCGCCCTGGGCGCATCGCGGGCGCGCATCGTCTGGCAGTGGGTGGTGGAACACGCGGTCCTGTTCGTCGCCGCGAGCGCGGTTGGTACCGTGCTTGCGGTGTACGGCGCCGCATGGGTGACCGGCTCCATCCCCCCGGAGAATCGTCAGTTCCTTCGCCACGACGGCGTGCTGACGATCGACACGCCGATCGTCGCCTTCGCGCTGGCCGTCGGACTGGTGTGTGGCGTTGTGGTCGGATGGCTGGCGGCACGCGCGAGCGTGGGGGGCGACGTGGGACCGGACCTGCGCGACGGATCGGCGCGATCGACGGTCGGCCGCGCGGGCGCGCGGCTCCGCGGAATGCTCGTGGCATCGGAAGTCGCGTTCGCGCTGGCGCTGCTCATCAGCGCCGGTCTGCTGATTGCGACGGCGCGGAACGTGACGAGCGCTGACGTCGGATTCAACCCGCGCGATCTCGTGACCTTCAATCTCTCGCTGGACGTGCGGCACCATCGTGAGCCGACCGACGTCCGTGCGTTCTACGAAGGGTTGATCGCGCGCCTGGAGCGGATCGCTGGCGTTCAGCATGCGGCTGCCGCGTCGGTGGTACCGTTCGGCGATTCCGGAGGGCGCACGGATTTCTTCATCGACGGCCAGCAGGAGACGCCGCCCGCCGACACAGCGCAGGCGGTACTGAGCGCCGTGACCCCCGATTACGGCCGCACGCTCGGGCTGCGTCTGCTCAACGGCCGCCTGCTGGGAGCCGGCGATGTCGCGGAGGCACCCAAGGTCGTCGTCGTCAACCGAATGCTGGCGTCTCGGCATCTCGGCGACCGCGCCCCGCTCGGCGCCCGCCTCCGGTTCGGACGCGGATCCGCCGACGTCTGGACCGTTGTGGGCGTCGTCGACGACGTGCGGTACTTCGACGCAACGGAGCCGCGGGAGCCGCAGGCGTACGTGCCCTTTGCCCAGCGTCCGCGCCATGACGCGACGGTAGTGCTGCGGGGTCACACGTCGACCGATGCGATCGCCGGCGAGGTGCGCGCCGCCGTCGCCGAGATCGATCCGCGCGAGCCGGTGATGGATCTCGCCACGATGCAGAGGCGCATTCGCCGCGCCACCGCACCCTACGAGGTCGTGTCCGGATTCGTGATGTTCTTCGGAGTGGTGACGCTGTTCCTCGCTGGCGTCGGCGTCTACGGTGTCGTGTCGTACACGTTCGCGCGGCGCACGCGCGAGATAGGCATTCGAATGGCGCTCGGAGCGAGGCGCAGCGACATCGCAGGCCTCGTCCTCGCGCAGGCACGCACGCTCATCGCCGGCGGCATCGTTCCCGGTATGGTCCTCGCCTGGGTGCTCGCGCAGGCGATGAAGGCGATTCTCTTCGGCGTCAGGGCGACCGACTGGCGGCTCTACGCGGGCATGACGGCGCTGCTGACCGTCGTCGCGATTGCCGCTATATGCCTCCCCGCGCGTCGCGCGATGCGCATCGACCCGGTCGTCGCCCTGAGGACCGAATAGCGGCCCGGTATGCTCCCTGCGCTGCGGGTGTTCCGGATGCTGCGGCGGCTGGTGTTGCCGCGCGACGTGGCGCCGGGCGATGAGGGAGAGGCACTCGCCACGGCGGCACGATTGGCAGCCGACGCGCGCGCGCGCGGACGCCTCGCGCTCTGCCGCTATTGGACAGCCGAGTTCGCCGCGCTGCTGGGAGCGGCGATCGCGTCACGCCGTTCCGAACACCAACTGCCGGACGACGCGTTCACGGACTGGAGGAGGCCGCGCATGCTGTCTGTTCTCACACACGACATTCGGTACGCCGTTCGGCTGCTCCGTCGCTCCCCGGGTTACACGATCATCGCAGTGCTGACGCTGGCGCTCGGGATCGGCGCCAACACCGCGATCTTCAGCCTCGTGAGCGGGATCCTGCTGAGACCGCTGCCGTTTCCACGATCGGAGCGGCTCTATCGCGTGCTGCACGGCGACATGAACGACCCGGCGAGTCTGGGCGCAATGACACCCGGAAATTTCTACGACCTTCAGCGCGAGGCCACGCTCTTTCGTCCGATCGCGGCGTTCGCCGGAACGGCGCAGACGCTGGTGGGCCGCGGCGAGCCGCAACGGCTGATCGGCACGAGTAGCTCCGGCAGCATCCTCGAAGTGCTCGGCGTGCCGCCGCTGCACGGCCGCATCTATTCGGCGAGCGATGACCAGCCAGGCGCCGAGCGCGTCGTCGTCCTCGGTCACCGGCTCTGGGCGCGGACGTTCAACGGCGATCCTTCGATCGTCGGGCAGGCGATTTCGCTCAACGGCCTGCCGACGACCGTCATTGGCGTGATGCCCGAAGGCTTTGCGTTTCCCACCGCGGACTCGGAGTTCTGGATGCCCTCCCAGTTGCCGGCCGCGATGCGCACGTCGCGCACGGAGTACTACCTGGTCGGGCTGGCGCGGCTGCCGGATGGTGTTGACCTGCGTGCCGCCGAGATGGAGCTCCAGACGATCATGGCGCGCCTTCGCGCGGACTACCCACAGGCGAACGAACGGGTGACGATCAACCTGTCACCAATGCACGAAGCGCTCATCACCAACGTGCGCCGGTCGCTCTGGCTGTTACTCGCCAGCGTCGTCGCGGTCCTGCTGATCGCATGCGCCAACCTTGCGAACCTGATGCTCGCCCGCGCGACCGGTCGCACGCGCGAAATCGCCGTCCGGCAGGCCATCGGCGCCGGACGCGTTCGCATCGTGCGCCAGCTCCTCGTAGAATCCTGCGTACTGGGTGTGTGCGGCACCGCCGGCGGTCTGGTCGTGGGATACGTCTTCCTCGACGCACTGATCCGGTGGCTGCCGGCCGGCACGCCGCGCCTCGGCGACGTCGGCATCGACGGCACGGTGCTGGCGTTCACGGCCGGCATCGCAGCCGCCTCGAGCGTGTGTTTCGGTCTCGCCCCGGCGCTGCAGCTCGCCCGGCAGGCGCCGATCGACGCATTGCGCGGTGCCGGCGCGCGAACGACGACGCGATCGCGGCTGCGGCCAGTGCTCGTCGTCGGCGAGGTGGCCCTTGCGCTCATCCTACTTGCGGCGGCGGGGCTCCTGCTGCGCAGCTTTCAGGCGCTGCTGCGCGTCGATCCCGGCATTCCCGTCGATAACGTGCTGACGTTTCAGGTCAACTTGCCGGACACGAGCTATGCGAGCCCCAGCGCGAGAATCGCGTTCATCGATACCGCCCTCGAGCGGCTCGCCGCGCTCCCCGGTGTTACGACGGTTGCCGCCGGGAGCGGTGTGCCGCTGGCCGGGCGTGGGACCGGTGCATGGTTCAACATCCTCGACCGTCCGCTGCCGCCGGGGCAGACGCCGCCTGGCGTCCCGTATCGAGTGATCACGCGCGAATACTTCAGGACGTTCGGCATCCGGCTCGTGAAGGGGCGCCTACTCGATCATCGCGATGGCGCCAGGGGCACGCCGTCGGTCGTGATCAGTGAGGCTGTCGCGCGCCGGTTCTGGCCCGGCGCCGATCCGATCGGCGCCCGGATTTACCTCGGTGCGCCCGACAACAAGCTGTTCGAGGAAGCGACGATCGTCGGGATCGTCAGCGACGTGAAGCTGGCGGGACTCGACAGCAACATCACGGAGGCCGTGTACGGCCTCCAGACGCTCATGCCGTTCTGGAGGGGATTCACGTTCGCCGTGCGCACGGCGGGCGATCCGTCGTCCATCGCGCAGGCTGCCCGGGAACAGATCCGGCGGCTGGATGCCGCCATGCCGGTGACCAACGTTCGTACGCTCGCGGAGATTCAGGCCGTCTCGATGGCGCCGACGCGCTCGTCGATGCTGCTGGTCACGCTGTTCGCGGCGCTCGCGCTGGCGATGGCGGCCATCGGCGTGTTCGGCGTGCTGTCGTTCACCGTGACCCGACGCACGCGGGAGATGGGCATCCGGATGGCGCTCGGCGCAGAGGCCGGTGCGGTCCGGGGGCTCGTCATGCGCGAAGGGCTCGCGCAGGCGACGATGGGCATCGTGCTCGGTCTTGCGGGGGCGTGGTGGCTGACGCGGTTCATGTCCACGCAGCTCTTCAGCGTCGAGCCGCGCGATCCATGGGCGTTCGGCGGGGCGGCGCTGCTGCTCCTGGCTGTCTCCGCGGCCGCGTGCTACCTGCCGGCGCGCCGCGCGACTCGCGTGGATCCGCTCACGGTGCTCAGAGCGGAGTAGATGCGACGAGCGACTCGCGTGAAGACCGGACTTTGTGGGCCGGGTGTCGCATTCCGCCCTGCAAAGGAATCTTCATGATTGCCATTCGGTGTGGCACTCGTAAGGGCTCCTTTGTATATCGAACGCTGGCACGTTCGCACACGCTCATGCAGGAGGTCCCCGACCTGGGCACGCGCATCGATCTCAGCATCTGCTGGGGAGCCTTCGCGATCGAGGTGAAGATACTCGAGGGGGATACCGGAGATCGCGTAGATCCGCGACAGAAGGCGCCGGCGAGTGCGTGCTGAGGAAACGGGTTGCATTAGTACTTCACGAAACGGGTAAGTGCTAGCATTGCGCGTGTGAGATCGTTCCTGCTGCTGCTGTGCACGTTGTTCAGCGCGACCGGCCCGCCGGCGGACTCCCTGCAGCGGTCTTCTCCCGGACCCGAACCGATCGTCGGCATGCTGACGCGGAGCTACGTCGACGCGTCGCGGATGAACTGGTCGCGCTCGGCCCCGCGTCCGCTGCGCACCGCCCTCTGGTATCCCGTTGACGGCACCAACAAGCGGGAAACGATCTTTGGTGGTACCACCGAGATGTTCCTACCCGTGGCGGTTGCACCGGGGGAACCAGTGTCAGGCAAGTCGCGGGCCTACCCGCTGGTCGTCATGTCACACGGGACGGGCGGCTCGGCGCTGATGATGATGTGGCTCGGGACCCACCTGGCGGCGAACGGCTACATCGTTGCCGCCGTGAACCATCACGGGAACACCGCGGCGGAAGCAGCGCCAGCGCCCCAGGGGTTCCTTCTCTACTGGGAGCGGGCCGCGGATCTGAAGGTGCTCATCGATGCCGTCCTGAGCGATCCGGTTTTCGGCGAGCGGGTCGACCGTGAACGGATCGGCGCCGCTGGATTCTCGCTTGGCGGTTACACCGTGATCGCCGCCGCGGGAGGACGCTTCAGCCAGCCGACCTTCGACGAGTTCTGCCAGTCGCCGCAGCGGGATTTCACCTGCGAACCACAGAACGAGTTCCCTGAGGCGCCGGCACGTTTCGCAGCCCTTCGCGAAACCGACCCAGGGGTTACCGAGTCGCTGCGCCGCTCGGGCCAGTCGTATCGTGATCCGCGGATCAAGGCAGTTTTTGCCATAGCGCCGGCGCTCGGAAGCGGATTCACGCCGAACGGTCTCCGACACGTGAACGTGCCCGTGCAGATCGTCGCCGGCGAGGGGGACGTCATCGCCCCGCTCGCCACCAACGCGCGACGCTACGCCTCGCTGGTTCCAGGAGCGCGCCTGACCGTGCTGCCTGGCGCCGTCGGCCACTACGTGTTTCTGCACGAGTGCTCGCTTCGTGGCCGCGAAGCGCTGCCCATCTGCCGCGACGCGCCCGGCGTTGACCGCGCGGCCGTCCATCGGACGGTGCGCGAACAGGCCCTGCAGTTCTTCGATTCCATGTTGAAAGATACGCAGTGATCCCGTCCACGCAGCTCTTCAGCGTCGAGCCGCGCGATCCATGGGGACTTCGACGGAAACAGAGTGTGCTGGCGTTGAAAGCGATGTGGCGTATCGGTTGCCTGACGGCGGTCATGGCGATCGCCCCGGCGTTGGAGACGCGCATGGTCGACGGTCCCTCGGGCAGACTTCACGTCGACGTGCGCGGCTCCGGGGGTCTGGCGGTCGTGCTGATACCGTCGCTGGCCGGGAGCGTGCGACAGTGGGAGCCGCAGCTCGCGCATCTGGCGCGAACGAGGCAGGTGATCGCCATCGAATTGCGGGGCCACGGCAAGTCCGACGCGCGGCGTGCATCCACGTTTCAGCCGCGCGACTACGCCGAGGATATCGGAGCGGCTCTCGACGCCTTGAGCATCCGGGAGGCGGTGATCGTCGGCCACAGCATGGGCAGTGCGGCCGCCCTGGCCTTCGCACGCCAGCAGCCCTCGCGTGTTCGCGGCCTCCTCCTCGTGGATCCCGTCGACGACCCGCTGAAGCGTCCGGCGGACCCCGACTTCGAGCGGTTTCTGACGAGGCTCCAGGGTTCCGACTACGCGCAGCTGATCGAGGCGTACTGGAAGCAGATCCTCGTCAACGCAGCCCCAGGGGTGGCGTCGCTCGTGCTCGACGACCTGAAGGCGACACCACAACGAACAGTTGTCGAATCGATGCGCGGGTTGACGCGCTTCGACAGTTCGAGCGCGCTCACGTCGTTCAAGGGCCCGGTCATGAGCGTCACCACGCCCTTGAACGACTTCCCCTCGAGCCTTCACCGGGTACATCCGACGCTGCCGCATCAACGCGTGACGGATGTGAGCCACTGGCTGCACCTGGATCGCCCCGAGGAGTTCAATCGAATTCTGGATGCGTTTCTCGACAAGATACGCTGAGTTCGGCACCGATCCTGCGGCCGGCACCGATCAGAATCATGAGGGCTGCGGCGTACCTCCGTCGCGCCTTGCGCTTGGTCACTCCGTCCTCAGCGCAACGAGTGGATCGAGCCGGCCGGCGGGGCGTGCCGGCAGGACGGCGGCGACGGTGCCGACCAGGACCAGGATCAGGCACACGGCGCCGAAACCCGCGATGTCTGCGATCTGCACGCCGAACAGCAGCGCGCCCAGCGCATACGCCATCGGCAGCGAGAGGATCCCACCGATCGCCACGCCGAGCGCCGAGAGACGGAGGCCGTCGCGGGCGATCAGGCTCGTGAGCTGCGACGGCGTCGCACCGAGTGCCAGCCGGATGCCCATCTCACGCGTGCGGCGCGTGACGGCGTACGCCATGACGCCGTACAGCCCAAGGGCTGCGAGCAGCAACGCCACGGTCCCGAATCCCGCAAGCAACGCGCTGACCCCACGCTGCTTGTCGTTGCGGTCCACGAGTACCGCCGCCAGCGGTCGCACATCGAATACCGGAAGGCAGGATCCAGCGCGTGAATCGCGGCGCGAACGGCCGCCGTCAGGCCGGCAGTCACCGCGCCGGCGCGGACGAGGACGGTTTCGCGATCGAGCTGCGGATCCTGATCGATCGACAGGTACATGAATGGCCGCGGATCTTCGGTCACCTCGTCGTACTTCGAGTCGCGCGCCACGCCGACGACGCGCACTGTCCGATTTTCCCGCGTGATCTCGCGACCGAGCGGGTCGTCATGGCCCCACAGATTTCTCGCGAGCGTTTCGTTCACGACAGCGACGTGGGGGGCGCTCGCCGTGTCGCTCTCTAGGAAGCCGCGGCCGCGAACGATGGGCAGCCGCAGCGTGTCGAAATACCCCGGGCCGGCTGCGTTCAGGTAGGCGCGCGATTCGATCTCTCCACTCGACGTGGTTTTCGACGAAACGACCGTGCCGACCATCGTTCCGCTCAGCGGTGGCACGTTGCTGATGCCAACGGCGGTGACACCGGGCAGGCCGGCGATCCGTTCGCGGAGCACACGGCGAAACGCCACACGGCGGTCACTGGTGTAGTTCTGCAGCGCGAGATCGTACGAGGCGGTGAGCACCCCTGCCGGCTCGAAGCCCGGATCCACCCCGGTCGATTTCTGCACCGCACGAAGACTCAGACCGCCGGCGAGCAGCAGGACGAGCGACAGCGCGAGTTGCGCAACCACGAGGATGCCCTGGAGTCGCGTGCGGCCGGCAGCACCCGCCGTCTCGCGAAGGCGAGGCACGATCGCGCCGCGTGTCAGTGCCAGCGCCGGTGCGAGCCCGAACCCCGACACACTCAGCGTGCCGACCATCATCGTGAAAAGGAACACACGAGTATCGGCGGAACCATTTAGGCCGCGAAATTCCTCCTCGGGCAGCTGCGCCTGGAGGATGTCGGCGGCCCAGAACGAGACCAGCAGCCCGCCGATTGTGCCGGCCGCCGCGAGGAGGCCGCTTTCGGTGAGAAACTGGCGGATCAGCCGACGACGGCTGGCGCCGAGCGAGGCGCGAATGCTGATTTCGAGCGACCGGGCGGCGCCTCGTGCCAGCAGCAGGTTGGCGACGTTCGCGCACGCGATCAGCAGCACGATCCCGGTGATCACCAGCAGAAGCACGCCGAGGGGAGTAGTTCCCCGCGTCCTTCGGGCGCGAGCCCGGATCGCGCGTCGCTGATGTGAACGGTGCGGTTCGCCTGCATGTCGGGATATGACGCCGCGAGCCGCGCGGAAACCGCGGTTGCGGCTGCCTGGGCACTCGACAGCGACACGCTCTCGCGCAGCCGTCCCATGACGAGGAGCCATGACGAACCGCGCTCGGTCAGCAGCGCGCGATCGCTGGCGCGTGCGTCCGCTAGGCGTGCCAGCGGCAACCAGACGTCAGCGGTCTCTCCGATGGCTGGACCGTGAAAGGTGTCCGGTGCGATGCCGATGACGGCAAAGGAGCGGCCGTTGATGACGATCGGCGTGGAGAGGACGTCCTGCGACCCGCCGAACTGCTGCCGCCAGAGCCGATCGCTGAGCACCACCACCGGCGCGCTTCCCGGCCGGTCATCCTCTGAGCCGAGGAGCCGTCGGGCAGCCGGCACCACGCCGAGCGCGGAGAAGAAGTTGCCAGTGACCAGCTGGCCACGAATGCGCTGCGGCTCTCCCCCGCTGCCGAGACTGACCGGGGTGCTGCGGAACCCCACCACATCGGAGAACACCGTCGTCATTGAGTCCCGATAATCGACGTATTCGGGATACGACAATCGAACCTCTCGGCCGCGGTCCTGCCAGAGGGCCGAGAGCCACACGAGGTCTTCCGGATACGCGATTCCCGGCATCGGGCGGAACAGCGCCGCGTTGGCGAACGTGAAGATCGTGCTGTTGGCGCCGATGCCGAGCGCGAGCGTGAGCACGGCGCCGAGCGTGAACGTTGGCTGCGCCAGAAGGGTCCGAAGGGCGTATCGGATGTCCATGAGCTCAGATCGCTGCTAGCACGATGCTCGCCATTGGTCTCGCGACGAGAATTGGTAGTGGATTCGATGGCCTTTCGGCGTCCGACGACCATCGACGCACCTGCAGACTGTCCGTTGGTGGCAAGCCTCGTCCCAAGATCGGTCCCGCGATCCACTGGTAAAGGAGGATGGGAGTTGACCTCCACATACCTTGACGTTCTGATATGGAAAGACCGTCTGTCAATGTGACGCGGTTTTCATAGTTCGCTCTCAAGGACAGCCCGCACCCGGCTTACAAGCCATCCGGGTGCGGGCGTTGTCTGTACCCAGTCAACTGATCGGCCGAGCGGCAACG
>DASTBU010000095.1:0-53415 GCA_035711845.1 Vicinamibacterales bacterium
GGACCACGTTTCCATCGTTGATCGTGTGCAGAACGTGGAAATCCTCGTCCAGGACCACAAGATCGGCTATGAACCCCGGCTCGATGCTGCCGCGTCCCTCCAGCCCCAGCGCGCAGGCCGGGGTGGTCGCACACATCTGTGCCGCTGTGACGACGTCGAGCCCCGCCGTCCTCACCAGCATCCGAAAGGCCCGGTCCATGGTGAGCACGCTGCCGGCTATCGTTCCGTCCTCGAGCAGGGCCACGTCGCCAACCGTAATGGGCCGGCCCCCGAGCGAGGCGCGGGCGCCGCGGGGCAGTCCCGATCCGGCGGTTCCGTCGGTGACGGCCATCAGACCGGAGTGGCCCTTTGCGGCGTGCGCGAGGCGGACGACGGCAGGATGGACGTGCCTGCCATCGCAGACGATCTCCGCAATGACGTCGGGACTGTCGAGCGCAGCGCCCGCGAGCCCGGGCGCACGGTGGCCGACGGGCGTCATCCGGTTGAACAAGTGAGTCGCGTGCCGCGCGCCTGCCTCGATGCCCGCCCGCGCCTGTTCGTACGTCGCGCCCGAGTGGCCGAGCGACACGGTGTGCCCATGCGCCACGAGCTCGCGGATCAAGTCGAGCGCCCCGTCCAGCTCCGGCGCGAGCGTCACGATACCGACTTCCGCGCGCGCCGCCGCGATCTCCGAGAGGATGTCGGCGCCCGTGAAGTCTCCGGCATCGGTCGCTCCGCAGGGGGACCTGAGGCAGCCGAGCGGCTGAGCGCCCTTGAAGTCCGGGTTGATGAAGTTGCTCTCGAGGTGCGCGGGAAGAACCCGCGCAGCGCCGTCAGCCGCCTGCGCGCGCGCGCTGCGGACCTCCGCGAGCATCGCGCGGAGCGTTTCCGGGGCGCACGCAATCGACGTCGGACAGAACGCGGTGACGCCGAACCGCGGAAGCAGCCTCGCGATTCGCTGCACGGCGCCCTCACCATCCAGCGTGTCGGCGCCCAGCACGCCGTGCACATGGACGTCGATGAACCCCGGCACCACATATTGGCCGGAGACCTGCGCGGCCGGTCCCGCACCTGCACTGCCCGTCCGGATCTCGAGAATCCTGCCGCCGTCGATGAGGACGGTTCCGTGCGATAGAACGCGATCGGCAAGGACGACATGCGCGCCCAGCACCTCAATCATTTTCGTCGCTGTCGTCCGCGAGCACGACCTCGTCGTCGACGTGGCGCAGCAGCTTGCGCCCTTCGAGTGGCAGCGCGACCGCGCCGGCGGCCCTGAACAGCTGGCGATCCGCCTGTTTCAGGAGTCGGCGGAGCCAGCGCTCGTCGGGCACGGCGAATACGATCACGCCGGCGCCTTCAGCTGGTGGAAAGCGCCGATCGTCGATGTAGTCGCGATCGAGCGTCACGAGCGTTCGCCCCAGCTGTCGCGCCAGGCGGTAATGATGAGTGTCGGGTGCGCGCCGGAGCTCGTCGTGCTCGAGCACGAACAACACGTCCCACGTCAGTCTCGTGCGCATGAATTCGACGACGCCGCTGGGAATGTTGGCGTCGGCGTAGATGCGAGGCGCCGACGCGTAGCGCGTCACGTGTGCTCCGAGCTCCGAGGACAGAGTTCCCATGGCAAGGCTGAAGGCTGAAGTTTTGAAGGCCGAAGTTTGAAGGATAACTTCGCACTTCAGCCTTCGACCTTCAGCCTTCTATCTGTGTCGATCGATTTCGGCGGGCTCCTGCGCCGCTGGTTTCGGTTCCGATTCTGCTGCCCGGGCCTGCCGCACGAGATCGGCAACGAGCTCGTCGCGCTGGTGAATCAGCTCGCGGCGCTTGCGCCTGCCGTGTTTCGAGCCAATGGCGTACTCGCAGAACAGCGGAAACGCAATCGTCGAGTCGCAGTAGGCGACGACGGTATCGGGGAGCACGCCCGGGTTCACCTTGCCCCAGCTCACGGCCTCGGCGGGGGTTGCGCCCGAGAGCCCACCCCAGACGACCTGGTCTGTCGTGATCTGGATGAAGTAGTCGTTGCCGCCCTTGGGGATGCCGTACACCTCCCAAAGCGTGGGTTGCCCCTGCAGGTAGAAGTTCTTGGGCGATCCGCCGCCCAGGATCACACACCCGTTCTGCCTGCCCGCAAGAATGATCGCGCACACCTCGTTCACGTCCTTGTTGGGATCGATCATCAGCGTGCCGCCGTTCATCAGCTCGTGATAGGCGACGTTCATGCCGATCGAGCTGTCGCCTGGAGATGACGTGTAGATCGGCACGCCGGCGGCGGCGGCGCGCGCTACCACGGAGTACTCCACGCACGCGGGGTTCTTGTCCAGAAGATCGAGTCCGAGCCGATAGTGGAACTCCGAGGTCGACATCGGACCCGCCAGGCCGGAGCGCACGAGAAAGTCCCGGATGTACTTGTCGGTCTCCAGCAGGACCGTCGCCGGGAAGAGCACGTCGTAGATCCGGATGATCCCCTTCTCGTACAGCTCCACGTCGTCGAGAAACGGCGAGCCGCGGTGGAGCGTGAAGTTGAGCGCGTAGTGGAGATCGTGGTAGAGGTTCGCCCCGGTGCTGATCATGAAATCGATCAGGCCACGGTCCATCAGCTCGATGACGCAGCCGCCCAGCCCGGCCGGCGTCAGCGCCCCGGCCACTGTCAGGCCGATCGTCGTGTCGTTGGCCGGGTCGAGCATCTTGTCCGTGAAGATGTGGCACGCCTCCGAGAGCCGGCCGGCGTTGAATGCCTGAAATCCTCCGTCGATGAGGTGCCGCACCTCGGCGCTTCCTCGCGGCCGGTAATAGCTGATTTGCTTGCCCGAGAGGTAGGAGTGGGGGCCCTGGGCCGGGGCTCCCGGTGCTCGGTGGGGCATACGGCGTAGCTTAGCACCAACGACCTGTAGAGACGGGGCCGATCGACCGAAAAACCTTGACAGCAGAAGGGTTCCGGAGCGAAGGTACGTCGCCCCCCGCGTAGCCCAGGTACCAGAAGTGGAGAACGTCACGGCCCAGGCCCGCCGCGTCGATCAGACCGACATCGAGACGCGTTTCCAAGCGCTCGTCCAGTCGCCCCTGCGGGCGGCGCTGCTGAGGTTCCTCTGCGCGCGACCGGACGAGGCCTTCGATGTCGAGTCGCTCATGGCGACGTTCGGCCGCATGCGCCTCGACGTGGACAACTGCATCCGCGAGCTGGTGGCGTTCGGGGTGGTCCAGCGAGCCGCCGGCGGTGGAACGCCGCGCTACTGTTTCGTTCAGCCCGATCACGAAGCGCTTCGCGAGCTGCTCGACCAGTTCCTCGAGCGGCGGGCAACGGTCACCCACGAAGACCGTTCGCCTGCGGTGCAGCGCTTCCGCGAGATGATCGGCCGCGACGAGAAGATGCTCGTCGTGTTCGAGTGGATCCGGACGGCGGCCAAGTCGGACATTTCCGTGCTGATCCTGGGCCCGACCGGCTCGGGCAAGGAGGTCGTGGCGCGGATGATCCACGAGCTCAGCCGCCGCGGCACGCACAAGTTCCAGGCGGTCAACTGCGCGGCCCTGCCCGACACACTGTTCGAATCAGAGATCTTCGGGTACGAGAAGGGCGCGTTCACGGGTGCGCACGATCGCAAGCAGGGCCGGCTCGAGCTTGCCAACAACGGCACGCTGTTCCTCGACGAAATCGGCGATCTCTCAATCGTCGCGCAGGCCAAGCTCCTGCGCGTGCTCGAAGAACGGCGGTTCGAACGCCTCGGCGGCAACACGTCCATCGAGGTGAACTTCCGCCTGATCTCGGCCACGAACCGGCCGCTGGATCAGTTCGTCAGGGATTCGCGATTCCGCGAGGATCTCTATTACCGGGTGAACGCCTTTTCGATCCGGCTGCCGTCGCTCCGCGAGCGCACGGCGGACATTCCTGTTCTCGCACAGCGCTTCCTCGCCCGCTACTGCGCAGCCAACGGTCTGGCTCTCGACGACAAATCGTTCTCGAAGGAAGCCCTGGACCTGCTGCTGCCGTACCACTGGCCGGGAAACATCCGCGAGCTAGAGAGCACGGTTTCCCGCGCGGCGCTCTCCTCGCCGGGCCGCGTGATCCGGCCGGGCGACATCGAGTTCCTGCACGCGAGCGAAGCCCCTGTCGAAACCTCGCGCGAGCGGCTGCCCTCGCTCGCCGAAGCCGAGCGCGCTCACATCGTCCGCGTGCTGGACAGCGTCAGCTGGAACAAGAAGCAGGCGGCTTCGCTGCTGGAGATCAGCAGGGGAACGCTCTACCGGAAGATCATGGAGTACGGGCTGGAAGGCGATACGCGGGCGTCCCGAAACAAGGCACGGCGGGCTGCGCAGTAGTGGTCTCCGCGGCTGCGTTTTCTTCCGGATGTCGAGCCTTGATTGGACGTATCCGCCTTGCGGATAACGGTTTAGGCCCCGGGCACATCGCGAGTGTGTCGAAACGTGACACCCCGGGACGGTTGAAGTCTCCCCAGCTCGAAGGAGCGAACCCGGCGAGCGAGCGCTAAGGTGTTGCAGCGGAACATGTTGCGGCGCTCGACGCGCGAGCCAGATCCCGCGGCAGGTTGCTTGCAGCCCGCCGGGCATCCAGGCAAAACCGCAATTCAGACAATGGCTCGACGAGTCCTCGTCTTCGTGGGAGTGCTGTGGCCGC
The DNA here is from genome assembly GCA_035711845.1 of Vicinamibacterales bacterium. GTDB lineage: Bacteria > Acidobacteriota > Vicinamibacteria > Vicinamibacterales > 2-12-FULL-66-21 > DASTBU01. Next base: position 4,607 of record DASTBU010000095.1, read on the forward strand.
TTGCCGGTCAGGCGCTGGCGGCCGATCATGCCGGCGACTCGAAGCTCGACGCCGCGCTGCTGCTCCGTGCCCACGCCCCGGCAGGGACGTCGAGGGTGATCGTGCGCACCCAGGACGGCCGTCCCGCCTCACTCAGGATCCGCGCGGCGGGAGGCGTTCCTGGCCGACATCTGGCAGCGCTCGGCGGCCAGGTGGCGCGTGTGCCGGACGCCGCCCTCCATATTCTCGCCTCCCTCCCCGACGTCTCCGGCATCAGCCTGGACCGTCCGGTCGTCGGCAGCACGCAGCACACGTCCGGCGCCGTCGGCGCGCGATGGGTCGTCGAGACCCTCGGGCTCGATGGCAAGGGTGTCGGCGTCGCCCTGATCGATTCGGGTGTGAGCCCGTGGCACGCCGACCTCGATATCGATCGAATCGTCCACTTCGCGGACTTCATCGAGGCGCGATCCACGCCGTACGACGACTACGGTCATGGGACCCACGTCGCGGGAATCATCGCCGGCAGCGATGCGAATCCTGACGGCGGGCCTCGAGGCGTGGCGCCGGGCGCGGACCTGATCGTTCTGAAGGCGCTCGACGCCAGCGGCGACGGTTACATCAGCAACGTCATCGCCGCGCTGGACTACGCAATTGCCAACCGCGACACGTACAACATCCGCGTCATCAACCTCTCTGTCTCGGCGGGTGTCTACGAGTCGTACGACAAGGATCCGCTCACGCTGGCGGCCCGGCGCGCGGTCGACGCCGGGATCGTTGTCGTGGCGGCAGCCGGAAACCTGGGACGCAATTCGCGCGGGGGGGTCCAGTACGGCGGGATTGCTGCGCCGGGCAACGCTCCGTGGGTGCTGACGGTCGGCGCCAGCAACCACAACGCCACCGTCGATCGGTCCGACGACGAGGTGGCGGCGTTCAGCTCGAGAGGGCCCGCGGCCATCGACAGGACCGCAAAGCCGGATCTGGTGGCGCCTGGAGTCGGCATTCAGTCACTCGCCGAGCCCTCGAGCATGCTGTTCGCCGCCCACCCGACGGCGCGCCGCGACCTCGCATTCGACAGGGGGAGCGCATCGTATCTGAGCCTGAGCGGCACGAGCATGGCGGCGCCGGTGGTCGCCGCAACCGTCGCTCTGATGCTCGAGGCGAACCCCTCGCTCACGCCGAATGCGGTGAAAGCCATCCTGCAATTCACCGCGGTAGCCCACCCCGACTACGACCATCGCACGCAGGGAGCGGGCTTCCTGAACGCACGGGGCGCCGTCCTGCTTGCGCGCGCCTTCGGCGGGCTCGGCGGCGCGGCCGTCCCGGAAGGGGCAGACCACACTGCCTGGTCGGGGCGGGTTGTCTGGAATGATGCCCCCGTTACCGGTGGCGTACTGACCGCCGAAGCGAACGCCTGGAAGCCGGGCGTCGTCTGGGGCGCCAGCACGACGCCGGCCGGGGATCCCATCGTCCTCGGTACGCTGTGCGGGCCATCCGATGGGACGTGCCGCGGCCCCGCGTGGACCGTCATCTGTAGTCCGGCGCCGGCCGGATGTGCCGCCGGCAAGCGCGCCGAAGGTGTTCCCCGCGAGGAACCCGTCTACAGTCGGAGGATCCATTGAAGGACCTTCCGATCGGCGCGAGGATTTTCGTCAGCTGCATCATCCTCACTGGCGGACTGCTGCTCGCGGTCTTCGTCCCGGTCCGGACCGTCGCCTCGCCGAACGTCTGGCTGTTCCTCTTCCTGCTCGTGATGTCGTCGATCACGTCCGTCTTCAAGGTGAAACTGCCGCTGGCTCGAAGCGGATCGACGATGTCGGTTTCGTACGCCGTAGACTTTGCGACGCTCCTGCTCCTCGGCCCGCACGAGACGATGATGGTGGCGGCCGCGAGCGCGTACAGCCAGTGTACGTTCCGCATCAAGGAAAAGAACCCGCTTCACCGGACGATGTTCAGCATGGGATGCCTGATCATCACAGTGCAGGCAGCGGGGGCGGCGTACCTCTGGCTCGGCGGCACGCCCGGGGAATTCCGGCTCGCGACCCTGCCCAAACCGCTCGTGGCCGCGGCTACCACCTACTTCATCGTCAACACGCTGACTGTTGCCACGGCGATCGGGCTCTCCACGAGCCAGTCGGTCGTCAAGGTCTGGAACGAGAACTTCCTCTGGAGCGCGCCGAGCTATTTCGTGGGAGCGACGGCGGCGGCGGCCGGCTCCTGGATGATGGTGGGCCTCTCGGCGCACTGGCTGGCGACGCTCGCCGCGGCGCCGCTCTATCTCACGTATCGCACCTACAAGGTCTATCTCGGCCGGATCGAGGACGAACAGCGCCACGTCAGGGAAATGGCAGACCTGCACTTGGCGACCATCGAGGCGCTCGCGCTCGCTATCGACGCCAAGGATCAGACGTCGCAATCGCACATCCGCCGGGTGCAGTTGTACGCCGCATCGGTGGCCAGGGCGCTGGGCATGTCGGACAACGAAGTGCAGGGTGTGAAGACGGCTGCGCTGTTGCACGACATCGGCAAGCTCGCGGTGCCGGAGCACATCCTCTCCAAGCCTGGACCGCTGACCCCCGAAGAGTTCCAGAAGATCCGCGCGCATCCAAAGGTGGGCGCCGACATCGTCAGCTCCGTGCCCTTCCCGTACCCTGTTGCGCCGCTCATCCTGAGCCACCACGAGCGCTGGGACGGCAAGGGTTATCCCGTGGGGCTCGAGGGTGAGGAGATACCGCTCGGCGCGCGGATCCTGTCGGTCGTGGACTACTTCGACGCGCTGATGGCCGAGCGGCCGTACCATCGCGCCATGAGCGCGGAGGCGGCAGTCGGCCTTCTGCGCCAGGAAGCCGGCAAGGGCCTCGATCCGACCGTCGTCGCGAAGTTCATCGCGCTGCTGCCCGTGCTGCAGGCGGAGGCCTCGAAGCTCGAACAGGCGATACGGAAGACGCACGCCGAAGGTGACGGGCCGTCGATGGGACGTCCCGCGACAGGTCTCGCGCCGGAGCCGTCGAAGAAGAACGTCTTCGAGGACATCGCACTCGCGCATCGCGAGATCTACGCGCTCTACGAGATCGCGCAGGCGATGGGCACCAGCCTCGGTGTCGCCGACACGATGGCGCTCATCGCGGCCAAGCTGAGCAACCTGGTGCCGTTCTCCTGCGCCGCCTTGTTCCTCTACGACGGCGACGAGGACCTGCTGCGCTGCCGGTTCGCGAGCGGCACCGACGCGGAACTGATCCAGCAGCTCGTGGTCCGAAGCGGCGAAGGACTCACCGGCTGGGTGGCGCGGAACCGGCGGCCGCTGCTGAACGCCCGCCCGAGCGCCGATTTCGAGGCGGCGGGCCTGAAGGCGACGACCACGCTGCAGTCGGCCCTCGTCTGTCCGCTGCTGTTCGACGAACAGTTCATCGGCGCGCTCTCGGTCTATCACATCGACGCGTCCTACTACCGCGACGATCACCGTCGCCTGCTCGATCGCGTCTCGGAACAGGCCGCGGCGGTCATCAAGAACTCGATGGTGTTCGAGCAGACGCGCGACGACTCGCTCACGGATCCGCTCACCGGGCTGCCGAACACGAGATTCCTGTTCATGCACCTCACACGCGAGCTGGCGCGCGCCGACCGGCTGAAGTCGCAGGTCTCGCTCATGGTGATGGACCTCGACGACTTCAAGGAGATCAACGACAGCCACGGCCACCACGTCGGCGACCGCGCCCTGTGCGAGGTCGCGCGCGTGCTCCGAGCCGCGATCCGCCCCTACGATATCTGCGTCCGCTACGCGGGCGACGAGTTCATCGTCGTGCTGTCGGGGTGCAGCGCCGAGGAGGCCGAGCAGAAGCGGCAGGAGCTGCAGCAGGAGATCGCAAGGCTGCTCTTCGAGGCGCGGCCCGGCCGTCCGCTGCGGCTCGGCCTCAGCATCGGCACGGCCGTTTTTCCCGAGGACGGGGACACCTACGAGTCATTGCTCGCGGCAGCCGACAGCCGCATGTATCACGACAAGGCGGCGCGCAAGAACAAGCTCTCCGAGATACGGCGATAGAATAACACTCGCCAGTGTCTGTCCGCGAAATCATCCTTCCAATCGTGAGCGTACGCAGGGCCACGCCCGGGACGCGGATCGTGCGCGCCGCGCTCGGGTCCTCGCGGTTCCCATTCAGGCCCGGGCAGGCGGCAGCCATCGGGCTCGCAGAGAGCGACCAGCGCGTCCCGTATTCGCTGGCGTGCTCCCCGGAGGAAGCCCATGAGCGGGGCGGCCTGGAGTTTCTGATCAAGGTGGAGCCCTCCGGGCGGTGGGGGCACAAGTTCGATCGGATCGCGCGGGGCCAGCGGCTCGCGATACGCGGACCGTATGGAGCGTTCGTCATGCCCGACCGCGCCCTGGCGAGGCCACTGCTGTTCGTCGCGGGCGGTACGGGTATCGCGCCAATCCGGTCGATGATTGCGCACGCCCTGCGCCGGCGGCACCGATCGATCAAGCTGCTCTACAGCGCCAGGACCACGCCCGATTTCGCCTACGCCCGCGAGCTCCGGGCGCTCGGACAGCGGCCGGATTTCGAGGTGCGGTTCCACGCCACACGCGAGGCACCCGAACGATGGCGAGGGGAACGCGGCCGCATCACGCCTGCCCATCTCGCGTCCCTCGTCGAGGACCGAACGACCCTGTGCTTCGTCTGCGGCCCCACGGCCATGGTCGCCGACCTGCCGGTGATGCTCGCACGCCTCGGCGTCCCTCCCCGGAATGTGAAGCTTGAGGAGTGGGGGACGTAGCGGGGGCGACTCGTCACGTACGACGTGCTGCTGCGATGTGCTACGTGCGACTTGTCACGGGCGGCGTGCGACGTGCACGTCCGATGTGCGACGTGCACGCGCGACGTGCGACCACCGCCTCGCCGTAGCGCGCTTGATCCTGCTCGCGAAGGCGGGGACTACGGCTGTATTTGTAGTGTCGATTTGACGTCGGTCACTCCGCCGATGCGTTTGGCGATTCCGATCGCCTTGTCCCGCTCCGCCGCCGTCTTCACCGCACCCGACAGCGTGACGACGCCCTTGAACGTGTCGACATCGATCCGCAGGCCGCCGACGTCGGGATCGTTGAGCAGCGCCGTCTTCACGCGCGTGGTGATGGTCGCGTCGTCAATCGTGTCACCCACCGTCTTGCCACACGCCGTGAGCAGCAGCGGTGCGACGAGCGCGATGACGAGCAGAATGGTTGTTGCGTAGCTGGCTTTTCTCATCTAACTGCCTCCTCGACATCCGAGCGACCTGACCGTGCAGGACAGGGTTCCGATTGTGCAAGCTACATGCCCGTGGCGTGATATCCGCCGTCGACCATCAGGATTTCCGCCGTGACGGCGCGTCCCGCGGGTCCGAGCAGGAACATCGCCGCATCGGCAATCTCGGCCGTCTCGACCGTGCGGCGCAGCGGCGCGCGATCCCGGTAATGCTGGAGGATGCCGGAAAATCCCGAGATACCGGACGCTGCAAGCGTCTTGATGGGCCCGGCGGAGATGGCATTGACCCGAATCCCCTTCGGGCCCAGATCGGCCGCCAGATACCTGACCGCGGCCTCGAGAGCGGCCTTCGCCACACCCATCACGTTGTAGTTCTGAAAGACGCGCTCACTGCCCAGGTAGGTCAGCGTGAGGATGCTTCCGCCGCCACGGCGCTCCATCAGGGGCAGCGCGCCCCGCGACAGCGCGATCAGCGAATACGCACTGATGTCGAGCGACGTGCGGAAGCCCTCGCGCGTGGTCTGGACGAACGGCGCCGAGAGTTCCTCCCGCGGCGCGTACGCCGCCCCGTGAACCAGGAAATCAAGCCCGCCGAACTCCCGATCGACGGCGTCGAATACGTTCGCCATCTGCCCATCGTCGGTCACATCGCAGGGCACGATGACCGGGTCGCTGAGCTCGGCGGCGAGCTCGCGGACGTTCTCTTCGAGCCGCTCGCCCTGGTAGGTGACGGCCAGCCGCGCGCCGGCGGCCTGCGCGGCCCGGGCTATCGCCCAGGCAATGGAGCGCTTGTTCGCGATCCCGACGACGAGCCCGGTCTTGCCTGAAAGGTCTGTCATGAATCAGCTACCACCTCGATCCGCCCGCAGCCCCGGCTAACGCCGTGGCGGAAGCAGCTTCTTCGGGAACTTGGCGACCACGGTGTAGTTTGGATCGACGACGTTCGCGATGCGGGAGTGTCCGCCCTGCGACACCACCTGGTAGGCTTCGAGACGCCCGAAGCCGTAGTCGGCCACGAGCCAGTCGATCAACTCCACCTGCGCGATACGGAAAGCATCGACGAGCGGTCTGGCGCTGCCGGCCACCATGATGTCCTCGGCGTCCTCCATCCGGGGCCATCGTATACGCTGTCCCTTGATCAGGTCGAACTGGAACGTCACGTCCATCGTCGTCTCGAGACCGGACCCAGCAATCTCGCCGTCGCCCTGCAGCGCGTGGCCATCGCCGAAATAGAAGAGCGCACCGTCGTGGAAGATCGGCAGGTACACGGTCGTGCCCTCGCGCGCGTCGGATGCGTCCATGTTGCCCCCGAAGTTTCCGGGCCACAGCCCCCCGAAGGCTTCATCACCGGCCGGGGCCACCGCAAGGCGGCCGAGCATCGGACGGAGCGGCATCTCGATCGACTTCGAGGCGGAATCTGGCAGATCGAGGATGCCCACGCTGCGCGCGCGATCCAGCTTCCAGACGAACCTCCGGGACGGAAGCGGATCGTTCAGCATGCGCGTGCGGGAGTCGCCGGCGACCGCGCTGATGCCGTTGGGGTTCACGGCCGACACCGCGCTGTCGCGGTTCGGACGCAAGCGGAGAATCCTGACCACGAGCGTGTCATCGGGTGTCGCGCCCTCGATATAGAAAGGACCAACCTCGCCCGGCCACGCCCCGCCGGGTTTCTCGTAGTAGTCGCCGGGCTTCGAGAAGGTGCGCGTCTCGACGGTGCTGCCGGGCGCCACGCGCAGGACGGGCTCGCGCACCGCAAATGTGGGAACACCCTGTGAGGGCTCGAACTTGATGGGGGCGCTGGTAGCCGCCGGTGGCTGCGGAGTCTGGATCAGAAACGGGACGAGCGCGGCGATGAGAAAGAGCATGGCTCCTCCGGGAGAGGTTTCCCTGTTCTCGGACGTCGGCGGTCGATTGGCTGCGTGAAGGTTGTACGACTATCGGGGTGGCCGGGCTATCGCGATCGCTTCCTGCCGCCGTGGCGAGGCTGCTGCCCCGACGAACGGAAGCCGCCCCCGGCGGAATGGCCGCCCTGCCCTCGACCGCCCCGAGGGCCTCCGAACCGCTGACCGCCTTGCGCGCGAAAGCCGCCCGGTCCACGGGACCGATTGCCGCCCTCGCGATGATCGCGATGATTGCCGTTGCCGCGGCTGCCTGAGTGCCGGACGGTGAACTCCGGGAGAGGCCGCGCGTCCTTCTGCCCTTCCGGGCGCGGCAGCGTTGCGCGAATCAGTCGCCGGTGCACGGGTCCCTCTTCCACGTCCACCGGCGGCGCGTCTTCTTCGCCGGAGAGCTCCTGACCAGAAGCGGCGGCATCGATCTCCGTGTTGTCCGCGGTTACGAAGTCCTCGGAACCGGAGACAATGGGCTCGGATTCCGCTTCCGCCGGTGCGGGCGCGGTCAGGACGGGACTTGCGTCGGCTTCGGACATTCCCGCCAGCACCTCTTTGTAGAGCGCCGCGGGCGTTTCCTTCTTCCGGCCTCGCGGGGCCTTGCCACGCTTGTACGCGTGCTCGGCATCGCACGTCGTGCAGCGTGTCTGCTTGACGTCTTCCTCGATCATCGCCACGACGGCGTGGTTGGTCACGCGCCGCTCGCGCGGACAGTAGTCGTCCAATATGTCACCGAGACGCAGCCGGCGCTGCTCCATTCACTTTCTCCCGATTGATGTTCCGATTTGAGAGGTTGGGAAGACCGCCGAACGCAGGTCCTCTGAGTTTAACAGACCCTCTCACGAGCGCGCAACCGGCGCCCCTGCTTCCAGATATGGGGTCAACCACCGCATACGAGCGGGCTCTCGAAGGCCCGGCGCGGTAGGAGCACCTGTCCCCTTAGGGTGCCTGTCCCCTTAGAGTGCCTGTCCCCCTAGGGTGCCTGTCCCCTTAAGGTGCCTGTCCCCCTGACGGGGATGCGGGCGATACGACCCGATCGATCCAATGCAATGCGCGCTCCAGCGTCGCATCACGGCCCGCGAGCAGGTCCTGGCGTGTCAGCGGAACTTCCTCGTCGGGCACGACGCCGCGGCCCTCCAGGCGAGTACCGTCCGCTGTGACGAAATCGCCATAGGCATGGATCAGCGTGTCGCCGTTCGGCAGCCGATCGAAGACGGCTGGCAGCGCCTGCCCCATCGACGACTGGCCGAATACTCGGGCGCGGCCGATGGACTGCATGCCGCCCGCAAAGCACTCCGAGGCGCTGCCGGTCAACGAATCCACGAGAATGGCAACCGGACCACCGAAGGGTGCAACGCGCTCCCCCGCTGCGCTCACCTGCCGGGGATTGGCGGTGAACCGCAACTGCGTCTCGCGCGTCTTCATCGTGCCCAGCACCTTGCGCTCGGTGAGGAAATGGCCGGAGATGCCCATCAGCATCGCCGCAAGGCCGCCGGGATTGCCCCGCAGATCCAGCACCATGCCGTCGGCGGACCGCAACCGATCGACGGCCGCCTGAAAGCGCCCGTCGACCGATGGCATCCAGACGTTGAACGCGATAATCCCGGCCGATTTCCCGTTTGGCGTTTTCCTCGATTCCGACTCGACCCTGACGGCCATCGTCGGAAGATTGCCCACCCTCGCGGGCTCGCCGGCATCGGGCTCTCGTTCCAGTTTCACCGCGACGTTCCGCGAGTCGCCATCCTGAAACGTCAGCTCGATTTGCGTGCCCGAGGAACCGCGCAGGTGCGTTTCGACGGCTCGCCAGACTTCCACGTTACGGATCCGCGCCGGCACGTCCTGCGGAATCGTCGAGAGCAGCCGCGCCGCGTCCGTGGACCCGATAGCGGTGAGCGTCCACCCGGGCCGCACGCCTGCGTCCGAAGCAGGACCGCCGGCGACGACGCGCGTGACGAGCAGAACGTTGCCGACGAGCCTGAAGTCGAATCCCGGCCCCGCGCTCAGATCGAGGCGACCGCCTGTGGATGCATCGGCGGTGGAAGGAATCAGCGCGAAGTGCGACTGGCCGAGCTTTCCGAGCATCTCCCGGATCACGGCGCGAAGCTCGGAATCGGTCCCGGCCTCCGCGGCGCGAGGGCGCAACTCGGTTCTGACGGCCTCCCAGTCCACGCCGTTCATCGTGACGTCGAAGTGCGTGTCGCGGATGATGGTCCACGCCTTGTCGAACGTCTCGAGCGCGCGGGTGGGTTGCGCATCCAGCACCGCGCCGGAGGCGACCAGCACGCCAGCGAGCAGCAGCCTGCCATTCACTTGATGAGGGCCTTGATCTGTTCAGGCGGCTCGAAGACCGACGGCTCCACCTTGTCGAAGACGACCGACTGGACAACCATGACCTGCTGAAGTCCCATGGCTGTATTGACGATCTTTGTCGGAAAGAGGAGTCGTCCAAATCGCTTGTAATCGCCTTCCGCGACGGTGGCATTGACCGGGCCCATCTGCGATTCGCGCGTCACCATCGTTCCGGCGCGGAGCCCGGTGGATGCGTCGAAGAACTGGACGTCTTCTCCACCGTCGCGACGCACGAGCGTGACCTTGTAGCACGGGCGACCCTCGAAGTCGACGCGGTCGCTGGTCGTCATCGACGTGTAGCGCTTCTCGGGCTCGAGGTCGCCGAAAAAGTCGGCGTCGAGCTTCTTCTCCTCGAGCAGCTTGCCCTCGAGGATCGACGGTCCGCTCATCGGATTGATGGACCACCCCAGCTTGCCGTCGAATCCTTCGTGCATCTCCCCGACACCCGCGATGGTGATCCGCATGACGGCCTTGTTCGGCTTCGCTTCGAACATCTCGAAACTCCCCGAGAGGCCTGCCGACGGCATCGAGATCGTTCCACTCACGTGACGCGAGGAGACGGTCAGCAGCGCGTCGCGACCCCCGATGGCCTCGATGTGACGGGCGAGGATCTCGGCGGCCGGCGGCAGCTTCACGGGGGCGGCTGGCTGGGCCGGCGGCTGCGCCGTCGCAGGAACCTGCGGTGCCCGGGCACCCAATGAAACACCCATTACCAACGCGAGCGAGGCTCCGAGACCGGTCCGGAGGGCGGAACTACGCATGGGGCGCAAACTCCTTGAAGGGGGCTCTATCAGTGTGGAGCAAGGTCCGACGGAAAGCAACGTGCGCTACACTCGTGGCGATGCTCAAGGGCTCGAAGACGGCGCTGATCAAGAAGATTCAACCCGTCAGTATTCACGGCCAGATCTCGCTGGACGTCTACCTCGTGGACCCGGATGACCCGGACGGGCAGGTGAGCCTGGCGCGCCTCGGGCCTGAAGCGATCCCTCGCGATCTCGAGCCGGGCGACAGAATCGACGTCCACTACGTGCTCGGCTCCATCATCTCGATCACGCGTCCGGGCAACTGAGTCACCTCGGGCGCGCCTTCACGAACACGTCGAGCGAGTCGGGTCTGGCGTTGACGAACGACAGCCGAATCCGTCCGTCCGGCATCTGCGAGAGGGTGGCCGGCATCGAGCTCGCCGTCAGATACCAGCCGTCGGGGAGCACCATGTCGTTGCGGGACCGCCCGAAGCTGCGCCGCCACATCAGCTCGCCGTTGATCAGGGCATATCTCGCCGCGTCGGTATAGGTTTCTTCGATCCGGATCCGCAGCGACTGCCCGGCCTTCACGGCCGGGAATCGCACGACAACGACTTCCGAATCCGCCTGAACCGGCTCGCCGATATCGATACCGGCCTTCGCGATCGCGTCGCCCTTCAGCGTTTCGGTCGCGAGTGGCTCGCCTGTGTCGAGCAGCCGGGCCGACGGGTTCGACACCGTGCTTCCGCGCCGGACAATGTTGAGATACCGATCGACACCCTCGCGCTGTTCCGTGTAGTCGTGGTAGAGGGAAAAGGCGCTGGTGCGCGGATCGAGCAGGAAGTACACGATCTCGCGGTCCTGAATCGCCCGCTCGGCGATCCGTACGCGCTCCATCGCAGGCTCGGTGCGTGGCGGCTCCGGCTGCGTCGGTGGCCGCGCGGCGGTGTTCGGGGCGGCGGACGGCTGTGCGCGCCCGGAGAGCGGCTTCGCCCTGAGCACCAGCGCCGCCTGTCCCGGGTTCGCGTTCATGAAGCTGACGGCGATCCGGCCATCCGGTTCGGAAATCACCTGCGAGGGAACGTTGCAGGAGATCAGCTCGTAGCCGGCCGGCAGGACGACGGCGTTGCGTCTGATACCGAGCGGACGGTCGAAGACGATCGCGTCGCCGTCCCGGAAGTAGCTCTTCGGATCCTTGTAGGTCTTGATGATGCGGATGCGCGCTTCACCGGCCTCGGGCACGGGCCTCGCCAGCGTGACGCGGATATAACGGCCATCGACGTCAGCGCGGGGCAGGCCCGACTTCCTCGCTTCTTCGCCACTGACTTCCTTGAATTCGAGGGGCCGGCCGGTCATCGGATCGATCACCGACTCGTCGCTCGCGACGCTGCCTCGCCTGATCGGGTTGAAGTAGAACTTCGCCCCGGGCGTGACCGCCGTCACGTCGTAGATGATCTTGAACGAGGCCGTGTCCGGCGCCAGGAGCTCGTATCTCGTGTACTCGTCCGCGCTGCTGTTCTGCGCGCTGGCGGACACCGATGCCCCGAGCACCATCGCGCCCGCCCACCTGACGTATCGCAGCATCGCGTCAGCCTTCCTTCCGCTTGTGTGCCCTCGTGAACGTGGCCGGCGCCCCGTAAACGGGGCCTGCCGGGTCCAGCCCGCGCAGCCAGGTTCGAAACCGCGCGGTGGGCGACACGACGAGCGCATTCTCCTTCTGGTCCAGGGAGACACGCAACCCCGATATGCCGCGCGCATCGCGCAGGCGATCGACGAACCAGTCATAGGCGAGCGGCGTCAACTCCAGCGTATCCCCCTGCAGCCGCAGGCGGAGAATGCCGTGGACCGGGATCAGGAACGATCCGCGGTCCTCTCCGCGCATCGGCATCAGATCCAGGTAGCGCTCGTCGCCGATGGCTGTCAGGTACCCCGTGAGGTCGCCGGCTTCGATGGGATGGACGTAGTGGACGTTGTACGATCGCCACTCGCCGCGTTCGATCTCCAGCGAGGCATTGTCCTCGGCGTCCTGCCAGCTCCCGATCAGATCCGGCTCCCACGCGATCGAATCGTCATCGTAGGACGGATTGAGGCTCAGCACCAGGCAGCCCGGCGCCACGGCCAGTACCAGCGCCAGCGCCGGGACTAGCGCGCGGCGGTTGGCGACGAGCCGGCGAAGTGCTGGCGATACCACTGGAGGCTGCGATCGATGATGTCGACGATGTGCTTCATCTCCCTGATGCCGTGACCCTCGCGCGGGTACCGGACCATAACGGCCTCCACCCCGACGTCCCGCAGCGCAATGTAGTACTGCTCGGCCTCGGCAATCGGCACGTCGTTGTCGTTCTCGCCGTGCACGAACATCACCGGCGTCTTCACCTTGTGGACGTAGCGGATCGGCGAACGCTCCCAGAGCAGGTCCATCAGGCCGTTCTCGTGGGGGAACGCTCCGAACTCCACCGCCAGGTAGTCGTGGTAGTAGGCCATGTAGTTGAAGCTCACGAGGTTGGAGATGCCTGCCGCCGGAACCGCCGCCTTGAACCTGTCGGTCTGCGTGATGATCCAGTTCGTCAGCTGGCCGCCGTAGCTCCCTCCCTCGATCCCGAGGCGATCGCGATCGATCCATGCGTACTTGGACACCGCGGCATCGACCCCGGCCATCACGTCCTTCGCCTCGCCGCCATTCTGGTCCTTGAAGATCGCGTCGGCGAACTTCTGGCCGTAGCCCGTGGACCCGCGGTAGTTCACCATGAGGCTGGCGAACCCGTGTGCGGCATACGCCTGCGCCTTGCTGTTGAAGGCCGGGCCCTGCTGCCCGTGCGGCCCGCCATGGATCATCACGGTCATCGGATACGTCGAGCCCGGCACGAGCCCGATCGGCTGTGTGATGAACGCCTCGACCTCCGTCCCGTCGTAGCTCTTGAAGGTGAAAGCCTCGACTGCCGCGACTTTCAGGCCCGAGAGCAGATCCCGGTTGAGCGTGGTGAGCTGCACCATCGCGCTGGCCTCGGCGGCGACCGGCTTCAAGTAGAGCTCGGCCGGACTCTCCGGAACTGCCATCGCATATGCAATGCGATCCGTGCCCACGAGCGACCACGATCCCGTCGACCCGGGCCCTGGGTTCACGAGCGTCGGTTGGCCACCGGCCAAGGCCTGGCGGTAGACACGCGTGCTGCCGCGCTCCTGAATCGTGAAGTACACGGCCTGGCCGTCGGGCGACCATTTCGGCGCGCCCTGCCGGTTGTCGACACCGGACAGCTCGCGCCGACCGGACCCATCGGCGCCCATCACCCACACGTGCGTGTCCTCCATTGTCGTCTCCGACGAGGTGAGCGGACGCGTCGTCGCCTGGAAGGCGATCGTGCGGCCGTCAGGGGACCACTGCGGGCGATACTCGGCGCTCTTCGTGTCGCTCAAACGCCGAACGGCGCCGTCAGCGACGTTGACGGCAAAGATGTCGTAGTTGAAGAAGCGGTCGGGATCCGGACTCCTGTTCGAGACGAACATGATCTCGTCGCCTTTCGGCGACCAGGCGATCGAGTGCTCGTAATAGTTGCCGGTCGTCAGCTGGCGAACCTGCTTCGTGGCGACGTCCACGACGAAGATGTGCAGCCGGCGGTTGTCGTTGAAGCGTGTGAGCCCTTCGGACGCGGTCGGCTTGTAGAGATACCGCGTGATGACCATCGGGTCGCCATTGGCGTCCTCTTCCGGGCCCGGCGTCGCCGAGATGAAGGCAATCTGCTTCCCGTCGGGCGACCAGGCAATGCGGTCGCCCGAGGAGGGCAACGGATGGTTGGTGCCTGTGATCGGCGCGAGCAGCGTCTCGCCGGTCCCGTCCGGCCTGACGATCATGAGCCCGCTCTCGTCGTCCTCGCGTCCCGTGAAGGCGATGAGGGTCCCGTCAGGCGACCACACGGGAGTCGAGGCACTGTCGCTGCCGATGCGGCGGGCCTGGCGGCTCGCGACGTCGAGGATCCACAGCCGCGAGTAGGGTCGGCCGGGACGGTCGCTGCTCTGGACGCTGTAGACGATGTGCCGGCCGTCGGGCGACGCATGAACATCGCCGACCGACTGGAGCTTGTACAGGTGCTGGCTCCGGAGGCCCTGGAGGCCCTGCGACCACGCTGGGGCGATGGTCACGAGGCTGAACGCGAACGCCGCGGCGGCAATCCGGCGCTGACTGGTCCTGTTTCGCATGATCCCTTCTCCTCGCACGGCTACCAGACGAGCTTCACAGCCAGCTCGCCCTGCGTGCCAGGGCGTGCACTGAGAATACTCCCGAAACGTCAGGCCAGTTCGCGGCCGGCCGTCTCGGGGATCCAGATCCACATCACCGCGGCGAGCAGGAATGCCGCCGACGCCATCGACAAGGCGACGCCGAACCCCTGGGTCTGGGCGATGGTTCCGACGGCAAACGGCGCGATGGCGCTCGCCACCCGTCCGATGTTGTAGGTGAAGCCCTGAGCGGTGGCGCGGATCGTGGTGGGATAGATCTCGGCGGTGACCGCGCCGAACCCGCTGAAGTAGCCGGTGCCAAAAAACGCGACGAACGGCCCCAGCGCCAGCAGGGCCATGGCGTTTCGTGTCGCGCCATAGAGATAGACGAGCACGGCCGCCGCGATCAAGTACAACAAATAGGTCCGCCTCCGTCCGAACGAGTCGCTGATGAACCCGAACGTCACGTAGCCGAACCACATCCCGACCTGCATCGCGATGATGAGGCCGGACATCGCCGACGTGCTCAGTCCCACGCCCCCTTGTGCCACTGGAAGCGAGAGATACGCCGGGATCCACAGATTGAATCCCCACCAGGCGAACATCGTGCACGCATTCATCAGCGTGACGGCCAACGTCAGCGGCAGGAGCGATCCGCGAAAGATGTCGCTGATGCGGGCAGACGACGCCGCGGCGTCCGCGGCTTTGGATCGGTGCCAGATTTCGGGCTCCCGCACGGCTCGACGGACCCACAGCGTGAAAAACGCGGGCAGCACGCCCACGAAGAAGACCGCGCGCCAGCCCCAGACCGGCATCACGATCCACGTCACCACGGCGGCGGCGGCATACCCGACCGCCCAGGAGCTCTGCATGAACCCGAGCGCCTTCCCGCGATGCTCGGCCGGCCATGTCTCCGAGACGAGCGCCGCGCCGCTCGCCCATTCGCCACCCATCCCGATGCCCAGGAGCACGCGGAAGACCGCCAGCTGCCCGACCGTCTGGGCCAACCCGCAGGCAGCCGTGAACACCGAGTAGATCAGGATGCTGCCCATCAGCGCGCGAGTGCGACCGAACCGATCGGCCACGACGCCGAAGATCATGCCGCCGGCAGCCGACGCGATGAGCGTGACCGATCCGAGGAGCCCCGCGACATCCTTCCCCATCGAGAGGTCGTGCATCAGCGACGCCAGCACGAGCGCGTACAGCATCACGTCGAACGCGTCGAGCATCCAGCCGAGCGAAGCGGCGACGAGCGCCCGGCGCGCCTCCTGATCGCCGGCCCGCCACCAGCCGAACAGGCCCCGGCTGTCCGGGGCTGCAGCGAGCGTGCTCATGCGTCCTCCGACTCTGGCGGTCCGTACCCGCCTCCGCCGGGAGACTCAATCCTGAGCCGATCGCCGGGTTTCAACGTCAACCACACCTTGCTTCCGACGATTTCGTCCCGGCCGTTCCGCACGACCACGTTGCGACCCGACGAGCCCGGCGCCCCGCCGCGCGTTCCGTACGGCGCTCCCGTGCGGCGCTCGGACAGCACGGTCACAGCTGTCTCCGCCAGCATCTCGTATTCGCGTACGATGCCGTCTCCCCCCCGGAACCGACCGCGGCCGCCGCTGCCCGGCCGAAGTCCGTAGCGCAGGATGCGCAAGGGCAGGTAATGCTCAATCGCCTCGACCGGTGTGTTCCGGGTATTGCTCATGTGCGTGTGCACGCCGCTGATGCCGTCCAGGCCGTTTCGCGCGCCCATCCCGCCGCCGATCGTCTCGTAGTACGCGAACCGCTGTCCGGTGCGCGGGTCCAGTCCCCCCAGGGTCACGTTGTTCATCGTGCCCTGACTGGCGGCGGGCATCCGATCCGGGAGGGCGCGCCCCAGGGCGCCGAGGATGACGTCGGTGATTCGCTGCGACGTCTCGACGTTGCCGCCGGCCACCGCGGCGGGTCGAGTCGCGTTGACGATCGAGCCTTCCGGCGCGATGACCGTGACGGGGCGCGAAATCCCGGCGTTGTAGAGGACGTCCTCGTTGACCAGACAGCGGAATCCGTAGAGTGTCGCCGACAGCGTGATCGCATAGTTCGCGTTCACGCCGCCTGGGGTCTGCGGATCGCTTCCGGTGAAATCGACCACCGCCTCGTCACCCGCAACGCTCAATCTCACGCGGATCGCTACGCATGTGTTCCCGAACCCGTCATCGTCGAGATAATCGTCGAACGTGTAGTCGCCGTCCGGTATGGACGTAATCGTGGCGCGCAGCACGCGTTCGGAGTAGTCCTGCAAGGCGGAGGAGTACGCCGTCACACGCGAAGCGCCGTATTTGGAGACGATCTGCCGGAGCCGGGTTTCACCGACCCGGTTCGCCGCGATCTGCGCCGTGAGGTCTCCCTCGCGCTCGTCCGGTGTTCTGACGTTGGCCAGAATCATCGCCAGGACATCCGGTACGATCTCGCCGCGTCGCGCCAGCTTGACCGGCGGAATGATCAGGCCTTCCTGAAAGACCTCCTGCGCGAGCGGCATCGAGCCCGGCGTCATGCCGCCGACATCCGAGTGATGCGCGCGGTTGGCGACGTAGAACGCGGGCCGCCGCGCGCGCCCGAAGAACACCGGCGAGACGAGCGTGATGTCGGGAAGATGCGTTCCGCCGTGGAACGGGTCGTTCAACACGACAGTATCGCCCGGCTCGAACGAACAGTGCTCGATGGCGGCCCGGACCGAGAGCGGCATGGCGCCGAGGTGGACCGGCATGTGGTCCCCCTGCGCGATCGTGCTGCCTTCGGCGTCGTAGACGGCGCACGAGTAATCGAGCCGCTCCTTGATGTTCGGAGAGAAGCTGGTGCGGCAGAGCGTGACGCCCATCTCTTCCGCCACCGACACGAACAGGTTCTTGAAGACCTCGAACTCGATCGGGTTGACGGCGATCCGGCTCATGTTACGCCCGTTCCGACGCGATCGCGCCGCCGCGCCGTACGCCGTGTGGCGGTTTTGACGGCGACCAGGTTGCCGAACTCGTCGATCCGGAAGGAGAACCCCGGGGGAATGACGGCCGTGGCCTGTCCGCCCGCCACGACGGCGGGCCCGTCCGCCACCGATCCCGGTGCCAGGGCTTCCCATCGATAGAAGCGCGTGTGCACCTTCCGGCCCCCAAACTGCGCCGGTCCGGTATGTGAGAGGTTCGCCGCCGCCTGGCGCTCGATCGTGCGGCGCGGCAATTCCGGCTTGCGGGCGATGCCCGTTGCCGTCACCCGAAGGTTGACGACCTCGGCGGGGCGCATTCGGTTGGCATAGCCGTACAGCCGCGCGTGCTGCCGATCGAACTCCTCCCGGTACTCCGCGCCGAACGGCACGGTGATCTCGAAGGACTGGCCCACGTAGCGAACGTCCACCGCGAGATCCAACCGCGTGGTCTCGGGCGCGAATCCTTCGGCCGTGAGCTCCATCCTCGCCTGCGCGAGGAGCGGATCGAACAAGGGCTCGAGCGTGCGCGCCTCGGCATCGTCGTGCTTGCGGAGGACCGTGACCGAATAGTCCTTGGTGACGTCTGCCAGCAGCATCCCCAGAGCCGAGAGCACGCCGGCGTGTCGCGGGACGATCACCGTAGCGATCTCGAGCGTCGCGGCGATCTCGCACGCGTGCATCCCGCCCGCGCCGCCGAAGGCGAGCAGCGCGAAATCGCGCGGGTCGAATCCGCGCTGGACCGAGACGACGCGAATCGCGCGCTCCATGTTCGCGTTGGCGACGCGGACGATCCCTTCGGCGAGCGCCATCTCTCCCAGGGACAGCCGGCGGGCCAGATCGCGAACCGCGCCGCGCGCACGATCCACGTCGAGCGCCATGCGGCCGCCCAGGAAGTACGTCGGATCCAGCCGTCCGAGCAGCAGGTTGGCGTCGCTGACCGTCGGCTCCAAGCCGCGGCCGTAACAGACCGGGCCGGGATCGGCTCCCGCACTTCGTGGTCCCACACGCAGCGCTCCCCCGGAGTCGATATAGGCGATCGACCCGCCGCCCGCGCCTACGGTGTGGATATCGATGATCGGCAGGCGCACCGGGAAGTCCCCCACCGTTGATTCGGTCGTTCTGCCGATCGCGCCGTCGATCAGGCTGACGTCCGTCGAGGTGCCTCCCATGTCGAACGTGATGATCCGCCGGTACCCGGCCACTTCCGCAACCGCCCGCGCGCCGACCACGCCGGCGGCCGGCCCGGAGAGGATCGTGCGCACCGGGACCGCGCGCGCGGTGGCCGCGGCAATCGACCCGCCGTTCGATTGCATGATACTGAGCCGGCTCCCCCCGAGCCGGGCCTCGAGCACGGCCAGGTACTGCGACATCAACGGGGTGACGTAGGCGTTGACGACGGTCGTGCTCCAGCGCTCGAACTCGCGGTACTCGCAGAGCACCCGGTGCGAGGCCGACACGGCAAGGCCGCTGCGCTCGAGGATCTCGCGCACCAGCTCTTCGTGTACCGCATTGCGGTAAGCGTGCAGGAAGCAGACGGCGACGGCGGTGGCGCCCGACCGCCGCAGGCGCTCAGCCAGATCCTCGATGGCGGACGGCTCGATGGGCACGAGCACCCTGCCGTCCGCGTCCAGGCGTTCGTCCACGCCGAAGGTCAGCGCGGCTTCGACCAGCGGCCGCCGGCCCTCGACCATGAGGTTGTAGAGCTCGCGTCGTGTCTGCCGGCCGATGTGCAGCACGTCCTCGAACCCGGCCGTCGCCAGCAGCGCCACTCGCGCGCCCTTCCGCTCGAGGACCGCGTTGGTTGCCACGGTCGAGCCGTGGACGACATCGGCGCCTCCCTCGGCGCCCCCCACGTCCTCGATGCCTCGAAGAATGGCCTCCGCCGGATCCTCGGGCGTGGAGCGCACCTTGTGCACGACGATGCCATCGGGACCGAGCTTCACCAGATCGGTGAACGTTCCGCCCGTGTCGACGCCGATGCGAATCATGCGCCGGTCCTGTCCCAGGCGGGTCTGACCGCAACACCCTGGCTTTCGAGGCCGGCCCGAAGCCGGCGGACCAGCGCCTGCGCGCCGGGCGTATCGCCATGCGTGCAGAGCGTGTCCACCTGAAGCGCGACCTCGGATCCGTCGGTCGCGGTCACGCGTCCCTGCGTCACCATGCGGACCGCCCGCTCGACTACGCGGTCGGGATCATCGATGACGGCGCCCGGACGGGATCGGGGCGTCAGCGAGCCGTCGGGCTCGTATGCGCGGTCTGCGAAACCCTCGGAGGCCACGCGCAAGCCCGCGTCCCGGCCCGCCTCGAGCAGCACCGATCCCGCCAGACCGAACAGGAGAAGATCCCGATCGAATGCCGCGACGCTGCGTGCGATCGCCGACGCGAGCGACACATCACGCGCGGCCATGTTGTAGAGCGCACCGTGGGCTTTGACGTGCCTCAGCCTGACGCCTTCGGCCGCGGCGAGCGCGGCCAGCGCGCCCACCTGATACAGGACCATGTCCTCCACGTCCGCCGGCTGCACGCGCATCTCGCGGCGGCCGAATCCTAAGAGGTCTGGCAGGCCCGGATGGGCTCCGACAGCGACCCCGGCATCTCGCGCCGCCCTGACGGTCCGGCGCATGACGGCGGGATCGCCCGCGTGATAACCGCAGGCGATGTTGGCGGACGAGACGCTGGCGAGGACCTCCGTATCGGTGCCCATCGTCCACGCCCCGAACGACTCCCCCATGTCGCAGTTGAGATCGATGCGATCCCGCATCAACGGTCCTGCCCTTCGGCCACACGGCTGGCACTTATCAGGTAGTCGAGGATGTAGGTCGCAATCCAGTGTGTCCCCGCGTAATCTGCCTCGTACATGGCCGCGATGCCCGCCTTCGCGTGCTGTGCCGCAAGCTGGCGGTACACTGCAACTCTCGGGTCGCCGGGCGGCAGAGCATACGCGATTTCCTCGAATGCCTTCGCCCTGGTCGCCGCAAGGCCAATCAAGTGGGCCTTGGCTCCCAACATGTCGGCTTTCTTCAGTTCCTCGGCCGTGCCCTTCATGTCCAGGCCGATCGTCAGGGCCTTGAAGTTCGCCGAATCGTGGGCGGGCAGGAAATCGCCCAGCCAACCGACGAATTCCGGCTGTTTGAGGACTTCGCTCATCAGGGCCGCCTCTGACAGGCAGGGCGAGAAGAAATCGGAGCCCGAGGGCTCGAGATTCGGCGCACACCCCGAGTCGGCGGCGAAGAACGTCATCGCGCGGTCCACCACCGCTCGCTCCAGCTCTTTTTCACTCGTCGCCTTGGCGTACTCGAGCAGCAGCTTGAGTGTGAATGCCGTGTTCGCGTGCGTGCCGATTCTCATCGGTGCGGCGAGCGTCCTGAGATAGGGCGTCGTACGCTCGAGCAGCACCTTGGCGAGCGGCTCGATGTTCGATGCCCACTTCTGCGCGTCCGCGTCCTTCCAGGAACGCAGCTCGGCATACAGCCGAAGCAGCCAGGCCCAGCCGTACGGACGTTCGAACGACTTGTGGCCCTCCTCGTTGAAGAACGCGACTTCGCCCTTGAAGGCATCCCCGGAGAGATGCTCGTTCAGCTTCTCGCGAATGAGCCGCGCCACCGGGAGGTCGGGAAAAAGCCGGAGGATCTTGACCATCGCCCAGGTCGAGTTCACTGCCGAGTGCCAATCCGAGCAACCGTAGAAAGCGCGGGTCTTGAAGAAGTCGGGGCGAAGCACGGCGTTGACCTCGTAGAGGTAACCCCGGCCCCGAGGCGGTTCGTGCAGCTTGTCTATACAGGACAGCGGAAGGGTCACCAGCCAGAGTGCCGTACTTCGGTCGAGCACAGGGGGAAGGGGATCCTGTCGCGCGAGTGCGGCAGGCGGTGCGATGAGTGTGATGAGACAGAGGGAAAGACCGCCCGTCCGAAGACGGGCGGTTCTGAGGGTCTGCAGACCGATTCGTGTCCTCATGGGCAATCTCACCAGAGGACGCGGACCGCGAACTCGGCCTGTGTCCCGGCGGAGGCCCGAGATGCCCGACCGAATGTCGTGGCCCGGGCGTTGGTCTGCAGCCCCGAGAGGTTTACGGTGTTGAAGACGTTGAACACCTGGGCGAGCAGCTCCAGCCGCCTGCTGCCGTTGATCGTGAACGTCTTGCTAGCCCGCAGATCCACGCTGGTGAACCGCGTCGAGTCCAGATCGTCTTCGGTCACCGGGGGGAGATTCGAGCGCGCCCGCCATTCGTTGACTGCAGCGAGATCGAGGTCGCGGTGCCCCTGGTTCCGGGTCGTGCCCGGAACGTAGTCGGTCGTGAAACCGTTCCCGTTCAGGTCGGTTCCTGCACCGGCGCTGAACGGAAGGCTCGTTCGCAGCGCCCAGACCGCGCCGAGCTGGATCCCGTAGGGAAGCGTCACCCCGCCGCTCGCAACCAGGCTGTGGCGGCGTTCGGCATTCGAGGGGCCGTAATCGATCCCGAAATCATTCTCGTCGGTGAAGCGTCCAGCCGGCGCGTTGTCCTTGCTGTTCACGTACGAGTACGACACGAGGAACTGATAGTTCCGGCTGAATCGCTTGTCCAGTCGTGCGTAGAGGCCGCGGTAGTTCGATTTCGAGATCGACTCCTCGAGATCGATGCGGTTGAACTCCGGATGGGGCCGCTGGCCTGTCGCCGGATCGGGCAGGTTGATGTTATAGAGTTTGCGATCACTCCTGACCCTCGTATACACGCCATCGATGTGAATCGCCAGATCCGAGGCCAGCTGGTGGCTGAACCCGAGGTTCATCTGGTGTGAGTACGGGTTCACGAAATCGTTCGAGAGCACCTGAATGTTTGGAGGCGCCGTGCTGACGAACTCGATCGGATCCCGGCCCAGGAACGGATCCGGGTATGGCGGATTCGAGATCCGGACGTCGTACCGCTGCATGTTCAGCCATTCGTACTGGTTCTGCAGCGTCCGGATGTTGTCGTAGTAGAGCCCGTACCCGCCGCGTACGACGGTCTCTCCCGATCCCCTGACGTCGTAGGCAAACCCCACTCTCGGGCCGAAGTTGTTGGCGTCACCACGCGCGTCCGGATCGATCATCGGGATCGGAATGCGGAAGCGGTCGAGGTTGATGTCCTCGTTGAACGACCCGATCTGGCGGTCGTAGCGCAGCCCGAGGTTGACGGTCAGCTTCTGTAAGGGGCGCCAGTCGTCCTGAACGAACAGCGCGAAGTGGTGCGTGGGCAGCGGCACGTAGTTCGGCGGGAATGTCTGAGTATAGACCTGAGGGTTGCGCAGGTTCGCCACCGATGCCGGATCGTTCGGATCGAAGTATTGGTCGGTTCCAAACTGATACGTGCCGTTCAGGTTGACCTGTGAATCGTCTGCAAACCAGATGTAGTTGTAGTCGACGCCGAACTTCCAGTCGTGCGAGCCGCCCCAGTCCGGCATGTGATAGGAGATAGCTTCCTTGAACTGCCAGCGCTTCTCCGGCCCGAGTGCTTCGTAGTTGCCTCCCCAGACGAGGCTCGGGAACGTAAACCGCTGCTGCACCCGATCCGGGCCCACGCGCTCGGGCGGATACTGCCCGACCTCGGTGAAGATCTCCTTGCCGGTCGGCGCGATCTGATACGCCGCGTACGCGAACTGGAATCGGAAATCGTTGAGAAGGCGCTCCGACAGGATCCACGTGTGCCCCACGACGGGCGCGCGTCTCGGAATCTCCATGTCGTAGCCGGCGTTCGCCGCATTCCGACCCCCGCAGGTGGACCCGGCACACACCGAGCGTTCCTCCTCGTGCGCGTAGCGGCCAAAGAGCATCTGCTGCTGGTTGAGCGCGTGATCGATACGGATGGACGCGAGCGTCACCTTCCGCGGTTGCGGGAACGTGCCTTCCACCGCCGCGTAGAGGTCAGGACGGCCCGTGGTGACCGTGAAGAACTCGTCGGTCAGCGTGCGTTCGATGGCGCCGAAGAAATGGGTCCGGTCCGTCTTGATGGGTCCGCCGAGACTGCCGCCGAACTGGTTGCGCTTGAAGTCCGGCTTCGCCTGCTCGAAATGATTCTTGGCGTTGAGGCTCTTGTGCCTGAAGTACTCGAACAGGTTTCCGTGGAAGTCGTTGCTGCCCGACTTCGAGACCACCGACACCAGGCCGCCCGTCGCCAGGCCGTATTCGGCCTTGAACTGCGTGGTGTTGACCTTGAACTCCCTGATGGAGTCCTGCGGAAAGTTCTGCCGCGGCTCTCCCTGCTCGGCCCATGTGTTCGTCACGCCATCCGCGACAAAACCGTTGCTGTAGAACGAGCCGCCGGCGCCCACATTGACGTTGTTGTAGAACACACGCACGGCGTCCTGGCTCGTGCCGGGCATCAGGAGGGCCAGGTTGAGATATTGACGCGTATTGATCGGAAGCGTCTCGATCTGCTTTTGAGTGACGATGCCGGCGACCTCGGAGCTCGCGACATCGACGACCGGCGTGTCGGCGACGACGCTGACGGTTTCGGCCAGTGACTCCAGTTTGAGTCGAAAGTCGTGACGAAGCTGGAGCCCTATGGTCAGCTCGATGCCGCGCCGGTCCTCGATCGCGAACCCTGACATCTCCGTCCGCAGGGCATAGGTGCCGGGTTGAAGGGCCGCGAACCTGTAGCGCCCTTCGGCGTCCGTGACCGCCGTACGTTCCACGCCGGTTTCGAGGTTTCGGAGCGTCAGGGTCACTCCCGGCAGCACGCCGCCCGACTCGTCGATCACCGCACCCTCGATTACGCCGGTATTCTGGGCCGACGCCTCGGCGACGACGCCAGCCACCACGAGAGCAACAACGAACAGAACCCTTACGCCTGCGCTGATCTTCTGCCGCATTGGGTCCTCCATTTTCTCATCACCAGGTCACAGCTCCACCGCCACCCCACAACGTCCCGTATCGCGGATCGATCAGAATGGAATTGAGCACGTTTCCAGCACCGCCCGACGTCTCGTCCTCACGGCCGGGTATGACGCGGTGTCCCATCTCCTCCAGCTTCTTCCGGACCGGCTCCCGAATGCCGCTGTCGGCTGAAAGGTCCGTGCCCGGCACATAGGGAATGGAGTTTTCGAGATAGCGCAGAATGAATCGCGGTCCGCCAGCGGCGCGGCTGATTTCCATCCGGAAATCGATCACGTTGAGGATGGTCTGCAGGATCGTCTGCGGAATCGTCCAGCCGCCAGCCGCGCCCGTCGCGAAATACGGTCGGTCGTGCCGGAAGACGATAGTTGGACTCATGACAAATCGAGGCCGCGTCCCGCCCTCGATCCGATTGGCGTCCCCGGGCTCCAGGCTGAAGTAGCACATGCCGTTGTTCAGAAACAGACCTGTCCCCGGCACGACTACGCCCGACGCGTACATCAGCGTCTCGGTCATCGTGACGACGTTGTGGTCCTTGTCGATAACGGTATGGTGGTTCGTGTGCTCGCCGACCGTCGAAATCGACGCGGGACTGTTCGGTGGATAGAACTGTGCCCTCTCCAGGTTCAGCCTCGCGCGCTGCTCGGCGGCATATTCCTTGGACAGCAGGCGCCCGAGTGGCACCTTCCCGTTCAGCTTGCCGGTGTTGTAACGGTCGTCGTCGAGAAAGCCGAGCTTCACGACCTCAGACACCAGGTGGATGTACTCGGCCGAATTCCGCTCCATCGCCTCCAGATCGAAGCCCTCGAGTACGTTCAGCCATTGGAGGATGGTCATACCCGACGAACCCGGCCGGTGAGTCGCCACGCGGAAGCCGCGGTAGGTCGTCTCGATGGGCTGACTCCAGATGGCTTCATAGCTCGCCAGATCGTCAGCCGTCATCAGACCGCCGTTTTCGGCGAAGTGCTGGGCAATCCTTTTCGCGATGTCTCCCCTGTAGAAGGCGTCCGGCCCCTTGGCCGCGATCATCTTCAGCGTCGCAGCAAGATCCTTCTGGATCCAGATTTCGCCTGGCTGAACGGTACTCGGAGCCCTGCCCGAAAAGATCTCTCTGCCGTGGGAGTACCGTCGCGCTTTGGACATTTCCCCGGTCGTCATCGACCGGACGACCGCGGGGGTCACAGGAAAACCGGATTCGGCATACTCGATGGCGGGCTGCAGAATCTCCGACCAGCTCTTGGAGCCGCCACGTTTGTGCAGAGCGGCCCACCCGGCCACCATGCCAGGCACCAACGGCGCCAGGTGACCGTCGGTGGCTCGCTTCGAGAAGTCCCAGAGCTTGTCGCCTCGATAGTGCTCCACCGTGGCGTTCTTCGGGGCTGTGCCAATGAAGTCCAACGCCCCTGTCTTTCCTGACTTCGCGTCGTGGATCAGCGCGTAGCCACCGACTCCGCCCATGCCTGCCATGAACGGGTTCACAACGGCGAGGACTGCGCCGGCGGCAATTGCCGCATCGAAGGCATTGCCACCCTGTCTGAGCAAACGCAGCCCGGCGTCCGACGCCAGCGGGTGAGACGTCGCGACCATGCCGTTGCGGCCGATGGACTGCCCCGGCAGGGACACCGCCAGCGTGTCGCACAGGATTAGGGCGAGGGCTGCAGGCGCGAGCCAGTTGCCCCGGGAATTCCAGGCCATCGTCAGACTCCTCTCCTCGCGGGCATCAACGACCCTGCCCGTCCGTCGTGGTTCCCGGCGTTTCCTCGGGCTTCGGGGGCCGCGGCCGGTCGATGCTGAGTGCCACGCCCTCGAAGAACGGCTCGACCTTGCGATCGATCCGGTGTTTGCCGTCCACCAGGTAGTCGAGAACCGCCTTGTCCCACTGGAGGCCCGCCGTGGCCACCATCTGGAGCCAGTCGCCGTACGCCGTTTCGTCCGGGGCCTCGGTGCCTCCGGTCCAGATCGTGACCTTCGGCTGCCGGGTCATGAAATCTCCCGACCGCGGATCCGCCTTCGACCCCTTGATCGCCGTGTAGATCAGGACGTCGTTGGTCAGGTCCATCTTGAAGTTCTCCTGATCGTGCGAGAACCCGTACCGGCGGTAGCGGTCGTAGGCCCGCTGATTCAGCGCACGAACGACGGGCGCCGCGTTGATGTTCTTCGTGATCCGCTCGCGGATCTCGAAGGCCGCCTCCTTGTGCCGGGGATGCTTCGGATCGTCGAGATACCCGAAGCCCGGGATGAACCAGCCACGCATGCCCCACCAGTCGCGCGACTCCGTCGCCCGGTTTCGGACCCACCCCGCGTACTCCGAGAAGAGCTGCACCCACTCGTGCGACGGATACCCGTGAGGATTCAGGAAGACATCCGGCAGCCACGTCCGCCAGATGTCCGGGCGAATCCGGCTCTCGGGATAGATGGGATCGCCTTCCCACTGCCCCGAGGTCATGTCCACACCGAGCGACCCCAGATACCCGGCGTGCAGCATGTGATCGGGCGTGATCTTGTAGAGGTCGTATGCCAGCTGGGCGCCATCGGCATTCGTAATCGGGTGAATGACGACGTTGACCTTCTGCAGCTTCGCCTTGTGCTGCGAATCGGTCAGCAGCAGTTCCGCCAGCTTGAGGACGTGGCTGGTGGACGACACTTCGTTGGCATGCTGCCTGGCTGAATAGACAACCGTCGGCTTCATCACCGACTGCTTCGCCTGCGACCAGTGAGACGCCGTCACAGGCGGCATCAGATCCATGGCCCAGACGTCCTTGCCGAGATAGCTCTCCCCCGCCTTGTACACCCGCGCTTCGGGGAACGAAGACATCTTCGCGAGGATCTGGTAGGCCTCGGGCGGCGGGATCGGCGTCTTCCACTGCACGATTTCCTCGCCGGCGTAGCGGTAGCCGGCGGGAAGCAGCGTCCGAATGTCGGGCCACGCCTCGGGCTGGCCGTTCGCCTGCAGCGTCGCGATCTTCGCCGACCGGGGGGGCGCGTCGTGCTCCCACGTGGCGAGTATGCGGATGCTGCCGAGATCGTGGAACGCGAGCCCGTCTCGATACAGGCCTGCCGCCCGAAGGCGTTCGAGGTTCCCGAGCATCGCCGACACCTGTTCGGCAGAGAGGATCTGCTCCTCGACCCGCTCCGCCCGGGTCCTGCGAATCAGCTCGTCGCGCATATCGGTCTCGGTGTCGACCTTCAACCGAACGTCCAGCCGCTCGATACCGGGACGACCCGCGCGAACGACGGCCGAGAGCGCCGACGGACGCTCGACGGCCACCGGCCGGATGTCGCGGCGGATCTTCTTCTCGGCGCCGCCAGCCTCCCGGTAGGACACTTCGACGGCAGGCCGGATCGATTTGAACCCGGTGAACTTCACGGTTGCCCGCCCCGCCGCACCGTCGGACTTGGGCCGCACGATCGGGATGATGCGGCCGGGATAATCGAGGCCGTCGCCCCGGGAGTTCCGCCCGAGGACGTCGAAGAAATGCAGCGTGTTGAAGTAGATCTCTTCGTGGAGCGCCTCCATCGATGCGATCTGCTCTTTGTCCACCCCCACCTGGTAGTCGGGCTCGCTCAGCGAGAGATCGACCGTCAGCTCGCCGAAGTACGGCGCGTCTTTCGGCTCGGGTTTCCCTTCGCCGATCTTCATGACGTAGTCGTAGATGCGCGGCAGGATCTTCGACTGGTAGTGATCCCAGAACCGTTCAGGATCCGTGATGATGCGCTGGTCCACGATCTGCCGGCCGTCCACGCTGGCGGAGATCCACCCGGTCGTGACCCTGACGTGCTCGTAGTCGGGGAAGCGGTCGAAGAACGGGCGCACGACAACCTTCGGCTCGAACGTCTGGCGCAGTATCTCGCGGCCGTCGGGTGCCGTGGCCACCACTTCATACGCCGGTGACCCGATGGGCCGCTTCTCGAACGTGATCTTCTTCAGGTCGATCTTCAGCTCGCGAGCGAGAACCTCGTCGATCGGGAAGAGCTCGAGCAGCCAGCGCGTGGGGGCATACATCGCCTGCTGCGTCCATTCCGGCGGCGGCCCGATCTCCGCGAACCGAATCGTCAGCTGTCCGACCGGCTGTCCCACGAGCTGTGGGCGAACCTGGTCGTAGAGCCAGCTGTAGCCCTGCTTGTACGCTGAGAGGACCGTTACCTTGGTACCTGCCGGCTCCGCGCCCTTCGACAGGAGGCGTTCGGTCGCCTCGCGTGCGATGCGCTCCCGGACCTCGGGCGGTTCGCTCAACCGCACTTCAACTGAAGCCGGGCGCCCCCTGCGGACGGCCGGAAGCACCCGTGCGCCGAACACATCCCAGAAGTCCTCGACCTCCGACGGCACTGCGAACTCCTCCTCGAAGATGGTCGCCGCTTTCTGGACGTCCCTGTCGTCGATCGTCACGTCGATCCGGCCGGCTTTGATGTGCTCGCCGGCAGCCTGCCGCACGACCTCGGAGAGACGCGCATCCGCCTTCTGCAGGTGCACCGACACCGAGGCTGATTCGAGCTGACGCCCTCCGATCTCGCGGCCTATGCGCTCGAGCATGTAGAGCGCTGCGGATGCCTGGCCTTCCGGTGACCGGTTCGACACGAATCGCCTGATTTGCTCCTCGACGTCGTCCAGGGTCGTGCGATCCTTGCCGCGCTCCCAGATATGCGGAAGCCGTTCGGCCAGTTGCTCCAGCGCGCGTCCGAGGCCCGCCCTGTCGGCCCCCGTCACCACCACGACGCTTTTCTCGCCGAACGCCTTGCGCACGATCTGAATCAGCCCCTGCCCCGGCTGCAGGTCCGGACGATCGAGCTTCCCCTCCTTGATCAGGCGGTCCACAATCGGATGGCTGGTGCCAATGAGCACCATCGTGGGCTCCGACTCGGGTTTCGTCACGGCGTCGGCTGGCACCGCGATGGGGACGACGACACCGGTCGACTCGAGGCCAAGGCGCGCTGCCACGTCGACCGTGCGGTCCACGCCTTCGCCGGCGGGCACGAGGATCGTGTCGACCCGGTCCGGAATCAGGTTGGTGTCGGAATCGCCAAGCAGCCCGTCGTTGCCGTACAGGCTCGAGAGATCCACGTTCTCCTTGGCGCCGGCACCAGGGCGGCGTCCGAGCGGGCCCGGTGAAGGAGCCTCCGCGCGTGGAACTTCGACGCTGGCGGCGCGGGCGCCGGAGGCGACGATTCGAAAGGCAACCGCGGGTACTGTCGTGTACGACAGCGGCGGCCCTTGCGCAGCATCCGTTGGCGCTGCCTGCGCGGAAGGCGCGGCGGTCCCGGCTTGCCGGGGCCGGGGCGCCTCGACGCCCCGGGCGCGCAGCCCCCGGAGCGTATCCCGCGCCCGCTCGACCTCCGCCGTAGACGCGACCGTCAGCTCGACGTCCAGCCGTGCGATCGTTCCTCCCGGCGCGCTGCGCACCGCCGTGAGCTGGAGGTCCTTGACACGGACCCCGGCGCCATCGAGAACCTTG
The DNA here is from genome assembly GCA_035711845.1 of Vicinamibacterales bacterium. Taxonomy (GTDB): domain Bacteria; phylum Acidobacteriota; class Vicinamibacteria; order Vicinamibacterales; family 2-12-FULL-66-21; genus DASTBU01. The sequence continues at coordinate 34,250 of DASTBU010000095.1, forward strand.
CGGGCATCCCCGATCACGGTCTCGAGCGAGGGGCCCTTCGGATTGTCGAGATACGGCAGGCGTCCAGCGAGCAGCAACGCGGCGGCGCGCGTGCCATTGTCGTCACGCCCCGCGACCACGATCACCGGATGCGAACCCTGGAGGCGGAGCGCGACGACGCCCTGCCCCTCAGGGATGCCCTCCAGTGGAATCTCTGCGTCGGGGATCCCCGCCCGGCGCGCGGCCTCCCTGCCGATTGCAACGGTTCCGGCGGCATCGCCGGAGCCGGACAGCGGCAGATCGAGAGCGGACGTTTCAAAGCCCAGGCGCGCCGCGACATCCGCGGCGGCGGCGACCCGCGCGGCCGAGGGTGCCTCGTCGAGCAGGAGCCGGACGCTCACGGCGTCGATGAAGCCGTCGCCGTTCCGGTCCTGGAGCATGCCCCCCGGCTCGAACACCGACTCGAGACCGGCACGCGTCGTCTGACCCGCGATTCTGGTGGTCGCGGCCGGCGCGAGGATGACCACTCCGGCAAGGGCGCAGACGAGCGCCGCAGGCCGGCCGCAAGCATTCAGGATGGCACGTCGCATGAGGTCCCCCGGATACGTGACTGGTGAAGTTGGCACTCGTCCTCGCGCGCGGGCCGTCAGCGCAGCCGAGGGTTGCGGTTGCCTGCTGTTTCGGGCATGAGACGCCGATTCGTCCGGCACCGATCGACGAGAGCCCTGGCGGTGACCGGCTTGATCAGGATCTCGACGCCCAGTGCTGCGACGCGCAGGCGCTCCTCCTGCCCGACGTCATGCGCGGTCATCAGGATCACGCGCGACTCCGGATTGAGCGCGTAAGCCTCCGCTGCGAACTCGATGCCGGTCATCCCCGGCATCCGAACGTCGCAAAGGATCCATTCGCACGGCTGCACCGCGAGTTGCCGCAGTGCATCGGCGCCGGACGCGGCCGTCAGGACTTCGACGCCGAGCGGCGCGAGCCCGAGCGCGATCGCCTCTCGTGTATTGCGATGGTCGTCGACGACGAGGATACGCACGTGACCCCTCGGGATGCCCCCGGAGTTCCGAGGGCGGGCAGGAGGCGGCCGCACGGCCGCCTCCTGAACCAACCGCTCAGAACTGATACCGGATGGCGAGCTCGACCTGCCGCGATGGTGCATTGATGTTCGGCAGCAGGGCCGTGGGCTGGCCGAAGAGTGACGAGGTCAGACCGCCGGTCGGAACGCCGAAGTTCGCACGGTTGAACACGTTGAACAGCTGCGCGATGAGCTCCACACGGTGGCCGCGTGGCAGGCTGAGGAACTTCGAGAACCGGAGGTCGAGATTGGCGAAGCCCGGGCACTCGATGCTACCGACCTCCGACAGGTTGCGCGAACGGCGGAAGGCGTTGACGGCGGCCAGATCCAGATCCCGGCAGCCGCTGTTCGGCTCGACGCCGGTCGGCAGATCGCCGGTGTACCCGTCGCCATCCGGATCGAGCGGGGAGCTGGGGCCGAAGGGCAGGCTCGAACGGAAGTCGCCGATCGCCGACACCTGCATCTCGAAGGGGAGCTGCACGATCCCGCTGACCACCAGCCGATGACGCCGATCCGCCGCGCCGTACCGCACCGTCTTGGCAAACCCGTAGACGTCGGGCACGTTGTTGCTGAAGTTGTCGTCCTTGGCCTGGCTCAACGTGTAGGAGGCCAGGAACTGATAGCCGTCGCTCAACCTCCGTTCGACTTTGAGGAGCAGGGCGCGGTACGTGTTGTCCGCCGTGGACTGCCAGTAGCTCACGCGATTGAACTGCGGATACGGTCGCTGCTTCGTCGTGGGGTCCGGGAGGTTGATGTCAACGGTATCGCGATCCGAGTACCTGTTGACGAAGGTGACGTCCGCGGTCACGGCCATGGTCCGGGTCAGCATGTGGCTCGCGCCGAAGTTCAGCTGGTGCGCGTAGGGGTTGACCTGGTCGTGATCGCCGACCGTGATGTTCGGCGGGGCCGTCGACAGGAACTCCTCGCGAGACTGTCCGTTGTATGGATCCGGATACGACGGGTTCCGGATGACGATCGACTTGGCCTGTGGCCAGGTCAGCTCGCCGAAGTTCGTCAGCGTCCTGATGTTGTCGTAGAAGATCCCGTAGGCCGCGCGGATGTTCGTACGGCCGTCGTCGAACGGATCCCAGGCCAGCCCGACCCGCGGCCCGAAGTTGTTGCGGTCGCCACGGCTCTGATAGCCCTCGTGGAAGGGGACCTCGATCGGGAAGCTGCCGTCCCGTCCGAGCTTGTCCTCGATCTTCTGAAGCAACCCGGGAATGTCCTCGTTGAAGACCCCGACCTGCAGATCGTAGCGAAGCCCGAGGTTGAGCGTGACCCTCGACGCGACCTGCCAGTCGTCCTGGACATAGGTCGAGAAATGGTGCACGGGGATGTCCGCGTAGGTCGGCAGGGAGTGGTTGAACTGCGTCGGAGAATTGGTCGCACTGAATTCCTCATCGGCCGCTGACGTCCAGCTGCCGAGCGGTGACCCGAAGTTGTCCGCCTGGAACTCGATGTAGCTGTAGTCCACCCCCACCTTCCACTGGTGTCTTCCACCCCAGGCCGGCATCAGGTACGAGTAGTCGTCCTTGAACTGCCACCTGGTCTCGGGCCCCATCTGCGTGTTCCCGCACCCGCCCAGCTGGAGCGACGGATACGAGAACACCGGGAGGCAGAAGGCCAGGCGATCCTCGCCGAAGTAGCCCGGCTCCCACGATCCGTGGCTGTAGGGCGGCGCGACCTCGTATTTCGAGAACCCGTACTGAAACCTGAAGTCGTTCAACATGCGATCGTTCACGACCCAGGTATGGGCGAGGACGGCGGACGAGCGCGGCACGGCGAAGTCGAAGCTGGCCGTCGGATGCGTGCGGCCGCCCGCCGTGATGATGGGACGGTATTCGTCCTCCTGCGCGTAGCGGAAGAACACCGACTGGTTGTCCGCGAGCTGGTGATCGACCTTCGCCGTGTAAGTCCACCTGTCCTGTTCGCTGGGGTAGGTCCCGTCCGCATTCGGCCAGATCCCGGCGGTGTTGACCGTAAAGAACTGACTCTCCTGCGTGCCTTCATACGCGAAGAAGAAGTGCGTTCTGTCGCGGATGATCGGGCCCCCGATCGTGCCGCCGTACTGGTAGCGCTCGAAATCGGGTTTCTCGCTCTCGAAATGGGTCCTCGAGGTCAGCGACTTGTCGCGGAAGAACAACAGGCCCGATCCGTGCAGATCGTTCGTGCCCGATTTCGACACGACCGTCACCAGACCGCCGGTCGCGAGCCCGTACTCCGCCTTGTAGTTGGACGTGGACACCTTGAACTCGCGAATGGAGTCCATCGCGAAGTTCTGCCGCGGCTCGCCCATCTCCGCCCAGGTGTTGTTCACGCCGTCGACGACGAAGCCGTTCGAGTATTCGCGCGTTCCGGCGCCGACGTTGACGTTGCCGCGATAGAAGAACCCGCGAATGTTGTCCTGCGACGTGCCCGGGGTCAGCATCGCCAGATCGATCCATCGTCGGGACGCCACGGGCAGATCCTGGATTTGTGCGTTCGACACGCTCGTGGCCACGTTCGACGCGGTCACGTCGACGATCGGGGACTCGCCCTGCACGGTCACGGTCTCCGCGACCGCGGCGGGCTTGAGTGTGAAATCGATCTGGGCGGTCTGGTCGATCACGAGAATGATGCCGGACCGCTCCTCGGTCGTGAAACCGGAAAGCTCGACCTTGAGGGTGTACGTTCCCGGTGGAAGCGCCGGCAGCCTGTAGTCGCCGGCGGCGCCCGACACGGCGGTCCGCGTGAGGCCGGTTTCCTGGTTACGTGCGGTGACGGTCACGCCGGGGAGCACGGCGCCGCTCTGATCCGTGAGCGCGCCGGTGATCAGCGCGTTTTGCGCGTACGCCGGTGCACCTGCCGCGGCAAAGGCCACGAGGAACGCGACCGACCGGAACCACTTCCACATAGTTGCCTCCTCCTGCTTCCGAACAGACTGGTGCCGTCTACTTGCCTATGCCCGATTCAGCCGTGTTGCTCGTGTCCTTTCCCGCCGGCAGCACGGGCCGGACCCGGAGCCATGTCCGGCTCGTACTGTCGCGCTGGCCGTCTTCCTCGATCAGTTCCACGCCGAAGCGCCCGTGCCTGAGATAGTTCACGTGGGCCATCAGGTACGAGAAGCCCGGCTTGGTGACGAGATCCAGCCACTTGCCCTGCGCCGTCTCGTCGGGCGCCTCGGTTCCGCCCGAGACGAAGGTGACCTGCGGCCACGCGCCCATCGACGCGCGGCCACCGCCACCGCCGCCCCCGCCACGTCCCTCGCCTGCCCTGCGGGTCCCGCGCACCTCGCCGCTCTCCGGATCCGTGTAGTAGATCGCGGTCTCGCGGTAGATCTCCTGCGGATAGACGTACGGGGCGAACCCATAGGCCCACCGTTGATAGCGCGCCTGGTGCCGGAGGTTCATCTCGCGGACCTCCGGATGGCTGTTGATCTCGCGGGCGATGGCATCGCGCAGCGCCGCAGTCGCATCGACGTGCCCCGGATACCGCGGATCGCGCAGCCCTCTCACGCTCGTGTACCACCCCCGGCTCGACCAGTAGCTGCGGAACCCCGGCGGAACGTATCCCGCGAACTGCTGGACCCACTCGTGCGAGGGGTAGCCGTGCGGATTGAGGTAGATGTCCGGCAACCACTCCGACCAGAGCCGCATCCGCACGCGCGACTCGGGGAGCAGCGGTTCCGGATTGCCGACCTGCGAGGCCACATCCATGCCGAGGGCGCTGTAGCGGCCGGCGTGCAGCATGTGGGTCGGCGTCAGCTTCTGCAGCTCGTACGCCATCGCCGCACCGTCGGGGTTTTCGACGGGGTGCAGGACGAAGTTGACCCGCTTCAGAATCTCGGCGTACTCCGGATCGGTCGCGATCAGCTCCGCGAGACGCAGGATGTGACTCGTCGACGAGACCTCGTTGGCGTGCTGGCGGCCCGTGATGAAGATCGTCGGCTTGAGCGCGGTCATCTTGCCCAGCGACACCTGCTCGCTCGCGGTGGGGAGCGTGATTTCGAGGACGGAAATGTCGCGTCCCCGATAGGATCGACCGGCCTTGTACGCGGCCACGGCCGGGAACGCCGCGAGGCGGCCGATGTGTTCTTCCGATTCCTCGGGGCTGATGACGTGGTCCCACGTCACCAGGGGCAGCGTCGGCCGGGCGCCGGCCGGACGCACGTTGGAGGGACGCGACGTCCCGGTGTGCGGAACCGTCCTTCGCGTCCGGGCACGATCCAGGAGTATCCCCACGGCTACACGGTCCACCGACGCGTAGGAGAGCGCCGTCCTGAAGAGTCCGGCCTTCTGCAGCTGCACGAGGCCATCGAGCGCATCCGCAGCCCGAAGCGCGGAGGCATCGTCTTTCGCCTCCACCTGCAGCTCGAGCTCGGTCACACGGTCCATGCGGGCGACGACCCGGACCATCGACGGGGCCGAGACGTCGATGGCCCCGAGATCGCGCGTGACACGCGTCGGCTTGCCCGTTGCGCCTTTCTCGCCGTACGACACCTCCAGCCTGGCCTTGGTCGAGGCATTGCCGGCATAGAGAACCCGAACCTTCCCGGGCTTGCCGGGCTGGTCGGGGTGAATGATCGGAAAGATCTTGCCGGGCCCGGCGAGCCGCCGCCTGGTGGTCGTCCGGCCGAGCGCGTCGAAGAAATCCAGCGTGACGAAGTAGAGATCCTCGTGGAGCGACTCGAGCGAGGAGACGAGCTCTTCATCCACGCCGATGGGGAAATCCGGCTCGCTCATCCATACCTCGACGTCGAGGTCGCGATGGAACGGCTGCTTGTCCGGCATCGGCCGGTTCTCGGTCACCTTCATCACGTGATCGTGGATCCTCGGCAACACCGACGACTGGTAGTGATCCCAGAAACGCTCGGGATCCGTCTTGATGCGCACGTCGGCCACGGTCTCGCCGTTCACGCTGGCCGACAACCAGCCGGTCGTCACGTGGACGCGGGACCAGCCCGGAAACTTGTCCAGGTACTCTCGCTCCTCGAACTTCGGCGAGAACGTGAAGCGCTCGATGACGCGATCGCTCGCGTCTCGCGCCTCGACCGTATAGATGTCCGGCGGGTTGTCCGTGAGCGCCAGGCTGAAGCGATCCTTCGGCACGCCGAGCTCGCGCTCGACGAGTTCGTCCACGGGGTACAACTCGTGGAGCCACCGGCTCGGGACCTCGTAGAACTTGAACTTCTTCGAGAAGTCCGGCTTGTGCTCCGCGACGTCGATGTGCACGGACCGCACGCCGCGGCCCTTCAGCGCGGGTACGACCTTCTCGGTGAGCCAGAGAAATCCCTGCTTGTAGGCCGACAGCACATCCACGCGCGCATCTGCAGCGCCCGCGTTGACCAGCTCGGCTTTGATCTCGCTGGCGAGCGTGGCGCGCACCTTGGGCGACTCGCTGACGCGAGCCTCGAGAGCGACCTTCGCACCCTGGACGATCTTGGGGAGGACCTGTTCGCGAATCTTCGTTCGCAGTTCCTCGACCTCCCACGGCACGTCAAAGGTCTCGTCGATGACGGGCACGGGGGCGGTCATGGCCTGCGTCGTGACCTTGGCGGGGACCTTCACGCGCTGCTGGATGTAGCCCGCGAGGTACTTTTCCAACGCCGGATCGGCGTTCTCCAGGAAGAGACGTGCCTCGAACGACTCGATCATCTTGTCGCGAAGATCGTCGAGGATGTCATCGAGCTGACGGATCGCCTGGCCGGCCTGGCCGGCGCCGGTGATGCCTCGAAAGAAGCCCTTGACCTCGTCCTCTACCTCGGCGAACGAGAGCGCGCCGCGACGGTTTTCCCAGACGTACGGGGCCCGGCGAGCGAGATGGAGCGCCGCGGCCTCGGTGCCCGTGGCGTCGGCGCCCGCGACGACCGTCGCGGTGACGTTGCCGAAGGCGCGCGGCACCACCTGCACGGCCCCCTCGCCGGGCCGCAGATCGTCGAGTCGGGCGCGGCCGATCTTCACGAGCTCGGCGGTCAGCGCGTTGTCGCGGCCGACGAGAATCGGGCTGGTTTCGCGAGCCGGATCCTCGACGTCACGGTCTGCCTTTGCGATCGGCAACGTCAGGCCGGTGGACTCGAGCCCAAGCCTCGCGGCCAGATGCGCCGCCCCGATTGCGTCGTCGGCCCCTCCGATGACGAGAGCGGTGTCCGTGCGATCGGGAATCAGGTCCGCGTATGCATCCCCGAACCAGCCGTTGATCGAGTACGCATCGGACAGGTCGAAGGCGCGGCCCGGCGCCCGTGAGGTCTCAGCGGCCCTGCCGCGATCGCCCGGCGAGTCCGGGGCCAGCTCCCCTGGTTCAATCGGCGGCGTCAATGTTCTCGAGTTCAGTCCGGCGCGGCGGACGATGGAGCGTCCCGTGATGCGCCCGTCCGTCTGCCATTCGACGACGATCGCGGCCGCTTCGGAGAAGTTCAGCGTGCGTGGCTCCTGACCGCGCCTGTGCGCCGCGTCGAGTTCATCGATCGCTGCCGCGCCCGGGCCGGCTGCACCGGCACTGACGGGCACCCGCACGTGGACACTCGCTATCCCGCGCCGGTCGCTGTCCACGACGAGGCTCGTGAGGCTCGGCCGGCCGGCCTCTACGCGGCGCGACTGGAGGTATCCCGCGACCTGCTCCTCGATACCGGGCAGCGAGATCCCGCTCATGTTCCAGAGCCGCGGAAGGCGGGCCGCCAGCACGTTGGCCGCCGCGAGCGTGCCCTCGTCGTCGGGGCCGGCCACAACAAGCGCCCGCCCGGCACCAAGCGGCGACCGGACCACCGTGACGAGGCCCTGACCCTTCGTGAGGGACTTCAAATCGATGGCGCCCTCTGATGCAAGCCTGGCAACGAACGCGTTGGTCGTGCCAAGGAAGACCGGCAGAGCTCCAGACGGAGGTGGCGCGCTGTCGCGAACGACGATGGGGAGGGAGAGCGCCGTCGTCTCGAACGCCAGCCGCCCGGCAAGGTTCGACGCAGCCTGGATTTCTCGAACCGTCGGAGCCGACGGCACGATGACGCGTGCGGCCACCGCGTCGGCGATCGCGTCGCCGTTGGTATCGCGGACGACGCCGTCGCCGAGATTCCAGATGGCCGCAAGCCCTGCAGGCTCTTCGACCGCAGGAGAAGCGGCCTGCGGTTGGTGCATGCCGACCGCTACCAGACCGGTGAGTACAAGTGCACACGCGCGAAGCGGGCTCATGCCGTGGACCTCCGGATTACTGAGTGCGGCGGCTTCAGCAAGGTGCGTACCTCGGCGGTCGATCGGGCGCGCGAAGATTCCGGGCGAACAGGTGGGCTTCGGCGGATCACCGCGAGGGCGGCGAAACAATCTGTTGCAACAGTTTGTCGTTTTGGTTCAAGCGCGAATCCGATGCTCGCGCATTTTTCGCCAGAGCGTGGTCCGGCTGATCCCGAGCGCGGCAGCCGCCCGCCCCTGGTTCCAGTGCGACTGTTCCAGGGCCCCGAGCAACCTCGTCCGCTCGACATCGTCTGTGACGAGCGGCGGCGATTCACCGCGAACCGTGACGGCGGCCGGCAGGTCGGCCTCGGTCAGCAGCGGGCCGGAGGCGAGGTTGACGGCGCGCTCGATGGCGTTTTCGAGTTCCCGGGCGTTGCCCGGCCACGAGTAGGACTGGAGCAACTCGACGGCGCCAGGGGTGAACCCGGTAATCGGCCGCCGCAGGCGGGCCGCCGTCCGACGCAGGAACGAGGTGGCGAGCGGGCCGATATCGTCCACGCGGTCGCGAAGGGGGGGAATCTGGATTCCGATCACGTTGATGCGGTAGTAGAAATCCTGTCTGAAGCGACCTTCGGCCACCTCGACCTCCAGGGAGCGATGGGTCGCGGCCACCAGGCGCACGTCCACTTGTCGAGTCGTGGTGTCACCGATGCGGCGCACCTCGCCTCCCTGGAGGAACCGGAGCAGGCGGACCTGCATCGAGGGCGCCATCTCGCCGATCTCGTCGAGAAACAGGACCCCGCCGTGCGCCTCCTCGAGGAGGCCGCTCCGGTCCACGACGGCACCCGTGAACGCCCCCTTGCGGTGACCGAACAGCTCGCTCTCCAGGAGTGCTTCCGGTATGGCGCCGCAGTTGATCGGGACGAACCGCTTATGGCGCCGCGCGCTCTGCGCGTAGAGCGCGCGCGCGACCAGCTCCTTGCCGGTTCCACTCTCGCCCTCGATCAGGACGGTGCTATCGGTGCTCGCGAGCTGCGCGATCGTGGCCACGACCTGCTGCATGGCGCGGCTGACCGCGATGATCTCATCCTGGCCTCCCATCTGCGCACGCAGGTGGCGGACCTCGCGCGCGAGCGCGCTGCGTTCGGCGGCGCGCCGGACGGTCAGCAGTAGCCGCTCCGGATCGACCGGCTTGGTCAGGTAGTCATAGGCGCCGGACTTGATCGCGGCCACCGCGTCGTCGATCGTTCCGAAGGCGGTCACGAGCACGACCTCCATGTCGCAGTCGTCCGTCTTCAGCCGCCGCAGCAGATCGATTCCGCTCTTCTCTCCTTCCACCCGGACGTCGGTGACGACCACGTCAATCGGACGAGCCGCGGCGAGCGACAGCGCATCGCTCGTGGCGACGGCTTCGACAACCGTATGGCCATCGTGCTCGAGCAGCAGTGCCATCGAGCGGCGGACATTCGCGTTGTCCTCGACGAGGAGAATCTGGCTCATGTGGCGAAATGGACTCGCGCGGAGGGCTCGGTCTCGAGCGGGAACCGGCACACGAACCGCGCGCCCCTGCCAGGCACGTTCTCCGCCCAGATCGAGCCGGCGTGATCGCGCACGATTCGCGACACCACCGCCAGGCCCAGGCCGGTGCCGTTTGCGCGCGTGGTGTAGAACGGTTCGAAGATCGCCGCGGGCTCGGCGATGCCGTGCCCGTCGTCGGTGACCGAGAGCGTGAGGGCATCGCCGTTCTCCGCCAGCTCCATCTCGACGTCGATCCGGCCGCAGGAGGGCATCGCCTCGGCGGCGTTCCGCAGCAGATTCCAGAGCACCTGACGAATCTGCTTGGGATCGATCGTCACGAGGGGCAGGTTCCGCTCGGCACGCACACACACTGTGGACTCCGGCGGCAGCTCACCATCGCGCCGGAAGAGCACGACCGTATCGTCCACCAGGCTGTACAGGTCGCACGGCAGCGGGGCGCGTGCCGGAGGCCGCGCGAACAACAGGAAGTCGTGAATGATCGCGTCCAGTCGCCCGGCTTCCTCGATCACGATGTTCAGGAGCCGCGGATCGGCCGCTCCGCCGGGCCGCCGCAGCACGTCTATGGAGTTGACGATGGCGCCGAGGGGGTTGCGAATCTCGTGCGCGATGCTCGCCGCCATCCGCCCGAGGTCCGCGAGGCGCTCGGCCTGTGCAATCTGCTCCTGCATCTCCCGTCTGCTCGTGATGTCGTGCGCAATGCCCTGCATGCCGACGACGGTGCCCACCTCGTCGCGGAGGGGCACATTCGTCTGCGAGAACCAACGGAACGTCCGGCCGTCAGCATGGATCATCCGGTACTCGAAGGCCCGCACGATCTCACCGCTCAACATCCGGTCGAGTGCGGCAGCGACTCGCGATATGTCGTCCTGATAGACGAGCTCCAGGACCGAACGCGAGGTTACGCAGAGCGCCTCAGGGTCCCATCCGAGCAGGGTCCGCGCGGCAGGATTCACATACGTCAGGTGCCCGAAGCGATCCACCGAATAGATGAGGTCCCCGGCGTTCTCGACCAGGCCGCGAAACTTCCGCTCCGACGCCTGGAGATCGAGGTAGAGCCGCGCGTTGGCGACGGCCAGGCCAATCTGCGCCGCCATCGAGGTGAGCAGCTGGACGTCTTCCTCTGTGAACTCGCGGTCGGCCCGCGAATGGACGTTCAGCGTGCCATAGGTCTTGAAGTTCGATCGCAGCGGCACCGACGCGAACGCGCGGAAGCCCTCGGCGCGTGCCGCCATCCGGGTCAGGCGGGGATCGTCCTTGAGACTCCGCAGCACGATGGGAACGCCCTCCGCGGCCACGCGGCCCGAGAGCCCCTCACCCAACCTGAGCCGATCGAAGTCCCGCCGCGCGTCCTCGGAGAGTCCCGACGTCACCGCCAGCGTGAGCTCGGAGCGTTCTTCGTCGAGCAGGTACACGCTGCCGGCCTCGGTCTGGACGACCTCGAGCACTTTTCCGAGGGCGTGCTCGAGCATCGCGTCCAGTGTGGCAAAACGGCCGATGGCGAGCGCCACCGAGTTGATTGCCGCAAGGGGTTCGGTGCGCATTGTTTTGACCTCGGCAGGTGTGGCCGGAGATTAGTGACACACTCGCGCGCCTGTCAAGCGTCGTGGGTTCGACCTCGGGTGTTAGGACGTCAATCGTCAGTTACCCGGCATGGGGAGCAGATCGGGCGCGCGAAGCCGTGCATCCGGCCACCGACCTGTGATTACATGTGCCCGTGACATACGGGATCTGTGCTGCACTGGTGACGACGATCGTTCTTGGGGCGGCGGAGGAGTGGTCCCGGTTTCGTGGGCCCAACGGTGCAGGCGTCGGCGACGACTCACCCTTGCCCGTCACCTTCGGGCCGGAGCAGAACCTGCTCTGGCGGACCCCCCTGCCATCCGGACACTCCTCTCCAGTCCTTACCGACGATCGCGTCTTCGTGACGGGCGCCGAAGGCGACGCGCTCGTGACGATCGCCATCGATCGAGAGGCTGGCCGGATTGTCTGGCAGGCCCGCACGCCCAGGACGCGCGCGCTCCCTGTAGACAAGCGGAACAACCCTGCCTCGCCGAGCCCCGCCACCGACGGGCAGAACGTGTACGTCTTCTTCCAGGATGTCGGGCTGCTGTCCTACGACGCCAAGGGCCGCGAACGATGGCGCCTGCCGCTCGGACCCTTCAACAACGCCTACGGGATGGGAGCCTCCCCCATCGTCGTGGGCGACCTCGTCATCCTGGTGTGCGACCAGAGCGCCGGATCCTTCATCGTTGCCGTGGACCGAAACGACGGACAGATCCGCTGGCGAGCCGAACGGCCGGAATCGACCAGCGGCCATTCGACACCCGTCGTGCTGGAACCGCAGGGCCGGCCGCCGGAGCTGCTGGTGCCGGGATCGTTCTACCTGACCTCCTACGCGTTGCAGGACGGCCGGAAGCTGTGGTGGACCGGCGGGCTGGCCTTCGAGATGAAAGCCACGCCCGTCCACGACGGATCGGTTGTCTATATCAGCGGCACTGCGGCCGCCTCCTTCGAGGACAGCTACGGGCGAAACATTCCGGCCTTCGATGCAGTGCGCTCCGCGGACGTCGATCAGGACGGCCGCTTCTCGCGGGGTGAGCTGCCCGACGAGCTCGCGCGCCGCTGGCTGCGGCTGCTGGACCTGGACGGGGATTCGCTGATCGACAGGAAGGAGTGGGACCGGTACCGCGACGCCCGCCGCAGCGCGGGTGGACTCTGGGCCTTCAAGTCTGGCGGGGAGGGAGACATGTCCGGCCGCAATGTGCTGTGGCATTACGAGAAAGCGGTCCCGCAGCTGCCATCCCCTCTTCTCTATCGTGGCCTGCTCTACATGGTGAACGATGGCGGCATCGTCACCGGCCTCGATCCGTCGAACGGGCGCGTCGTCGGCCAGCGCCGGCTGAGCGGCGCCGTCGACAGCTACTACGCATCGCCGGTGGCAGGGGACGGCAAAATCGTCCTTGCGAGCGAATCGGGAAAGGTCTCCATACTGAACGCCGGCGCCGCGCTCGACAGCCTGGCGGTCAACGATCTCGGCGAGGCGATCTACGCGACACCTGCCATCTCCCGGGGCCGTCTGTTCATCAGAACCCGGAGCGCTCTTTACTGCTTCGGCGACTCGGAACGATCGCGCGTCAACTCCGCAGGATCGCCGCGATGATTTCGATCCCCTGAAAGAAACTGCCAAGCCTCAGGTTCTCGTTCTCCTCGTGCTGGTTGTTGTCGAAATTGACGACCGGCACGAGGATGGCCGGAAAGCCCAGCGCTTCGATGAACGGGGCGATGGGGACTGATCCGCCAAGCGTGCGCAGCTGCACCGGGGCGTCGCCGAACGCCTGCTCGAGCGCCGTCGCCACCCTGCGCGCCTTCGCATCCAGCGGTCGAGTCCGGAACGGCGCCATCACATTTTCCGAGACCACGAGCGACGCCAGCCGCGGGTGCCGCGCCCTGTCCTCGTCGCTCGGTTCGCCCGCCACCAGGTGGTAGCCCTGCGCGCGAACGTGCGCGCGAACCTTCTCCACGAGATCCTCCGCGCTCGTTTCCTTGACCAGACGGATGTCCATCGCCGCCGTCGCGCGATCGGGAATGATGGTCCGGGCGCCGGCGCCGACGTGCGCGCTCGACAATCCGCGGACGTTCAGCGTCGGCGCCTGGAGTCCCGCCTGGAGCATCGGAAACGCAGCTTCGGGCTCTGCGACCCCGAACGTCCGGAGCATGCTCCGCGTGTCCTCAGGAACCGCCTCGAGCATCGCCTGTTCTTCTGTCGTCAGGGGCACCAGCGCGTCGTAAAAACCCTGGACGAGGACGCGGCCCGAATCATCCTTCATCGACGCGAGCAACGCGGCCAGCCGCTGGGCCGGGTTCGGTATCCAGTTGCCGTAGTTGCCGCTGTGCACGCCAGCCTTCGGGCCGAACACCGTGAGGTCGAACGTCACGATGCCGCGCGCGCCGTACGCGATCGTCGGCCGTCCGCTCGAGTGGATCGGTCCATCGAGGATCACCATCAGGTCCGCGGCGAGCTTCGCGCGGTGCCTGGCAATCGCCGGAACGAGGCTCGGCGAGCTCGCCTCCTCTTCGCCGTCGAGAATCACGCGGACATTGACTGCCGGCATGAGCCCAAGCGACTCGAGGCTGTCGATCGCGGCGCACAGGCCGGCAATGGGAGACTTGTCGTCGGAAGCCGAGCGCGCGTACAGCCGCCAGTCGTCTTCGTAGACGGCACGGTGGTTTCGCTCCGACCTCCGGGCTGCGCCGCCGGGTGCGGTGCCTAGCCGGCTCATATCGATGATCTCGCCGCCTCGATCCAGCCGGTTCGTCCGGAGCACCGGCTTGAACGGGTCTTCCTGCTTCCACGACTTCGGGTCCACCGGCTGGCCGTCGTAATGGCTGTAGAAGAGAATCGTGCGAGTCGCTCCGGGAACCCTCAGCTCGCCGTACACGAGCGGGTTGCCATCGGTTTCGAGAAGTTCGGCCGCAAAGCCGCGCCGCGCGAGCATCTGCTCCAGGTGGCGGGCGTTGCGCCGGATGTTCGGCCGATCCGCCGCGACGTTGGGAATCGACAGCAACTCGACGAGCTCGTTGACGAGCGCCGGCTGCTGCGCGCGAACCCAGGCCGCCACGCGGGCACGAAGGTCGGCCCCGGTCTGGGCGGCCGTGCGAACGCCAAGGCACGCCACAGCGCACGCAACCGCCAGCCGCCATCCGATCTTCATGACACCTCCCAGCGCCCGGCGCCCGCCGTCCGCCTGTTGCCGCTGCGCGCGTCGCGTTCGCAAATTTGTAATCGACGTGACGATTTAGTGCACTCCACGCGATCCCGGCTCGAGAAAACAGGCCGAAAAACTTCGGTACGTGCCTTGCTCAACAGGGTGGTGCTGGCGGCCTGAATATTTACGGCAGGGAGCCGTGAGTTGCTGGGGAGCCGGGTCGCCCGCAAAAACCGAGGGCATCGCCATGGTGGCGATGCCCTTTTTTTGTGTCTGACCGCGTTTCTAGACCGCGGCACCTTCCGGATACTGCAGCGCCAACCGCAGTTCCTTCGCCAGCGAATCCACCGTCGTCCCGGAGCGCTTCCACGCGCCTTCCGTTTCGAACCGCAGGTCGCCGATACGGCGTCCCCAGGGCGCTATCACGCGGCCGATTGCCCTGAAGTCGCTCCGGTCCGCATGCTCCTGGTCGAGCCGGCGGACAACGTCGGGAGCTACCCGGATGAACGCGCGCAAGGCCGTCGCCGACCGAATGCTGTATTTGCGTCCGCTCCACGCGGCGTTGAACACCTGGGCGACCTGCTTGAAGTAGTTGACGAAGAACTTCTTCGAGTCCTCCAGAAACGCGTCGCCCTTTCGGCCGGCACCGAACGCGTCGGAGGCAAACAGCTTCTTCAGCTCCTGCGCGAGCGGCGCCTGGGCCACGCGCCCGCCCCCGACGCCGAGGAGCTTGATCTCTCCGTAGAGCGGAGAGTCTTCGCGGTCGTTCAGCGCGCGAACGATGTCGTGGGCGGCTGCCAGATTCTCGTCACGATACAGCTGGCGCCCGCTGAGAGAGACCAGGTGGGACGCATTGAGCCTTGTGTGCTTGGCGTTGATCGTCACGAACATCTGGACGACGTGATCCTCGGGCAGACGATCGAAGATGACGGCGGGCACCGTGAACGCCTCGTCGCCGAACCTGTCGATGTCGGCGTGCAGCGCCAGCAACCGGTGCTGGCCGTCGATCGCTCGAAGGATCCCCTCGCGCTCGGGCACCTTCAGCAGCCCGAGCGACGATCCAGGCTCGACGGGCTCGAACCTCAGCGGCTCGTCGCACGAGATGATGACCGCGCCTGGAATGGAGGGCAGGTCCCGCGCCTGGCGGCACTGCTCGTAGTACTGCACCAGCTCGTCGATCTTTCGCCTGATGATCTGGCGCTGGTAGGCTTTGTCGCTCGCCGCGATGCGCCGCTCCAACAGGTCCCAGTTCACCTTGGACTGCACGGCAGGCGCCTTCTTCCGTCCTCCCCGGACGGGCTGCCCCTTTTCCCCATAGCTGAGGACCTCGAACCTGACGAGCTTGTCGATGTCGCTGGCGGTGAGGGAGGCCTGGTAGAACTGCACCCCGAATTGCTGCATCCTGATGGCGGCCACGCTGATCATAAGAGTGCTGAATGCTGAATGCTGAGTGCTGAGTTCCAAAGTGCCAAATGCTCAATGCTGAATGCTGAAGCCTGAATGGTGCTCGGCCGGGAGGCGCGGATGCGGAATTTCGGCGCGAAACTCCGTCATTCCCCGTCATGCAGCATCATTCAGCATTCAGCATTCAACATTCAGCATTGTTTCGGCGCCCATCTTATATTGGGAGGCCAGCAGAATGCCAAGAGGGGCGGCGCGGCGCCTGGAGGGTAGCAGCATGACGAGGCGGCAGGTAGCCGGGGGCGCGGTGTTTCTGGCTGCCGCGTTTGGAGCAACGGGGCTGGGTGCCATCTACATCAGGGTGGAAACGGAGCGCGTGCCCGTCGCCCGCCTGGTCGAGAACCTCGAGGCTCAGCTCGCAAAGGCGCCCGACAACCCCCAGCTTCACGTCAATCTGGCAAGATTGCACGGGATGGCCTGGGCGCTCAAGACCGAGGAGGTCCCGGCGGCCATCGGGGCATCCAAGCAGTTGGAGCCCTGGTACGGCTACGAGCCGTACCTGATCCCCTATGGGCGTGACGTCGTGAAGGGGTCTGCGGAACAGAGGACCGCCGTCCAGGGGCACCTGGACAAGGCGCTCCAGCACTACCAGAGAGCCCTCGAGTTGTCGCCCGACAGCCTTCTGGGCAATCTGGGATACGGCTGGCTGCGGCAACAGGCGGGCGACAACCGGCTGGCGATCGAGCGCTACCGTCGCGTGATCGCCAAGGCATGGCCGTCCGAGAAGGAGAAAGGGCTCGCTGGCCCCGGCGCCAGGTTTTTCACGAACGAGGCAGCCGGTTACCTGATTCCCCTCCTCGATCCCCAGCGAGACGCCAGCGAAATCAGGGAACTGCGGTCGATGCAGGCCCACTTCGAGGGCCTGCCGCGGGCGATCACGCCGCTCGCCGTCCCGCTGTCGGACGACCTTCCGGCCTCGGCAATCCACGATCGAACGGCCCGCGTGCGGTTCGATGCCGACGGCTCCGGCATCCGGCGGGAATGGTCCTGGATCGGCCGCGAGGCCGGGTGGCTCGTCTACGATTTCGACGGGCGCGGCGAGATCGCGTCCTCCCTTCAGCTTTTCGGCAACGTCAGCTTCTGGCTGTTCTGGAAGAACGGTTATGACGCGCTTTCCGCCCTGGACGATGACGGGAACGGGGCGATCGAGGGACTGGAGCTGAGGCGCCTCGGCATCTGGCGGGATGGAAACCGGAATGGGATCTCGGACCGAGGCGAGGTGCTATCGATGGCATCGCACGGGATTGCATCCCTGTCGTGCGATTACGAGGAGCGCGACGGCATCGAGTTCGCTGCCATTTCAGTAGACGGCGTGCGCATGCACGACGGCCGGACGCGTTCGACCTACGACGTGATCCTCAGGTCGGCTGCCTCGCGCACGACGAGGGCTGATGAGGGTTGCGAGTGGTGGTGGGCGACTTGTCCGGAGTGACGCTCCCTCGCGATCAGCGCCGTTGTGGAGCGGGTGCGGCGCTGGCGCGACGGCGCTTCCACGCGTTCACGATCCTGTCCTTCAGTATCGAGCAGCCGAGCATGAAGAACACGAAAAGCCCGTAGGCCCCGCCAACTCGAGGGAGCGCCAGCGCATGGTGCAGCGGCCTGGACACCAGGCCGTAGACCATCTCGACGTGGATCCAGTAGATGAAAAGCGACGTTCGGCCGAGCTGCTGAACGGGGCTCCACTTCGCCCGCCCGCCGGGCCGCGACTCCCAGGCGTAGGCAGCGGCGATCCCCGCAATCATCAATCCGAGGCGGAGAAAGAAAAACGCCGGCGACGTCGTCCAGAAATAGGAGGCGGCAAACGGCGTCGGGTAGTACGACAAGGCAAAGGCGCCAAGCGCGAGCCCCCCGCCTCCGATTGCGAACATGACGTTCAGGCGTCTCTCCTGCACCGGATCGCGGGCCATGTCGATCAGCACGCCTGCGGCGGCGCCTCCGAAGACGAATGCGGCCCACGGCAGAAAAACGAAGTTGGTGAGGCCGGGAACCGGGCGGAAGTAGGCTTCGATCGGGGCCGGCAGGGCGACGATGAACGTCGCGTTGCGCAAGGAGGGAGTCAGGAAGGCAACCGCAGAGGTCGCGGCCGTGAAGACCAGCACCCGGGAGCTGTTCTTCCGGACCGATCCCCACAACGCTGCGGCCGCCATGATCGACGGCCCCATGATGTTGAGGATATCGACCTTGAGGAGCGCGCGCGGCGAGGACCATCCCAGAACCCAGGCCTGGAGGCGGAACAGGAACGCCAACCCGAAGATCTCGAGACCTCGGCGAACCACGGCCCGCGCGGCCGCCGCCTGGTCGCCGCCGCGGCGCGATTTGGATCCGGCCGACATCGAAACGGCGACGCCGGCGAGGAAGAGAAAGAGCGGCGCGCCGAAGCCGCCGAGGATCAGCGCCCCGCCGAACAGGGGTCCGTCGCGATCGGCAGGCTCCGTCCAGCTGTCGACCACGTGGGCCTCGATCATGATCAGCACGGCGATACCGCGCAGCCAGTCGAGATAGCCGCGGCGTCGCGACGACACGTGGCCGGGCGCAGGAGGCAGGTCAGGCATTGCCGCGGCGGGCCTATGCGCCGGGGCTAATCGTGAACGAGACGTTGAGCTCGATATCCTGGCGCATCGAATGCCATACGGAGCAGTACTTCGCGCGGGACAGCTCGATGGCGCGCGCGACCGGCTCGGGCGGAATGTCGCCGGTCACGGTGTATTTCAGGTCGATGCTCGTGAAGCGCCGTGGCTCCTCGGGCGCGCGCTGGCCCGTGAGGTCCGCCTTGAGCCCCCGCAGGACGAACCTGCCTTTCTCGAGGATGTGGATCACATCCATCGCCATGCATGCCGCCAACCCGAACGCCAGGGCCTGCATGGGGGACGGGCCCTCGACCGCGGCACTGTCCAGCCTCATGCTCTGATCGCCGGATCGGCCGGCCAGCACCAGGTCGTGCTCCCAAATCAATTCGATCACGGTGGGCGGTTTCTGCGTTGCCGCGTCTGCCATGGAGGCATTGTACAAGGGGGACAGTCCCCTTAAGGGGACAGGCACCCTAAGGGGACAGGCACCCTAAGGGGACAGGCACCTTAAGGGGACAGGTGCCTTAAGGAGCCTGTCCCCTTCGAGTACCATAGAGGCCGCCATGACGCGATTGATCCTTGCGACGCTGATGCTGCTGCCCATGACGATTGCCCAACAGGCCGACACGGCCCTCGTCGAACGCGCGATGAAGATCCACAAGGACGTTCCCCTGATCGACGGACACAACGACTA
>DASTBU010000096.1:0-13259 GCA_035711845.1 Vicinamibacterales bacterium
TCGTACCCGGCCGCGATGGCTGCATGCGCGATGCCATGCCCCATCGTGCCGGCGCCGAGAACGGTGATGCGTCTTATTTCAGTCATATCTGTGTCACGAGAATGCCGTTGGCAGGACGATCACGAAGTTCGCGACGATCACGAGGCCAGACTCTGATGCTTCGCAACCGTCGTGGTCTCGCGATCGGAGTCGAGCATGGGGACGTTACCACCGGGTCAGCGAACAACCTTGGCCGTCTCAGCGAGCACTGCCTCCAGGGTCTTCATCGCATGGTCGATTTCCGCTTCCGTATTGTAGAAGTGCGGCGCCATGCGGATACCGGCGCCCGGACGGTAATCGATGATCACCTTTCGCCGGAGCAGCTCCTGCGAGGCCGCCTCCCCGTTCGGCACGTCGATGACGACGCTGCCCCCGCGCTCGTCGTCCTCGAGCGGTGTGTTCAGCCGATAACCGGCCCGCTGCGCGTGTCCGATGATCCGGCGGGTGAGGCGCAGCGATCTCTGCCGGATCGCCTCGACCCCGGCGATGCGAACGATTTCGTACCCCGCTCGAGCCGCATATATGGAGGGTACGTTCGGCGTCCCGCTCTGGAACCGCTCCGCACCGTCAGCGTAGACGATCGGGCCGGTTGAGAAGGCGAAGGGGGTCGCGTGCGCGGCCCAGCCCACGAACGCGGGCCAGACCTCCTTCATCACGTCCGGCCGGACGTACAGGTATCCGGCGCCCGGCCCGCCGCACAACCACTTGACGGACCCGCCCACCGCGAAGTCGGCCTCGAGCGCTTCGATCGCCAGGGGCAGCGTCCCGGCCGCCTGGTAGACGTCGAGGATCACCCGGGCGCCGACGCGGTGCGCCTTCTCGATGACCGCCTTGGCGTCCTGGATGTAGGCACTGCGGAAGAGGACCAGCGACAGGGGAACCAGCAACGTCTCGTCGTCGATGGCCTCGAGCAGGCGATCCAGATTGGTTCGAACGGTGTCGTCCGAGGGTACGTAGACGATCTCCGCGCCGTAGCGCCGGAAGCCCTCGAACAGATACATGTTCGACGGGAACTCCAGGTCGGTCATCACGATCTTGCGCCGACGGCCATCGTAGGTGAAGCACGAACCGATCACGCCCATCGCCACGGTCACGTTCTGGTGCATCGAGATCGTACCTGGCTTGACCCCGAGTATTGGCGCGAGCAGGTCTCCTACGGTTCGGCCGATCTCCCACCATCCTTCGTGCCACGCGCGAACGCCCCGCGACGACCACTCGTCGGCGTACTGCTGCAGGTAGGTGGCCGTCCGCTTCGGCATGGCCCCGAGGGAGTGGCTCACCAGGTACGTGCAGGTTTCGAGGATGGGAAATTCGGAACGCCAGGCGAGGAGGGGATCGGAGGTGGTCATGGCGTCCATCAATGTATCGTACGGAGCGGGACTTGACTGCGCGGCGTCAGCGCTCGAACAACCGAGCGGCGTTGTCGTAGAGAATCTTGCGCTTCGACTGTTCGCTGAGCGGCAGGGCAAGGAACTGGTCGACGTTCTTCCGCATCGACTCCACCCCCGGGCTCGGCCAGTCGGTCCCCCAGATGCTCTTGTCTGCAATGTCCTCGAGCCTTGGAAAGTATTCCAGCAGCTTCGCGGGGGGGATGCCCGACAGCTCGAGGTACACGTTCGGGTGGCGCCGAACGAGGAAGAACGCGGCGGCCATCCACAACGGACGGCCGCCGTGCGCCAGCAGTATCGTCAGCCTCGGAAAATCAATGGCCACATCGTCCACATCCATCGGATCGCCGAAGCGGCTCCGGGCGCCGGGGAACACGGAAGTACCCGTATGGATGGTGACGGGAACGCCGGCCGCCTCCGCCCGGCCGTAGAGCTCGGCGAGCGACGGCAGCGAGCCCTGGTAGGCGTTCGCGCGAAACAGCTGGTGCGGCGGATGGACCTTCAGCGCCTTCACACCAGCCTCGATGAGCCGATCCACCTCGCCGCCGACGTCGTCAGTAAAGCGTGGATGGACCGACCCGAACGCAATGAGCCGCGAGGGTTCGGGTTTGACGAATCGAAGCATCCACTCGTTGACCTCGGTCGTGAACCCCATCAGGTCCGGGCTGACGTAGTTGATCAAGCCGGCGCGCTCGATGCCATCCTCGTCCATGCGCCGCAGCAGCCGCGACGCATCCTCAGCATAGCCCTCGAGCTCCGCCTGGTTGGTCTTCTTCTGCCAGAACGTGCGCTGCACGTCCCGCTTCATCATGTGGAACGGTTGGATATGGATATGCGCGTCGATGATAGGGGGAGGCATGCTTCGATCGTCGTGTCTGGCGCCTGATTCTCGAGAGCGTGGTACGCCGTCACCGTGGCACGGCACCGGGGGCCGGGGACCCTTGCACCGTAGACACCTGGCACGCTCACATATTCAGGTCCACCCAGACACTCTTGACCTGGGTGTAGTGCTCGAGCGCGTGCGCGCTCATCTCGCGGCCGAATCCGCTCTGCTTGTACCCGCCGAAAGGGGCCGCCGTGTCGTAGACGTTGTAGGTGTTCACCCAGACCGTGCCGGCCTGGAGCTTCCGCGCGACGTAGTGCGCCTTCTTGATGTCGCGCGTCCAGACACCGGCCGCGAGGCCGTACGGCGTGTCGTTGGCGCGGGCGATCGCCTGGTCCAGGTCGGCGAACTCGATTACCGCGAGCACCGGACCGAAGATTTCCTCGCGCGAGATCGTCATCTCGGGTGTCACGTCCGCGAAGACGGTCGGCTGCACGAAGTATCCCTTGCCGGTGCCGATGTCGGTTCGCCCGCCGCCCGCCACGAGGCTCGCCCCTTCGCTCTTGCCCGACGCGATGTATCTCAGGACCGTATCGAGCTGCTTTTTCGACGCGAGCGCGCCGAAGCGGGTCTTCGGGTCCATCGGGTCGCCGGGCACCATCTTCTTCGCGCGCGCGGCGAGCTTGTCGATGAACTCGTTCTTGATCGACCGGTCGACCAGCAGGCGCGAGCCGGCGGCGCAGACTTCGCCCTTGCCGTAGAAGATGCCGATCGTGGCGCCGCGTATGGCCGCATCGATATCGGCATCGGACAGCACGATATTCGGCGACTTTCCGCCCAGTTCCAGCGTAATCCTCTTGAGCGTGTCGGCGGCACTGCGCATGATCGACTTGCCGGTACTCGTGTCGCCCGTGAACGCAATCTTGTCGATGCCCGGATGCTCGACGATCGCCTGGCCGACCTTGGAGCCGGGGCCGGTGATCACGTTCAACACACCGGGCGGCAGGCCGACTTCGACGGCGATCTCACCGAGCGCCAGCGCCGTCAACGGCGTCTGGCTCGCCGGCTTGAGGATGACGGTGTTGCCGCAGGCCAGCGCAGGGGCCACCTTCCAGGAAGCGAGCAGCAGCGGGAAGTTCCAGGGGACAATGGCCGCCACCACCCCGATCGGCTCACGCAGCGTGTAGGTGAGGTGATTGCCCTTGACGGGGATCGTCTCGCCCATCACCTTGTCGGCCCATCCGGCGTAGTACTCGAGGCACTCGGCCGCCGCCGGGACCTCGATGTGCCGCGACTCGTTGATGGGCTTCCCGTTGTGCAGCGTCTCGAGCCGGGCGACCTCGTCTACGCGCTCCATCAGCCGGTCGGCCAGGCGGCTCACCAGCCGTCCCCGCTCGCGGGCCGACATCTTCCCCCAGGGCCCGTTGAGCGCCGCGCGAGCGGCCTCGACCGCGACATCGACATCCGCGCTCTCGGCTGCCGCCACGGCGGCCACGACCTCTTCGGTCGCCGGGTTCACCACGTCCATCGTCTTCCCGGACGAAGAGGGGCGCCATTCGTTGTTGATCAGGAGGTGCTTCTGTTCGACGCTCGTCGTGGCCATCATGAACCCCATAGGGAAGGCTGAAGGCTGCCTTCCTACTTTCCCTTGAACTCCGGTTTTCGCTTTGCGAGGCTGGCGGCGAGCCCTTCCTTGGCGTCCTCGCTCTGGAACAACAGTTGTTGCAGCTCGCGTTCGAGCGACAGCCCTTCGAGAAACCCGGCTTCGACGCCCGACTGCACGGCGCGCTTCATCCCTCCGACCGCGCGGCTGGCTTTGTTCGGCGGGGTGAACTGTCGCGCGTACTCGAGCACCGCGTCCATGAAGCTCGCGCCTTGCAGATCGTCGCCGCCCCAGACATGATGCACGAGGCCCAGGGCCTTTGCCTCGTCAAACGACATGAGGCGCCCCGTCGCCATCATCTCGATCGCACGCGCCTTGCCGACGAGCCGCGCAAGCCGCTGCGTGCCGCCCGTGCCGGGCAGCACGCCCAGCGCCACCTCCGGCAGCCCGATCTTCCCGGCATCCTGTTTCGCGATCCTGATGTCGGCCGCCAGCGCCACCTCGAGCCCGCCGCCAACCGTGTGGCCGTTCAGCGCGGCGATGACGAGCTTCGGCGTCTGCTCGAGCCGCAACAGCGTCTCGTTCGCGTGGAGGCAGAAGTAGTACTTGAACTCGGCGTCGGCTTCCTTGAGCATCCCGATGTTCGCGCCGGCGCAGAAAAATTTCTCTCCCGCCCCGCTCAAGACGATGACGTGAACCGCCGGATCCATCCGCGCGCTCAGGATCGCAGTGTCGAGCTCGAGCATCATTTCGTAGGAATAAGTGTTGGCGGGGGGATCGTTCAGCTCGATTGTCGTGATGCCGTTGGCGACGGCGACGTTGATTCTCGTCATACGTTGGTACAGGAGATGCCGGGCAAATCTCAGCACGGGGACACGGGGTACGGAGGCGACGGGGAATACACACGACATCATGGAACGGGGCCGTGGGCCCACAGCTCCGAGCCCCGAGCCCCGAGCTCCGAGCCCCGTATCGTAACCTGTTTCAGCCCCGTGCGTCCCCGTGTCGTGCTGAAGACTCAGATCTCCGTTCTCACGTATTCGAAGTTGATCGGCATCCGGTTGATGCCCCGCAGCGGCGGCGCGATGTAGTTGGCGAACTTCCCCGGCTCGTACACGGGTTCCGCCATGATGCTGAGCAGGTACTCGCGATCCTGCGCGGAGGGCAGCCACTCGTACTTGCGGCTCGCCCACTGCTCGTCAGAGAGCGGTGTTCCGTTGGGATCGAAGTGCAGCGATGAGAACATGCCGATGCCACGATTGAACTTGCGGTCGGGCAGGCGCAGCCGGTCGGACATCCCGTAACGCTCGAGGATCTTGTTCCACCGGGTGACCCCGGCCTGGCAGTCGCCGACGTACCAGTCGCGGAGCACCTCGTTCATGGCGGTGCGCATCGGAATGGCCTTCCGCTCGAGGCGCCCGTCGGCCGCCACGTCCAGCTCGTAGTATTTTTCGGTCGCGAGGTGATCGTCCCACTTCTCTTCCTGCGCGCGACCCTTCAGGCCGTTGGCGAAGTAGGTGGCCGCGTTCGTCGAGATCTCGTTTCCGTGCAGATCGAGGCTGAGGCTGAACCAGAGGTTGATGAACTTCTGGATCGTGGGCATGTCGATGCCTCCGAGCCGGCGCACGTCTTCCGAAAAGCCGGCGGAGGCCAGCAATTGGCAGGTGCGCTCGAGAATGCGCGCGATCCCGGTCTCGCCCACGAACATGTGGTGCGCCTCTTCGGTCAGCATGAACCTGGTCGTGCGCGACAGGGGATCGAGCGAGCTTTCCGACAACGACAGCAGCTGTGATTTTCCATCGCGATCCGTGAACATCGTGAACATGAAGAAGTCGAGCCAGTTGTCGATCGGCTCGTTGAAGGCGTCCAGGATGCGCGGCTTGTCGCGATTGCCGCTCTGGCGCTCGAGCAGCTCCTCGGCTTCGTCGCGGCCATCGCGGCCGAAGTACGAATGGAGCAGATAGACCATCGCCCAGAGGTGGCGGCCCTCCTCGACGTTCACCTGAAACAGGTTGCGCAGATCGTAGAGGCTTGGGCAGCGCTGGCCGAGCCAGCGCTGCTGCTCGACGCTGGCCGGTTCCGTGTCCCCCTGGGTCACAATCAACCGGCGCAACTGGTTGCGGAACTCGCCGGGCACCTCCTGCCAGACGGCCTGACCGAGGAAGTCTCCGAAGCCAATCCGCCGGTCGTGCACGGGATCCGCGAGGAAGATGCCCCACCGATACTCCGGCAGCTTGACGTACTCGAAATGCGCCCACCCGGACGGATCCACGCTGACCGCCGTCCGCACGAACACCTGGTGATAGTCCTGAAAGCCCTGCGGCCCCATGTCGCGCCACCACTGGATGTACTTCGGCTGCCAGTGCTCCAGCGCGCGCTGCAGGCGTTTGTTGCTCGACAGACCGACGTTATTGGGGATGCGCTCGGCTGAAATCATGGTTGTTCCTTGTCACGCGCGACGTGTGATGTGCAGGGTGCGACGTCCGAAGCGTCACGTGCCACGTGCGAAGCATCAACGTGCGCGTGCGAAGTCACGGGCCACCTGCTGCGGTCCGCGGACCACGGGCTACGTTCTCTTGTAGTCAAACTCCGGACGCGACTGGGAGCCGTACGCGGTCAGTGCGCCCTTCTCACCGACGGCATTCGGCCGTTGGAAGATCCAGTTCTGCCAGGCGGTGAGCCGGCCGAAGATCTTGGTTTCCATCGTCTCGGGACCCGCGAAACGCAGGTTGGCTTCCATCCCGGTCAGCGCGTCCGGCGACAACGCCGCGCGACTTTCGATCGCGAGCCGCACCTCGTCGTCCCAGTCGAGCTCATCGGGCGCCGACAGGACCAGTCCCGCGTCCATGGCCGCCGCCGCATCGAACGGCTGTCCTTCCTCGAGCAGCTCGGCGATACGCTCAGGCTCTCCCAGAAATCGCGTCTCGAGCCGGGTCAGGCCGTTGCTCATCTTCAGAGGCCCCCCGTTCATGCCCGATAGCGCGATCGTGTTGGGCTGCTCCGGGTCGTCCAGCATGTACGCGCGGTCGGAGGCCAGCGCCAGCTCGAACAAGGTTCCCGCAAACGCGCTCCCGGGCTCGATCAGCGCGAAGAAGCTGCGCGAGGTGAGGTCCATGCGCTTCAAGGTCCGCTTGATGAAATGGATCGTCTCGCGTACGAGCCAATGATCCCGATGCCTCAGCAACATCTCGTCGATGGCCAGGACCGCCGCCGGATCGCCATGGGTGCGCACGACGACGGTTCCGATGAGCGGTTCGTTGAGGCGCAGCCGGAGCAGCGCATCGTCGAGCTCGCGAAAGGCGCGCAGCGCCCAAAACTTGTCGCCGCGCTGCAGCATCTCCTCCGGCGTGGAGGGCTGCGGCTCTTCAGGAGTCGTGATCGTCAGAGTGGCTACGCGCTTGTCGCGCTCGATCTCGAGTGTGACGCTCGAATAGCGCACGGCATCGTCTGTCACGTCGGGATTCAGCGGACCGAGCGTGACGCCCGGGCCGTCCTTCGGCCGATCGGATGTGGCCGCGAGCTCCCGCGCGCGTTTGGCGACGCGCTCCTTGAACTGGCTCCTCGGATAGACGGCATCCACGAGCCGCCACTCGACCGCTCGCCGGCCCTTGACGCCCTCGGCTACCGTGCCAAAGAAGTCCGCCTGATCGCGGCGGACCCTGCGCTTGTCCACCACCCGCGTGAGACCGCCCGTACCGGGCAGCACACCCAGCAACGGCGTTTCCGGGAGGCTCACCGCGCTATTGCCGTCGTCGACCAGAAAGATCTCGTCGCAGGCCAGCGCCAGCTCGTAGCCGCCGCCGGCGCAGATCCCGTTCAGCGCGGCCAGGAACTTCAGGCCGGAGTTCTCGCTGGCGTCCTCGATCGCGAGGCGGGTCTCGTTCGTGTACTTGCAGAAGTTGACCTTCCAGGCATGACTCGAACCCCGCAGCATGAAGATGTTCGCGCCCGCGCAGAAGACACGCTCTTTCAGGCTGGTGATGACAACGGCGTGGACCTCGGGATGCTCGAACCGGATGCGCTGAATCGCGTCGGCGAGCTCGATGTCCACGCCGAGGTCGTACGAGTTCAGCTTCAGGCGATAGTCGGGCGACAACCCCGCGTCTTCCTGAACATCCATCGACAGCGTCGCCACCGGGCCGTCAAAGGTCAGCTTCCAATGCCGATAGCGATCGGGCGACGTGTCGAACGTGACCTGCGGCTGCGCGGTCTTGAGCGTCTCCATCCGAGCAAGGGTACCTGTGCGGCGGATGGGTGTCAAGGCACTATAGTGCGTTTACCGGCGTCGTTTGGGCATTATACTGCCCCTTGAGCCGCTCGTCGTAGGTCAGCGCACGTCCGCACGAGACGAGCAGCACGTCGCACGTGGCACGTGACAAGCCGCACGTAGCACCTCGCACGTGACATACTTCCCCATCGACCTGCGCCAGCTCGAGATCGTCAAGACCGTCGCGGAGAGCGGATCGTTCACCGCCGCTGCCCGGCTGCTCCACGTCTCACAATCCGCCATCAGCCGTCAGATCCTGTTGCTCGAAGAGGAACTGAAGGAGCCGCTGTTCGTGCGGCTGGGTCGGAAGGTCAGGCTGACGCCCGCGGGTGAGGCGCTTCTTCAGCTCAGCCACCGGGTCCTCGCCGACGTTCGCGAGACCACGACAGCCATCGTCGAACATCACAAGAAGCTGAGAGGGACGATTCAGTTGGCGGGCGGGATGACCGTTTGCCTGCACGTGTTCCCATCCCTGCTGAAGGAATACCGGCGCCGCCATCCTGACGTGGACGTGAAGCTGACCACCGGTGCGACACCCCAACTGCTGGAGCGGCTGCGCGCCGGGACCGCCGACGTCGCGCTGCTGACACTGCCGGTCGAGGGGGCCGACCTGATGCAGGTGCCCGTGATGCGGGAGGAACTGCTTCTCGTGACCCATCCGTCGCACGCGCTCACGCGACAGCGAAAGGTGCGGCCGCGCGATCTGGATGGTCAGCCGCTGGTGCTGTTCGAGCGCGGCTCGAGCACGCGCCGGGTGATCGACGACATGCTCCTCCGGGAGCAGATCAACCCGAGGATTGTCATGGAGACCGAGAACGTGGAAATCCTGAAGGCGCTCGTGGCCATCGGGATGGGGATGGCCATCATCCCCTACCAGGCCGTGGCGCGCGAAGTCCGCGCGCGGCAGCTCTGGTGCGCAAGGCTCGAGGGTGTCTCGATGGTCAGGGAGACCGGCTGGGTCTCCATGCGAGCGGCACGCGTGCCCCGGCTCGTGCACGAGATGTTCGAATCGCTGCAGCGAACGCTCCCGCGACTCAAGCTCGCGCCGCCCACGCGCAAGCGCTGAGGCGTCCCGAGTCGCCGACCGCGGACCTCAATCCTCAATCCTCAATCAGCATCTCGAATCCCAATCTGCCATCCCCAATCTACGTGCCGCGATGGACCGCGTCAGTAGTCATCCCCCCACCAGGCGTCGGCCGGCGGCGTCCCACTGCTGACGGATTGCGGCGAGGAGGGTCCATCGAGCCGGCTCTTGATCTGCGCGTGCAGCCAACCGATGGCATCCGGCTCCTGCGCGCGCAGCGCGCGCCACTCGGCTTCCGGCAGAACGATCGTCAGGGTTCGCGTTTCGACGGCTTCGGTGTGCATCATGGAAACGCATGATACACGTCTGACCCATGCGTGTCGCGCATAACTTCCGCATACCCTCCATGCGCGGCGCGCATACCGCCAGCGATACGCGCGACGCCCATCGCGCCACGAGCTGCATCGCCGTCGTCCTCGGCGCCCGGCCTCGTTGCCACGCACCATAGTTGTCTGCCCGGCATCGGAGCGTAGTATGGTGCGCAAATGAGCAGCGATATCCTCGCCGAGCTCGGACGACGAGCGCGGGCCCGGCGGATCGAGCGAGGCTGGACGCTGAGGGATGTGGCAGAGCGATCCGGCGTCTCCCCCAGGTTTCTCGTCCAGCTCGAAGGCGGCCGCGGAAACATCTCCGTCAGGCGCCTGGCCGACGTCGCGCGGGCGCTCGAGACGACACCGGCAGCGCTGCTCGCGGAATCCGCCGTCCACGGGGAACCCGTGGTGGCGCTCCTCGGTCTTCGCGGCGCCGGCAAGACAACGATCGGCCGCCGGCTCGCGAAGCGGCTGCACGTGTCCTTCGTCGAGCTGGATCGCCGAATCGAGCAGGCAGCCGACCTGAGCCTCTCCGAGCTCTTCTCGCTCCACGGTGAAGAGTACTACCGCAGGCTCGAGCGTGAAGTGCTGGATTCCGTGCTCGCGGAAGGCCGGCCGATGGTTCTCGCGACGGGGGGCGGCATCGTGACGGCCTCCGAGACGTACGCCGCGCTCCGGCGGTCTGCGACCACCGTCTGGTTGCGCGCACGTCCCGAGGATCACTGGAATCGCGTCGTCCGCCAGGGAGATCGGCGTCCGATGGCCGACCACCCGCAGGCGATGGCCGACCTGCGAACGCTCCTCGCGTCCCGCGAACCGCTCTACGCGTCGGCGGCGCACACCGTCGACACGTTCGGACGGACGGTTGACGAGATCGTCGAGGAAGTCGCCGCCGTCGTCCGCAGCGCAATCCCCGAATGAAATCGCCAATCCGCAATCGACAGTCCCGGATCACATCTGCAATTTACATTCAACGAATCGGCAATGCCTCTGGGGCTTGCCACCGCGGATACGATCCGAGATTCTTCACCCACCGCGACGACTCGGCCAGGTGGACAATCGCCCGGCCACAGCGGACGTCATCTCTGCCGACGCCGAGGTCGGCGAAGAACACGTATTCCCAGGGCCGGCCCCGCGCAGGGCGCGACTCGAGCTTGGTGAGATCGATGTCGCGCAGAGCGAAGACGCTCAGGGCCTTGAACAGCGCGCCGGGCGCATTGTAGAGCGCGAAGGCGATGGACGTCTTGTCGGGAGTGGCGGCGACGTGCGGTTCCCGCGCGATCAGGACGAAGCGCGTGAGGTTGTCTTTGTAATCCTGAATGCTGGTGTCGAGCGCCTCCAGCCCGAAGAGCTCCCCTGCGCGCGCCGACGCGATCGCCGCGGTATCGGTCAGTCCTCCCTCACGGATCATGCGGGCGCTTCCGGCGGTGTCATAGGTCGCCACCAGTTCCACGCCCGGCATCCGCCTGAGATAGGCCTCGCACTGCGCAAGCCCCTGGGGGTGTGAGAAAACCCGTCGGATTGCCTCTTTCCGGACGCCGGGCAACGCGAGCAGGCAGTGGACGACGGGGAGCTCGGTCTCGGCGACGATTGGCAGATCGCGATCCAGCAGCAGGTCGTAGTTGTGATGAATGCTGCCGCCAATCGAGTTCTCGACGGGCAGGATTCCATGCGAGGCACGCCCCGCGGCGACGGCGGCGAAGACGGCGTCGAACGTCTCGACTCCGACCGTCTCGGCCTGCGGCCAGGCCCGCCGCGCGGCCGCCTCGCTGTAGGCGCCCTCGGCCCCTTGAAACGCAATCCGCATTGCAGCACCCCCGAAAAGCAAAACGGCCACTACCCCAGCGGGTAGTGGCCGTGATGGAAAAGACAATCGCCGTCCGGATCTACCCGCAGCGCACCGTCGGCCTGAACAGGCCGGGTGTAAACGCGAAGAAGGAGAAGCCCGGAACCCGACGCATACCTGGCACTGTAAGAGATTCGGTACTCCGGATCAACCGGCTTTTTCGCGAAGCGCTGATGAGTGAATATTCTGCGTACTCGGGAGTGGAGATTGTGCAAAGGGGGACAGGAGCCTTAAGGTGCCTGTCCCCTTAGAGTGCCTGTCCCCTACGTGGCAGTCTCCCCAGGCCTCAGCACCAGCACGTCGACGCCATGGGGTTCGACCAGGTGCTTGAGGCGCTCGGGGGTGCCGCTCAGGATCGGGAACGTGCCGTAATGCATGGGGACCACCTGGCGGACGCCGAGCAGGCGACACGCGCGGGCGGCTGCATCCGGACCCATCGTGTAGTGATCGCCGATCGGCAGAAACGCGATGTCTGGCTTGTGCATCTCGGCGATGAGCCGCATGTCGCCGAAGAGGGCCGTATCGCCCGCGAAGTAGAACGCCTGCCCGTTCTCCATGCGAACGACGAACCCGGCCGGCTCGCCGAGATAGATGATGTCGTCGTCCTCTATGACGCTGCTGGTGTGGACGGCGGGCGTCATCGTGACCTCGAGGCCCGCAACCGTGACGGTGCCGCCGATCCCCATACCCTGGACGTTCTGGAGCCCCTTCTGCTGCAGCCACAAGGACAGCTCGTGCACGACCAGGATCGGCGCGTTCGTCGCGCGCGACACCGCAACAATGTCGCCGGAGTGGTCGGAATGGCCGTGCGATAGCAGGATCAAATCGGCCTTGTCGATGCGCTTGCGGTCCGGTGGGCACATCGGGTTTCCATCGAGCCATGGGTCCGTGACGATCCGCTTGCCGCCCGGGGTGGTGATGATGAATGCGGCATGGCCGAGCCATGTGATGGAGAGGGACGACATGGGGACATTATAATTAGAGCTGTCAGCCATCAGCCGTCAGCTGTCCGCATTGGCCCAGAATCGCATGAGCACAGCCCCTCTGAACTTCATCCGCGGCCGCAGGAAGCGTGCAGTGGAGGCGCCACGGGTGCCCAAGCCGGACTGGCTCAGGGTTCGCGCACCCGGTTCCGAGAACTACCACCGGCTCAAGGGCTTGATGCGCACGCTCGGTCTCCACACCGTCTGCGAGGAGGCGAACTGCCCGAACATCGGCGAGTGCTGGCACCACGGCACGGCCACGTTCATGATCCTGGGCGATACCTGCACGCGGTCGTGCGGATACTGCAACGTGCTGCACGGCACCCCGAAGCCACCCGACCAGCTCGAGCCGGCCAACATTGCCCGCGCGATCCAGGCGATGGATCTCGCCTACGTCGTCATCACCTCAGTGGATCGCGACGATCTCGCGGACGGCGGAGCCTCGCACTTCGCGCGCACCATTCTCGAGACTCGCGCACGTATCGCGTCGTGCCGCGTCGAGGTGCTGATTCCTGATTTCAAGGGCGAGGAATCCGCGTTGCGCGCCGTCCTCGACGCCCGACCCGACATCCTGAATCACAACATCGAGACCGTACCGCGCCTCTACCGCACGGCGCGCCCCGGCGGCCGCTACGACCGCGCCCTCCAGCTGCTCGACAGGTCGCACACTCATGCGCCGGCGATTCCAACCAAGTCGGGGTTGATGGTGGGCCTCGGTGAAGAGTGGGACGAGCTGGTGGCCACCCTTCGCGACCTCCGCAGCGCCGGTTGCCAGATCGTGACGATCGGACAATATCTGCGGCCCTCGGCAGCGAACCTGCCGATGGTGCGCTACTACACCCCGGACGAGTTCGCCGAGCTGAAGCGCCTCGGCCTGGAGATGGGCTTCGGCCATGTCGAATCGGGCCCGCTCGT
>DASTBU010000097.1:0-2946 GCA_035711845.1 Vicinamibacterales bacterium
TTCTCGTCTCATTCCCTCCTATAGTTAGTCTCTCTAGGGGAGAGGGCCGCCATCGTCGGACATGACCGCATCGGCGAGATTCGAGTCGGAGACCGGGCGTGTTTTGTCCTGTAAGGCAGGCAAGCGGCACCATCAGCCGTCAGGCTCGTGGCCGACAGTCGGGGTCGACTTCTGTCGATCCCGGTTCGGCGAGCGCCGTCCGGAACGCGGTGCCGAACATTTCCCACGCGGTGACGAAAAGCGCGGCGAGTATCGGACCCAGGATGAACCCCATCGCGCCAAAGAACATCAGTCCGCCGAGCGTCGAGAAGAAAATGAGCAGCTCGTGCATCTTGATGTCGTGTCCCACGAGCCGCGGTCGCAGCACATTGTCTACACTACCCACGATGAGCGCGCAGAACAGGGCCAGGGCGACTCCTCGCCAGATCTCTCCGGTCGTCATCAGGATGATCGCCGCCGGTACCCAGACGAGCGCGCTGCCGATGCCCGGGATAATCGACAAGACGGTCATGACCGTGCCCCAGAAGATCGCTCCGTCAATGCCCACGGCCCAGAATGCCGCCCCTCCGAGAAGCCCCTGAGCCACGCCGATCAGAATCGTGCCCTTGAGCGTCGCGCGGGTGACGGACACAAACTTCCCGACCATCCGTTGCTTGTCGGCGTCTGTGAGCGGCAGATACGCGAGCACGCCGGCGAGCAGGCCGGGACCGCCGGTCAGGAAGAAAAACATCGTGTAGAGCAGGACGAAGAAATGAAAGATGAAGACCGCCGTCGCGCGTGTCGTGGCGGAGAGTGCGGCAAAAAGGAACGCGCTGGTGCTGCCGACGAGCTCGCCGGCCTTGGTGAGGATCTGCGCTCGATAGGGCTCGAGCCGATCGTAGCCGGGAAGCGCGCGCAATCGGCTGTCGAATTCGCCCGGCTGATCGACGAGTTGCTGGAGACGCGGCTTGATGGTTTCGGTGACGCGCAATGCTTCATTGGCGCCGGCCCCGAGCACCGCCAGGAGGGGCGCCATCACCAGCACGAGCAGCAGCAGGAGCGTCGCGATGGCGGCGAGCGCCTTGCGGCCGCGGAGTCGGCCGAGGATCCACTCGTACACGGGATAGCTCAAGCCGGCGAAAATCGCCGCCAGCAGGATCGTCAGCAGGAACGCGCGGATCATCGCGACGAACGCGGCCGAGATCGACGTGACGAGCAAGAGAAGAAAGGCTTGGCGGAAGCGGGTCTCTGTCATGACGAACCGGTCTCTTCTGCTGCTCTCGCGATCGTCAGAGGAGAAGGCTCGATCCAGCAACCAGCCGCTCGTGGATCGCAGGTTCAGAAAATGTCGCTGCGCCAGTAGAGTACGTCACCGGCAGACAACCGCGGCTGCGCCGCCTTCGCTCCGAGTGACCGCACCATCAACACTTCTGGCGAAGGCTTCGCCGACACAATCGTGACCTGCGGAGGTACGAAGCCGCGAGGGAGCCAGGCGCGGATCGTCGGGCGGCGCTCGACGGGTTCGCGTGCGATGAGCGCCTGGAGAATGGCGCCGACTCGCGCACCGGTGGGATCACGGTCGCCGCACTCCTCGATTGTCCATGTGAGTCCGACGACGCTGACGACGACATAGGCAGCGGCGGTGATGCCTTCTTCAGCGATGAAGAAATGCAACTGACGCGCCCCCGCCTGGCCGAGGCCTGCACGCAATCGCTTCTTCGTGATCGCGTACTGAACGAAGTCGATGTCTCGATCGAGATGGAACCGAAATGGATCGGCGCGGATCTGTCCCATGGCAACAATGGCCGCCAAATCTCGTTCCTCGCCGCCACGGATCAGCGTCATGGGGGCGCCGCGCCGTGACGACTCCGCGACACGCAGCTCGGCCTCCGTCATGGCAATCACGTCGAAGCCGGCTGGCGGGCGTTCGTGGCTGGTGTCTGAGAAAAGAAGCGCCATCGTCGCTCCGTTGCGCGCCGCTTCGTCGAGCAGCCGGTCCACGAGCTCCATGGCATCGGCGCGGGTGCGATGGGCGGGCGGCGTCAGCATCGCGCCGATTCCACACACCCGCACCGGCTGGTGCTCGAAAACCGCCGCAAGGTCGTATTGCGTGGCGCTCGCAAGCACGTCGGCACCATCCACCAGCGCATATCGTCGTCGGTGATGGCGACCCCACGCAGTCTTGGTCTGGGCAGCGTCAAACTTTGCGTACGCCTCGCGGCTCAGGCCGTCGAGCGAGAGGTCGGGCGCCGCCTCAAGAACGCGCTTGAGAATGACTCCCTCGGCTGGAACGACAGTCGCCACTCGACAGATTATTCGTCCTGCCCGCGGGAGCAGAGGTGGCGCTTCTTTGCGTAGCCGCTCAAGTCGGGCTCGAGGGCGGCCTACCTAGCCCAGGACGCGTCGCCCGCCGAGCAGCCCCACGAGGAAGAGCACGATCGCGACCACCAGTAGCACATGGATGAGCGAGCCAACGGTGTAGATTCCGACGAATCCCAGTAGCCACGCGACCAACAGGATGACGGCGATGGTGTACAGCATGTGAGTTCTCCTGCGAGCTAGCGGGCTGTGCTTCCACGGCGGCGGCGGGCTCGCGCTCCGCGCGATTTCAATCGCGCGACGGGCTGCTCCACGGCCGTACCCGGTGCTCTGTCCAACTGTGTCTGATCGCAGGGAGAAGCGCTGTTCAGTTGCGCACACCGGGCTGCAGCTTGGATGGCCGTACCGATGGACGCTCTGCGCGGCCAAAGAGCCACCGACAACTGTCAGTCGCGCAACACCACGCTCAGCAGCGAATTGTTCACTTTCAAGGCGCCGTTGTAGTCAATGAATCCGAGCTTCCGAAACTTGTTCATGAAGAAGTTGACGCGCGACCGTGTCGTGCCGACCATTTCCGCGAGGGTTTCTTGAGAGAGCTTCGGAAGGGCGCGGTGAGACGCCTCGGGTTCGCCGTACCGTGCCAGCAGC
>DASTBU010000098.1:0-2495 GCA_035711845.1 Vicinamibacterales bacterium
TTGTTCGCCGATCGGGTGGTCCTGAGCGGGGACCTCAGGGAAGGGGTCGCCGAGCAGCTGCGCGCCCGGCTGGTCGACAATTCCCTGCTCGCCGCGGCCGGCGGCCGGCGGACCGGTGGCGTACGCACCGAGCTCGACCGCGCCGTCTTTTCGCCGTGCCCGCTCTGCGAGGATTCCGACGCGCCGCCGTTGTGGCGCCTGACCGCCCGCCGGGTGATCCACGATCAGGAAGGACAGAACATCAGCTATCGGCATGCCTTCCTGCAATTTTTCGGCGTGCCGATCGTCTATCTGCCCTACTTCACCCATCCCGATCCGACCGTGAAACGCCGCTCGGGTTTTCTAGCGCCCAGCTTTGGCAACGACGGCAACCTCGGGCTGTCCGTCCAACCGTTCTACTACTTCGCGCCGGCGCCCAATTACGACGTGACGCTCGCCCCCATCTTCTACATCCAGGAGAACCCGGTGCTTGCCGTCGAGTACCGGCACCTTCTGGAGAACGGCCGCTTCGAGTTCAACGGGAGCGGCACCTACACGAGCAAACCGATCGAACAGGAAGGCGAGCCACAACCCAGCGGCAATACCTTTCGCGGCGCCATCGAGGGCAGAGGCCGCTTTCGCCTGCCTGACGATTGGGCGAGCGGCTTCGATCTGGCTGCCGCCTCCGATGACACTTACCTGCAACGCTACGGGTTCAGCGATGAGAATGTCCTCGAAAACCGGCTGTTCGCCGAGCGCTTCTGGGAGCGTGACTTCCTGACGATCGACGCCTATGGGTTCCAGGGGCTGCGTGAGGACGACGACCAGGACCTGATCCCGATCGCGCTGCCGCAGGTGCGCGCCCGGCTGATCAGTGATCCCTGGCGGTGGGGCTCGCGGTTCACGCTCGACAGCGATGCCGTCGCCCTGACCAGGACCGACGGCCTCGACACGCGCCGGCTGTCCGCGACCGGCGGCTGGCAACTGCCGTGGTACAGTCCGATCGGCGACCGTTACGAGCTGCGGCTGAGCATGCGCAGCGATTTCTATCAGACCGACGGTGATCCAGAGACCTTCGAGGAGGATGGCACGGGCACGGAAGCGCGGGCGATCCCGCGCGCGACACTGCACTGGAGCTGGCCGTTCATCGGCGAGCTGTTCGGGCTGTCCCAGGTGATCGAACCGGTGGCCATGGCGACCTGGGCGACCACGGGCAACAACGACGACGAGATCCCCAACGAGGACAGCCAGGACTTCGAATTCGACGACACCAGCCTGTTCGAGCCAAACCGGTTCCCCGGGCTGGACCGCGTCCAGGGCGGCGCCAACCTCGCTTACGGTCTCCGCTTCGGCACTTATACCCAGAGCGGCTTGATCAGCGGGCTGGTCGGCCAGGCCTACACCTTCGACAAGGACCCCGAATTCGACCCCAGCACGGGTTTTGACACCAAGCTGTCCGACTACGTGGGTCGCATCGACTTTACGCCGGGAGCATGGCTGGGTGCGCGCTATCGGTTCCGTCTGGATCGAGAGGACTTCGAGTTCGTCCGCAACGAGGTTGATGTTGGCGTAGGTCCGCCCCAGGTCCGCTTCGGGATCAATTATCTGATGCTCCAGGATGATCCCGCCCTGCAGACCTTGCGCAAGCGCGAGGAGATCGCCGCCAGCGTCTGGCTGCGCATCACCGACTCGCTGGCAGTGGGGGCTCAGACGCGTCGCAACCTGGAGGCCGACACCACCATTTTTCATAAGTTCGGGCTGATCTATACTCATCCCTGCCTGCAGCTGATCGGGGGCGTTGTGCGAAGCAACACCGAAGACCGCGATGCGGAGGACACGACCACGTTTTCCTTCCGGGTCACCCTCAAGCATCTTGGAGAGTTCGGTCAGGAGCCCGACCTGTTTTGATTCGAGACGCCGGGATCGCGAGAACCGTCGAGAATGCGTCCGCTGCTGTCTGCCATCGCATCTTTGGTCGGCCTGCTCCTCGGGCTTGATCCCGCCCGCGCGGCCGTCGAGCAGCGCATCGTCGCGGTGGTCAACGACGAGGTCATCAGCGCCCAGGACCTGGACGAGCGACTTCAGCTGGTCACCCTGACCAGCGGCATCCCCGACAGCGAGCAGGCTCGTGCCCGGCTCGCCCCCCAGGTGCTGCGCAGCCTGATTGAGGAGGCTTTGCAGCTGCAGGAGTCCGAACGCCTCGGCATCACGGTCGAGGAGGCGGAAATCCAGGAGGCCCTGGCCAACATCGCCGAGCGCAACCGAATGACCGTCGAGGCGATGGAACGCTTCTTCGAGGATAACGGCATCGATCTCGCCACTCTGCTCGAGCAGGTGCGCGCGCAGATCGCGTGGGTCAAAGTGGTCAACCGGCAGATCGTGCCGCGCGTCACGGTGACGGTGGATCAACTCGAAATGGCGGTCGAGGAGGCGCGCCGGAACGAGGGCGAGCCGGAGTATCTGCTCTCGGAGATCGTGCTGCCGGTCGACAACCCGGCGCAGGCGCAGACGGTCGC
>DASTBU010000099.1:0-18762 GCA_035711845.1 Vicinamibacterales bacterium
ATGCGGCTCGGCCAGGCGGAACGGGAAGAGGAGCTGGCGCGGATGATTGGTGGAAGCGAGGTCTCGACGGCGGTGCGTGCCGGCGCCCGCGAGATGCTTGCGGCCCGATCGACGGGGGCGAAAGGCGAAGCTAAGGCAAAAGGCGAAAGCGAAAGCAGACGCCGCCGCACTTGAGAACTGGAGACCTGGCACCCGATGTCGCGCAAGTACCTGATTGAAACCCACGGCTGTCAGATGAACGTCCACGACTCGGAGCGGATGGCCGGCCTCCTCGAACAGGCGGGCTACGAGCCCACCGCCGACGATCGCGATGCGGACGTCATCGTCATCAACACCTGCAGCGTCAGGGAGCGCGCCGAGGAGAAGCTCTTCACCCGCCTCGGTGAGATCAAGCACAAGGCGCTCGAGTCCGGACAGCGCCCGATCGTTGCCGTAGCGGGATGCGTTGCGCAGCAGGAAGGCGCGGCGATCCTTCAACGCTCCCAGGCTGTGGACGTAGTGATCGGAACGCAGAATCTCAAGCGGCTCCCCATGCTCGTCAGCCAGGCCTCGGCGCGTCCCGCAGGATCAGGATCGGGACCGACCATCGATCTCGATCCGCTCGAGGACGTCTCGTTCCCCCTGGGCATCGCTCGCCGCCTGGATCCCGTCAAGGCGTATGTGACGATCATCGAGGGCTGCAACGAGTTCTGCGCCTTCTGCGTCGTCCCTTACACGCGGGGGCACGAGCGCATGCGACCCGTCGACGAGGTCCTCGCCGACGTCCGGGCTGCGGTGGAGACCGGCGCGCGTGAGGTCCAGCTGCTCGGCCAGATCGTCAACCACTATCAGGCGCCCGACGATGCCTCATGCGATTTCGCGGCGCTGCTCGAACGCCTGAACGAGGTCCCCGGACTCGCCCGTATCCGCTTCGCCAGCCCGCACCCGCGCCACGTCACGCCGCGCATGATTGCCGCCATGCGCGATCTGCCGAAGGTCTGTCGCCATCTGCATCTCCCCGTGCAGTCGGGGTCGACGCGCGTGCTGGCGGCGATGCGGCGGCGCCACACCCGCGAGCAGTATCTCGAGCTGGTGGCCGCGCTGCGAGACGCCATGCCGGACATCGCGCTCTCGACCGATATGATCGTCGGGTTCTCCGGCGAGACCGACGACGACTTCGAGCAGACAATGTCGCTGGCCGCCAGGGTTCGGTACCACAGCATGTTCTCCTTCAAGTATTCGGCGCGGCCGAACACGCTCGCCCTCAAGCGGATGCCCGACGATGTGCCGGAGGACGAGAAGACGCGCCGGATCGTTGCCCTCCAGTCGCAGCAGAAACAGATTCAGGCCGCGATCTACCAGGCAGCCGTGGGCCTCGACGTGGACGTGCTCGCGGATTCCCGCAGCCGTCGTCGCGACTGGGAACTCTCGGGGCGAACGAGCGGCAACACCGTGGTCAACTTCGCGGGCGATCCGCGGCTCATCGGCGAGGTCGTACGGGTCAGGATCGCGGGAGCGAACCCGAACAGCCTGCGTGGAGAGATCAGCCGCACGGCTTGACAGCGCGGCCGGCAGCGCCTACGTTTCGCCGGAGCGAGGACATCATGCAGATCGAGATGACGATCAAAGGATTGATGGTGGATCCGATTACGAACATGCCCATCATCATCCTGCGCGACAAGGACGGGCAGCGCGTACTGCCCATCTGGGTTGGCGTCTTCGAGGCCAACGCGATCGCGCTGCAGATCGAGAACGTGACGACGCCGCGGCCAATGACGCACGACCTGCTGCGCAACGTCATCTCCGATCTCAAGGCCGACATCACGAAGATTGTCGTCTCGGATCTCAAGGAGAACACGTTCTACGCGCTCATTCACCTGCTGGTCAACGGGGAAGTCATGGCGATCGACGCGCGGCCGAGCGATGCGATCGCGCTGGCGCTCCGCGCGCGCGCGCCAATCTTCGTGGAGGACCGGGTGATCGACAGCGCGAAGACGCTGGATTTCGCCCCCGAGAAAGGGGACTCCGAGCGGCTCCAGAAATGGCTCGAGAGCCTCGATCCCGACGATATGGGCAAGTACAAGATGTAGGGACGTGCGCAGACATTGCCGGGGATTGCCCACCGGCCAGGATCCCCGGGGCCGGGGCGTCACGCGCCCGACTTTCTCTCGCTGAGCGTTAAGTCCCAGCTAAATCAAGCAGTTAGGCAATCCTGGTGTTTTCGGTCATTGTGCCAATTCTGGCAATTTTGTAAGCCTTCATTGACTCTCCCGCGTCTGACCCCTACAATGGCGGGCATTCGCGCGTCGGGCTCACCTCCGCGCTGCACAACCACATGATCGTCGCTATCGCCAACCAGAAGGGTGGGGTCGGAAAGACCACGACCGCCATCAACCTGGCCGCGGCTCTGGCTCTTCGAGGGCGGCCCACACTCCTGATCGATCTCGATCCCCAGGCCAACAGCTCGATGTCGTATCTGGACGTCACCCAGGTGGGCCGAAGCGTGTACGACGCGATCTCGGAGCCGAACGTTGGCTTCGCTGAGGTCGTCCAGCCGTCCGCCACGCTGCCCAACCTGTTCGTCGCGCCCGCGCGCATCTCGCTCGCGAAGCTCGAGGCGAAGCTGGTGGGGGAGCTCGACGCGCACTTCCGGCTCAAGGATCGGCTGGAGCCGATCCTCGAACGGTATCCCAACGTCGTCATCGACTGCCCACCCACGCTGGGCCTGCTGACCGTGAACGCGCTGGTTGCGGCGACGCATCTCCTGATTCCGATCCAGTCGTCGTATTTCGCGCTCGAGGGGACCGACGACCTGCTGGAAACGATCGAGAAGGTGCGGGCACGCGCGAACCCGACGCTTCGCATCCTCGGCGTCGTGATCACGATGCACGATCGCCGCACGGCGCTGGCGCGCGACATCCGATCCCAGATCGACAAGGTGTTCGGCGAGAAGGTCTTCAAGACCGTCATCACCAAGAGTGTCCGGCTGGAAGAGAGCCCGGCGTACAAGGAATCTATTTTCACTTTCGCGCCCGAGTCGAGCGGCGCGGCAGAGTACTACCGGCTCTGCGAGGAGGTCATGGATCGTGCCTAAGCGAGGACTGCCGGAAACGGTCCGCATGCGACACGACGAGCATTACGTCGAGTCCCTCACCAGCTCCGCCGGAGCCCCCATCGGCCGCGTTGTCCCCATCGACCAACTCGATCCGAACCCGAACCAGCCGCGGCAGGTGATGGGGGATCTGTCCGAGCTCATGGCATCGATTGCCGAGAAGGGCATTATCGAGCCCATCATCGTTCGCCAGCGCGGACGCCGGTTTCAGATCGTGGCAGGGGAGCGCCGCTACCAGGCGGCCGTCCAGATCGGACTGAGGGAGATCCCAATCGTCATCCGCGAGGTGGACGACAACGAGATCATTGAGATTGCGCTTGTCGAGAACATCCAACGGAAGGACCTGACGCCGTTCGAAGAGGCGGAGGCACTCCACTCGTTGGCCACGCGCTGCGGCTACACCCACGAGGACATGGCGCGGCGGCTGGGGAAGTCCCGGACGGCCATTACGGAGTCGTTGTCGCTGAACCACATGCCGGATGAGGTCAAAAACCTGTGTCGGCTGGCCGACATTCACTCTAAGTCCCTGCTTCTACAGATAGTTAGGCAGGGAGAAACCGAGAAAATGGTGGCCCTGGTCGAACGGCTGTCCCGCGACGGCGGCGGAGTGACGCGCGCGGACGTCCGGAAAGAAACCGCCAAACCCAAACCCGGGCGCCCCAAGGCGTTCGTCTTCAGCTACAAGGCCCCCACGAAGGCCTTCAACCTGCAGCTTCGGTTCACCAAGGCCCGCGTCGAGCGCGACGAAGTGATCTCTGCGCTCGAGGCCATCATTCGCGAATTGCGGGCGCAGAAGTAAACCACGACCCCCGTGAGCCGTCGTCGGTGGGCGTGTTCCGTCCACTCTTCGCGCGCTCCGCGTTCTTGCGAAGACGGGGCCTGGGGGCCCACGTTCCAGCCGCAGCGCTGACGACGGGGAGGAAAAGCCAACCCCGTGGCCGGCAACTCGAACCGCAGCCGGGCGCACGGGCCACGAACCACGGAATAGTCCGTTCCGTTCATTCTCGCTGCTCCGCGTCCGTGCCAAGACGTCTCTCCGGAGCCGGACGCCTTCCGGGCGGCTCGACGCTGACGAGGCAGAGCGAACCTGGAGCCCCCGCCGGCGACCCGGAGCCAGCCGGGAGCACGAACCACCACGGAAGTTAACATAACACTCATTATCAGACCCAACCGAAATGGCCCGCAAAAGCCCCCTGTGGAAGGTCTGTGGATGCCGTGCCCGGTCCCCGGCCCGGGGACGGGAAAACTGTTATCCTGAACGACATCGGTGATGCTGAAGACCGTCGATCGCTACGTTATCCGGGAAATCCTGCCGCCGTTTCTGATCGCGGTCCTGATCTTCACGTTCCTGCTGGAGCTCCCGCCGCTCATGGGGGAACTCGAGCGGCTGGTGGCCAAAGGCGTGGCCTGGTCCACGGTCGGGCACATCATCCTGATGCTCGTGCCGCATGCCTTGGGACTGACGATCCCGATGGGCCTCCTGGTCGGGATCCTGATTGGTCTGGGCCGGCTGTCCGGGGACCGCGAGGGGGTGGCCCTCCTCGCCTGCGGCGTCAGCCCCTATCGTCTGCTCCGGCCGATCCTGGTGCTCTCGACGCTCGCAACCGCCGCCTCGCTCTACGTGATGATCTCCGCGATCCCGAACGCCAACCAGCGCTACCGCGAAATCCTCTACGAGATCGTCGCGAAGAAAGCCGAGAGCGACATCCGACCCCGCGTGTTCTATGACGAGTTCCCCGGCTGGGTCCTGTTTCCGCGTGACGAGTCG
The DNA here is from genome assembly GCA_035711845.1 of Vicinamibacterales bacterium. Classification (GTDB taxonomy): domain Bacteria; phylum Acidobacteriota; class Vicinamibacteria; order Vicinamibacterales; family 2-12-FULL-66-21; genus DASTBU01. The sequence continues at coordinate 4,860 of DASTBU010000099.1, forward strand.
TCCGCCGGCCAGTCGGGCTGGAAAGACCTGCTGGTCGCCCACACCAGCCAGGCGGGACCCACGGAACTGTATCTGGCGCGCTCGGGCCGCCTGTACCTCAACCATGCGGAGCGCCAGGTCAATCTGATCCTGACCAACGGCACGATGTACCGCACGCTGCCCAGGGCCACCGAGACCTACGAGTTTCGAGGGGACTACTACCTGACGCTGGATCCCGACACGATTTTCCCCCCCATGGAGCTTCCCCGGGGGGTCAACGAAAAGACGATAGCGCAGCTGCGGGAGACGATTGCGCTGAAGCTCGCCGCGAACCCGCCCATCTCGCCGCATCCGGAGATCATCGCCATCCACCAGAAGTTCTCGATTCCCGCGGCGTGTCTGGTCTTCGGCATCATCGGGCTCGCGCTGGGATTGTCGGTCCGCCGCGAGGGGAAGTTCTCGGGGTTTGTCGTCGGGATTGCCGTCATCTTCGCGTACTACACCATCATGTTCCTCGCCGAGTCGGCGACCAAGGGGCACCGCCTGCCGGCAGAAATCTCACGCTGGGTGCCGAACCTGATACTGGGCCCTCTCGGCATCCTTGCGCTCGTCTGGCGTGCACGCCACACCGACGGCCGACTCCCCTTTCGCATTCCGATTTGGGTGCCGCAATGGCCGCGCCCGCGAAGGCCAGCTGACGCTGCTGCACCCAGGACCGCCACCGCGCCCGCCAGCGCCGCCCCCGGCTCGCGCCGCGGCGTCGTGATCGTCATTCGCGTGCCACGGCTCAGCATCCCCAGTCCGTTGCTGATCGACCGCTATATCAGCCGGATCTACCTGCGCGTGGTCGGCCTGTCGTTCCTCGGACTGCTCGGGCTCTTCTACATCTCGACCTTCATCGACCGGTCCGACAAGGTCTTCAAGGGGCAGGCCTCGATGGGGGACGTGACGAAGCTGCTCGTCTTCCAGACACCGCTCTTCGTCTACTACATCATCCCGATTGCCGCGCTGTTGAGCGTGCTCGTGACCTTTGGACTGCTCTCCCGCAGCAGCGAGCTCACCGTCATGAAGGCGTGCGGCATCAGCCTCTATCGCGCGTCGGCCTCGCTGGTCCTGCTGGCGCTCGCGTTCAGCGCCGTGCTGTTCGGCCTGGAGCAGAACATCCTGGCGCGCGCGAACCGACGCGCTGAGATCCTCGACGCGCAGATCCGCGGCCGGCCACCGAGGACAATCAGCCCGCTCAACCGGCAATGGGTGCTCGGACGCGACGGCGCCATCTATCACTATGCCTATTTCGATCCCGACCATGCGGAGCTGAACGGGCTCACTATTTACGAGACGGATCCGGAGTCGTGGACTTTGCGGTCCCAGACCTACGTCAAGCGGGCCGCGTTCGTGAACGGGATCTGGAAGGCCGATTCCGGTCTGGCGCACGACTTCACCCGAAATCCCCCCTCGACCTCGGCGCTTCCCGCCCGGGCGCTGCCGCACCTCGAGCCCCCCGACTATTTCGCCACCGAGCAGCCGCTCGCCGAGATGATGACTGTCGCTCAGCTGCGGACGTTCATCCGCGATCTGTCCGCGAGCGGCCTGAACGCGGTGCCCTGGGCGGTGGAACTGCAGCGCAAGATCGCCTTCCCCTTCGTGACCCTGGTGATGACGCTGCTGGCCGTGCCCTTCGGGGTCAGTGCCGGCCGCCGTGGCACTTTGTACGGCATCGGTCTCGGGATCGTCCTGGCCCTCTCCTACTGGATCGTCAGCAGCGCCTTCGTCGCCATCGGCCACAGCGGCCTGTTGCCGCCGTTCCTCGCCGGGTGGGCGCCGAACATCCTCACGCTCGGGCTCGCGGGATATTTGCTTCTCACGGCACGGACGTAATTCAAATCCGGCTTCCAGCTTCCAGCTTCCAGCTTCTGGCTTCCAGTTCCCAGCTCTCAGGTGAGCGGTCGCCGTTCTTCGCCCGACGAAACAGCTTGGACCTCCACTCCGGCTTCCGATGTCTGGGTTCTTGACGTCGGGCAACCAAACGCAATGGAAAGCTACGGCGAACCACCCGTAGCCTTGTCGAAGGTGGTCCTGCCCATCGTGACTGCCGTCAGCCCGTTCGGCTGACCAGTGAAGTGACTCGTGGATAGTGCACCGGTGCACTAGTGTTGCGGGATACCAGTTCGCTGGTGTACTGTGACGCTCATATGCTATTCGCGTTGAACCCGAACGACGGCCGCCCGGTGTTCCGGCAGATTGTCGATGAGGTCCAGCGCTGTGTCGCGGTTGGCGTCCTCAAGCCCGGCGAGCCGCTGCCGGCCGTCCGCCAGCTGGCCGCCGAGCTCAAGGTCAACGCCAACACGGTTCAACACGCGTATCGCACGCTGGAGGCGGAGCGCGTGGTGTACGTCAAGCGCGGGATAGGGACGTTCGTGGCGGCGCCGCCACAACGCCCTGCAGCAGGTCGTCAGGCTCAGGTCGCCCGGCAGCTGGCGGAGCGAATGCTGCGGGAGGCGTATCGGCAGGGCGTCCTGGCGAGCGATCTGATCCAGGCGCTCCAGGAGATCGCGCCGGGCCGGGGTAAGTAGCCCCGCCGCTGAGTGCTGACCGACTATCGAACCGCCTCCCGGCCAAAGCTGAGGTCGGAGATTCGGACGCGCCCCGATGTCCCCGGCCGCGCGTTCGTCAGATCGACCACGAAGAGGATGGACGCGGCGTTCCGGAAGTCCGGCCGGGCGGGGGCTCCCCTGCCTGCAAACACCAGCGACGAGAGTGGGACGATGACCCGCCGCGCATCCGGCTCGACGTAAACGGAATGGACCCAGCGCTCTCCCCCGCCGAAACGGAGTTGGACCGACACGCGCATCGACGCCCCTGATTGCGCCGTGAAGAGAATCCTGTCGTACGGCGGCACCGGCGGCGCGAGCGTCGCGGCAGCTGCGACGTACTGGCTGACGCGTGATCCAGGCCGCAGCTGATACTCCATCGTGACCGCCCCGGCCTCCGTCGCGGCGCTGCCCTGCGAGCCTGCATCCTTTTCCACGGCCCAGTCGAGGTGATCGAGTGGCAACGTGGTCTCGTACAGCGGTTCGGTTCCAACCGGTTCGGTGACGGCAGCGAGCAGGTGGATCGCGTTGCCGACAACCCAGGGAACCGGCGGATCGCCGGGCGCGTGCGGCGCACGGACCTCGGGACGGCAGGCCATGGGGCCATCCGGCCGGCTGCGGATCTCCCCCGACGGCGACGCGGCAATCTCATGGCCGTCACAGATCAGCACGAGGCTGCCACCCTCGGGGATGGTCGATCGCGCCACGACCTCGACGCCGCGATCGAACGGGAGCGCATCCCCCATCTGGGCGGAGACGCCGCCGGCAGTCGCGGTGAACTCGAGCCGGGCGGGTCCGGCGATGGCATCGATCGCGGAGAACACGCGGCCGCGCCGGATGCCGTCGAGCACGAGCCGGGCATCGGCCGCCGGCGAACCCGACAGCGGCGCACCCGCGATGACCCGTAGCGAGAACGCGCGGAAGCTGGCCTCGTACGAGGGAATCCCGGGTAGCGCGAAGCGCCAGCCGCTCTCGGCGGACCGTGCGATGCCCCCATGCGCATCGTGGCCCGCAAGCGCCACGATCGGCCGCCGTGACGAGAGCGCATCCCACCGGGCGATTGCGGCCGCAGGCCGGTCGAGCAGCGACGTCAGCGCCGACGCCGGACGGATCAGATAGTCGAACGGCAGCCGGAGCAGCCTGACCGCGGGCTCGTCGCGCCATTCGCTGTCGGCATTCAGCCACTCGACACCATCGAAGAGCGCGTTCCAGTCGGACCATCCGAGCTGTTCGTTCGTGGAAGAGGGATGCGCCGCGATGCCGAAGCCGCCGAGCCGCCGGACATCTTCGATCACCGACGCCGCTTCCCCGCCGAGCGGATAGGAGGCGGGGCGCATGTCGAGTGCCACGTAGTGGCCGCCGTTGGTGCTGATCTCGACGGCGTCGACGCACAGCACGCCGTGCGCGTATCGCGGCGGCTCCGGCGTCCTGGTGCCGTCACCATGATCGGTGAAGATCACGAACTTCAGGCCTGCACGCGCCGCGGCGCGGGCGATCTCCTCGCGGTCGCCCGCGCCGTCGGAAACCGTGCTGTGGACGTGGTACGCCCCGGCGACGCTTACGCCGGCCTGCGCGTCGTCGAGGGCACCGGTCGCGGGGCGCGGCTGTGGAGGAAGGGTGACCAGCAGAAAAACAAGAACGGCGGCCAGGATGGCCGCCGCAACGACGAAGACCTTACGCACGTGTTTGACCACTCATTTGCCATTCACGCACGACGTGCGGGATTTCGCGGAAGCGCCACCAACGGCTGCAGCCGCGATCCGTCCGGCTCACCGGACGGATCAGATGCCGGCGTCGGCGCGGAGGGCATCGGCCTTGTCGGTCCGCTCCCATGTGAACTCGGGCTCGGTACGTCCGAAGTGCCCGAAGGCGGCGGTCTTGCGGTAGATCGGACGCCTGAGATCGAGCATCTCGATGATCCCGCGCGGCGTGAGCTTGAAGTGGCCCCTGACGATCTCGCTGATTCGTTCGTCCCCCACCTGTCCGGTGCCAAACGTATCGATCAGCACGGAGACAGGGTCTGCCACGCCGATCGCGTAGGCCAACTGCACCATGCAGCGTTCCGCCAGCCCCGCCGCTACGATGTTCTTGGCGACGTAGCGCGCCATGTAACAGGCAGAGCGATCGACCTTCGTCGGATCCTTGCCCGAGAACGCGCCGCCGCCGTGCGGGGCCGCGCCGCCGTAGGTGTCCACGATGATCTTGCGCCCGGTGACGCCCGCATCGCCGTGCGGTCCGCCCACGACGAACCGACCAGTGGGGTTGATCAGCACGCGGGTCTTCTTGTCCATCATGTCGGCCGGGACAACGCGTGAGACGATTTTGTCGATGACGTCCTCGCGGAGCGTGTCGTTGGACACGAGCGAGCTGTGCTGCGTCGAGACCACGACGGTGTCCGCGCGCACGGGACGTCCGTTGTCGTACTCGACGGTGACCTGGGACTTGCCGTCGGGCCTGAGGTAATCGAGCACGCCGTCGCGCCGCGCGCACGAGAGGCCCTTGACGAGCTTGTGCGCGAGCATGATCGGCATCGGCATCAGCTCCTCGGTCTCAGTGCAGGCGTAGCCGAACATCAGACCCTGATCGCCGGCGCCTCCCGGATCGACGCCCATCGCGATATCGGGCGACTGCTCGTGAATGGACGATAGGACCGCGCACGTCTCCGAGTCGAAGCCGAACTTGGCGCGCGTGTATCCGACCTCCTTGATCGTTTCGCGGACGATCTTCGGGAAATCGACGTAGCAGCTCGTGGTGATTTCGCCGGCGATGATGGCGAGCCCCGTCGTGACCAGCGTTTCGCACGCCACGCGGCCCACCGGGTCCTGGGCGAGAATTGCATCCAGAATGCTGTCCGAGATCTGGTCGGCGATCTTGTCGGGGTGCCCTTCGGTGACAGACTCCGAGGTGAAGAGGTAACGGCCATTACGGCTCATGATTGCTGGAGCTCCTGCAGACGACTTGGAGGTGCGTGGATTTTCACGCGCGAGACGACGGCGCCCTCGTGGGCGGGCGCGCATCGTCAGATCCGATAAATGTAGCAGATCGAGACGGGCACCGGCAAGGGCCGGTGCCCGTTCAGCGGACAGGAATTACCGAGGGCTCGGCCCGACAGACGCGCTGACGCGAGAGGCGTCGAGCCTTCACGGAATAGTCGGGACGTCCGTCTCCACCGGCTGCTCCGGCGTCCCACCCGAGGGTGTGGTCTTCTCGACTTCGATCGTGCATTCCGCCAGCACGGCCGTGAGGGCGCCGATGGCCGCAGCCAGCGGTGCGATCACCGTTCCGACGACACCGACGGTCAGCGGGAACTCGGCGATGACGCGTCCCTGATGCTTGACGAGCACCCGCCGGACGTTCCCCTCGTCAATGAGCTTCCGTATCTGCGCCAGGATCTGTTCGGTCGTTCCTTCAATCTTTTCGCGCCACGTTCGTTCCATGTTGTCCTCGCAAGTGACTGGTTGCAGGCTTCGTACCCGGATTGGACGAATCTGCCCCGTAGCGGTTCGTTCCGGCTACTTTCGAGGGTGAAACCGGTCGTACACCGCACGAAGCCTGGCCTCCAGCACGTGCGTATAAATCTGGGTCGTCGAGAGGTCGGCGTGCCCGAGCATGACCTGAATGGCCCTGAGGTCCGCACCACGCTCCAGGAGGTGGGTGGCGAACGAGTGCCGGAGCACGTGGGGACTGATATCTCGACTGATGCTGGCCCTGATGCCGTACTCCTTGAGCACCTTCCAGAACCCCACCCTGGAGAGCGGTCCGCCGTCGCGCGCGTTGACGAACAGCCATGGAGAGCTGCGTCGGTGCAACAGGTGCGGCCGCGCCTCGCGCATGTAGCGCTGGACCCACTCTGCGGCGGCCTGACCGATGGGCACGATTCGCTGCTTCTCGCCTTTGCCAGTGCAGGTCAGGTAACCCTCCTCGAGGTTCAGGTCCCCCGGCTTCAGGCCGACCAGTTCGGATACCCGCATCCCGCTCGCATATAGCAGCTCGATCAGCGCCTTGTCGCGCAGGCCTCGCGGCGTTGCGACGTCGGGCTGCGCGAGCAGACGATCCACCTCCTCGAGACCGAGGAATTTCGGCAGCGATGTCCACGCCCGCGGCGCGCGCAGATCCTGAGCGGGGCTGTGCTGGTCGCGACGATCGAGCGCCATGAACCGGTAGAACCCGCGGACGCACGCAACCGTGCGCGCCACCGACCGCGGCGACAGGCCACTCGACATCAGGCTGCGGACGAACGCCTCGAGGTCCCGGCGCTCCAGCCGATCCACCGCGATCTCCTTCCGGTCTGCAAACGCCGCGAGGGCCCCGAGGTCGCGTGCGTAGCTCTCGACGGTGTTCGGCGACATCCGCCGCACGTCGCGCAGGTAAGTCAGATACGAGTCGATGTGAGCGGACACGTTACCTGGCGCCTCCGCGCCGCCTGAGTCCCCACTCCGCGCACAGCAGGAGAGCGAAGGCCGTCGTCCACCCGAGCGACCGCGCGGGACGGATCGAGCGCGCCACCGCTTCACGCGAGAGCCCGGACAGGTGCGACTCCAGGGCAGAAAGGTCGCCGGCGGTGGCGCTCACGCCTCCGCTCGCCGCGATCAGGAGATGCTGGCTGTTGCGCGCGACCGGAGTCGCGGTTCGCGCGTCGGCAGACACGATCAACGCGGTGTTGAACCGAGCCTCGTCCCTCGTGGAAACCTGAACGTCGTATCGACCCGGCGCGGGTGCCTTGAATCGGCCCTCCAGCACACCAGCTTCTTCCGTGGGCCAGAGTCGAATCGGACCGGGGGTTCCCTTCGCATCGGTGTGCCTGGCTGACACGATAGGGATCCGAATGGATCCCTGATCCATCGCGAAGTCGGTTGGCCGCACCCGGACGCGCAGTGTGACGGTCTGTCCAGGCAGCGCCAGCCCGGGATCGAGTGCCGCCTCGACTCGTCTCGGCGCGCTCGCGGCGCCGGCAGCAACATGCGCTCGCCAGAACGCGCCAAATCCATCGTCGGCCGCGCGGTGCCGCCACGCATCGAGCGCTCCGGACCATACGCCCCGCCCGGCTCCGAGCGGCCAGCTGATGACAATAGGCACTCTGCCCTTGGGATCGTCGAGGCCGGCCAGAGTCTCAACCGCGGCACCCGGGCGAATTGGGACCGCGAACTCGGTGCCGCGCAGGCCGCCGGCGAACCCCCGCGCGACAATCGGTCGCTCGAGCAGGCGCTCCTCGAAGGATGCCGCGGGAATCATGTGGACGTACGGCCCGGCAGGACGACGATCGGGAATGAGGATGAACGTACCGCCTCGCACGCGCGCAAAGCTCCCGAGCGCGTCGATCTCCGACTCGTTCAACTCTTCCGGAGCTCCGACAATGACCGCATCGAACCGTTCCAGCGTCTCGAGTGTGAGGCGCTCGGGCGGCGCGCCTGTCCGCACCTCGATGCCGTCCGCCGGCCGTACCAGGCTGGCGACCTCGAAGAGCGGCTCCTCCTCGAGCGCGCGACGGACGAACGCGGTCGTCCACGAGGGCCGTGGCTCGTGCACCAGGATCTTCAGCGCGCGGTCCTCGACCATCACCCGGAAATCCTCGTGGTTGTCAGCGCTCGTGATCTCGGTGCCGAGGGCCCGCGCCAGGATGCGCATGGACGCAGTCCCCGCGACGGGCGGAACATAGGCGAAGACGGCCTCGAACGTTTCGCTCGCAGAGGTCCACGTGTGTTCAACGCGGCCGAGCTCGACCTGCCCCTGCTCGAGCACGATAACGGAGGTCTGACCCGCCATGCCCGTGGCGTCGAGCGTGGCCGACAGCGACGTCGCCCAGCCTGCGAGCATGACTAGAGGAGCCGATATGCTGTGCACGCGGACGTTGCGCGACGCCTGACCTGCCTCGGTGACGTTCGAAACAGGGACCCCGGAAGGAACAGGATCGAAATCGAGCGGCTCACCGGCGACGACGATCGCGGCGGGATCCTGCGGCGAGTCGAGATCGATGCCGCCCCGCAGCGCTGAGGCCAGCCGCGCGCGAACCGCCTCCGCGAGCCTCAGGTCCGACGGCTGCTGCGACGCGGCGCGGACTTCGATGGGGGCAGGCTCGAACTCCATCCACGTGCACGCAGGATCGGCGACCCCGCCGAGCGCGAGCAGAACGGCAGACGATCTCAGGGCACTCTGAACCGTCATTGGCGACCGCGGTGTTCCGACCATGCGCTGCGGAGCGCACGATTCTCGTCGGCTGGGCGGACCTGTGGAATAGCATCACGCCCTGCTTCGGTTTGAAGTCCGTCAATCAGTTGTCTGATGTCCGCCTCCACTTCCCCGATTGCCCCACCAGATGCAACAGTGTTCCTCACCCGCATGAGGGACGCCGCGATCTGCTGCCACGTCGGCGACCCAGCGTCCACCGCGATCGCGCGCTCGGCCATCGATGCGAGGCGGCCGGGATCAACATGCTTCGGCTGCGCTTCGAGCGCGGGCGCAAGGTCAAGGAATTCGACCAGGAGATCGCGCGCGGCACGCACGCTCGGGCTCGTCGTCGCCGTCTCAGGCGTGCGGCGAGAGCCCTCCGCCTCGTCCAGATCGCCGGCAAGCCGTCGTGACGGATCGAGGCGGCTGCGGCTCGGCAGGGTCCGCATGAAATACCTGCTACGTCCGAACGCCCGCTGCAGCGCGTCGACCGCGGCCTTCGCGGGCGGCAGCGCCGCACCGGTATCGACGGCGATGAGAGCCTGTTCCGCCCGGCTCATGTACTGAATCGCCGCGCTCATCTCCTTGCGGGCGCTGTCCGCGAGGCGCCCTTCCTGAATCTCGTGCGACTGCTCTGCCTCCTGCTCTTCGTCCTCGATGTGTCCTCCAGTCAGGAAGATGAAGTTCGCGCGGACGGCCCGCTGCTCTGCCGCGATGGAGGCCGCTTCCTCGGAAAGGGTCTCGCGGCTGATGGACTTTGCGCGCGCGCGCAGCCGCTCGATCTTCAAGACAATCATCTGCTGGCTGAGCGCATAGCGCTCACGGTCCGGCGGCAGCTCGAAGCCCGCTACCGTCACCTGATCCGGACCCGCAATCTCGACGACGAACGTGTCCGACGACGCCATGCCCGCCTGCCCGGGGCGGGCATCAGCGCCGACGACCCGGTACACCACCGAATCGCCCGGACTGAGCTTCAGCCCCGCCAGGACCAGGGAGGTGCGACCCCTCCAGGATCGCTCGCTTTCACGATCGAGCTGCAGCGGCAGCACTCCCTCTTCGAACGAGAACTGCTCGCCCGATCCGGACACCTTGGTGAAGCGGAGCTCCAGCGACTTCATGCCGAAGTCGTCTTTCGCCGTGGCGGAGATCGGAACAACAGGCCTGCTATCGGGAAACAGGAGATCCTTGCCCGGCCGGTCGAGCACGATGGCGGGCGCCCGATCCGGCGTCACGATGACCGGAATCAAGCGGCGAGCACCTGCCCCGCTCGACTCGCCCTCAATCGCGAGGTACGTGCTCTCCAACAACTCAATCGTGATACCTGCACCCTCGTTAGTACGGTTGGTCTCGAGGATCCTCGTCCCGAAACGGACCTTCCATCGGTGCTCCGACCCGGTGATCCGCAGCGCAAGCCGGCTGCCTGCCACGGCCTCGATGCGCTCGGGATCCTCGAGACGCTGGACCGCTGATCCGAGGTACGGCGGGGACGTGACCGTGGCGCTTACGCGGGCGGCGCCCTCCGGCAAGCCGATAACCGTCCGGGCCACGTCCGTCGCCGCCTGCCGAATCACGGCTCCGCTCCGCGTGGACAGCACGACCCACGTACCCCCAAGCCCGAAGAGAGTGGCGCCGCAGAGCATCGCCGCACGGCGCAGCGGAACGGCATGCGCGGATCTGACTGGAGCGATCGCGGTGGCGGCGTCCCGCAGTACGCGGTTCCGAACTTCCTCCCGGCCCATGCCAGGCCTGCGCAGCAGCTCCTCGGCGGTCACGATCACGTTCCGGCTCTCCGGACTGGCACGCTCCACGGCCTTCGCTGCCTCTGCAAGCGTCCATCGGCGACTACGCTTTAGGGTGACAATCAGCATCGTGGACACGCCGGCGATGGCCGCGAGAGCCAGCCCGAGCCACCGAGAATCGGCGCCTGCGGTCAACACGAGCGTCAGCGCGGCCAGCAGCGCGCCTCCTGCCGCTCCGCGCAGGATGTCCTGCGAAATCAATCGGCGTACGGCCGAGGTCAGGCTCACCAGGAGGACGGCACGGGGACCAATGCTGGCGTCAAGCCGCGACACGTTTTTCGTCCTTTCGCGAGCGCGATGACGAGCGAAGCCATTGCTCGACGACGAGGAGGACCAGCGCGGCGCCCCAGACCCATCGCGCATCCGAGCGCTCCGCCTGCCGCCACGCTGACGGACCAACGGGAGCCGGCACACGGGCCCACGACGAGAGATCGGAGTCAGAAATCCGAAGCACTTCCTCTTCGGGACGGCCCGGTGTCCCGCGGCGGGCGCTCAGTGCCGTCCGCGCCAGGGCCGCCGAGAAATAACTCGTTATCGGCGCTGCAACATCGAGCACGAGCTCGCGATCGAGCGTGGCCGCTCGAACGAGCGGCCGGCCCGCTCCATCGCGAATCAACACTACCGCCGAATCAGACGCCGGGAGCGGCAGCGCGTCTACGTGCCGGCCAAGGCGTCCAAGCTCGACGCTCTGCTCCAGTCTGGAGACGGCGTCGATCATCCACCGCGCGGAAACAGGACCCAACCGGGCCGCGTCGCTCACCGGCGTGAATCGCAGCGCGATCGGTTGGGCAGCGTCGGGTGCGGCCGTGCCGGCAGCCGCGAGTGTTGCGAGGAGACGTTCGGACTCACGTTGCGTGCCGTCGTGCACGAGCCGCAGGCCTGAATATCCGGCCGACTCTTGAACTGCGGAGGAAAACCCACGCGCCGCCAGGCTGACCTGCGTACCCTGGCTGCTGAGCTCCACCTGCTGGGATCGCGCATTCGTTCCTGGCGCAATCAAGAGCGGCACGCCTTCGATCGAGCGTCGCTCGGACACGCCCTGGACGGGACTGAACCGCAGTCCCACATCTGCCGCTACACGGTCGAGGACGTCCTTGGAGACCGACCCCTGCTGGAAGTCCGAGATCACGACGATCTCGCGCCGCGCCGGGGGCGCTGATCGCAGCCATGCTGCCGCCCGACGCGTGCCCTCGCCAAGATCGGGGTGTTCGATACGCCATGTCAGGCCAACTCGCAGTTCCGCACCCGCTGCCGCCGCTGCATCTTCCGCCGCGGTGCGCCCATCAGCCCGCGGCCTGCGCATGCTCTCGCTGGTGTCGACGACGATGGCGCGGGCCACGCGGCCGTTCCAACCGGCCAGACGCGTCGATGAAAGCCAGATCGGCTGGGCTGCCGCGAGTACCGCCAGTGCGACGATCGCCGTGCGCACCCCCAGGAGCATGAGATCCGAAGGCGCGCGCAGCCGCACGGCAGCAGCACGAGAAGGCGGAACGAACCGGATGGTCGGGAACGCGAGGCGGCGCGCGCGACGAGTTCGCAGCAGGTGGATTGCAATAGGGATTGCGAGCAGGGCCAGGCCCCACAAGCCGGACGGTTGAAGCCAGCCGATCATCGCGCCGGCCTCCGGGCGCGCCGAAGCAGGTACGAGCGCAACGCCCGGTCCAACGGCATCTCGGTCGTGACCAGCGTGTAGTCGATGCCGTCTGCCGTGCATCGGCTGCGCCAGCGGTCCAGAAATGCCGCGACCTCGCGTCGATAGCCTTCACGCGATGCCTGACCGGCGAGAACCTTCCTTCCGGACTCGAGATCCTCGAGTTCGACGTCCCCGTCGAACGGAAAGTCCACTTCCTCCCGTGTGAGCACCTGGAATACAGCAATCTCATGGCCGATCCTGACTGCTCGCCGCAACTCCTCCTCGACGTCGTCACCGTCGTCGTACAGATCCGAGATAATCACGAGCAATCCGCGTCGCTTGAGGAGGTCGATGGCGCGCCGAAGCGCGGTGGCCGTTGCTGTGCTCCCACCAGCATCCATTTCGGTGAGAGCCACGAGCAGACGCCGAAGATGGGCCGGGCCCCCGCGACCCGGAATGTATCTCTTCATGCCGTCGGCGTAGACGGCCAGTCCGACCGAGTCGCCCTGGCCGGACACGAGATGCGCCAACGCGGCGGCGAGCAGACGCGCGTAGTCGATCTTCGGGACGCCGGCCCTGCCCCTATATGCCATCGACGCACTCGCGTCCACGGCGATTTGCGCCACGAGGTTGGTCGTCTCGCGGTACTGTTTCGTGTAGATGCGATCCGTGCGCGCGAGGAGCTTCCAGTCGACGTACTTCAGGTCGTCGCCTGGCCGGTAGTGGCGGTACTGGCTGAACTCCGCGCTGTAGCCGTGGAACGGGCTGCGGTGGAGCCCCGAAACGGTGCCGTCCACCGTGACCCGTGCGACCAGCTCGAGGTTGCCGATCGCATTGAGCAGGACGGGGTCGAGCATGAATGGTCCGTGGGCCGCGTCTTACGTCCGTTGTCCTCGGTCCCTCGCGCCGAACCGGACGCCGGGACGCTCTATTGCGTCCTCACGGCCTCCAACAGGCGTGTGACGATCTGATCGGTGTCGACGCCTTCGGCTTCTGCCTGGAAATTCAGCAGGAGCCTGTGACGAAGTACGGGGAGTGCGACTTCCCTGATGTCTTCGTGGGCGACGACGCTTCGGCCGTCGAGCAGCGCGCGCGCTTTGGCGCCGAGCAGGAGCGACTGGCCGGCGCGGGGGCCCGCACCCCAGCGCACCCACTTCGCGACCCATTCCGGCACCCGGTCGGCCGAGGGACCACCGGGACGCGTCGCGCGAACGAGACGCGCCGCGTAGTCGATCACGTTCGCCGCCGCCGGCACTTCCCTCACCACAAAGTGCAGCCGCTCGATCTCCTCGCCCGAGGCCACGACGCCGACCTTCGGATCGCTCGTTCCCGTCGTGGCCGCCAGGATGCGTCGCTCTTCGTCGGCCGACGGGTAATCGATCACCACGTTGAACATGAACCGGTCGAGTTGCGCCTCGGGCAATGGATAGGTGCCCTCCTGCTCGATCGGGTTCTGCGTGGCGAGCACGAACAGCGGCCGATCGAGATCGTACCGCACGCCGTTGACGGTGACCTGGTACTCCTGCATCGCCTCGAGCAGCGCCGCCTGCGTCTTGGGCGGCGTGCGGTTGATCTCGTCGGCCAGGATGATGTTGGCGAAGACCGGGCCCTTGATGAAGACCATCTCGCGCGCCTCGCCGGTCTCCTGGAGGATCTCGGTGCCGGTGATGTCAGCCGGCATCAGGTCGGGCGTGAACTGGATCCGCTGGAACTTGAGGTCGAAGATCCGGGCGATC
>DASTBU010000100.1:0-7950 GCA_035711845.1 Vicinamibacterales bacterium
ATTCCAGGCGCTGCTCCACGGGCGACGTCTCGCGCCACGGCATCGCGACACCTCTCGGGTGAGAGGCTGCCCCGGCCTGTGGCGAAAAGTGTTACCCATGTCGCTGGACTGAAGTGTTACCTATGTCCCTGGACTGAGCCGTCCCGAGTCCCGAGTCCCGAGTCCCGAGTCCCGAGTCGCCGGTCCTGCAAGAAACCGCACGCCGCTCCGTTCTAGGGATAGACGCCGCTGTGGCACGATGCCGGCGGCCTACCAACAAGGAGTCTTGCGATGGGTGTGCGACGCTGGCTGGCCGCTCTGGCCGTTCTCGGGACCGTGGCGAGCGCGATGCTGTGGCGGGAGGTGCCCTCGACAGCCGCGACTTCGGGGGCCACGGGGCAGGACACGACAACGCTCGACGACCAGGTGGATCTGGCCGTCACGGTCTACAACTCCGACATCGCGCTCGTGCGCGACACGCGCAACCTGACGCTGCCGACCGGCAGCTTCGATCTGCAGTTCATGGACATTGCTGCGACCGTGAATCCGGCCACGGTGCACTTCCGATCGCTGACGGAGCCCTCGCGCGTCAGCGTGCTGGAGCAGAACTACGAGTACGACCTGCTGGAGCCGGACAAGTTGTTGCGGAAGTACGTCGGCCGCGACGTCACGCTCGTGCGCCAGCGCCAGGAGAATGGCACCACGCGGACCGAGGAAGTGCGGGCGCGGCTCATCAGCTACAACACCCAGCCGGTGTGGCAGATCGGCAACGAGATCGTCACCGGCCTGCACGCAGATCACGTGCGGTTCCCGGAGTTGCCCGGCAACCTCTACAGCCGCCCCACGTTGATCTGGACGCTGGACAACTCCGGCGCTCGCACTCATCGCGTCGAGGCGTCCTATCTCGCGAGCAAGCTGGCGTGGAACGCCGACTACGTGCTGACGGTGGGCCGCGACGACAAGGCCGCCGACCTCGACGGGTGGGTCACGCTGACCAACGGCAGCGGGACCGAGTTCAGGAATGCGAAGCTGCAGCTCGTGGCCGGCGATCTGAACCGCGTGCGCCAGGCGATCCGCCGGGAGCTCGGCGATGCCATGATGGCGCCGCAGGCCGCGGAAGCGAAGGCGTTCGCCCAGGAGTCGTTCTCCGAGTATCACCTGTACTCGCTTGGCCGGCGCACCAGCATCAGCAACAACGAGACCAAGCAGATCAGCATGCTCGGCGGCACGGGCGTTCCGGTGCGCAAGCGGTTCATCGTCGAGGGCCAGAACTTCTACTACCACAACGTCCACCACCCCGGCGCGCCCATCAAGGACGTGGTGCAGGTGTATTACCAGTTCCAGAACGAGGAGAAGGCCGGGCTCGGCGTTCCCATGCCCGCCGGCGTCGTTCGCGTGTATCAGTCCGACTCGAAAGGCGGCGTCCACTTCGTCGGAGAGGACCGCATCAGCCACACGCCCAAGGACGAGACGCTGAACGTCAAGATCGGCAACGCCTTCGACGTCGTGTGCGAGCGCAACCAGACCGATTTCCAGAAAATCGGCGGGAGCGTGTTCGAAGTCGAATACGAGATCACGCTGCGCAACCACAAGGAGTCGGCGATCACCGTGGAGGTCAACGAGCCGATTGGCGGGACCTGGAAGATGCTCAGCTCGTCGCACGAGTGGCAGAAGACCGCCGCCTGGGCCGCGCAGTTCAGGGTGCCGGTGGCGCCCAGTGGGGAGGCGATCCTGAAGTATCGGGTGCGGGTGGCGTATTGATCACGTACGACGTGCGATGTGCGACGTGCTACTCGTCGTCCGTGTCATGATCGCCCCATGCGCATCGTGTTCACCACCTGGGGCTCCTTGGGCGATCTCCACCCGTATCTGGCACTGGGTGTCGAGATGAAACGGCGCGGGCACGACGCGTCCATCGCGACGCTCGGGCAGTGGCGGCAGGCGGTGCGGGAGGCGGGGCTTGGCTTCCATCCGCTCCGGCCCGCTGTTCCGGCAGACGACGCGGCCGCGCGGCAGATGGTGCGCGATTTGCTGGATGCCAGACGGGGCCCGCAGCATCTCTTCGAAGAAGTCTTCGGTCCGGTGATGCGCGAAAGCTACGAGGACACGCTCGCGGCGGTGCGGGCCGACGGCGGGGCCGATCTGATCGTGACGCATCAGATACCGGTCGCCGGCCCAATCGTTGCGGAGACGACCGGCGTGCGCTGGGTGTCCTGCGTGCTCCTGCCCATGGCGTTCCTCTCGAAGTACGATCCGGCGACACCGCCGCAAGCGCCGGCACTGCAAAAGGTGGCGGCGCTGCATCCGTTGTGTGCGGCCGCCTTCATTCGGCTCGGGCGTCTGGTGACGCGCCGCTGGGCCGAGCCGACGTATCGGCTGCGCCAGGAGCTCGGCCTGCCGCGGGGCCGAAGCCCGTTGTTCGAGGGGCAGCATTCTCCCGCGCTGGTCCTGGCGCTCTTCTCGCGGGTCCTCGCACGAAAACAGCCCGATTTCCCGTCCCAGACAGTCGTGACCGGTTTTGCCTTCTACGATGCGGCTGACACGCGGCCGGCCGACCCGCAACTGCTTCACTTTCTCGACGCCGGTGAGCCACCCGTGGTGTTCACCCTGGGATCGTCGGCGGTCTGGATTGCGGAGGACTTCTATCAGACCGCGATAGCCGCCGTGCGGATGCTCGGGCGTCGAGCGCTGCTGCTGGCGGGAGACCAGGCGGCGGCGCTTCGCGCCGGGGGCCTGCCCGATACGATTGCAGCCTTCGAGTACGCACCCCACAGCGCCGTGATGCCGCGCGGGAGCGCGATCGTGCATCAGGGTGGCGTGGGCACGACGGGACAGGCGCTTCGGTCCGGCCGACCGCAGCTCGTTGTGCCGTTCGGGCAGGACCAGCCCGACAACGCGCGACGGTGCGTTGCGCTGGGCGTGGCGCGCAGCCTTGCGCGATCGGCGTTCAGGCCGGAGCGCGTCGCCGCGGAGCTGCGGGTACTGCTGGAGGACGACGGTTATCCGCGGCGAGCTGCTGATGTGGCCGCCACGGTCCGCGCCGAAAATGGAACGGTGACGGCATGCGACGCGATCGAGCGGAGTCTCGCCAATCCCACAAGGCAGTTGTGCTGAGGTGTGACACGTGACGCCATCACGACGGCCCATTGGCCGGTTTTGCGTCGTGCTCGTCGTGAACTTCGCGATCGTCGTGTGTCGACGTAGCGTGTCGCCCTGACGTCGACGCAACTGACGTTCGGTCTGGTGCCAGGCTGCTAACGCGCCCTCTGAACCGCGCGATAGCGGAAGCAGTCGACGACGTGATCGTTGACCATCCCCGTCGCCTGCATGAACGCGTAGCAGATCGTCGAGCCCACGAAGGTGAAGCCGCGCTTCTTCAGGTCGCGGCTCATCGCGTCGGATTCGGGGCTCGTCGCCGGCACCTCCTTCATGGTGCGGCGGGCGTTCTGCTTCGGCCGGCCGCCGACGAACTGCCAGATATAGGCGTCGAACGATCCGGATTCGCGCTGAACATCGAGAAACGTACGCGCGTTCTTCACCGCGGCTTCGATCTTCAAGCGGTTTCGGATGATTCCCTCCTCCTTCATGAGGCGCTCGATACGATCGATCCCGTAGCGCGCCACCCGTCCCGCATCGAACCGATCGAACGCCTTCCGATAGGCGTCCCGCTTGCGCAGGACCGTGATCCAGCTCAAGCCCGCCTGGGCCCCTTCGAGGATCAACATCTCGAACAGCCGCTGGTCGTCGTGCAGCGGCACGCCCCATTCGTGATCGTGATACGACACGTACAACGGATCCGCTCCCGCCCACGAACAACGAATCTTGTCTGGCTGCATGACCTCCACTCATCGAGCGATCGCGTGATCGATTGGTTGATCGGAGTCGATCCGGCAAAATCAACCGATCCAGCAATCACCCGTTACATCACCCGATCACCCGATCGCGCGATCGCGCGATCGCGGATCCAACCCGCACCCCGTGCCGTTCGAGTGTACCGCCCACAGCGCGCTCGAAGAGCGAGACCGCCTGGTTCAGGTCCGCGCGCGCGCGCAACTCACGCGCCTGCGCGGTCACGAGCGATGTCTGCCGCTGGAGCACCAGGAACACGGTGCTCAGGCCGGACTCGAAGCGGCGCCGCTCGCTCTCGTACTGCTCGAGCGCGTTCCGGCGTGCCGAGGACGCGGCATCGAGCCGCTGCTGCGACGACTGGACCGCCTGGAGACTGTTGCGGACCTGCGCCTGGATCGCCTGTTCGAGCTGCTGGCGCTGCCGCGCGATCTGCGCGCCTGCGATCCGCGTGCGCGCAAGGTTCGCCCGCGCCGTGCTGTTGCCGATCGGCAGCTCCATCTGCAGCTGCACGAAGGCTGTCGGATATCGACGCGAGAACAGGTTGCTCAGCGAATCGCCGTAGCTGCCGATCAGGAATTCCGGCACCGAGCTTCCCGTGGGTGGAGGCGTCGGAAGCTCGTCGAGCCCCGCGCGCGCGGACAGCTCGTTCAGGCGTGCAAGCAGCGCAGCATCCGAACCGGAGCCCCCGATCGGGCTGCCGGTGCTCTGCAGCGACGCCCCCGCCAGGCCCGACAACGTGTAGGCGCCGACCACGTCGAACTGTGGGCGCGCTTGATCGCTGAAGAATTCCCTGTCCACCTCGTTCTGCGCGCGCACGGTGTCGAGCGCCGACAGCTCCGGCCTCCGCGCGAGCGCCAGCATCACCGCCTCGTCGAGTGGCAGCGCCAGACCCGGACGGTCGGCCACTTCCGACGGCACGATCGGGCGACTCCACTCCGGAGACTCGCGGCTGGCCAGCATGAGGCTCTTCAGCCGGTTCTCCGCCTCGGTCAGCGCCTGCTGCGCAGAGGCAACGGTCTGCCGGAAAGTGGCAGCCTGTGTTTGCGCCTCGACCACGTCGATGGGCGCCAGCGTCCCTTCCGTGACCTGACGCTCGTTGCTCGCCACCTGGCTCATCGCCTGCCGAAGCGCCGTCGTCTGGATATCCAGGTTTTCCGCGGCGAACACCAGGTCCCAGTAGGCCTGTTCGACCAGCGTCAGCTGATCCATCAGGAGCTGGGCGAGCTGGCGATCCGTCAGATCGGCCGCCCGCCGCGCGAGCAGGATCTCCCGACGCTCGGGATCGATCGTTCGTCCCCTGAAGAGGGGCTGCACGTAGCTCGCGCCGAACGCGGACGGAAACTGCGGGTTCAAGCGTGCGAACTGATTGCTGGTCTTCAGGCGCGAGGACGAGAAGTCCACCGTAAAGCGCCCGCCCGCCCACGGCGTGCGGCCTTCCATGCCGAGACCGCCAACGAGCGCGTCCTGCTCGAGCCGGCCGTTCACCGCTCCGCCGATCGCGGAGGTGTTGGCGGACACGGTTCGCTGGAACGAGAACGCCGGGAGCACGCGCGGATCGAAGACGCCTTCTGCCGCACGAATATCCTGTCTGGCGGCATCCACCTCGAGGCGCGCGATGACGACGTCGTTGTTCTGCTCGAGGGTGAGCCGTATCGCTTCGGCCAGCGTCAGCCGCAGTGGCTGCCCGCCCTCGACGCCGACGCGTGGTGGAAGCACGATCTCCGGACCGGCGCCGGCCTGTGGTTGTACAGCCATCGGCTGCTGCGGTCCAGCAGGCATCGACGCCGCGGCCAGCCACAGGCCGGCCAGAACTGCCGCTCCCGTCATCGGTCTGCTCCGTGGCTTGCAGGAACCCGGCCCCGTCCGAGCGCTCGCGCAACGGACAGCCGTGCCTGCTCCAGGCGCTTCGAGGCCCGCCCCCACGCCGGCGACTGTGCGGCGTCATCGAAAAGCGAATAGAACACCGGCACGGCGAGCAGCGTGAGGAGCAGGCACATCAGCTGTCCGCCGGCCACGAGGATGCCGATGGATCGATTGGTTTCCGCGCCCGGACCCGATCCGATCACGAGCGGCATCATCCCCGCGACGAGCGCCAGCGTCGTCATCAGGATGGGCCGGAGGCGGTCGCGATTCGCCCGGATGATGGCGTCGTAGCGCGGCAGCCCTTTCGCCCGCAGGCCGATCGTGTGATCGATCTGCAGGATCGCGTTCTTCTTGACGATGCCGAAGAGAAGAAGGACGCCGAGCGCGGAGTAGATGTTCAGCTGCTGCCCGAACATGAGCGAGGCCAGCAACCCGAACGGCACGGCCAGCGGCAGCGTGAGCAGGATGGTCACCGGGTGGATGAACGACTCGAACTGGGCAGCGAGCACCATGTACATGAAGATGAACGAGAGCGCGAACGCGATGGCGAAGTAGTACGCGGCCCGGCCCAGCTCGCGCGACTGGCCGCTCGTCACAAGGTTGTAGCCGGGCCCCATGTCGAGCGCGTCGAATGCCGCCTCGAGATCCGTCTGCGCCTGCGCCTGCGCGATGCCCGGCGCGGGGTTCGCGGAGATGGTGATCTGGCGCTGCCGGTTCAGCCGGTCGATGGACGCCGGCCCTGAGCCTTCGGTGAACGTCACGAGATTCCTCAGCTGCACCAGCTCGCCGGAGGCCGTTCGGACCGTCGCCGCCGCGATCGAGTCGGGCGTGCGCCTGAACGAGTCCTGCGCTTTCAGCACCACGTCGTACTGATCGCTCGCGGCGTTGTAGGTCGTGACTTCCTGACCGGCGATCAGCGCGTTGACCGTTTGCGAGATGTCCTGGACGCGAATCCCGAGATCGGCGGCCCGCGCGCGATCGATGTCGATCCGCAGCTCAGGAAGGCCCGGCTGATAGCTGCGGTCGACGTCGACGAGCGTCGGGCTGTCGGTCAAGGACCCGACGGCCTTGGCGGTGTACTCGTCCAGCCTGTCCAGATCCGGTCCGACGAGCGCGTACTGGATGGCGGCCCCGCGCCCACCGGCGAAGGACAGCCCGCTCGAGCCCTGCACTGAGATGATCGCCGACTGCCGGTACGGCTGCGTCATCTGACGGGCCCGGACGATCAGCTCCTGCTGCGACTCCTCGCGATCGGCTATCGGGGTGAGCCGCACGAACAACACACCGATGTTCGAGCCACCCCCGCCGCCGCCGAATCCGGCGATGGCCTGCACGTCGGTCACCCCCGGAAGATCCCGCCTGATCTCGCGGGAAATTCGATCCATCAAGGACTGCGTGGCGGCCAGGCTGGACCCGACCGGGAGTCGCACCGTCATCTGGAACCGCGACTCGTCCTCGTTCGGCGTGAAGTTCACCCCCGACGCGCGGAACAGCGGGACGATCGAAACGATCACCATCGCGCAGGCGCCGACGATCACCAGCCGGTGCGCCATCGACCACTCGAGCAGCCGCGTGTAAAAGCGGTCGATAAAGCGGTAGAACCCTCTCCGCGAGTCGTCGTGTACCTGGTGGTCGGGCGGAGGCTTGATCCAGCGGGCGGCGAGCATGGGCGTGAGCGTGAAGGACACGATCAGGCTGATTGCGATCGCGGCGGCCGCCGTGAGCCCGAACGACGACATGAAGCGGCCGACAATGCCGCCGAGAAAGCCGACCGGCAGAAAGACGGCGAGCAGCGACATCGTGGTCGCCATGACGGCGAGGCCGATCTCGCGCGTCCCCTCGATTGCCGCCTGGAACGGCGACATCCCCTTCTCTTCCACGAAACGGTAGATGTTCTCCAGGACCACGATCGCGTCGTCGATGACGATGCCGACCATCAGCGTCAGCGCGAGCATCGTCATCTGATTGAGCGTGAAGTCGAGCGCCGACATCACGCCGAAGGCGCCGATGATCGAGGCCGGAATCGCCACCGCGGCGATGATCGTCGAACGGAAGTTGCGCAGGAAGATCAGCACGATGATCGCGGCGAGGATGCCGCCGAGGATCAGGTGCTCCTGGATCGCGTGCAGCGACGCGCGGATGAACTCCGAGTCGTCGCGAACCAGCCGCATCTCGAAGGTCGGCGGCAGCGTTTTCTCGATCTCCGCCAGCCGGGCGCGGATGGCATCGGCCAGCGCGACCGTGTTCACGCCGCTCTGT
>DASTBU010000101.1:0-13421 GCA_035711845.1 Vicinamibacterales bacterium
AGTCGAGCGAGAGATCGAGGTAAACAGTGTCCCTGCTGGTCGAGAGCTGTCGCACGAGCAGCCGGCCACCCCAGTAGGCAAAGCCGAGCCCGAGCGACGCTCCCAATCCTGACAGCAGCAGGCTCTCTGTCAGCAGCTGTCGCATGAGCCGGAAGCGTGAGGCTCCGAGCGCCAGCCGCACGCACAGTTCATGGCGGCGCGCCGTGGCGCGTGCGAGGAGGAGGTTGGCGATATTCGCGCATGCGATCATCAGCACGAGGCCCACCACCACCATGATCGTCGTCAGCGGTTGCTGGTAACGGCGCCGCAGCTGCGAGTCCCCCGTGGCCGCCGGCACCAGAATGAGCGGGTCTGTCAGGTACTCCGCCTTGTCCTGTTCACGGTAGTTTTCCGGGATCGTCGCCTCCCGGATTTGCGGTTGCACGCCGGCCAGCGCCGCTGCGGCAGCTTCGATCGTCTGTTCGGGCTTCAGCCGGAGCATGATCCTCAGCCACCAGGTCGACCGTCTGTCGAGAGTGCTCTCCTTCCCGCGAATCAGCGGCTCGGTCCCGAGCGGGATGGCCACGTCGAACGTGCGTCCAACTTCGGTGCCGAAGAACCCGGGCGGCGTGACACCGATGATGGTGTACGCCACCCTCTCGATCGTGAGCGAGCGGCCGACGATGTCGGCTGCACCGCCGAAGCGCCGGTGCCAGAAGCCGTAGCCGATTACCACGACCGGGCCGTCGGGGCCGCCTCCGCGCCGATCGTCTGCCGCGCCGAACGTGCGCCCGAGAATCGCGGTGACGCCGAGCCCGTCGAAGTAGCCGCCGCTCGCCCAGATGCCGTCCACGAACTCCGCCTGGCCGCCCTGCGACAGATTGAACCGGGTGCTCGAGAAGGCAAACGTGGCTTCGAACAGGTCCTGACGCTCGCGGATCTGCTCCCAGATGGGATTGGTCCACGATCGGTTTGCTCCCTCAGTGGTGATCTGGACCAGTCGACGGGGTTCCTCGACGGGCAGAGCGCGCAGTATGAGGCTGTCGAGAATCGAGAAGATGGCGGTGTTCGCGCCAATTCCGAGAGCGAGCGAGAGAATCGCCACGGCGGTCACGACAGGCGTGGCTCTCAGGGCCCTTGCGGCATCGCGAAGATCGGTCATGCCCCCTTCGACGGAGCGGCGTCCGCTACGGTTGGTCGGGAAAGGCTGAAGAATAAAGGCTGACGCTTCGAGGGGCTTCAGTTGGCGCCTCGTTTCGATCAAGAATCATGGGTTCAACTTCGGTGGAGGGGCCGTGTGAAGCTCGAAGGGGTCTATTCCGTCCTGCCCACGCCGTTCACGGCGGCTGGAGACGTTGACGAGGCGAGTCTCCGGAACGTGGTGGACGTGTTCATCGGCGCCGGTGTCAACGGTGTCACGGCGCTCGGGGTGACCGGCGAGGTGGCGCGTCTCGACGAACCCGAGCGGCGTCGCGTTCTCGAGATCGTCACCGGCCATGTCAACGGCCGCATTGGCGTCGTGGCGGGTACGACGGCGGAAGGGACGCGCACCTGTATCGGCTACAGCCGCCACGCGCGACAATGCGGCGCCACCGCGGTGATGGTGAGCCCGCCCCGGATGCCGAAGCTCAACTCGGATGCCGTCGCCCGCCACTATCACGCGCTCGCGGATGCGGTCGACATCGAGATCGTCGTTCAGGACTATCCGCCCATTTCCGGCTACGCGATGGAGCCGGCGCTCCTGGCCAGGATTGCGAAGGAGATCCCGCGTGCTCGGACGATCAAGCTGGAAGACCCGCCGACGCCCTTCAAGACATCCCGGATCCTGGAGCAGAGCGAAGGTACCGAGGTCCGAATCTTCGGGGGGCTGGGCGGAGTGTTCCTCCTCGAGGAGCTGATGGCTGGCGCCACGGGTGCGATGACCGGCTTTGCGTTCCCCGAGATCCTGGTGAAGGTGGTCAGCCTGTTCCGCAGCGGGCGAGTGGACGAAGCCGCGGAGACCTTCTACCGTGCGGTGCCGCTCATGCGCTTCGAATTCCAGGAGGGAATCGGCATGGCGATCCGCAAGGAGGTACTCCACCGCCGGGGCGCGCTCGCAAGCCCTGCCACGCGGCCGCCGGCCGCACAACTCGACAAGGCTACACGCGAGGCGCTCGACAGGGTTCTGGCCTGGGTCGAACAGGCTGGCATTCGGTTGCCCGCGTCCAGCGCCCGGCGCTAGAGGGATCGCATGGATCTGGGACTGTCCGGAAAGGTCGCACTGGTTGCCGGCGCGAGCCGCGGTCTGGGATTCGCCGTCGCGCACGCGCTGGCGCGCGAAGGGGCGCTGGTCTCAATCGCCTCGCGCGACGAATCGGCCATCAACGCCGCGGCTCAGCGCATCGGCGGTGACGTTCTCGCAACGCCTCTCGACGTCAGATCGGCTGACGCCATTCAGCGCTGGTCGGACACGACCATCGAGAAGTTTGGTGGCATCGACCTGCTGTTCACGAACTCGGGGGGGCCGCCTGCCGGCCCCGCGCTGGGCTTCGACGACGCGGCGTGGCAGGACGCGGCGAACCTGCTGCTGTTCAGCACGCTGCGCATGGTGCGTGCGGCGGTCCCGTCGATGCAGTCGCGCGGCGGCGGCTCCATCCTGATGTCCACGTCCTCGTCGGTGAAGGAGCCGATCCCAAACCTCGGGCTCTCCACCGTTCTGCGCGCGTCGGTGTCGGCGCTCGCCAAGACACTGGCGCTCGAGCTCGTCGGCTCGAGGATTCGCGTCAACCAGATCATCCCCGGACGCATCGACACCGATCGGGTGCGTCAGCTCGACGCGATCAACGCGAAGAAGCAGAACGTCACCGCCGAGCAGGCCAAGGAGAAAGCCATGGCGGCGATTCCGATGGGCCGATACGGTGAGACCGGGGAATTCGGGCGCGCTGCAGCCTTCCTCCTGTCGGACGCCGCCTCGTACGTGACCGGCGCGACGTTGCAGGTCGATGGCGGGTTGATCAGGAGTGTGCTCTAAAGAGCTCCCAGTCTCCAGTTACCAGCTTCCAGTTTGAATGAGCTGACTTTGGAAACTGCAACTGGAACCGGAAACTGGGAACTGGGAGCTGGTAACTGGAAGCTGGAAGCTGGAAGCTGGAAACTGGAAGCTGGAAGCTGGAAGCTGGAAGCTGGAAACTGGGAGCTGGAAGCTGGAAGCTGGTAGCTGGTAGCTGGCAACTGATATGACCCTGATGCGCAGAGTCCTGCTGGCGGGTTCGACCAACGCGTGGCTGCGCGATCGTGCCGCGAAGTACCCGTTCGTGCGCCGGTCCGTGTCCCGCTTCATGCCTGGCGAGCATGTCGACGATGCGCTGAAGGCGGCGCGTGAGCAGCAGCCGCTGGGGATCACGACGATCCTGACGCATCTCGGCGAGAACCTCACCCGGGCCGAAGAAGCCGAAGAGGTGACCGAGCATTACCTGGACGTGTTCGACCGGGTCGCGGCCTCCGGCCTCGATGCGCATGTCTCGGTCAAGCCGACCCAGCTCGGGCTCGATCTGGATCGCGCACTGTGCGAGCGCAACCTGGACCGGCTGATGGAACGCGCCGAGCAGCGCAACAACTTCGTCTGGATCGACATGGAGGGCTCGCCGTATGTCGATCCCACGCTCGACCTCTTCCGGCGCACGCGGAAGATGTCCCCGCGGATAGGGGTGGCGATTCAGGCCTACCTTTATCGCAGCGCGAAGGACGTCGAGTCGCTGGTCCCGCTCGGCTCCGCGATCCGCATCGTCAAGGGCGCGTACCTGGAACCGCAGGACGTGGCGTATCCGCGGAAAGCCGACGTCGACGAGAACTTCTACAAGCTCTGTGTGCGGCTGATGGCCCCCGACGCGCAGCAGGCCGGCGGCCTGTTGCACATCGCCACCCACGACGTCGCGCTCGCCGATCGCCTCAGCGCATACATCACGCACAACAAGGTGCCGAAATCGGGGTACGAGTTCGCGATGCTCTACGGGATCCAGCGGCCGCAACAACTCAGGCTGGCGCGCGAGGGCCAGCGCCTGCGGGTGCTCATCAGCTACGGCGAGTACTGGTTCCCGTGGTACATGCGCCGGCTGGCGGAGCGGCCGGCGAACGTGTGGTTCGTGGCGAAGAATATGGTAGGGGGGTGAATGGGTCCCTGGTCCCTGGTCGCTGGTCCGTGGTCCCGTAGTCCCGAGTCCCGAGTCCCGAGTCCCAAATCCCAAGTCCCGAGTCCCGAGTCCCGAGCCCCGAGTCCCGAGCCCCGAGTCCCGAGCCCCGAGCCCCGAGCCCCGAGTCCCGAGCCCCGAGTCCCGAGCCCGAGTCCCGAGTCCCGAGCCCCGAGCCCCGAGTCCCCGGTCCGAGTGAGTTATTACAGTCCTGCCACCTTCCCTCGAA
Source organism: Vicinamibacterales bacterium (assembly GCA_035711845.1). Lineage (GTDB taxonomy): Bacteria > Acidobacteriota > Vicinamibacteria > Vicinamibacterales > 2-12-FULL-66-21 > DASTBU01. The sequence continues at coordinate 4,375 of DASTBU010000101.1, forward strand.
ATTGTCACCCCTATAGTCTCGCGCACCCTGCTCGGTATACCTCCGCTAAACACCCGTAACTATCACAGCCAGAACTAGTTCTCACTGGCGTTTCTGTGTGCGGTGTCCCATCGTTTGCTGGGCCTGGGGCTTGCCTCATCTGCCCCGCCTTCGCGCATGGATCGGAAGCGCTTCGGCGAGGCCCCGGCCTTCGCGCATGAAGCGGAAGCGCTTCGGCGAGGCAAGCCTAATGGACTATTCACTCACTTCTACACGGGACGTCGCGCCGGCACGGGTATCCGCGCCGGCGCGGGCGCTTCAGATCGCGATTCCGATCTTCGCGGCCACCATCTTCACCGGCTCGAGCCTCCTGTTCCTGGTCCAGCCGATGTTCGCCAAGATGCTGCTGCCGCGGCTCGGCGGCAGCTCCTCGGTCTGGAACACCTGCGTGCTGTTCTTCCAGACGGTGCTCCTCCTTGGCTACGTCTACGCACACGTCTCGACGAAGTGGCTCGGGGTCCGCCGCCAGGCACTGGTGCACATGGGAGTGCTGCTGCTGCCCTTCGTGGTGCTTCCTCTGAGCGCGGGTTCGGCGGAGCCGTCCAGCTCCGACAGTCCGGTCCTCTGGCTGCTCGCGACGATGGCCGTGACCGTCGGGCTGCCGTTCTTCGTCGTCTCCACGACCGCGCCGCTGTTGCAGCGATGGTTCGCCACCTTCCCGGTCCCGTCCGCGCGAGATCCGTATTTCCTGTACTCGGCGAGCAACCTCGGTAGCATGCTCGCGCTCGTCGGCTACCCGTTCCTGCTCGAGCCCGCGATCGGTGTGCGCAGCCAGACGATGATCTGGACGGCGGGATACGCGGTGCTGGTGCTGCTGGCGGCCGGATGCGCGTGGATGGTTCGCGAGTGTTCCGGGAGGGTCGACGCGTTGTCTTCCGAGACCCGCGCCGCCGATGCGGCCGCCGCGGCCGTTCCGGTGTCGGGCACCGAGCGCCTCCAGTGGATCGCCCTGTCGTTTGTCCCCTCCAGTTTGATGCTGGGCGTCACGACGCACGTGTCGAGCGACATTGCGGCCGTGCCGCTGATGTGGGTGCTGCCGCTGGCGATGTATCTACTGACGTTCGTGCTGGCGTTCTCGCAGCGTGAGATCGTGCCCCGCCAGCTGTTGATTCGACTGCTGCCGCAGCTGGTCCTCGTCTGCCTGCTCACGGTACTGATCGGGGCGCAGAGCGGCTGGTTCATCCCGCTGCACCTGCTGACGTTCTTCTGCGCGGCGCTTCTGTGCCACCGCGAGCTGGCGAGCCGGCGCCCCCACGTGGCGCACCTGACGGAGTTCTACATCTGGATGTCGCTCGGCGGGATGTTCGGCGGCATCTTCAACACGCTCGTGGCGCCGCAGGTCTTCGCCACGATTCTCGAGTATCCGCTGATCCTGGCCGCGGCGGCGCTGCTGCGGCCTGCGCCCGCGACCCGCAAGAAGCCGGAGCCCCTGCCGGTCGTGATTGCCGTCGCCGCGATTGTCCTCGGGTGCGGCGGGTACCTGATCCTGGGCAATCCACCCATCGAAATGACCGGTATGCTGCTCGCCGTCATGGTGGGGTTGTCGCTGCCGATCGTCTTCGCGCGTCGCGCGCGTGCGTTCGGGATCGTGGCGATGGCGTTCGTAGTCGTCATCGCGCTCGGCCGTCCCTCGTCGGCCGGACGACTGCTGTTCGTGGGCCGGAGCTTCTTCGGCATGCACAAGGTGATCGAGGGGCCCGACGGCACCTACCGGCTGCTGCAGCACGGGAGCACGGTCCACGGCCGGCAGCAGCTCACCGGCGAGTCCGATTGCCAGCCGACCAGCTACTACGTCCCGCAGAGCCCGATTGGCCAGTTGTTCGGATCGAGGACGGACAGGATCGACGCGGTCGGGATCATCGGTCTCGGCAGCGGCGGCCTGGCCTGCTACGCGCAGGCCGGGGAGCGCTGGACGTTCTACGAGATCGATCCGCTGGTGGAGGCCATCGCGAAGAACCCCGCTTACTTCACGCAGCTGAAGAAGAGCAAAGGGGAGATCGAGGTGGTGCTCGGCGATGGCCGGATCACGCTCGAGGGCGCCGCACCGGGCGCATACAACCTGCTGATTCTCGATGCGTTCAGCTCGGACGCGATCCCGCTGCACCTGCTGACGCGCGAGGCGCTGCACCTCTATCTGTCACGCCTGGCGCCCGACGGCGTGATCGCGCTGCACATCTCGAATCGCTACCTCAACCTGGAGCCGATGCTTGGCGCGCTCGTGCGGCAGGAAGGGTTGCACGCGCTGGCCTTCCTGGACAACGACATCCCGCCGGAAGACGCGGCGAAGGGCCGGCTCGGCTCGCACTGGGTCATGATTGCCCGCGACCCGGGTCCGCTTGCGCGCCTCCAGGGAACGAGCGGCTGGCGCCCGCCGTCGCTCAACGCCCACGTCAAGCCGTGGACCGACGACTACTCGAACATCCTCAGCGTGCTGACCTACTCGCGCCGGTGAGGGGGCGCGAGCGCGTCGGCTTCAGCACTGCTTGAGCTGCGGTCGTCGGGTAGTTACTTCCCGATCTTCTTCTGCGCTTCCGCGAACTCCGGCCGATCCTTGATCGCGGGGTCTGCCGACTGCGCGGCCTTGAGCGCGGCGGCGGCTTCCTCGAACCGCCCGAGCTCTGCCAAGACGATGGCGGCGTGCAGCTGTACCTCGCCGTTGGCGGGAAGCACCTTTGCGGCCGGCTGCAGCAGCTTCACCGCGCCGCTGTTGTCGCCGAGCAAGTGCTTGATCCAGCCGACCGTGTCGGCAACGGCCGCGTTGCGCGGCGCCAGCAGCAGCGCGCGCTCGGCGATTGGAAGGGCATCCTTCGGATTGCCCTCGCGTATGGCCATCGCATACGCGAGGTTGTTCAGCGAGAGCGCGTCCTTCGGCTCGAGCGCCACCACTTTCCGATAGGCGGCCAGCGCCTTGTCATACTCGTTTGCCGTATCGTAGAGCAGCCCGAGAGCGCGCCACGCGGCGCTGACCGAGTCGTCCTGCGCCACCGCCTGCTCGAGCGACTGGCGGGCGCCCTCGTTATCCTGTCGAGCGATCCTCGATTCGGCCCGCACGACGAGCTTCACGACCGCGGGATCCGTTTTCAGCGTCGAAGCCGCCAGCCGGCGCGCCGAGAACAGCGCCGGCAGCTCCGTTTCCTTGTCGAGCGGAGGATCGAGGTCCGCAGCCGGAACTGTCGTTTTCGTGAACGGGCCGCACAGCGGGTCGCCGACGATGATGGATTGCCAGCTGAGGGCGGGAAGGGCAAGGTAGAAGGCTTCTGCGAGGTTGAAGCCTGCGACGTACGACGGGAAGAGAATCTCGGGCCGGACGGAGCTGTCGAGATACGGCTCGGCCACGTACCCCGCCACGCCCGTGACGCCCGCGCGCACCAGGTCCGCGGTGAGCGATTGGGGCGAGGCCGCGAAGTAGGATTGTCGCGACTCCCATCGTCCGGGCTTCCACGCCTTTGGTGGTTCGCTGAACGTGCGTGCATCGCTGCTCACGAACATGGCCGCGAGCGCCCCCGGCGCAAAGTCGAGCCCCGGATGCCGCTCCGTCATCGACGGATCGTTCGATCCCCAGGAGTAGTAGCCGAGGACCCCTTTGTCGGCTTCGACCAGGCGGCTGCTCTCTTCGAGGACGACCCGCTTGCCCAGGCCTTGCGCCCGGAGCCGCTTTGCCGCTTCGGCGAGCCACTCGTTGGGCCTGTCGTTCAGGCCTGCGCGTTGATCGAGAAGGACGCGGCCGGTCGTGACCGGCTCGAGGCCACGATCCACCAGCGCCTTGGCGTCGTCGGTGGTGAATCCGTCGAGACGCGTCACGAGGTAGATGTCGTCGCTGGCGTGGCTGAAACGCCGGGCCTTCGCCACGGGCTGGTCGCCGAGATAGTACGGGTTGGGGACCGATCCGTTCGGCGCGACCGGCTCGCCCGTCATCCGGCGATACAGCAGCGCGAGCTCGGAATCGACGCTCGAGACGGTGCCCGTCCGGCCGCCCGTGCCCGCGATCCGCAACGGGATGCCCTTGGTGAGAACGATGTACAGGATGCGATCGTGCGCGGAGTGACGACCGATCCACGCCGAGATCGGGACCTGAATCGTCAGGTCGTACTCGGCGCGCGTGACCTGGTCGGCTGTGGAGGTCGTGATCTTCAGCAGCTGCTCCGCCGGGATGCGCCGCCGCTTGACGTAGTACTCGGCAATGTCGATCGACGGCGCCGAATTGGTGTTGGCAACCACCAGAACGCTGGCGACCGTCTGGGCCTGGCCGTCGGACGCGAGCAGGCCGAGAGACACGACGGCCGCACAGAAAACCCGCACTGGACGCATGGCTAAGTTTAACATCGAGCGATCGAGCGATGGACATCACCCGATCGCGATCGCGCGATGGACATCACCCGATCCACCGATCGCGCGATCGCGCGATGGACAGCGGCTTGCAGTGGACGTTGGCCGTATCCGACGCCAGACGCGTATCCCGAGGTCAGCTTGCGACTTAGGCGACCGGCACCATGTTGGCGGACGAATAGAATTCTGCCGTTGCGGCATCACAAGTCTACCGCGGGCCAGACGCGTGCAGTGGCAGCTGACCGTCGGACCGACGGTCGGGGCGCTAGGACTTCAAGGGACTGAGAGGGGCGTCGAAAACAGGTTGGCTGGGGTCGCCATTGTACTGGTGCTCGAACGACGGATGGCTGTGCTGAAAGACCTGGGCACCGGTCGTTTCGATCCGCACTGTGTAGGCAATCGGCAGCTGATCGAGGAGCGCGCCAATTGCCTTCACCAGTCCCGGCGCGAGCTGATTCTCGTCGTCGGCGGTCAGGGTCGAGGTGAAGCGTATGTTCATCGGACGACTCTCCCGTTGCAGTCGGGAAGGGACGCTCACTGACGTTCTGGCGTAACAAAATTGCAATTCGCATTCCGCGGACAGGTTCGCGGCAGGCGCTGTTGATCTAACATTCTGCTGAGCCGGTCGGGTGGCGTTTCTGGAAGTCGCAGTAAACGGAGTACTAAATTCTCCCATTCACGCGCTTGCGGCGTTTGTTCGCCCATACCCCTCATCAGTACGGGCAGGAGCGCGGGTCTGACTCTTCGCGGTGAGCAGTGGCCACATCAGCGACCTTGAGCGTTGCCAACAAACCGGGGCTGATCGCGCTCGGCCGGGAAGTTGGGGGAGCCCCGACGATTCAGGAGGGGTATGCGCTGGTGGTCGCGTCGATCGAGACGTCTTTCGCGACGCCGTGTCTCATCCGTTCACAGGATGGCACGGACTGGCACACGATTGCGCGCTCCCGCAGCGCCGCGGCGAGCTTCGATAGCGAGCGCGCCATCATCATTCCGCTCGCGCAGAGTCCGGCCACCGAGCTGATCATCGCCCGGCCGACCGATCCGTCCGCGGCCCGCAGGCTCGGAGATGCCGAATGGCGCGACGTGTTCGGCGGGGTGATCGCGTCGGCGCTGCAGCGCGTGGAGATCGCCGCGCAGCGCGCGGCTGCCGAGCGCCGCGCCGACACCGTCGATCGCTTCGCGCGAGCGTTGCTCGGCACGGTCGACAGCGCCACGCTGCACCGCGCGATCGTCGAGCACATGGCGCGTGCGGTGGATGCCGAGGTCGGCGCACTCGCGGTGTACCTGCCGCTGGAGAACTGCCTGGCCATCACCGCCACGTTCGGCTATCCGGCCGTGCTCGTCGAGCACCTCCGCCTTGCGCCGGGTGAAGGCGTGATCGGACGCGTATTCATCAGGGGAGACGCGGAGCTCGCCTCGAACCTCGCCGCGATACCGGGGCATGTCCGGCGGCGGCGGTATCGGACGGACTCGTACGTGGCGCTGCCGCTCTCGGGACCCGACGGGGTCGCGGCCGTGGTGTCGCTCACCGACAAGGCCGGGAGCGGCCTCTTCACCGATGCCGATCTCTCGCTGCTCGAGCGGATGGCAATCCCGGCGGCGATTGCCGTTGGTCGAGAGCAGCTTCGCGATCGCACGAACGACCTGGCGCATCTGGCGACCGTGGATGCGCTGACCGGGCTCTTCAACCGCCGGTACTTCGAGACGCGCGTCGAGCAGGAGCTGCAGCGCCAGCGGCGGCAGCGCGACGAGCTGTCGCTCCTGATGCTGGATCTCGATAACTTCAAGGACCTGAACGACACGCAGGGACACCTGGTCGGCGACATCGCGCTCAAGGAAGTGGCCGAGATCCTCCACCGAGCGGTCCGTATCTTCGACGTGTGCGCGCGGTACGGCGGCGAGGAGTTCGTCATCCTGATGCCGGGCGCAGGGTCCTCCACGGCCCTGCGCATCGCCGAGCGCATCCGCCGGCAAGTCGAACAGCACTTCGTCACCGGCCGGCGCTCGGGCGTGCCGGTTCCCCTCACGGTGAGCATCGGCGTCTCCACTGCCACCCCGAGCGTGTCCCGCGACGCGCTCGTCAACCAGGCGGATTCAGCGCTTCTCGAAGCGAAGGCCACCGGCAAGAACCAGGTCAAGCTCGCCGAAAGCTGTTAGAGAGAGCGTCGCGGTGACCCGTACCGAGACACATTACGTGGAGGTAAATCTTTGCCTTGACAAGCACTTAACGCCTCGCCTATAACCGTGGTTCCCCCCCGGGGTGGGAAACGTACGAGTGCCATGCAGGAACCGCTGAAGCTCATTGGAAACAGTCGCGCGATTCAGCGACTCCGCGAAGACATCCGCGCCGCGGCCAGAACCGACGCCAAGGTGCTGATCACCGGCGAGAGCGGGGTCGGCAAGGAAATCGTGTCGCGCCTGATTCACGCCGGAGGCCCCCGCGGCACCTATCCGCTCATCACGGTCAACTGCGCCGCCATCACCGAAACGCTGCTCGAGAGCGAGCTGTTCGGCCACGAGCGCGGCAGCTTCACGGGCGCCTATCGGGATCGCGTCGGCGTGCTGGAAATGGCGCATCGCGGCACGGTCTTCATGGACGAGATCGGCGAGACCAGCCCGCGGATGCAGAGCCTGCTCCTGCGCTTCCTCGAGAGCGGCGAGATCCAACGCGTGGGTGCCACTCGCTCCAACGGCCGCGTGGACGTCCGGGTGATCGCGGCGACGAACCGCGATCTCCTCAGCTGCGTCGCCCACAAGACGTTCCGCGAAGACCTGTACTATCGCCTGAACGTAATCCACCTGACGGTCCCGCCGCTGCGGGAGCGCGCCGAAGACCTTCCGCTCCTGCTCGAGCACTTCATCGACTACTTCGCCCTCGAGTATGCGGCCCCGCGGATCCGCTTTGAGCCCGATGCGTGGGCGATGCTCCTGGCGTACGGCTGGCCGGGGAACGTCCGGGAGTTGAAGAACCTGATGGAACGCCTGACGGTCCGCAGCTCCGGGGATTCGCCACCGTTCGGCGTCGCCGATCTGCCGCAGGAAATCCGCCGCACTCCGCCTCCGGTTGCGTCCGCAGCCGCCGCACCCGTGCGCGTCTCGATCGCGGAGTCGCTGTACCAACAGATCACCCAGGACAAACAGTCGTTCTGGACGGTAGTCTACGGTCCGTTCATGTCGCGCGACCTGACGCGCGACGACTTGAGAACGCTGGTGGGGATGGGTCTGCAGCAGACGTCGGGCAGTTACCGGGTACTGGTGGAGCTGTTCAACATGCCGCTCGGCGACTACAAGCGGTTCCTGAACTTCCTGAGGAAGCACCAGTGCCACATGCCGTTCCAGCAGTTCCGCGGCGGGCTCCTGCGCGCCGACGGCCAGCCCGGCACGACGTCACTCGACAGAGACCGGCTGATCGCTTCGGCTTGACCCGGTCGAGTTGAGCGCCTGGACCAGCGCATGCCCCGACACGGGCTTGACGAGATAGACCGCTCCAATCCGGCGGGCTTCTTCCTTCAACACGGGATCGTCGAATCCCGAGAACACGACCACCCGCACGTCGGAGCGGACGGCACGGGCCAGGAGCGCGAGCTGCAGGCCGTTGAAGGCTCCGAGCCGCACGTCCGTGACGACGATTTGCGGCCGAAGCGTCGCGATCTCGCGCTTCGCATCCTCGAAGGTGCTGCACGACAACACCTGAAAGCCGCTGTCGGACAGGAAGCGGCTCAGCGCCCCGAGAAGCGGGAGATCATCGTCAACCAGGAGTAGGGATGTCACGACTAGGTATGCGGAATGTATACCACAAATCCTGGTTCAAGGTTCAAGGGTTCACGGGTTCAAAGGTTCAGGGGGTCATGGGTTCAAGGTTCAGGGGAGTGAGCCCGTGTGTTTCGCACCTTGTTTATGGCAGATCGAACACGTCTGAAAGTCGCCGTCGAAGAGGGCATCGGCACGGTCGTGGTGGACAGGCCGGCGGTGAAGAATGCGCTTGACCTGGAGACCGTGCACGAGCTCCATGCGGCGCTGCGGGGGCTGGCGGAGGATTCCGGGGTGGGCGTCCTCATCATTACCGGCGCGGGGGAGTCGTCCTTCGTCTCGGGCGCGGACATCAACGACATCCGGGCGCGCGGGCGGGACGATGGGTTGGCGGCGATCAACTCGTCGTTGTTTGCCGCGGTCGAGCGCTTTCCGCGGCCGACCATCGCGGCGGTCAACGGTTATGCGCTGGGGGGCGGGTGCGAGCTGGCGCTGGCGTGCGACATCAGGGTCGCCGCCGATTCCGCGAAGTTCGGCCAGCCCGAGGTCGGCCTGGGCATCATCCCCGGCGCCGGAGCGACCCAGCGTCTCCCACGCATCGTCGGGTTGGGGTGGGCCAAGCACCTGATCCTGACCGGCGAGATCATCGACGCGAAGCAGGCGCTCGAGATCGGCCTGGTCACCGCGATCATGCCCGCGGGCCAGCTGCAGGTCCGCACGCGCGAGCTCGCCAGAAAGATCCTGCGCCACGGACCGCTCGCCATCAGGCTCGCGAAGGCCGCGCTGAACGCCTCCGCGCGCGTCGATCTGGACTCGGGCCTCCTCATCGAAACGCTGGCGCAGGCGATTTGCTACGCGTCAGAGGACAAGCAGGAGGGGACGTCGGCGTTCCTCGAGAAGCGGAAGGCGAAGTTCACGGGCGAGTAATCTCG
>DASTBU010000102.1:0-14458 GCA_035711845.1 Vicinamibacterales bacterium
AGCCCAGCGCACTCTCAAGTGCCGTTGCCTCGCGGCACAAGTCGAGGAACCGTCGAACACGTGTCTTGAAGTTCGGTTCGACGAGCTCGGGAGCAAGGTCCAGAAGAATGACTAGCACGTCATCCTCTTCCACCGGCTGACCCAACAGATCGATCACGGGGCGCCGGTAAACGGCCGCAAGCTTCGCCAGTTCGTCAGGCGAGACCGGTCGGTTCCCGAGTTCAATCTGAGCGAGCACCGTCCTTGAGAGGCCGGTCCGCTTCGCCGCGGCTTGCTGACTGATCCCGCGGTTCTCTCGCGCGGCCCGCGCAATGGAAGACACTCGTGCTGCCGACTCTCAAGCTCTCAACGCAGCACGGCTACAAAACGGTGCTCGCGAAACACCTGCTGCCCAACTGGCGAGACTGGCGCTTGCGCGACATCGGTCGGCAGGACATCCAGCAATGGGTCGCGGATAGGTTCAAGCGGCAACTCGGATGGCAGACGGTCCGAAACGCGTGGACCTTGTTGTCGGGCATTCTCGAAACGGCGGTCGAGTACGGTTACCTCTCGACGAACCCTGCGCGGGGCGTGAAATTCCCCGAGAAGGAACTGAAAGAGGCGCCGGCACTCATCACTGGCGAGGACTTCATGAAGCTCTTGAAGCACCTCGACGAACCGTACCGCACGATGGTGAGGCTCATCGCGGCGACGGGGTTGAGAATCGGCGAACTGCTCGCAGTGCGTTGGAGATCTCTCGATCTCGAGATCGGTACGCTTTCGTTGCGCGAGTCGGTGTACGAGGGAAGGTTCCAGTCGCCGAAGACGCAGAAATCGCGGCGAACGATTCCGCTGGGTCCACAAGCAATCTCGTGGCTCCGGGAGCATCGCCTTCGGGCGAAGCGCACCGCATCCGACGATTTGGTGTTCGGGAATCGCAACGGTCAACCGCTACGCGAGTCCAAGCTGCTGCGGAACATCTTGCAGCCGGCGGCCGAAGCCGCCGAGCTCGGTCGAGTGACGTGGCATCAGTGTTCCGCCACATTCACTCGTCGCTGCTCAACGACCTTCGCGTGCCGGTCAAGATCGCCCAGGAGCAGCTGGGGCACTCGAGTATCTCGACGACGCTCCACATCTACACGCATGTCGTCGATGCCTCGCACCGCAAGGCGATCGAAGCGCTCGAACGCGAATTGTTCCCAACTGTTCCCAAATTGCCGGATGGCCCCAAGCCGGCCGATTCGGCAAGTCGTGATTTTCGTGTGGCTTAGAATTGGAGGCGCCGCCCGGATTTGAACCGGGGATGGAGGTTTTGCAGACCTCTGCCTTACCACTTGGCGACGGCGCCGGTCGGAACTCGATTGTACAGGGAAGTCCGCCGCGGCTCTCTAGAAGCAGCGACAACAGCGAAGCGATCGGGGCTGGAGGTTCATCATCAGCATCATTGCGTGCTGCACTCTCCTGAAAGAGCGCCATCGGCCCCACGCGACGCCGGCTTGCCAGCCGACGCGCTGGACAGCAGGACCAACCAAAGGTTGGAGGAAACCGCCGCGCAGCCGCCAGTCCAGCACGTTCACGTCTGCGACCGAGCGCGCAGAGCGGAGTCGCCGGCGCAACGAGCAGGAGCAGCCCACAGCGCCGCGCCGTTCTGAAGATTGGAGCGGGAAACGGGATTCGAACCCGCGACTTCGACCTTGGCAAGGTCGCACTCTACCACTGAGTTATTCCCGCTCATCACAACAGGGACGCCAATCGAGCCCCCCGGCCGCGCAGTCTCGAAGCCTCGATCGTACCACACGCCCTCGCGGGCAGGCAAGGCGCGGCCGGGCTACCCCGTCGCGTCGAACGCGTGCGGATACACGGTGATCCGTGGCGACGTCTCCACCTCGTCGATCGCGACCACGTCGAAACGGCAGGGACGGTCGACAATCGCCGCGCGCGCCAGGTAGTCGCGCGCCATCCGGACCAGCCGCAGCTGCTTGCGCCTCGTCACGGCCTCCGCGGCGGTCCCGAACTCCGCCGTGGCCCGCGCCTTGACCTCGACGAACACGAGCGTCTGCCCGTCCTCGGCGACAATGTCTATTTCGCCATACGCCGTGCGGTAGCGGCGCGCAAGTATTGCGTACCCGCGGCGCTCGAGCTCCTCAACCGCGAGAGATTCGCCCGACAGGCCGAGTTGCTGGCGGCGCAGCGTCACGACGGGGTCGGTAGCGTGCAAGGCACGAGCCGACCGGTCCGGTCCCTCAGTCCCTCAGTCCCTTGGTCCCTGGTCCTCGGTCCCTCGGTCCGTGTCCCGGGTCCTGGGTCCCTGGGTCCCTCGGTCCCTGGTCCTGGGTCCCTGGGTCCATGTCGCTGGTCCCAGGTCCCTTCGTTCGGTTCCCATGTGCCCGCCCGTCCGACTCGGACTAACTGCCGCGCCGGGACGCGCGACGGTGGGCAGCCTGCGCTGACGATCGGCGATTGACGACGGCGGACTCGTTAACGCTTCACGTATGCCGCCGCACCGACTTCGGCGAGCGCCTCGTCCATCACGTGGAGGACGCTGTCGGCCTGCGACTTGGACAGGACGAGCGGCGGCGCCAGGCGGACAGCGTTCTTCCCCGCGCCGAGGATCAACACGCCGCGGCGGAACATCGCCTGTACGAGGGCACCGCGCTCTTCGACCGCGCGCTCCTTCGTCTTGCGGTTGCGCACCAGCTCGATCCCGATCATCAGCCCCTTCCCCCGGACATCACCGATGATCTCGTGCCTGGCCTGCAGCTCGCGGAGCCCGTTCATCAGGTGCTCGCCGATGCTGGCCGCATTGGCGATGAGCTGTTCCTTGAGCAACTTGATCGTCGCGTTGGCGGCGGCGCACGACACGGGGTTGCCGCCGAACGTGCTGGCATGCGCTCCGGGCGGCCAGGCCATCACGTCGGCCCTCGCGCACGTGACGCCGAGCGGCAGTCCCGACGCAATGCCTTTCGCGATGTTGACGATGTCGCCGCGCAGGCCGAAGTGCTCGGAGGCGAACATCTTCCCGGTACGGCCCATGCCGGACTGCACCTCGTCGACGACCAGCAGCATCCCGTGCTTCGTCGCCAGGTCGCGAAGGCCCTGCAGGAACGACGCAGGCGGAACGATATAGCCGCCCTCGCCCTGAATGGGTTCGACTACGATGGCCGCGATCTCGTCCGGCGACACGAGGTGCGTAAAGAGCTGATCCTCGATGAACGAGAGGCTCATGGCCGCCGCATGATCGGGGCTCGTCGCGCGATACGGATCGGGATACGGGGCGTGGTAGACGCCGGGCATGAACGGACCGAACCCGCGGCGCTGAATCACCTTGCTGGCCGTGAGCGCCAGCGAGCCGAGCGAGCGGCCGTGGAACGCGCCGAGGAACGCGATGATCCCCTGCCGCTTCGTGTCGTACCGCGCGAGCTTCACGGCGGCCTCTGTGGCCTCGGTTCCGGAATTGCCGAAGAACGACCGGACGTCGCCCTCGATCGGCACGATGCCGGCGAGCTCCTCTGCCAGCCTGACCTGCGGCTCGTAATAGAAATCCGTCCCCGACATATGGATGAACTTCTGCGCCTGCTCGATGATGGCCTTCACGACGTCGGGATGCGAGACGCCGGTCGAGTTCACCGCGATGCCCGCGGCGCAGTCGAGGAAGCGGTTGCCGTCCACGTCCTCGACGACCGCGCCTTCACCCCTGGCAATCACGAAGGGATAATCGCGCGTATAGGACGGCGACACGTACTTATTGTCGCGGTCGATGATGGCCTTGGCTTTCGGGCCGGGCAGTGGGGTCTTGATGTCAGGTGCGTTCATGACTGAAATCCAACATAACAGACTGACAGAATTGCAGATTCGTTGATGGCAGAGTGCAGATTGATTGTCGATTGGAGAGGTCGATTGGAGATTTCATTCGGTGATTGTGGGGGCCTCGGTGATCAGCCGGCTGATTCGACGAGAGCGCGCGAGCCGACGTCAATCCTCAATCCTCAATCACATCTCCAATCGCCGAAGACAATTGCCAGTCGGCCATCTGCCATCGACAATGACTCCACAATCCGCAATCAACGAATCTGCGATGGTCTATTTGCGTTTCCACCTCGTGCTCGTACCGGTGTCTTCGAGAACAATGCCGCGGGCGTCGAGGTCCTTGCGGATTCGATCGGCCTCGTCGAAGTCGCGGGCGAGCCTCGCGGCGCGGCGTGCCGCGAGGAGCCGCTCGATCTCCTCCACCGGCACGGGCGGCCGCTCGTCCTCGGTCCGGCGCAGGGACAGGATGCCCAGCACCCTGTCGAACTGATCGAACGTGCTGCGCACCGCCGCCGCGTCCTCCTGTGTGAGGCCGCCGCTGTCGATCGCGGAATTCAGCGCGCGTACCAGGTCGAACACCTCGCCGAGCGCGCCGGACGTGTTCAGATCGGCGTCGATATAGCGCCCGAACGCGTCGCGCGCCTGCGCCAGGCGCGCCGCGACTTCCGGGTGGGCTGCGCCTGGGGACAGCGTGTCCAGCCGCGCGAGGAAATCCATCAACCGCTTGAGTGATTCCTCTGCCTGCGCCATCACGGTCCACGAGAACTTCAGCTGTTTCCGATAATGGACGCCGAGGTAGAGGAACCGAAGCGCCGACGGTCTGAACCCTTCATCGACGACGTCCTGCAGGTTGTAGACGTTGCCGAGCGACTTGGACATCTTGTCGGCGCGGCCCGGCTCCTCCTCGATCATGAGGTGCTCGCTGTGCACCCAGAACCGGGCGAACGGCTTCCCCGTTGCGCCCTCGCTCTGCGCGATCTCGTTCTCGTGATGGGGAAAGATCAAATCCACACCGCCGGCGTGGATGTCGATCGGCGGCTCGCCGAGCAGCCGGAGCGCCATCGCCGAACACTCGATGTGCCATCCTGGGCGGCCCGGGCCGATGCCGGGATCCCATGTCGGCTCACCCGGCCTGGTCGCCTTCCACAACACGAAGTCGCGCGCATCTTCCTTCTCGTACTTGTCCGTATCGACGCGCGCACCGCTCTTGATGCCCGCATGATCGAGCCGGGCGAGCTTGCCGTACTCGGGCAGCGTCGAAATCTTGAAGTAGATCGAACCGTCGCTCCGATACGTGTGGCCGCGCGTCTCGAGCGCCTCGATGGTGGCGCCCATCGCCTCGATGTTCTCCGGGTCGGTCGCGCGCGGGCGCTCCTCGACCGCTTCGATCCCGAGCGCCGCCGCATCCTCCCTGAACGCCGCGATGTACCGATCAGTGTACTCGCGCAGCGGAACCCCGGCCTTCTGGGACTCGAGGATCGTCCGATCGTCGACGTCGGTGAAGTTCATCACCTGGCGAACGCCGAACCCGGCCTGATACTTGAGCGCGCGACGCAGCACGTCGATCGCGACGAAGGTCCGGAAGTTGCCGATGTGGCCGCGCGCGTAGACGGTGAGGCCGCAGCTGTACATCCGGACGACGTTGTCGCGGAGCGGGGCAAAGTCCTCCTCACGGCGAGTCAGGGTGTTGTAGAGACGCATCGAAGGCTGCAGCACCGAAGGTCGGGGTCCGGAGCGGGTCGGTCCGGCGTGACTATGCGGGCAGTGGATGGCGGGCCTCGCACGAGCGGCCGTCGCAGCGTGCCTGGATCAGGAGCCCGCGATCCACTTCCCTGAACTCGAACGTGATATCCCCCTCCGACCCTCCGGGCGCCACGCGCCGGGCGAGGTCTTCGAGCGTCGTGGCGGCGAACTCCGCCTCCGGAAGGGCGCTGCCCAGATATGTCGCAATCCGCGTGGCCACCTCCGACGCCACGGCCCGCAGCCCGCCCTGGGCCGGCACGGAGAGGCGCAGCATCAGCACACCCGCACCCGCGTCGGCATCCGCTCCGGCCTGAGACATAGTCCGATTCTACAGCGAAATGCGATCGAAGAGCCTCCGGGCGCTGCGGCAGTCCGCCTCGATCTGCGCGCGCAGGGCGTCCACGTCGGGGAACGCACGCTCGTCCCGCATGCGCTGCACGAACGCCAGGCGCACATGGCGGCCGTACAGCTCCTGATTCACGTCGAACAGGTGGGTTTCGACGACGGTCTGCTCGACGTCGCCAAAAGTCGGGCGCAGGCCCACGTTCGTGATGGCGGGATGCACCACGTTGTCGATGGTCGCGGTGGTCGCATACACGCCGGCCGGCGGGAGCAACTCGTTGTCGGTCGCCAGGTTCGCTGTCGGAAAGCCGATCTCGCGGCCGCGGCCCGCCCCGCGCGTCACGATCCCGTCCACGAAATAGTGGTGGCCGAGCAAGCCACCGGCCTCGTCCACCCGCCCCTCGGACACCAGGCGGCGGATCCGCGTGCTGCTGACGACGAAGTCCTTGTAGCGGACGGGATCGATCTTCTCCGCCCTGAACCCGTAGCGGGCGCCGAGGCTGCGCAGGACCGAAAACGTGCCGGCCCGGTCGTGCCCGAAGAGGAAATTGGCGCCGACCCACACTTCCGAGATGCGCAACCACTCGACGAGCACCGTCCGCACGAACATCTCGGGCTCCCACAGCGACAGCTCGCGCGTGAACCGCACGACGGCAATTCCCTGCATGCCCGCGCGCGCGAGCGCGTCGAGCTTCTGCGCCTTCGTCATGAGCAGGGGCGGGGCCTTGTCGGGCCGGAGCACCCGGGGTGGATGGGGATCGAATGTCATGGCCGCAGGCGTTCCGCCACGCTCGCCAGCCCGGCGGCGCACGCGGTCGATGATCTTCATGTGTCCGCGGTGCAGACCGTCGAAGTTTCCCAGCGCCAACACTGGCTGGTTCCATCGCGGCGCCGGATCATCGGGGTAGTGCACGGTGAACATGTCAGTCGGCGGACCGAGGCCGGCGGTGGATGTCGATCAACACGCGACGACCAGCCCATCATAGGCCAGCGCCATTCCTGTTGGCAGGCGGGCACAGGTAGGGGCGTGCTGGAGGTCGTGGCACATGTGGGTGAAGTAGGTCTGGCGCGGTGCGATGCGGCGCGCCACCTCGATGGCCTCGCTCAGCGAGAAGTGCGTCGGGTGCGCACGCTCGCGAAGCGCGTCGAGAACGAGCACGTCGAGGTTCCTCAGCAGGGACATGGACGATTCGGGGACTTGATTGCAGTCGGTCAGATAGGCGAACCGGCCCAGCCGGAGGCCCAGGATCTGGCGGCGGCCGTGGATCAAGGGGACCGGCACGATTTCCGTGCGGCCGATGCAGAACGCTCCGCCGATCGTGAACATCTCGAGCTGCGGCACCCCACCGCCCTTGTCCGTGGCCGGATCGAAGATGTAGAAGAACATCCGCCGGATGTCGGCAGCCGTCCCGGCCTCCGCGAAGCAGGGCATCGGCGTCTTGTAGAGATGGTTGTACCGGCGGATTTCGTCGATGCCGAGGACGTGATCGGCGTGGCTGTGTGTGAAGACGATCGCATCGATGCGGCCCAGATCGTGCGCCAAGGCCTGCGTCCGTAGATCGGGCCCTGCATCCACCAGCACTTTCATCCCGTCGTCGGCATCGACGAAAATCGACGGACGGAGGCGGCGGTCGCGCGGGTCGTCGGAGCGGCAGGTAGCGCACCGGCAGCCGATCATCGGCACGCCGTGGGAGGTGCCGGTTCCAAGAAAGGTGATCTTCACGTCGGGGATGCGGATGACGGCGGGGCCGTAGCGATTACGGCACGATGATTCGTTTGTCCCCCTTCTGTGCCTCGACAAACCGCAGCCGGAGCTCGTACAGCAGGTCCTCGAGCAGCTTGTCTTCCTCCGGAATCAGGTTCCCTCGCGTCTTCTGCTGGAGCATCGCAATCACGTCGATGATGCGGCCCGCCGCATGCAGATCGGGCTCCTCTTTCGTGCCGGTCGACGGATCGGCGATGTCGCCGAAATGCAGTGCCGCCGTGGTCGCCAGCGACAGGACGAAGCCCGAGAATGTGAGGTCGGCCGAATCGGAAGGGTCCATTCGGGAATGCTAGCATAGTCGCGCGATGCCCAAGACAGCCCCACGGCGCGGGATTCGGAAACGGCCCGCCACCGCCCGCACGCCACGACGGCGTTCGATCACAGCCACCGCCTCGGCGGGAGCGGCCGGCCGCGAGTTCCGGAAGCTCGTCGGCATCATGCAGCGGCTGCGCAGCGCGACCGGATGTGCCTGGGACCGCGAGCAGACGTTCGCCACGCTGCGCCCCTTCATCCTCGAGGAAACGTACGAAGTACTCCAGGCGATCGACGGCGGCGACCTCGATGCGCTGCGAGGAGAGATCGGAGATTTTCTCTTCGAGGGAGTGTTCCTGGCGCAGATCGCGGCAGACGAGGGACGGTTCACGGTGGCAGACTCGCTGCGCGACATCGTCGCGAAGCTGATCCGTCGCCACCCGCACGTGTTCGGCACGACGAAAGGGGTGCGCACCCCCGGCCAGGTGCTCGAGCAGTGGGAACAGATCAAATCACGCGAACAGCGGTCGGCCGGCCAGCGCAAGGCGGTGCTCGCCGGGCTCCCGACGACGCTTCCGGCGCTGCTCGGCGCGCACGAGATCGGCACCCGGGTGGCGGCCGTGGGGTTCGACTGGGTCCGGACCAAAGATGTGATCGACAAAATCAAGGAAGAGGTCGGCGAGCTCGAACGCGCGTTTCAGGGCGAAGGACGCGAACGTGTCGAGGAGGAGATGGGCGATCTGCTGTTCTCGATCGCGAACCTCGCGCGCAAGCTCGGCGTCGAGCCGGAATCGGCGCTGCGAAAAGCCAACCAGAAATTCAGCGCCCGGTTCCACGCCCTGGAGACCCACTTCGATGCCCGCGGCCGATCCGTCCACGACGCATCGCTCGAGGAGATGGAAGAGGTGTGGGGACGGGTGAAGGGTAGCCCCAAGTGATGGGTCCATCCACCCCGCACTGGTCTCCCCGCACTGGTCTCCGAAACGCTGTCACGGCACGCACGATGCGCACGAAGACACGATGGGGACGATGAGACTCAAAGGACGATTCGCTTCAGGCCGTTCTTCATGAGGACTGAATTGAAGTTCATCAACAAGCCGACGTGAATGCCGGTGGTCTTCAAGTATGACCTCACTTGGGCATGGTGAAGCGCTTTGAGCACGGGCACCGCCTTGATCTCCACGAGCACAATCCCTTCCACGACCAGATCGATTCTCTGGCCCGGAATTCTCCACTCGCGGTAGGTGACCTCGATCGCCTTCTCACACTCGAAGCTGATCCCTTGCGATTCGAGCTCCAGCGTATACGCCTGCTGGTATATGCGCTCCTTGAATCCCGGGCCGAGTTCCCGGTGGACCGACATCCCTGCCGCAATACAGCTTGTGATCACACTTTCCTGCTCCGAGGACAACACCGGGTTGTGCATCCGATACATACCGCCCATCCTTTGAGAACATCGTGCTCTTCGATCCATCGTGTCCATCGTCTGAACCGTGTCAGCGTGACATCCGTGATCGGGAAGCCCTGATTGCATCGTGCTCTTCGAGCCATCGTGCCCATCGCGTGAACCGTCAGCGTGACATCCGTGATCGGGAAGCCCTGATTGCCATCGTGCGCATCGATCCATCGTGCCCATCGCGTGAACCGTCAGCGTGACATCCGTGATCGGGAAGCCCTGATTGCATCGTGCTCTTCGAGCCATCGTGCCCATCGTGTGGACCGTGGCAGCGTGACATCCGTGATCGCGAAGCCCTGATTGCCATCGTGCGCTTCGATCCATCGTGCCCATCGTGTGGGCCGTGTCAGCGTGACATCCGTGATCGGGAAGCCCTGATTGCATCGTGCTCTTCGAGCCATCGTGCCCATCGTGTGGGCCGTGGCAGCGTGACATCCGTGATCGGGAAGCCCTGATTGCCATCATGCGCTTCGATCCATCGTGCCCATCGTGTGGGCCGTGACCCGTGTCCGTGACGCCCCGGCGTCACCGGCGCAACGGCGCTCGGATCGTCACGCTCCGGCCAGTCCAGCCTCTGATGTGGACGACGGTGCCGTCCGTGTCGAGAATCACCGCGCCATCGGTCGCAGTCGAGAACACCTCGGCGCCAGACCGGCGGACGCGCGCAACGACTGGCGCAGCCGGATGGCCAAAGCGATTGGCTCGGCCGGCGCTGAAAACGACGGCGGCGGGACGGACAGCATTCAGGAAGGCGGGAGTGGTGGACGTAGCGCTCCCGTGATGCGCGGCCTTGAGCACCACCACGGGCGCAGATGGCAGGTTCGCCAGCGCCCCCTCCGCTTCCCGCCCGATGTCCCCGGGCAGCACGATCGCAACATTCCCGTAGCGGATCTCCAGCACAACCGAGTCCTCGTTCCGCACACGCTGGCGTTCCCATTCGGGCGGTCGCGGGTGCAGGACGCTCACCTGGACCGGCCCGATGCGCGAACGATCGCCGGCCTGCACCGACCGCCACTCGGCGCCGAGGCCGTCTGCGATTACCGCCAGCGCGGTCAACTCGCGGTGCGGCGGCACCGGGACGCCCTCCCAGATGGAGCGCGGATGAAACAGACGGAGCACTGCCGGTGCGCCGCCGATGTGATCGGGATCTGCGTGTGTGAGGACGAACGTGTCGAGGCGGCGGACGCCGAGCGCCCGAAGCGCACGTGCTACGACGCGCTCGCCTATGTCGAAGCGCGTACGGTGACCCGAGTCGTGGGCCTGAAGCGCGGGGATCGAAAAGCCGCCGGCATCGACCAGTATGCTTCGCCCGCCGGGGAGCAGCAGCGCCGTGGCGTCACCCTGCCCCACATCCAGAAAGACCACCCGCATCGTCCCCGCCGGCGCTCGCGGGAGATCATCGCGCGAGGCGGGCATCACGCCGCCGACCATGCACATGGCGGCGCCAATGCAGATGGCCATCGCAATCCGCCGCATTCGCCGGAAGATCAGGGCGGCTGCCATTGAAGCGTAGTAGAGCGCAAGGAGCCACCAGGCAGGTGGGAGAACGTCACGCGCCAGCCACGGCGCCGCCTCCACGAAACGCGCCGACTCCACGAGGCCCGTCGCGGCGAGGTGAACGAGGTGGCCGCACTGGAGCGAGATCCGCTCGTGGAGGGGTGCGAGCGCGAGCACGCCGAGCGATCCCGATTGCACGATCGTCATCAGCGGGATGGCCGCGAAGTTCAGCAGGAGCCCCGCGGCGGTGACACGCGAGAAGAACAGCGCGCCGAACGGGGCCAACGTGACTTCCGCCGCGATGGTCGCGGCGAGCAGCCCCGCCGCTGCCCGCAACGCGCGTCCGTCGAAGGGCGCCACTGCGGCTAGGCGCCCGGCCAGGACGAGGATCCCCAGAGTCGCTCCGAACGACAGGATGAAACCCGGATCGAACGCCGTCAGCGGCGACACGCTCACGGCGAGGATCGCGGCGACCGCAAGCACGTTGAGCATCGCGCCACGCTGATCCAGGAGACGACCCACCAGGTAGATGACCGCCGCGGCGATTGCACGGCTGACCGAGGCTGCCGGCGCGGCGACCGATCCGTAGAACAGCAGGAGAGCGATTGTCGCCCCGGCGCCGAGTCGCGCCGGAACAGCCAGCGCCCGGAACAACGCAAGCAGGAGCATCGTCAGAATCGCAATGTTGCCTCCCGAGATGGCGATGACGTGATAGGTGCCGGCGGCCTGGAGCCGCCTCTCGTCCTCTTCCTCCAGCCCCGTGCGATCGCCAATCAGGATCGCGGTCGCGACCCCGCCTGATCGCCGGCTCCAGACGCCCACGGCCTCGGCCAGGCGCGCCCGCACCCACGCCCGGCAGGCCCCCGCCGCTTCCTCGAGGGCCGTTCCGCGCCCGATCGTCTCCACGAGCGCAGCGCTCTTGACCGAGCCCACGAGCACCACTCCCCGACGGGCGAGCGAGCGGCGATCGTCGGGTACGCCGGGGTTCAGGTAGACCGCCGGCGCGCGCAGCGTCGTCGTCACGCGAACTCTGCGGCCCGCCCGCCACTCGCCGCTACGCGATGTTGCCAGAGCGCCGCCGATGCTGAGCCGCACGCCGCCGGTCAGACGGCTGTCGAGGCCGCCGCCGGCCCCCTCGGCGGTCGCGCCCTCGACGTCAAGGGCGATCGACACCCCAAACGCCCCGGGCGCAGCGTCCTCCCGGATTCGCCCTTCCAGCACGACAGGTCCGGAAGATTCTGCGCGTCCGTGAAACCACTGCAGGAGCGGTGGCGAATAGGCACGGATCGCAGCGCTCGCGCCGAGGGACAGGCCGCCGAGAAGCGCGCCGGCCACCACCGACGCCGTACAGCCGGAGGAACTCTTCTCGCCGAACGCGCCCACGCCAGCGAGCAGAGCGAGCAGCGCACCGCCGGCTGCGCAGAACGACACGTGGTCGCGATCGAAGGAACACAATCCCAGAGCGCTGCCGGCGAGAAGCGGGATGGCGACCAGCGAGACGGGCACACGCATGCCCGCGCCCTGATGCAAGAGACCGCGCGCCACCTGCGTGCGTGTCTTGGCGAAGGTTTGGGGACCTGGTTATTGAAAGGAGCGCAGAATCCGCACGGCCATTACGCCGGACCGGGCGCAATTTCTGCGTGGTATTCCTGCAACGCTCTGACGGTCAGCCCTTCGGAGTGCATGGCGCGGATCGCGTTCACTGTCGCTGCCGCGCCGGTGAGCGTCGTGATGCACGGGACTCCCTGCATCGTCGCAACCCTCCGTACGGTGCGATCGTCGAAGAACGACTCCCGGCCGAGCGGGGTATTGATCACGAGCTGGATGCGGTTGTTCAGGATCTCGTCACCCACGTGCGGACGTCCCTCGTTGACCTTGAAGACGATCTCGGCCTCGATGCCGTGGGCGCGGAGGAAGCTGGCCGTGCCGCGCGTCGCGACCAGCCTGAACCCCAGGCCGTGCAGGTTGCGAGCGATCTGCACGACGGCCGGCTTGTCGTGGTTGTTCACCGAGATGAACGCGGTGCCTTCCGACGGGAGCCGCAGGCCAGCGGCGATCTGCGCCTTGGCGAACGCGCTGCCGAACGTGGCGGCGCCGCCCATCACCTCGCCCGTGGACTTCATCTCGGGGCCGAGGATGGTATCCACGCCCGGAAACCTGACGAAGGGAAACACCGGTGTCTTGACGAAGAAGCCGCCGACCTCGAGATCCTCGGTCATGCCGAGCTGCGTCAGCGTGCGGCCGATCATGACCCGCGCGGCCACCTTCGCCAGCGCGACGCCGGTCGCCTTCGACAGGTACGGAATCGTCCGGGACGCGCGCGGGTTGACTTCCAGCACGTAGACCGTGTCGTCCTTGATGGCGAACTGCGCGTTCATCAGCCCGACCACCCTCAGCGCCCTGGCCACGCGCTGCGTGTAATCACGGATCTGCGTGACATGGCGCTCCGCCACGCGGTACGGGGGGACGACGCAGGAGCTGTCGCCGGAGTGGATGCCCGCCTCCTCGATGTGCTCCATGATGCCGCCGATGATCACCGCGCCGGTGGCGTCGGCGACCACGTCCACGTCGAGCTCGACGGCGTCCTCGAGGAACTTGTCGATGAGGATCGGATGCCCCGGGGATGCGGCGACCGCATTGGCCATGTAGCGATCGAGCGTGGCCGTGTCGTACACGATCGCCATGGCACGGCCGCCGAGCACGTACGAGGGGCGGACAACCAGCGGGAAGCCGATCGTCGAGGCCACCTCACGCGCTTCGGCCACGGTCGTGGCGGTGCCGCTCGGCGCCTGCGGGATGCCGAGATCCCACAGCAGCTTCGCGAAGCGCTCCCGGTCCTCGGCAAGATCGATGGAATCGGGTGACGTGCCGAGGATCCTGATCCCCGCGTCCTGGAGCGGAAGCGCCAGCTTCAGCGGCGTCTGGCCGCCGTACTGGACCACGCACGAGACGTCGGCGCCGTTGGCCTGTTCGCGCGCGATGATCGCAGAAACATCCTCGAACGTCAGCGGCTCGAAATACAAACGGTCGACCGTGTCGTAGTCGGTCGAGACCGTCTCGGGGTTGCAGTTGACCATGATGGTCTCGAACCCCTCCTCGCGCAGCGCGAATGCCGCGTGGCAACAGCAGTAGTCGAACTCGATCCCCTGCCCGATCCGGTTCGGTCCGCTCCCGAGGATCACGACCTTCTGCCGGGGCGTGGGGTCGGCCTCGCACTCGTCCTCGTACGCGCCGTACATGTACGGCGTGAACGACTCGAACTCCGCCGCGCAGGTGTCGATGCGCTTGTAGGCCGGCCGGAGATCGTACTCCTCGCGCACCGTCCGCACCGCTCCTTCGTCGGCGCCGAGGATCACGCCCAGCTCCTGGTCGCTGAAGCCGGCCCGCTTGAGCGTGCGCAGCATGTCCTTCGAGATGCCCCGGAGTCCGACCAGGCCCGCCGCCTGGGACAGCTCGACGAGCTGGGCGAACTGCATCAGGAACCAGGGATCGATCTTCGTGAAACCGTGAATCTGCTCGACGGCCATCCCGCGGCTCAGCGCGCGAAACACCGCCCACATCCGGCGGTCGCTGGGCACGCTCAGATCCCGTTGCAGGGCACCATCCCCGTCGCGCGA
>DASTBU010000103.1:0-33439 GCA_035711845.1 Vicinamibacterales bacterium
CAGGGGACAGGAGCCTTAAGGTGCCTGTCCCCTTAAGGTGCCTGTCCCCTTAGGGTGCCAGTCCCCTTAGGGTGCCAGTCCCCCACCGTGGCACATTGTTGCACACGGCTGCGCACGGCTGAGTGAAGCCGACCTCAGCAGGAGCCGATAGGTGCGTCGAAAAGACAATGGCTGGTGGCATTGGCACGAACCACCTCGGGGCGAACCTCAGCTACACGAAGTTCCTCTTCATCACTCCCCGGGGTGAGGACGAGGCGACGCTGGCCAAGCTGCGCGCAGTGGCGGCCACCGTGGCTCGGGGGTACTTCAACGACTTCGAGGCGCAGGGGGGGCGGGACGGCGCATCCCAGGACACGGTCCAGTTCCTGGCGAGCGGCTGCCCGACGGCGACCTTCTGCTCGCGGCCTCGGTTCGTGCTGCAGATCTCCTCGAAGTACCGACCCCGCCTCCTCGAGACCGAAATGGAGTTCCTGCGACGCATCGGCGATTCTGCCGACGTCACCTCTCTCGACGGCGCGACGCGCGTTCCTCAATACACCAGCGCCGAGATGTTCGCATACGCCTACAGCAACGCCGGCGCACGCGTCTCCGGACGCCAGGAACTCAACGCCATCATCATCCCGATCAGAAAGACGGAGGAATGGTGGCAGAAGGACACCCTCGCGCGGCATGCGTACTTCTACCCGCACACCGATCCCGACACCGGCAGAACCGCCCACGGGCATGCGAAGGCAGCAGAAGCGGGAATCTCGAAGATATACCGACGGCTCTACTACAACCCTGACGGCCACCTGCGGCCTGGTGAGTTCGATTTCCTCACCTACTTCGAGTGCGCCGACAGGGACCTGCCGGTGTTCGACGAGATCTGCCGCCGCCTGCGCGACGTCACGTTGAACCCCGAATGGCGCTTCGTGATCGAAGGGCCGGAGTGGAGGGGGAAACGGGTTCTGAAATGGTAAGTCGAGGCGGCCGACAGACACGGAAGAAGGGTGCGCGCTTCGCCTGTCGGGCGCCTCGTGATGATGGTTGATATCCGGTCGCGAACCCCAACTCAGCTACTCGCCTCCGCTATCGCCGGACATCCCACCGGATTCGGTATCCGGCTCGACGTCCGCGCCGTCAGTACTTCCACCCACCTGCTCGCGACGCCGGCGGTGACTCGCAATTCCGCCCTTTCGTCCGGCATCCCGCGCTTCTTCACTCGTCCACTCGTGCGCCGTGCCCTTCTGGTGAGCGGCTTTTCCGCCCTTGCTTGCGATCTCGCGCTGCTTGGCACGGTCCATCGACGCGAATCCGCGATCTTCTTTGGCCACTTGGTCCCTCCCCGGGCGTCCCCCGCTCTCGATACCCTGAGAACCGCTCGTGTCGTCAGGAGGGACGCTGCAACTGAAGTGCCACGAAACGCTGCGCGCCTGCGCGGAAAGTCCTGACCAGACGCAAGATACAGGAGAGTGGATCCAGCGGCACAAATGGAGGCGACAACTACCATGTCGCGGGAGCTTTCCGGGTGCAACGGGGCTGTTTTTCGCGGACGGTGCGCCGCGATGCGAAACACCTTCCCCACACTAGGCAAACGGTTACACCGATGAGCTCGCATTGTGGGGATCTGACGTGCCGATGAGCTGTGCGCGAGGGTGACACACCGGGCAATTCCTGCCCGCTCACGCGCTCGCGATTCCCATCGCCTGCCTCAGCCGTTCCAGGCAACGCTCCCGGCCGAGCAGTTCGAGCACCTCGAACAGCCCGGGGCTCACCGCCCGGCCGGTCACCGCAACACGCGTCGCGTGGATGAGCGTGGCTGGCTTGACGCCTCGCGCAGCCGCCAGCGACCGAAGACCCGACTCGAGCGGGGATGCGGCAAAGGGCTCCACTGATTTCAGGACGCGTTCAAAGGCCTCGAGGTGGCCACGGATTCCGTCGCTCGACAGGTATTTGGCGACAGCCCTAGTGTCGTAGTCGAGTGCTTCGTTGAAGAAGAACGCGCCGTCTTCAAGAAACTGGTCGAGCCGCCTCACCCTCGGCTTCAGCAGCGCGATCACGCTCAGAAGCCATGGACGCTCCGCCGCCGCGTACTCGGGACGCCAGAGACCCTTCTCGCGAAGTCGCGGCTCGAGCAGCGCGGCGACATCCTCGTCGGCCAGCCGCATCATGTGCTGCTGATTGAACCAGTCGAGCTTCTCGGGATTGAAGACGGCGTTGCCTCCGCTGATCCCCTCGAGCGTGAATGCCGCGATCAGCTCGTCGCGGGTGAAGAGCTCCCGATCGGTGCCCGGCGACCACCCGAGCAGCGCGAGGAAATTGACCATCGCCTCGGACACGTATCCCTGACGCTGATACTCCGTCACGGACGTTGCGCCGTGGCGCTTGCTCAGGCGCTTCCGGTCCGGGCCGAGGATCAACGGGACGTGCGCAAACTTCGGCGCCGGCTGCCCGAGCGCCTCGTAGATCAGCAGCTGCTTCGGCGTGTTCGAGATGTGATCGTCGCCGCGAACGACGTGTGTGATCTGCATGTCGATGTCGTCGGCGACGACCGAGAGGTGATAGGTTGGAAGCCCGTCGGACCGCAGCGCCACGAAGTCTTCGATGTTCGTGTTGTCGAACGCAATCCTGCCGTGCACGAGATCGTCGAACCCCGTCTCGCCTGTCGGCACCTTGAACCTGACCGCGCGCGGCGCGCCCGCGACCTCGAGCTCGCTTCTCCGCTCGGCCGTCAACGCGCAGCAGGCGCGATCGTATTTCCAGCCGCCGTCCGTGGCTTCCGCTGCGTCCCGTCGTGCGCGCAGCTCATCCGGCGTGCAATAACAGTAGTATGCGTGCCCCGCGCTCACGAGCCGTTCGGCTAAATCTCTGTATCTGTCCAGACGCTGCGACTGGAAATACGGCGCATGCGGGCCGCCGACATCAGGCCCTTCGTCCCAGTCCAGCCCCAGCCATTTCAAGCCGTCCACGATGCCTGCGACCATGTCCCAGGAGGAGCGCTCGGCATCCGTGTCTTCGATCCGGAGGACGAACGTTCCTCCATGGCGACGGGCGTAGAGCCAGTTGAAGAGCGCCGTGCGGGCGCCGCCGATGTGCAGGTATCCGGTTGGAGAGGGAGCGAAGCGGACGCGAATCGCCATCAACCTTGAATTGTACCTGTGGTCCGGGACCCGTGGCCCCCTGGAGCGCAGGAGGTCGGCGGCGGGCGATCGCAAGCTGCATGCGATCGCGTCGCCGTGAGGGCTGCGTCGCTGGTGCTCGACAGGCAGGCAGATCGCTGGCTTTGCGGTCCCGCACGAACTCCGGCCGATCAAGCCATGGGAGAAGCGGCGATCGCCGGACCACGGACCACGAGAGCGTAAGTAAGTCAGAACACTTCGCCGAATGCGCTCCAGAACCACTCGCGCGACTTCTGGAGCAGCGAGCGCTGGCGCCACCTCGCCAGCTCGAGGCGGGAGGACACGTGGAGGTCCTGCTCGAAATCCGCGCTCAGGCGCGCGGCGAGGTCCTGGCTCGTGACGGCGACGTTCAGCTCCTCGTTCAGCTCGAGCGATCGATTGTCGAAGTTCGCCGAGCCGAACATGCTGAGCGTCCCGTCCACCACCAGCACCTTCGCGTGCATCATCGTCGGCTGGTATTCGTACAGCTCCACGCCCATCGAGAGAAGCCTGTCGTATGCAGACCGTGAGGCGTACTTCACCGGCATGGCGTCCGTGATGTCGCCTTCGACCAGGATCCGGATGCGCACGCCGCGAGCGACCGCGTCTTCGAGCGCCCACAGCGTGGATTCGTCCGTGACGAAATATGGCGTGGCTATATCGAGGGTCCGCCGGGCAGAGGCGACGAGGAGCAGATAGAGGCGCTTCAGGCTGTTGCTGCCTCCAGTCGGTGAGCTTCCCACGAGCAACGACGGGCCTTCCTCGTCGAGCGGCGCCGGTGGCTCGTCGAGCTCCGGCGTCACGACACCGCCCGCCTCAATCAGGTCCTCGTAGAAGGCTGCCTCGAGCAGCCGCACGATCGGTCCGAGCATGCGGATCTGCGTATCGCGCCAGTGCTCCTTGTCCTGTGCGTTACCGAGCCAGTGGTCTGCGACGCCGACGCCGCCGGTGAACCCGACGTCCCCATCGACGACCAGAATCTTGCGGTGAGTGCGATAGTTCAGGTGCTCCAGCGAGTACCACCTGGTCGCGTTGAAGCGCACGAACCGGCAGCCTGCGTTGCGCAGGCGCTCGATGTGCACGGTCTCCATGCCGGCCGCCCCAACGGCGTCCGCGATGATTGTCACCTTCACACCACGGCGCGCCGCAGCCTCGAGCGCTGCCGTGAACTGGCTGGCCACCTCGCCCGTGTCGTAGATATAGGTCTCGAAGCTGATGCGCCGTCGGGCGGCGTTGATGGCGGCAAGCATCGCGGGAAAGATCTGGTCGCCGTTCGTCAGCACCTCGTAGCGATTGCCGCGCGTCAGGTCGGCGCCGACGAGTGCGGCGACGTACGACGGGTGTTTCGGATCCTCCGCGGAGATCGCGCTTCGGATTTGCAGCGTCTGCTGATCCTGCGCCACGAGCAGCGCCAGGGCGACCGCGACGGCCGCGATCAGCAGAATCAGGAACGCGCGGCGGATGGACTTTCTCACGGCGTCGAGCTGTGCAATATGGAGGCCGCCCGCGCTGCTTCCATGTCCAGTACCCAGCTGTTATGCTTCGCTCCGCTCAGGCGCGCCTCATGTCCCCCCGTTCTTGGTTGGTTTCCGCTCTGCTGACCGGTCATCTGGTGGCCATCGCCGGAGCGGCCGTGCCTCCCCCCGATGGCGGGCGAACACCCGCTCCAGAGGCTGCCGGGAGTGGCTCGCCCGTCTGGGTGCTGCTCGAAAAGACCCATCGAGCGGCCTGGCAATGGTCGGGTGCCTGGCGCCGGTTGGGCAGGGCGTACACGAGCAGGCTCGCACTCCCCCAGAACTGGAACATGTTCGCGAACCCCGGGGACACCGCCACATATATTCGCGTGCGGCACTTTGTGATTCCCGGCCGCGTGGCCAGCGAGCTGATCCTCCCCGCCCACAGGGAGGACCAGGTCCGCCTCGCGAAGGGCCTTCGAGACTCGTTCCGGGACAAGACCATCTCGACGGCTTTCGAGCGCTTCGTGGTGGAGAGCGAACGCCGCTTCAGGCAAACCCGCCGCGACAAGGGCCTCGACCCGGCCCGGGCGACGGCGCTCGTGGCGCGGAACCTGCCATCTGATCTCGTGCCGGTCGTGCGGTTCTTCGGCGATCGGTTCGCCCGCGCACACCTCAGTGCCGGCGAACGGATCGTCAGGCAGGAGGTGTGGTACGGACGGGCGCCGCTGGCAACCGACGGCGGGGCTCGGCCTGAACGGATGGAGGTTCTGCAGCGCTACTACCGGGGCGCGATCTTCGGCCCTCCGGGGCAAGACACGACCGCTGCTCGTTTCGGGGATACAGAGCGCGAGGCCGATATCGTCTGGACTCTCTTCTACGTGCACGAGCCGTGACCGATCCCGCTCGAGAGCCATCTGGCCGCGAGGTATCGCTCGTCCATCGCTGGAACCGTTTCTGGTTCGAACCCATCCCGCCACATCCGTACGCGGTCCTGCGAATCCTGTTCGGTGTCATCGGCTGCCTCACGCTGCTGGTCATGGCCGATATCCCGGCATTCTGGTCTCCGGATGGCCTCGTCGATTCGACCGACGATCCGTGGAAAGGCTCGCTCACCAACCTCATGGGCGGAAAGGCGGGTGGTGTGCTCTTCGGCTTCACCCTCCTCTGCTATGCCGCGATGGCGATCGGCTTTCGCAGCCGCGTGGCCGTTCCGCTGTGCCTCCTCACGAACGTTGTGCAGTCGTACTGGAATCCTCTGCCGCTCTCTGGCGCGCACTACGTTACGCGGGGCGTGCTCTTCGCGCTGATCTGGGTGGATACGGGCGCGGTCTGGTCCGTGGACGCACGCGGGCGTGGGGCTGCGCCGAGCGCGCCCGTCTGGCCTCTCAGGCTGCTCCAGTTCCAGGTCGCTGTAGTCTACTTTTCCAGCGGGCTTTGGAAACTCGGGGGTGCGGAGTGGCGATCCGGGACGGCACTGGCCCAGGTGCTCGCCAACAATGTCTACCGGCGCTTTCCTATAGCGCTTCCCGAAGCGCTGGCGCCCTACACGGTTGCCGCCACTCACCTCGTGCTCGCCTGGGAGCTGGGCTTTCCATTTGCCGTGCTGAATCGGTGGACGCGCAGGCTTGCGCTCGCTCTGGGAATCCTCCTGCACCTCGGCATGTGGCTGGCGCTCGAGATCGGTCCCTTCACGCTGGTGATGCTCTCGACCTACGTGGCCTTCGTGAGCCCCGAACGCGTCGCGTCGCTGAATCGACGCGGACGCTCCCGGGACGCGAAGAGCGGCGCGCTTTCGGCCTGAGCGGTCACCCACTGTCATGATCTGCTGCAGGGCCTCGCTGCGACCCTCGGTGTCGGTCGCCTCGCTCATTCGATCACCCGGCAGTCGAACACCGGATACTCCTGCACCACGACGTCGACAGAAATCATCGGACCGATCTGATCGTAGGCGCGAGTGCGAAGCAGCACGTCGTAGCGCGGCGGCACGGTCCATCGCGGGAGCGCGGCGGACAGCAGGAAGAAAAGGACGACCACGAGCGGCAGGGCGATGGCGGCGGCGAGGAGCGGGTGGTCGCGGAATCGCTCGGCGCTTGATGCCATCGCGCGGATTGTAGACGACGCCGCGTGCGAGGTGACCGTACACGGTGCGACCGGCCCGCGGACTACGGACTACGGTTGCTGTCGCACTGTTCGAGTACCGTGATTTCTGCCGTGATGACGGCGTTGGGGGGAACGATGCCCGGAACGCCCCGTTCGCCGTAGGCCAGGCGTGGCGCGATCTCCAGGCGGCGCATCCCGCCCACATGCATGCCTTCCACGCCGTAGAACAGGCCGTTGACGAGCGAGCGGCGGTCGATCCGGACTTCGGTGATGAGCGTCGCGCCGTCGTCCTCGAGCCTGGCGATGCCGACTGGTCCCCACGCCATTTGCCAGCGAACGGCTTGCCCCTGGTTCAGCCACAAGCGAAGCCGGATTCGATAGTGGTGCTGCCGTCGCACGGGGGCTCCGCTACCCGGAACGTCCCTGAGCACCGTGAGGCCCGACCGCAGGCGCCGCCGGCGCTGTGCCTTCGGTGCAAACAGGGCCGCGATCTTCGTCAACCCGGCCGCTTCGGCCATCTCGCCGGGCGTCTCGCAATCGTCGATACGCGTGCGCAGCGCCGGATCGGCGCCGCCGTCGAGCAACAGCTCGACCGCGAGCGCGTTGCGCTCGGCGACCGCCATGTGGAGCGGTGTGTAATCGTTGATGCCGCGCTGGTTCGGATCGACGCCGAACCCCAGCAACAATTGGAGGATGGCGCCAACGTCCTGCCGCCTGGTCGTGCCCGGCTCCTCCCGCGTGCAGCTCAACGCGGCGATGAGCGGCGGAAACCCGTCCTCCACCGGCGCATTTGGATCCGCCCCGATCTCGAGCAGCGTCCGGATGAACGACAGCGGACTGTGATAGATCGCGTAGACCAGGCAGGAGCCGATCGCGTCGGGCATGCGGCCATTCGGGATCGCTGCCGGATCGTCAACGGCGGCGCGCAGGCCGTCCAGGTCGCCGCTTCGAAACGCGGCGTCGATTCGTTGGAACTTCCGGGCCTCGGCGCAGCGCTGCTCGTCAGGTTCCATACGGGCCTCGGGTCATCTCGATTCTGTCGGCAACAGCCCGACGCACTGCGCCGCTTGTGCTCCACCTGGAGGATGAAAGGACGCCTCGCGTCCGTTTCCTGCATGCTTCAGCCTGGCGCGCCGGTTCAGCCGGACCCGAACGGTCGCCGAGATCCATCCTTTTCAAGCACTCCTATCGCCCGATCGATTTGCTCCCGATGCCGTGCATCGGTCGCCGTCTCGCGGATTCCTCGGAGCGCTGCGAGGTGCGCGGCGCGCAGCGCCTGCCCCGATTCGACCTCGATGTCGGGCTCGACGCCGACACCCTCCCAGTTGGTCTTCGTGATCGGGTTGATCGCCCGGCCGTTGGGCAGCCAGATGCCGAACTTGTCGGTGATGCGGCGCACGCCGCCCGGGTGGGCCCCTCCGCCAGTGATTTCGCCGACGATGGTCGCCCGCTTCAGGTTTTTCAGGTTGTAGGTGAACTCCTCGGCGGCGGAGAACGTCCGATTGCTGGTCAGCACGAACACCGGCTTGTGCTCGCCGTACCGGCGGCCCTGCACCTCGGCGTTCGTGAAGAACTGCCGCGTCGTGTCGGTCTCCCGGATATAGAAGTCGTTCAAGTGCACGACCTTGTCGAACAGATAGCTCGAGAGGATCCGAATGGTGACCGGCGATCCGCCACCGTTGCGCCGGAGATCGAAGATGAGCGCATCGGTGTTGGCCACGAAGTTCATGGCGGGCACGGCCGCCTCCGTCACTTCGTCCGCATCGCTGAATCCCAGCAGCTCGATGTAGCCGACGTTGCCATCCAGCCGCTCGACCCGCTCGAACCCGAAATTCCGGCGGCGCTCGTCGGCAAGAAACCGCGCGTCGTCTTCCGGAGTCGGCGGGCCGCGACGCTCTGCCAACCCGTGGGCCCTGTAGACGATGCGCAGATGCTTGTCCTTGCTGACTTCCTGCAGCTGCGCGGTCAGCGTCTCGGCAAATTTCACGGGGTCGGTGATCGCGTCATACGCGCCCTTCGCCGCGTGCGACCGCAGGGCCGAGGCCATCTTCTCCGCGGCGTCCGCGAAGATGTAGGCGCGCTGCAGATGATCGATCGCGCCGTCGATCACCTGCGTCCTGGATGCCGCGTCGAGCGTACCGGTCGAAGCCTGCTGGCCGGCCGCGTAGACGAGCGGAGCAACCGTGGCCGCAACGGCGGCGGCCGCCGCAAGGGTGCGAGACGTTCTCATTGGGTCATCCTCCTGGGGTCTCATCCTCCCGTGGGGTCAGGTCTTGAATTCCAGCTTTTTTCACCACCTGACCCGGAACGGCCATAGATGGAGGGCGCCACCGAGCGAACCCGACCAGCCGCCGATCCGTCGCGATCAGCGCTTACCCCTCGCCTTGACGGCGGCGTTCCGCCTCGTCCAGCCACCCACGGCGAAGCTGGTCGGCCGGGACGCTCGACAGGTACGGTTTGATGTCCAGAATCGGCGTTCCGTCGAGCATGTCCAGGCCCCGGACCCTGAGGCGCGGTCCGTCACGGCCGAGGAGTTGGACGACGGTCAGGCCGATAGGGTTGGGACGCTGGGGTGAGCGGGTGGCAAAGACGCCGTGAGGCCGGTCGTCGGAGGGCGGGTGCGCGAGGAGATCTGCGCCCCTGGAGCGGTCGAACACCCAGACGACATAAAGGTGCGAGAAGCCCTCGATGTCCCTCAACCCTTCCTCGAGTTCCTGACGAATCTCCAGCACGCCATCGACGTCGTGCTGCGCGCCCAGCCCTTTCGGGATCTCGGCCGTGTCTGTGTATGGGCTTCGGACGGTGCCAATGGGTGTGAGGATGATGGACATCGGTGGATCCGCCCTTCGCTGAGCAGGTGTGGGACGATTCCTGCGACTGGCGCGCTTCGGCCTGAGCGGTCAGGAATTCGGCCGCACGTACTCGCGATCGATGCGCACGGCCAGCGCACTGAGCCCAATCATGAACAGCCCGAAGGCCATCAGCGCGAGCGGCCAGCCGACCGAGTCCACGAACCGCTCGCCGGTGAACCACGCCGTATAGGCCAGAATGGCCAGCGTCGCAACCGCCAGCAGCGTTCTGCTGTGCAGAGCGACGCTGACGTACACGAAGCCGGCGGCCACGGCGATGAACAGGATCTCGAAAGCCGTGCTCTCGACCGCGTCGAACAACCCGTACAGAAACGCAGCGGCGCCGCAGAAATACCAGAACGGCGTGATCTCGCTGCGCCCTGTCCCATCCACGGCGAACGACACCAGGAGGAGGCTGCCCCCGAGGACGAGCGCGATCAGCGTCTCGTCGGTGTCAACCAGGTCCAGCGCCGTCCACCAGAACAGCGTCCCGAAGAGGATGGCCATGAAGAGCGGCGTGGACCGGTGAAGGGCGCGGAACGTCGCCCCGAACTGGACCGTCATGCTGCCGGACGTGATCAGGCTGGCCCATCGCCAGTCGCCCCCCGTACCGAATTCCTCGAAAGCGACCAGCATCCCCATCGGCTCGAGCACCGCAGCCACCAGGAACAGCGGTGTTGTGGCCTTCTCGAACCGCTTGTCGCGGCTCGCCAGCACCGCGAGCACGAACGCCGCCACACCCGGACCGAGCGTAACGACGACGCGGGCGACGGCGTTGAGGTCAGACCACTGGAGCGCGATGAAGATGCCGATGCCGGCGAACACGAACGTGCCGCCGAGGTATCCGAGCACGCGGACGAGAATGCCCTGCCATCGACTCGCTTCCGCCGTCACCGGCTCGTCGCCTATCGCTGCGGCAACCTCAGCCGCGGAGAGGCCGTGCTGCCTCGCGATTGCCATGATCTGCCGCAGGGCCTCGGTCCGGCCCCCTTCGCCCGCTTTTTCACTCATCTATTAGCCATCCGACGAATTCTGGATACTCGTATTGCTGAATCGACGGTAGATCGATCGAAATGAGGCGGCCTCTGTTGACCAGGGCGGCGGTCTGGGTGTAGCGGCGCATCCCGAAGAGGTCACCGACGATACCCGGGCTGTTCCCGGAGCGGGTCTGGAACTCGTACCCATCCGGGGCCTTGATCTGGGCGAGGACCCGCCGGCCACCGAAGTCGTCGATGACGATGGTTCTCGAGTCCTCACCGTCCGCGAGCTTCTCCGGCAGAGCGATCGGAATTTCGCGGGCATTCATCTCCTGGTGATCGAACAACCACAGGGTAGAGCGCATCGGGCTGGTGTTGACCGGGAGGGGCCTCACCATCGCCTGGAGTTTCCCGTCCTGGACCATGAAGTCCACGGCGATCCTGGGGCCGGTCTGGTCCCAGGACCGCGTGCGCACCAGCAAGTCGTAGCGCGGCGGCGGCACCGTCCATCGCGGGATCGTGGTGGACAGCACGAAGAAAGCGACCACCACGAGCGGCAGGGCGACAGCGGCAACGAGAAACGCGTTGTCGCGGAGGAAGCGGCCTGGGCTGGTGGGCATTCGGGGGGATTGTAGTGCAATTCGTCACGTGCGAGGTGCTAAGTGCGATGTACGACGTGCTGCTTGTCACGTGCGACGTGGCCGTGCGATGTGCGACGTGTGATGTGCGATGTGCGACGTGTCACGTGCCACGTGCCACGTGCCGTGCCACCTGCGGACCACGCCTCCAGGTCAGCGGGTTCCAGGACGTGCGGACCGAGGAGTGGCGGCGTTAGGACGCTGGGGGGGGCGCTTCCCAGGCCATCGGGGATCGCCTTCGCCGCTTGCTCGCCTGGCCGAAGATCACGCTTCGGCGGAGCTCTCGCGATCGACGGCTGGCAGGGTCAGTCCCGCCCCTACCGTCACTCCTGTCGGAGCGCGGTCAACAGCGATCGGCGCCGGTGCGGCGAGTGTCGGCAGCGGACGCGCGACGAACAGGCGGCGACACGGTTTGGCGATCAGGCGAGCCCACCGGTTCGCGCGACTTACACGCGCGCTATCCGTCGCAATTCCCGTATTCGCGTACATCTGGCGATACAACTTCGAAATCAAGACGAACGCCAATCGTGACCGCAGCGTCGGCGTGCACCGGGAGCGCCTCCAGACCCGACGCAGGCTGTAGAACTGATCCCAGACCGCCTGCGTCCTCGAACGGATCTCATCCGGGGACATTGAGGGATGCGAGGCGTACACCTTCGGACGTTGCGCCTGCGGGATCAACCAGTGGCGCGTAACGGGAATACCTCCGACGTGCGTCGCGCCGGAGCCCAGGCTCTTCTCCCAGGCGGCGAAATCAACGGTGCCCGGATAGGGAGTCAGCATGACGAACTGCGCGAACGCGAGGCCGGCCCGGTCTGCGATGTCCGCCGTTGCGTCAAACGTGGATGGCCGATCGCTCGGAAGGCCGAAGATGAACGAGCCAAGGACATGGACCCCGTGCTCGCTGAACGTTCGAAGGCGCGCGACCAGCGCCTCGCCAACGTCATTGAAGCTCTTGTACACGTCCTTCAGGCCTTCCGGCGTGACCGCCTCCACGCCGACGAGCGCGCCCTTGATGTTGGCGCGCCGCATCGCCTCGAGGAAGGCCTCGTCTTCGGCAGCCTCCATGGTGATCTGTGTGAAGAAGACCATGTCCGCTGGCAGCTGCGCCAGCCGGCCCATCAACTCGAACCGCTCGGTCCGCAGGGCGCGCAGCTGGTCGAGGCGTGCCGTGTTGTGCTGCCGCTCGGCCATGGCGAGATCCGCCAGGGTCACGGGATAGAAGTTGTCGTCGGCCAGTGCGATGAAACGAAACCCGCGACGGCGGAGCTCCACGACCTCCTCGACGACCGCGTCCACGCCGCGCTGTCGAGGTTTCTGCCCGTCGGTGCGCCAGACCGAACAGAACGAGCAGTGCTTCGGGCAGCCCCGAACGGTCTGGACCGAGCCCCACATGTAGCGTCCTTCGGGCAGCAGTTCCCACCGGGCGGGGATGAACCGATCGGCATCGACTCGTCCCGCCTCATACACCGGCTGCACGGTGCCCCGGGCGGCGTGGTCGAGTACAAGCGGCCAGACGACGTCGCCGTCGCCTCGGACCACGGCGTGCGCCCCGCCGAGCCTCTGCGCCTCGTCCGGGTAGAGAGTCGCGTGGATTCCACCGAAGACCACTGTCGCGCCCCGAGCCCGCGCGAGAGAGCCGACTTCGTAGCCGCGAAGGGCGTTGCCCGTGTGGATCCCTACGCCGACGACGTCGCCAGGCTGCACGCTGCCAATCTCGAACGGCTCCAGGGTCTCGTCGGCGATGCGCGGTGCCCCGTAGGACGCGGGCGTCGCGCCCGCCAGTACGAACAGCCATCGCGGTGTGATGACACCGACACCAAACGAGAGATGGCTGGGGTTGACGAGATGAACCGTCATATCGCTACTGTCGTCATGTGATGTCGTATTCCTCACGGCCGGGTGCAACCACCGGCATTTGGCGCGCCGATGCGGCGAGTCGTCACGCGATGGTTCCGAGAGTTACCCGATACCTCTCTCCGGCTCGATCACGGATCGTCTGCGAGAGTGAGATGAAGATGTTCACCGGGTGGAACACCCGTACACTGTCAGAAGTCGCCGGTTTCTGCAATACCGCCGAACAGCGTCCGGACCTGACTGTCGTCGATCGAGGCATCGCCCGTGCACGCGATGGCGCTGCCGCTGAGTGGCTTCGTTGGCTCTGATTTGCGTCCACTTGCTTTCCGAGCTGCGCGCGCAGCCGCACCCCTCCAGCCTCAACGAAGCGCCTGACAACCTTCAGGTTCGCTCGGAGAGAGGCCATGCGCGCCCCCAATCAGATCGCACAGGGCAGTGCCCATCCCTCAAACGCAAACACGTCACCCCGCATGTCCTGCAGCACACGGCTGGAATTGCCGGGACACGGCGTGGATCGCGCGGGCATTGCGCTCTGGCTCGAGCATGAATCCGTGGAGACCACCGGAGATGTAATCTCCACCCGGACAGGCGCCTCAAACAGCAGGCGCTCGCACGCACGACGCCAACAGACGTGAAGCCAGGCCGCTACCGCCCACCCGATCCACTCCTGGCGTTTCTCGAGCGCCTCTGATCATGGCGACCGAGCCGATTGGAAACTTCGAATCTCCGCCGAAAGCACGCTCGTCCTATGGCAGTCGTCTAATCCGAAAATCGGCATGCTGCCCTTTATGCCGCGTCGGCATAATCGTCACTCGTTCTGCTCGGACCTGACGATGGGCGGAGCGCCGCCGAGATCGAACTCAGGAACTCGCGGGACATCGCGAGCTCGGCATGACGCAGCGTTACATGCAGCTGAGTCCGGCAGCCCTCGACGGCGTGATTCGGCTGCTCGATCAGCCGTTGGGCCGTACTGAAGTTTTGGAGACGGGGGAGGTCTCCGAAGGAAAGATCAATGGCTAGAACAACTTAATTGGCGGTGAGGCAGGGATTCGAACCCTGGGTAGAGCTTTTAAGGCCCTACAACGGTTTAGCAAACCGCCGCCTTCAGCCTCTCGGCCACCTCACCGCGCACCTGCAAGTATACGTGACCATGACACTTACACGGAAGCGCGCAACAGCGAACCGGTGAAGGCGATTCACGTCTAACCATCGCCTCTGACGGTAACCGCAACCACAAGAGGAGTTTGCATCGTCGGCATGCTACGCGATTGGGCACACTGTTTTGGGCACACTCTTGGGCACACACGGCGTGCTTTTCGCTCGGTCAATTCAGAAAACGGAAGAAAAACTCGACAAGGCGACGGTTTCTTTGACCGCCGCTTTTCTTGGATGGGGCAGTGGGCAAGGCGATGGTCACTGTTCCATTGGACGATCGACCAGAAGTCGATCGAACAGGCGGGATTCGGAACGGCGTTCAACGCTGTGAGTGCGGCGTTTGTCCGGTCGCCGGCACGTGTTGGAGTAGCACGCTTGGAAAGCAATTGGGGGACGCTTACCGACAAGTGACGCACTTCTTCGCGCGATCATCTCAGCGGTTAACGTACTGCCGACGCTACGCCGTAAACGTCGATGTTCGTCGGCGATTTCGAGCCCGCCTTACACAATTGCTACGCGGTGTGGTTGCGGAAATTCTGGCCACTCTTTTCCGGAAATTCTGGCTACCTCCTCATCCTGATCTGACTCGTCCTTCAGCGCATCGTCAAGCTTGAGATGCAGCTGCGGATCGACGGCCCATCGAGCCGTATGAGGCGGCCACGCTCGAGGACGCGATCGATGATCGCCTGCCCGAGATCCTCGTCGTGCAGCACGCGGCCCAGCCTTCAATGCCCCTTGACCTCCCTACAACGGTTTTTCAAACCGCAGGATCGATACCGCGCATGCGATCGGCCGAAATTTGTTCTGGGGTACGGGTCCGTGGCTAGATCCGAATCGTGCGGCTCCCGATGCGTTACATCCTCAGCGGATCTCTATCGATCCCGGCTTCGATATCACCAGCGTCCCCATGCATTGGTCCGAACTGTCAGCGATCATCCAGGCATGGGTCGTGTAGGTCTGGATCGACGCGCGCTGGCCGGGCTGCAGAATGCCGGCCACGATCTTCGCTCCCGCAAAGTCGAACCATATCAACTTGCGCGGTTGTGTTGATGTGTTCACGAACTCCACGGGCACAGCCATCTGCGACGCACCGGACTTCAGGTCACCGCCGCAGGGCTGCCAGGCCGGGCCTGCGGGCGCCCCTGTGGACTGAGCCGGGGCTCCGGCTGGCGGCTGGGCCGTCCCTTGCGACGCCGCCTGCGATGCCGAGGCCGCCTGGGCCGGCTGCGCCTCCGCCTTCTTCTTGAGATCCCCGAGGATGGCGTTCGTCTTGGCCGTGACGTCGTTGTCGGTCTTTGCCTGACGCTCCGAC
This sequence comes from Vicinamibacterales bacterium, assembly GCA_035711845.1. Lineage (GTDB taxonomy): Bacteria > Acidobacteriota > Vicinamibacteria > Vicinamibacterales > 2-12-FULL-66-21 > DASTBU01. Next base: position 15,483 of record DASTBU010000103.1, read on the forward strand.
GGCGTTTCCTTCTGCTCGGGCGGTTTCGTGGTCCCGGCCGGCGCGTCGGTTGTCGTCGGCCGCGAGGCTGGCGCGGGAACGCTGTTCTCTGGCGCGGCCTGTACGGGCGGCGTGGTCGGTACGGGCGGCGGCATCGCCGGTGGCATCACTGGCGGCGCAGCACGTCGCGCGGCACCGCGGCCCGTGTGTCTGACAGGCTCCGGGGCGGCGGCCGGTTTGGTTTCTGGCAGGAGCAGTTGGAAGAAACACTCGTCGACGTACGCGTACAAGGTGACACATCCCATCGCTTGCGGATTGGCCAGATGCAAGAAGCCGGTGTCCATCATCCCGTCCTTCACGATCTTCGGATCGGGTGGCCTTTTCGGCGCTTCCATCACCTTTCGTGCGATCCCCAGCACCTTCTCCCGGCCGTGCGTCTTGGCGAGCGTCTCGAACGTCGCCTTCGTCCGCTGAAGGATGTCTGGAAAGATACCCTCGACCAGGGCCTCTCTGTTGATCCCGTACTCGTTGTGTCCCCAGATCAGGCCAAGGGCGTACCAGCGTGGGTCTTTCGAAGCCAGGAGATCATATGGACTCGCGAACGTCACTCGACCGGCGCGCACGAGCTCCGACCAATCCCGGGCGCGCCGGTAGGTCGCGTACTCCGGGAGCTTCGTCGCGGATACCACATCGCGCCCGCGCGCAGCATTGACCCACGTGCAAAAAGCGCTGGCCGCTCCCCCGGCGAGTCCACCATCGACCTCACCGCCGGCCAACTTCATGAGAGTGCCGACCGAAGTGTTGTACCTCGTGAGATCCCCTCCCTGGCAGCGACCGTCGACACGCGCGAGATTCAGGTAGCTGAGGTCTTTCGCGTACAGCTTTTGCGCAAATGCGGCTTCTGCCTGCGCGAAGCCCGGCCGGTCCGGGTATGTGGCCCAGTAGTCCTTCCTTGCCGCTTGGATCTCACGGTCGAATTCAGCAAAGTTCTGTTTGGCCGCCGCGAAACTCTCTGCCGCCTTTCCGAGAGTCTCGACGATGGGACCGATGGAGAAGACGCCAGGCATATCGTCGAACGGGTCGTTGTTGGGACGTTTCGTTTGTTTAGCAGTGGCGGTGGCGATCCAGCTGCAAACCAGAGCAGACAACAGCACCCTAGTGGTCAACGTCTTCGTGCACATATTCCCCTCCGTGAGGGTCCAGAAATCGCCAGCGGTTACCGAATAACCTTGATCTGCGCGATATCCGTCAAGCGAAACAGGATGCCATCAGAATTTACCCAGAAATCCGAGGTGATTTCGATCGTCTTGCCGACGATGTTGGCGCCGCGATCGCCGTAACGGCCTTCGAAGGTCGGAACGAAGCCGTAGGTCCGCGCGCTGACAGAGTTCCCGGCTTCCTTGAAGAACAGCCGCATATACCGGACCGCGCCGCCGCCGCTTTCCTCGATGACGTGCGACACCGTGCCCGTCGCCACAACCGTCCTGCCGGCAGCGGCCTTCAGCCCGTCGATGTCCGAAACGGCAAGGCGCCGAATCGGTCCTGGCAGCGTCAAGCCCGGCTTCTCGAGGAGCTGCCCCAACCACCAGCCGGGCCGGCGATGCTCGATCAAGCCGAGCGGTGATTTCTCCGCTTTCAGCACCTGCGCGGCCGCAGACAGCACATTCTTTTCACCGTACTTAGCCACGAGCTCCCGGTACCCCGCGAGCGCGTCTTCCCATCGCTGCGAATAGATGCCAGTGCCCATCACCGCGAACACCGCCGCACCGCGAGGCTCCGAGAACAGCAGCGATTCGAACGCACGGCGCGGACTGGTCACCGACAGAGAGCCTTCGATCGACGTAATCGACATCGGCTTGATCAATCGTCCGTGCTTCTGTTCCGCCGCGAGGACCTTCGCGGCAGCGGCGAGCACTGCAGGTTCACCGACAACTTCCACCATCGCGCTGTACACCCGCACGGCTTCGCTCTCGGGAGACGGGCGCTTGATGCCCGCGCCCCAGCTTTCCTGCAGGATCCGATCTTCGACGAGCTGCAGTGCGTAGGTCTGCGGCTCGATATACTTGCGGATGTCGATTCCCGACGCGAGGAACTCCGCCCAGTCGCGCGCACGCAAGTACGCTTCGAGTTTGTCTGACGACGCCCGCAGCGCGGCCATCGTCTTGCCAGGCACGAACGTCGGAGCGATGTCGTTCGCGCGCCGCACACCCATCTCGTACCGCATGGCCGCGACGAGATCGTCGAATGTCGTAGACGCCTGCCGCCGTATCCCGTCGTCCAGCGGAAGCGTCACGCGCTTCAGGACGTCCAGCCCGCTGGTCATTTCGTCGGAATCCTTCATGGGACTGCGTTTTCCCTCCGGAAGGGCCCACATCAGGTACCAACCGTCCTTCGCCCAGAGCAACCTCGAGAACTCGGCTTCGGCAGTCGCGAAGCCTGGACTCGAGGGGAATGCCTTCCAATAGCGGGCGCGCGCGTTCGCGATTTGCTGATTGATCTGCGCCAGCTGCAGGTTTGCCGCTCCAACACTCCTGACCGCATTGGTGAGATTCGACATAATGACTTGGCCCAGTGTCGGCCGATAGCGCCAGACCGGCACGCTTGTCGTCACTCGACGCATGACGACGGTCGGTTCCGGCGCCGGCTTCGGCGTCAACTCTTCACCCGAGCGAATCGGCGGCGGCTTCACGCCAGCGCCGCCTGAAGCACTGGTGGGCGGCACCGTCGGCGCTGCCGGTTCAGATGGCTTTGGAGGTCCCGCAGTCTGGGTCTCTTGCTTCGCAGCGGCTGGGACGTCGGGCACGGGCATCAGCCGGGCCTCAGACGTCATAGTCTGCCGCTGCACCAACGAATTGAACGAGAGCATGACGACGCCGGATGCGGGCGCCTGCATGCCCCTCGGATCGAATTCCCACTGCCGCACCGCGGCAATCGCGGCCGCGTCCAGACCGGGAATCGACTTGGCAATCGTCGCGTCGGTCACGCGGCCATCGGTGCCAACGGTGATCCGGACGAAGACAACTCCCTGAATGCGCTTCTCCCTGAGTTCGGGAGGATACGTCGGCTCGACGCGCTTGAGGATGCGAGGAAGTTGGCCGGAGATCACCTGACCTGCGCCCAAGCTACCGGTCGGCAATCCAAGCCATGCGAGGAGCAGGGCAACAACCAACGCGGAACTGGCCGTCATTCGCATTGTCATCCTCCGGCGATCGAGAATCACCGGGAAACCGGACGCCATTCGTTCGCTCGACGCCCGGCCTCGGCGCGCTGAGCGGCGCTCAGCCTGGGTGGGACTTGATTGAGGCTCGTCCTATGCCTATTTCCCCACCTGGCCTGGCGCACCACGAGAATCGCCGCCACCCGTCTGTGCTAGAGGCGATACTGCACATGGCGGCGGCATTGCTGCGCGCGGCGGCCCGCCGATAGGCTGCACTTTTTTGCTTCACCTGGCCGGCCTTGTAGGAAAATGGCACCGCCTGCGGCAGGCATGACATCGAAGTCTGTGCGCGGCGCTTTTGCCTGTCCTGACGGAACTCTCAAGAAACTCTAAAGAAGGCGAGAGACCGTGGGTCACCTCTGGCGATTCGGCGACTGCGAGCTCGATGAGGCCGCGCGAGTACTTCGCGTTCGCGGCGAGGCCGTAGAAATCGAAGCGAAGCCCTTCGAGGTCCTCCGGACTCTCCTCCTCCACTCCGGTGAGGTAGTCACCAAGGCCGAGCTTCTCGACTCCGTCTGGCCAGGCACTGCGGTGGTGGATGGATCGCTCGCCACCGCCGTTTCAAAGGTCCGGAGACTCCTCAGGGACGATGAACAGGTCATCGTCACGGTGCCGCGGATCGGGTACAAGCTGTCCGGTTCAGTGCACTGCACGGCTGCTCGAATACCTTCCGAGCCCAGGATGGAGCTCGCGGCGGGGCAGCCGGTCCCACGCCGCGAGCAATGGCATCTGACGCGGCCGCTCGACCCGGCAAACAGCGAAGTCTGGCTCGCTCACCATCTCAAGACTCGCGAGCCCCGCGTGTTCAAGTTCGCGACGGACGACCTGCGCCTGAAGGCTCTCAAGCGTGAAGTCACCATCGCACGCCTGCTCGGGGATGCTCTGGGCGATCGCGCCGAGTTCGTACGCGTTCTGGAATGGAACTTCGAGGCGCCTCCACACTTCCTCGAGAGTGAATATGCGGGTCCGAACCTGGTCGAATGGGCAAACGGACAGGGCGGGTTGCAGAACGTCCCCTGGTCTCTACGCCTGGACTTGTTCAGGGACATCGTTCGTGCCGTTGCCGCTGCGCACGAACTCGATCTGCTGCACAAGGATCTCAAGCCGGGCAATATCCTGATCGGCTCCACTCCGGACGGCAGCAGCCAAGTCAAAATTGCGGATTTCGGGAGCGCATCCTTATTAGTACCTGCGCGGCTGGCCGCGCTGGGGATCACGAACCTTGGCTTCACTCAGACGACCGGGGGCGACGCGAGCGCGCTGACCGGTACGTTGTTGTACATCGCACCTGAGGTGTACGCGGGACAAACGGCGACCGCGGCGTCCGACGTGTACGCGCTCGGCGTCCTGCTCTACCAGCTCGCCGCTGGCGATTTCCGCAAGCCGCTGGCCCTGGGATGGGAGGCGGACGTTGTGGATCCTCTGATTCGCGAAGACATCGCGGATGCGGCACGCGGCGATCCGGCGCGGCGCCTGCCCGACGGACACGCGTTTGCTGAGCGGCTCGACGCATTGGACCGCCGGCGCGCCGAGCGCGAGGCGCTCGTCAAACAACGAGAACAGGACGCCGCGGCGGAGATGCGGCGATCCCGCTTCCGTGCGCGGCGTCCATGGCTGGCAGCGGCCGCGATCATCCTGCTGGCGGCGATCGTGTCAGCCGTCACGATTTTCCGCAACGGGACGTCGAGCGTCGCCACCATCGCTGTTCTGCCGCTGCAGAACACGCAGGCAGATCGCGAGCTGGATTTCCTGCGCCGCGCGCTCGCCGACGAGATCGCAACCGCGTTGACGCACACTCACGGTGTGCAGGTCCGGCCGCTTTCCGCATCCGCGAAATACGACAGTCCCTCGCCCGATCTTCACGCAACCGCGCGAGAACTGCAGGTGCAGAGTGTCGTGACGGGACGGTACCTGAAGCAGCAATACCGACTGTACGTGACACTTGAAGCGGTCGATCCCGCGAAGGGGCAGGCGATCTGGCAGGATTCGTTCGACGCGCCGGCCAACAGCCTGATTGCCGCGCAGGTGCAGATCGCGCTCCGAGTGCGGGAAGGACTTGCGCGGGCCCTCGGGGCGTCCGTAGCGGATGCGTCGATCGGGCCGCGCAACGAGGAGGCGTACGAGCTGTACCTTCGCAGCGTGGCACTGCCGGCCGTTCCTGCCAACAACAAGCAGGCGCTGGAGATGCTCGAGCGTGCCGTCACTCTGGATCCAGGGTACCCGCCGGCATGGCTGGCACTCGGGCGAAGGTACTACGTCGAGTCGCGATACAGCAGCGGGGATGCGTCGATGATGGCGCGCTACAACGAGTCTCTCGAACGCGCGCTGGCGTTGGATCCAACCTACGTTGCCGCCGGCGCCGGTTTGATCGTCAGCCGCGTTGAACGTGGGGAACTCGCCGCCGGGTACCGAAGCGCCACCGATCTCGTTGGCCGGCGTCCCGACAGTGTCGAGGCGCAGTTCGTCCTCAGCTACGTGTTGCGATACGCGGGGCTGCTCGATGAATCTGCCGAGCGCTGCGAGGCTGCGTTGTTACTCGATCGCAAGATGCAGACGAGCGGTCTGCGCACGTGCTCGATGGTCTTCTTGCTAAAAGGAGACTATCCGCGCGCAATGAACTACCTCCAGCTCGATCAGAGCTCGGATTTCGTGCACGCCATGACCATCGACATGCTCGTGCGTCAAGGGAAGGTCCAGGAGGCGTTGCAGATCAAATCGATCCAGATACCTGGTTGGACGAGCTACGACGTATTACGCGCGTGTCTCGCTGGAAAGGGCGCCGATGAGATCGCCACGCTGACTGAATTGGTCCGCGCGTCAGAAGATCCCGAGTTGAATTACTTCGCGGCCGGACACCTTGCCTACTGCGGGCAGACGGACGCGGCCGTCGATCTCCTCAAGCGGGCCATCAGCGGAAACTATTGTTCATATCCGTCGATGGAGCACGACCCGCTGCTTGCCCGAATTCGAGCGAGGGCCGACTATGGTGAAGTTCAGGCGACAGGTCGCGCATGTCAGGAGAGATTCCTGGCGAAGCGAGCCGAGTGACACCGGCCCTGCGACTCGCGCAGCTCCTGCTCCTCGTCGGCATCAAGCTTCATCGCCGGACTTTTCAGCGCGCGACGGGTGTCAAAAAGGCACAATCGGCACCGGCTGCGGTGTGCCCGCCAGTGTGCCCAAAACCGGTCCGAGGAGCATCAATCGTCAGCCAACGCCAACCACGAAGCCAATGAAAACGGGCCTGAAATCATCGATTTCAGGCCCGTTCTGGAACTCCCGGCAGCCTTAGCAAACCGCCGCCTTCAGCCACTCGGCCACCTCACCGCTCGAGAAAGCTAAGTATACGACGAGCATCGACTTGCGCGGAACGCATTGTCCCCGTTTCTGTCCCTGAAATTGTCCCGCCAGCGCCAAGAAACCTCATCGAAACGGCGGCGGACGCGCCGTCGGACCCGATCCGGAAGAAGGCGGTTTTTTCAACCGATGCATGCGTCTGCAAGTGGCTGAACAAAAGTGGTTTCTCGCCGCGAGCTCACCGAGACATTTTTGGGGGAATGGTGTGATCGCGGCGACGATCAGCTGGCAGGAGTGCAGATGGGGACGCCGGCGATGTACACCGGTCTGTCGAACCGCTATCTATCCAGCGCGCTGTCTGTTGGCGACAATCCGCGAACTCGGTGCCGGTTCAATATCGGCACAGCGCGGTCGCTCGCGCCGCGTGGCTGGAAGCAACAGTCGGGCGTGCTTGCCGGATGAGCCGCTGGTTTGACGCTTCAATCCCCGACGCGCGATACTCCACCTCCGTAATTCCGTTCAACCAACCAGCGAAGGAGTCTCGATGAAAGCACTGCGATCGCGAATCTCAGATCGATTCGCCGTGTTGCATCGATGAACAAAGACATTCTGAGTCGCTATCGGCTGCTCGAACGAATCGGCGCCGGAGGCATGGGCGAAGTGTGGAAGGCACACGACGGCAGGCTCGATCGCATCGTCGCGGTCAAGATGCTGCTGCGCGGCGCGCTCGGTTCGCTCAACGACGACGCCGGCCGCGAACGATTCCGGCGTGAGGCGCAAACGCTCTCCCAACTGTCGCACGCCGGAATCGCGACGGTGTTCGACTTCGACGCCGACGGCGATAACGAGTTCCTCGTCATGGAGTTCGTGCCAGGAGGCACGCTCGAGTCCAGGCTGCGAGAGAGTCCGCTGGCACTCATGCAGGTTCAATCGCTCGGCGCCGCGATCGCGGACGCGCTGGAGTACGCGCACCGCCACAGCGTCCTCCATCGAGACCTGAAGCCCGGGAATGTTGCGCTGACGACAGAGGGGCAGCCGAAGATCCTGGATTTCGGCCTCGCGCTGCTCCTGTCCGGCGACGCGATGACGGGCCGTCTGACCCAGGCGGGCACCGTCATGGGTTCGCTGGCCTACATGGCGCCCGAACAACTCGCCGGCGAGGCAGAGGACTCGCGGACGGACGTTTACGCCCTTGGCGTCACACTGTTCGAACTGGCTACGGGGCAACGGCCGTTTGCCCAGGAACGGCCGCAGGCGCTGATGTTTGCGATTGTCAACACGCCCGCCCCGTCACTGCGAACCCTCCGGCCGGAGGCGAGCGTCGACTTCGATTGTCTGATTGCGTCCTGTCTCGAGAAGGACCGGGCGCGCCGGCCTGCATCGGCAGCCGCGGTTGCGGACGCCCTGCGCCGTCTAACCGCCACCGGTTCCAGCGGGTCTTCGTCCGCCTCGGCGAGGGGTCCGATCCGCGGCATCGCCGTCCTGCCGTTCCGCAACATCTCGCAGGATCCGACGCAGGACTATTTCGCCGACGCCATGACCGAGGCAGTGATCGGGGACCTTGCGCGGATCAGGGCCCTGCGTGTCATCTCGAGGACGTCTGCGATGCGGTACAAGGGGACCTCGTTGTCGCTTCCCGAGATCGCCCGAGAGCTGAACGTGGAGGCCATTCTGGAGGGCTCGGCGCATCTCGTCGGTGGGCGTGTGCGGCTGAGCGTCCAGCTCATTGCCGCGCGCACGGACGAAACGCTCTGGGCCGATCACTACGACCGGCAGCTCGAAGACGTCCTCGGCCTGCAGAGCGAGCTCGCCGAAAAAGTCGCCGGCGAAATCGCGGTGCAGCTGACCCCGACCGAGGTCGCACAGCTCGCGCACCGTCACGTGGTGAATCCGGAGGCGCATCTCGAGTATCTGAAGGGGCGGCATTCTGCGTGGGGAGGCTCGCCTCAAGGGGTCGAGCTCGGCCTCCGTCACGCGAAGCGCGCGCTCGAACTGGATCCCGACTTTGCCGCGGCGTGGTCGGCGCTCGCCGATTGCCAGATCCTTCGCGCGACGCGAGGGATGGCGCCGGCGGCCGAGGCCGCGCGGGACGCCGCCGCTGCCGCCCGGCGAGCCCTAGAGCTCGATCCCTCTCTAGCCGATGCGCATGTGTCCATCGGCGTCGTCCAGATGCATACGGGAGACATGCAGGGGAGCATCCGCTCGCTGCGTCATGCCGTCGAGCTGAACCCGGCGCTCGCCCTCGCGCACAACATGCTGGCGCGGGCGCTGTCCACGCTCGAGAGACACGAGGAAGCACTGGTCGCCGCGCAAAAGTCGGTCAGTCTCGATCCGCTCGCGGTCATGCTGCACACCATCCTCGGCGACGTGTATTACTACGCGCGCCAGTACGAGAAGGCGATGTTGTCGTACCGCATGGCGATCGAGCTCGACCCTCGTTTTGCAAGCGCGCATACGGACCTCGCGCGCGCCTTAGAAGCGCTGGGCCGCTTCGACGAAGCGCGCGCCGCCTACGAGACTGGACAACGGCTGGCGGGCGGGATTGCCGGCCCATCATTCGGGCTTGCGCATCTCGAGGCGGCGGCGGGCAACGTCGCCGAAGCGCGGCGCATGCTCGACGAGCTCAGGGCGGCGCGTGAGCAGCGCGTCGTGTCGGCGTGGGGAATCGGCGCGCTCCACGCGAGCCTTGGCGACATCGACGAGGCGTATCGCTGGCTGGAGATTGCCGTGCAGGAAAAGGCGTCGGGACTCAGCCTGCTGCGCGTCCATCCTCGACTGGATCCGATTCGATCCGACGCGCGCTACTGGCCACTCGTCCGTCGCGTGGGCCTCGATGATGGCGCGCCGCCAGATCGCTAGACGCTCACCCCGAAATCGCACGCGATTGCTCGCAATTTACGGCGTGGGGCCGGCGAAGATGGGTAGTCTTCTCAAAGCCGTGGAGCGCACCACAACTCTTCCGCGGCGCCGACGATCACCCGCGAAAATGTCCCCACAATTGTCCCTGTGACGCGCCAAAGCGGGCCGTTTCAAAGCCAACAGCAGCCAAGCCGCTCGATCGAGGAAGTGATTGAAACTCGAGGATTTGTGTAAAAAGCGAAGATGGCCGAGAGGCTGATCGGCGTTTAGCAAACCGCCGCCTGCAGCCTCTCGGCCACCTCACCGCAGACTGTAAGTGTACGTGAAATTAGGACTTGCCGGATCCGACTTTTTCTCTCGAACCTACAACGGTTTTTCAGACCGCCGCCTTTGCCGAATTCGGGCGAAAAACTCGCCATTCCTCGCAGAGAGTCTGGGCACACTGAGGGAAAGGACTCTGAATCCCGGGTGCGTTTGTTGGCGCGCGTTGTGCGGCGCTGCCGTTCGCCGGTTTGTCGTGCGCGCTGATTCCGCGGTTCTTTGGCCGCGCGACGGTGCCGCAGCAGACGGCTCACCCACGGTCCACTACGCCGGGAGTGCATCGGATCTGTCTACTGCGCTAGACAGGTCAGGCTCTCGTCGGCTATCCTGATCCCGTGACCGCGAAGGACCTTCGGCGCATCCCGAGGTCCTTCGGGTGCCTCGAGAGCCGGCAACGCGGCTCGCATCTGCGCGTCGAATGCGGCCGTTGCGTGGACGCCCTTATCGTTGATGCCGGCGAGGATATTGGGCCTGGTCTGCTGCGAACAAATCGAGCGCGACTTGGAGCCGTGCCTCGGGAAGGGACGGTTGAAGAAACCGTGAAGCGATATCGAGTGGCCTACGAGCGTGGTGAGTCGGGGTGGTGGGTGGCCTCCGTGAGTGGGGTCCGCGGCTGCCACACGCAGGGGCGTACCGTCGACGAGGCCCGTCGCCGAATCAGGGAGGCGCTGGAACTGTTCGTCGACGATGCGCGCAAGGCCTCCATCGTGGACGACGTGAAGCTGCCGAGTGCAGCGACGAAGGCGATTCGGGCCTACGCGTCTCTTCGCAGAAAGGCCGACGAAGAGGACCGACGCGCCGCCCGCGCGGCTCGGCGCGCTGTTCGTGTATTGCGAACCGGAAAACTGAAGATGAGCGCGCGCGACGCCGCTCGTCTTCTTGGGCTTTCACATCAGCGAGTGCACCAGCTCACGCAAGAAGAAGGAACTCAATAGAGTAGCGGGACGCCGAGCTCGGACAGGCAACGACATACTCAGACTGTCACACGCTCGCTTCAGCTCCTCCCTGAACGCGTGGCGACGCCAGTACTGCAGCGCGACGATCGAGGGCGGGGCCAGCCTGGGCCTCCTTTCGGCATCATCGAGTGAGAGAGCCTCCAGCGGATCACGACCACGTCGATTCGAGGTCCGCAGCAGCGTGTCGCTGACCCGGCTCGCTGTCCGCTGTGCCAAATAGCTCTCCAAGGGCGCCGATTGCTCCGGAAGACAGTCCTTCAGGAGTCCACGGAATCGTCTAACGATGGTGACGGCAAGAAGACTTTAAGTGCCAAGTCGGTGGACAAGAGGCTTTGATTCAAAGCAATTCAACGAGACGCCGGTCGCCCGCGGCTGCTGGGCGCCCGTCACCGATGCGAATTGTCCGCAGCACTCCCCGGAAAAATCTCGCTGACTCACGGGCATCGACCTCCGGTCTGCCGGCCATACGGCAACTGGCCCCTTCGATCCGATCGTCGGGACGCCGGATCTCATGTGACGACGCTGCATCTGGCTGATTGCTGGACGCGAACGGCTGAGCAGGTACGCTTCTTGCGGGCGCCGGGAGCCGTTGGTGAGCGTACTAAGGTTCTCGTCACTGTGATCCATCTGGCCCGCACTTGTGGGAGTCTGCGCGCCCCGGATGCTCCGAAGCGACGGCCTGCACTCAGACAGGAGAGGTTTTGCCATGGCCAGCTCCCTCCGATTGTCACGGCGTACCTTCATCACCTGGCTCGGGGGCACCGGTGCCGGTTTCTATCTTCTGGGACGGCTGCCTGGCACGAGCGCGCCGGTCGTCCTCGCCCAGGTTCCCGGCGGCCCGCTGGATCCGACGACGATTCCGAAGTTCGAGACGCCGATGCTGATCCCGCCCGTCATGCCTAGGGCGGCCGTTCTCACGCAGCGCGGCGGGAAGCCAATCGACTACTACGAGATCTCGATGCGGCAATTCGCGCAGCAGATCCTTCCTCAGGGCCTCAATCCGACCACGGTGTGGGGGTACGGCGGGAAGGCCGCCCGGAGCAATCGCGGCCTGCTCATTCACCACGCTCCCTCGCTCACGATCGAAGCGGCCTGGAATCGGCCGGTCCGAATCAAATGGGTCAACGAACTTGTCGACGCCAACGGCGACTACCTGCCCCACCTCCTCCCCGTGGATCCGACGCTGCACTGGGCAAACCCGCCTGGTGGCATTGACGGGCGCGACAGCCGGCCAACATTCTTAACGAAACCCGGTCCCTACACCGGACCGGTGCCGATGGTGACTCACGTCCATGGCGCCGTCGGCGTGGCTGACCATAGCGATGGCTACGCCGAAGCCTGGTACTTGCCGAAGGCCGGCAATATCCCCGAGGGGTACGCCACCGAAGGCCGGTGGTACGACTTCTTCGCCGCCAAGGCGGCCACCGCCCACGGTGTGGCGTGGGGGCCGGGGTTTGCGATGTTCCAGTATCCGAACGCGAACCGCGCGTCTACCATCTGGTATCACGACCACGCACTCGGCATGACGCGACTCAACGTCTACGCGGGCCCGGCTGGGTTCTATCTTGTTCGTGGTGGGCCGGATGACGTGGTCATCGACCTGCGGACCGGCGGACCGGCGATTCTTCCTGGGCCGGCGCCGCGTGAGAACGACAGATTCCCGCCCAACAAGCGGTACCGGGAAATTCCCATTGCCATCCAGGATCGATCGTTCAACGCGGACGGCTCGCTCTTCTATCCCGATACCCGCCAGTTCTTCGACGGCATCGTGCGCGACTATATTCCCGATGGAGAGTTCGCACCGATCTGGAATCCCGAGTTCTTCGGCAACACGATCATCGTCAACGGCAGCACGTGGCCGTTCCTGACCGTCGAACAACGGCGTTATCGGCTTCGTTTCCTGAATGGCTGTCAGTCGCGGTTCCTGATCCTCGATTTCAACCAAATCCCCGGCGTCGACGTGTGGCAGATCGGTAACGAAGGCGGATTCCTGGCTGCGCCAGTCAACGTTACCGGCTTTCACGGCAACCGGCTCCTCATGGGTCCGGCCGAACGTGCCGATGTCATCGTAGACTTCACCACCGTCCCGCTCGGCCACCACGCGCTCGAAAACGTTGGACCGGACGAGCCGTTCGGCGGGGGCCTGCCCGGAAGCGATTTCGATCGCGCCAATCCGGAGACGACCGGTCAGGTGCTGCAGTTCCGCGTCGTCCCGGCGATCGACTTCGACGATTCGACGCCGCCGTCAGTCCTGCAACTACCCGCGATCACTCCGCTGCCGACCGAAACCGAGATACGGCGCCTGGCCTTGATCGAGAAATCGGCCGAGGGCGCCAGTGAGGAACAAGAAGAAATCGAGGGGCCGGTCGAGGCGCTGCTGGGCACCGTGGATTCACAAGGAAACGTGACGGAGCACAAGTGGATGGACGCGGTGACAGAGAACCCGAACGTCGGTGAAACGGAAGTCTGGGAGATCTACAACACCACAGCGGATGCTCACCCGATGCACATCCACGAAGTCGTCTTCGAGGTCGTGAACCGCGAAGGATTGGTGCTCGACGGTGAGGGCGAGGTCGCGCAGCCGATCCAACTGAGTGGCAACGTCAGCCCTCCAGAGGAGTGGGAGTCCGGCTTTAAGGACACGGTCATCGCTTATCCGGGACAGGTCACCCGCGTCAGAATTCGTTTTGCGACACTCGGCCAGTTCGTGTGGCACTGCCACATCGTCGAGCACGAGGACAATGAAATGATGCGGCCGTACCGTATCGGGCCGCCGCAGGCTGGTCAGCCTGAGTGACATCTGTAACAGATAAACCTCGTGTGGTGGGCAGTCATGTGAGGCCGCTGCCTCGAGCAATACCACATCCCCGGCCGCGGCGGCCGGCCGACTCGAGGTAACGCATCGCGACGCGTCGGGTTTGTCCTGATCGGTGACCTGCAACAGTCGTGCGCAGTACCAGGCGAGTGCCTGGACCATCCGCAAACGTCTGCGGCGCCTCGCCGTGATCGTGAGCAACGAGCACCGGCGCACCCTGAGATCCCTCACGACCGCCGAGTGAAACCCTCTGGGACGCCGCACGAAGACCAAGACGGCGGCCAGGCACCCAGCTCAAACTTCCTTGAGCCGGCCAGAGGCATACTTGTGCAGCAGGCTCGAGATCAGCGTCTGATACGGCAAGCCCTCCGCAAGCGCCCGCTTCTGAATCGCCTCCAAGTCCTTGCTCGACAGGCGAATGTTCAGCCGCCGGTCCTTGCGGAAGGTGGCCTTCGCGTAGCGCGAGTACCGGGCGCGCTCGCGCTTGCCACCCTTCGCAGGCTTCCATTCGCCACGCTCGACGGACTCGAGCAACTCCTTTTCGTCAGCGTCCAGCTTCATCGTCGGACTCCTCACCGAGGTACTGCTTCGTGGCCTTCCGGCTCGGGATAATCGTCTTAAGGAAGACCGTGTGCTCGCCTTCGACAAACGGCACGAGGTACACGTAGTCCTCGCGCCGGACAACAAAGATGCGCTGGCTGACGTAACGGCTGGGGTTCGGGTGCTCCAGAAAGTCGAGGAGATCACCGCGCTCGATGTGGAAGACGATGTCCTCGAACCCGATGCCGCGCTCCGCCCTGAGCTTCGCGTTCTTGGCGTCATCCCAGTCGAAGTACTTCGCCGACATCTAGAGTATCACGATGTGTGCTCAATAGGCACACATTGGCGTCGGCTCCAGTGTGCCCGCCAGTGTGCCCAAACCCGGTCCGAGGACCACCAATCGCTAGCCAACGCCAACCAAGCTGCCAATGAAAAACGGGCCTGAAATCGTGAATTTCAGGCCCGTTCTGTGATCGCGGGCGACCTTACCAAACCGCCGCCTTCAGCCACTCGGCCACCTCACCGCAGACAGTTAAGTATACGAGACGTAGGCACTGGCGTGGAACCGTCGATTGTGGCGGCGACAGCCGGGCAAACGGTCTTCGTCGACGCTAAGTGCAGGCAGCCAGAAGGCTTCTTGTCGTTGGCCTGCTGCTCGCGTGGGCACACCGTTCTGAGCACACCGTTCTGGGCACACTCTTGGGCACACACGCCGCGTTGTTGCGTGTCGTCTTTCGGAAAACGGAGAGAATCACGAAAGGCGACAGTTTTCTTGACCGTCCGCTGCAAAACGGCCCTTGAGTCCCGCACGACTGCCCTACCACCTGGCGCGAGAACTGTCGGAGCGCGGCTCGGCCATCGCGCGCCGGTGGTCGGGGCGGGTTCGGCGATGAACCGCCGCCTGCCGGGTCGGTGCCGGCGTTCATCGTCGGCGGCGCCGAGGAACAGACCGCGCAGGGCGCTGCTCGGCCTCGCCGATATCAGCGCGTGGCGACGCGTGCCCTCCACGCCGCCTCGTCGAGGCCGACGCCAACGAGCCACAGGCACAGTGCCAGTTCGGAGACGTAGCCGGGCCACATGATGTCGAAGCCGACGTCAAGCAACGGGAACAGCAGGCCACTGACGACGTCGGCGAGATAGCACGATCCCGCGATAGTCATCCCCACTCCCAGCGCCCGCGGAAGAAAGCGCGACCGGTGGATCAGCCAGCCGACCGCCAGACAGTCGACGCCGAAGAACAGCAGCCCGATGTCGAAACCCTGCTCGAAGAGCCGCAGCGACACCCGCGACAGTGCCTGGAGCTCGTCCCTGGAAAAGGCCGTCGCGGCCGGTAGGTCGCGAAGAATCAGCACCGGCGCGACTCGAGCGAGCACGGCGACGGCCTGTATCGACGTGTGCACGAGCCTGAAGGCCAGACTCAGCAATGCGACCGTCTGGCTGACCGGCGCGAACAGGACGTAGAGGAGCACCGCCAGCGCGACGTCGCACACGAGCATCACGAGCAGCGCGGCGATCGCCAGTCGCCATGTCGACTCGGCTGCCAGGATGTTGCCAGCGGTGGCCGCGGCGTCGCCAGGGACGAGGAGCGACGAGCCACTGAAGTAGCCAAACCCGCCGATGACGATGATCGCGAGATAGAGGACGCCCGCCGTACGAGCCAGCCGCTGCGGCGAGACGTTCGACTGCTCGGTCATACGTGTGCCCGTGGCCGTCTCTCTTGCGTCCACTCGTCACGAGGCCCCTCGAGCGGCTCGGAGGGTGGAGCCCGGTGTGGCGACATTCTCCCTCACCAGAGGTCGCGCGTCGACGCGGAGTCGAGCCCTGCAGGGGGTGAACCCATCGGGGCGCGACGTACCGCTGGGCAACGAGGCACGCGCGGACGTACCCGGCAACGATCCTGATCGCAATAACGGGACCGCGCTTGAGGATCGTTCGGACGGCGTACAGGATGCCCTGCTCGACCCGCCGGAGTCAGACTTCCTTGAGGCGCCCGGACGCGTACTTGTGCAACAGGCTGGAAATCAGCGTCTGGTACGGCAAGCCTCCGCGAGCGCACGCTTCTGGATGGCCTTCAAGTCCTTGCTCGAGAGCCGGATATTCAAGCGCCGATCCTTGCGAAACGTAGCCTTCGCGTGTCGGGAGTACCGGGCGCGCTCGCGCTTGCCGCCCTTGGCGGACTTCCATTCGCCGCGCTCGACGGACTCAACCAACTCTTTCTCTTCAGCGTCCATCTTCATCGTCGGACTCCTCACCCAGGTACTCCTTCGTCGCCTTACGGCTCGGGAGATCGTCTTCATTAACACCGTGTGCTCGTCCTCCACGAACGGCACCAAGTACACATAGTCCCCGCGCCGGACGACGAAGATGCGCTGGCCCGCGTAACGGTCGGGGTTCGGATGTTCCAGGATGCCGATTATAGAAGCGCGTGCCCCCTTCGAAGCCAAAGCTGAAACCGCCGAAGACCGGGCCGATGATCGTGTCGGCGATCACCCCCAGGCTCAGGTTCGTCGACCACGTCAGGTGTTCCCATTCGTCGAAGGCGGACCCACCTTCGATCCACGATCCGAGGAAGAGCGGGCCGCCGACGAAGTCGGGCAGGCGGGCCACCTGGCGCAGGTATCCCGCGGTTGTGACAATGTATTTGTCGCCGCGCAGCGAGGATCCGCGCGTCTTGCGTCAGTGCTCATCGTCGCTGTCCCCGCTGCCGTTCCGCCTCCTCCAGCCACTGCGCCATTTTTTCGTCGTTCGCGGCGTTAAACGCCCAGCCCTGCGCCGTGCCGTTCCAGCGATAGTCTCTGATCGTCATATCGATGCCGTGGTCGATGAGGAACTGCATCGACTTGTAATTCGCATGAAAAACCAGCTCGTGCAGGATGCTCGCCGGCTCATGGGAGCTCCACGTGGTGTTGATATCGGCGCCGTGCTCCAGCAGGAAGTCCGCCACGTCGAGGTGGCTGTTCATGACGGACCAGGCGAACGCCGTGTCGAGCACCCGCTGGACATTGTGCGCGCTCCATTGGCGTGCATATTCCTCGGCCCGGCCCTTCGGCATATATGGACTCGAAGGGTAATGCTTCTCGATGTCGCCCAGCGCCGGCGCTCCGGACGCGTCGAACCACCGCTTCACCCGCGAGAGGTCGCCCATGCCTGCCGCATGCGGCAAATCGTCGGGCAGCGCCCAGATACGGGTGAGCAATGGAAGGAGGTGTGTCTTCGCGTAGGTAAACGCGAATTCGATGGCCTGCGATTGAGGCGGCGGCTGACGCCGCAGTATCGCGGGATCGAGATCGAGAAGCGCACTGATGAATTCCCCGCGATTCTTCAGCGTTGCTACCTCGATGATCCGAGCTTGAAACCCCACGAAGGCTTCACTGAGCAGCCACGGCTCACGGTCTAAGAGGCGAAGGAACGCCGTCAAGTCGCTGTCCCCGGCCGGGGACAGCGCCGAGGTCTCGTGCCCACTATAGGAACTCACGGCCCGGCTCGCCTGTTCCATCACGAACGCCTTCCACAACCCGACCTCTGCGGTGTGGCCAGGCCGGTTGTCGATGAAGTACTTGACGAAGGCCTGGCGTCCGACACTCGCGTCAACGCGTGCGCCGAGATCCGGCTCGCGCGCGATGGCGCGGTCCAGCAGGGTCGATCGAATCGTTCGCAGGTGTCGGCTACTAGGCATCGACATGACGGACGCGGTCACCTGTCCCTCCGCACCGACCTCGTCCGCAGCAATGAAGCTGTCCATGCCCGAGCCGCTGCCGAGGTCGACGACGCGCTCGCCTGGGCGCAGATTCGCCAGGCCGAAGTGCGCAGCTCGCAAAGGCTGATCGCCTTGCAAAGGAGCACGCGTTCAGGTCTGTCGAATTCCGCCGCGGCTTCATCGATGCGACGGGACTGCCCGACCGGTGCTGCGATGTCGTGATCAGCAATGGCGTCATCAACCTGTCGCCGGACAAGGACGCGGTGTTTCGAGAGGCGG
>DASTBU010000104.1:0-18995 GCA_035711845.1 Vicinamibacterales bacterium
TTCCAGTCACCACGACGATCGCGGACATCGTCGCGGGGTCGCCGTTGGGCATCGAAAGCGACAGACAGGGCGCCTACCTGACCAGCACGGTGAGAAAAGTTGCGCAGGTTCAGTCGACCCTGCTCTCGAATTCCACCGGACACGACTGGAGTCTCACGACGTATTACTCGTCAAAGGGCGGCTTTGTCGATTCGAACAGAACCGTGTTCTTCGATCTCCGGGAGCAGGTCAACGCCGGCAGCTTCTCGACCCCGTCGCTTGGCACCGACACGAACGGTGCGCCTGTCGAGTTCGGATGGGTAACCGCGCACCTCATCTCGAAGTGCTCGGGGGTCAACGTCGACATGATCAAGATGCCCAATGGCGCAGCGGCGCTGTGTCCCGGTTCGTTCCGATTCCGTTCGCCAAACGGCCAGTGGTACCGGTTCTCGTTTCAGCCTGAGAATTATCCCGACGTCGACCGCTTCAAGGTGACCTGTGTCGCGGCTGACAGCACAGGCTGCAAGGTATGGACGATCTCGCCTTCGGGAACCGTCATCACTGCCGACGATCCGAACCCGAAGAGTCTCAACAAGCTGCTCCTGATCACCGACCAGGGCGAGATTCTCGCGGAGGGGGGCAATTACTACCTGTCATTCTCTATTACGGTTACCCGCTGACCGATGTCCCGACGGACGCGGCTCCGCGGCGAAGTGCAGCCCGCGACCGCGCCCGCCGGTCGATTTCAGCTCGTCGTGGACATCGTGATCCAGATCCGCCCGAAATTCCGCTCGATCTCGCGCCTCGACATCCCCAGCACCACCGGACGCCCGTGCGGGCACACGCTCGAGTACGCCGTGCGCGGAGCTCCTCGAGGATGTCGTGCATCCTCTCCAGCGTGAGCGGATAGGTGGCTTTCACCGGCATGGCACGCCATGGTTACCGCAATCCTGCACAGCGCGTCCTCAGCTATAATTTCAATTTTGGAATTGCACCACGTCCAAAAAGTGGAAGGAGTGCGTTCGTGCTCAGCAGTAGTTGCCGCGTCGCACTTTTGGCCACCCTGTGTCTCGGTGGCGGTGCGGTTTCGGCACAGCCCCCGGCGGCGCGCACCGTGCCCGCAGGATCCGATTCGATCCGCATTCCGTTCGACTCCTACACGCTGCCGAACGGCCTCACCGTGATCCTCTCGGTCGATCGTTCGATCCCCACCGTGGCCGTCAACGTCTGGTATCACGTCGGCTCGAAGAACGAGGCGCCCGGGCGCACGGGGTTCGCGCACCTCTTCGAGCACGTGATGTTCACCGGCTCCGGTCACATTCCCTACGGCCTGCACGACAAGCTGACGGAAGGTGTCGGTGGCAGCAACAACGGTACGACCGACACCGATCGCACCACGTACTTCGAGACGATGCCGTCGAACTATCTCGAGTCGGCCCTGTGGCTCGAGTCCGATCGCATGGGGTTCCTCCTCGATGCGCTCGATCTCGAGAAGCTCAACGCCCAGCGCGACGTCGTCAAGAACGAGCGTCGTCAGGGGATCGACAACCAACCCTACGGCCGCGCGAACGAGATCCTCGCCGCGGCGACGTACCCCCAATCGCACCCGTACTCGTGGAGCACGATTGGCAGCATGGAGGACCTCTCGGCCGCGTCGGAGCAGGACGTCAAGGACTTCTTCCGCCTCTACTACGCTCCGAACAACGCCTACCTCGCGATCGTGGGTGATTTCGATCCGGCGCAGGCGAAGGGATGGGTCGCGAGGTACTTCGAAGACATCCCGAAAGGCAAGTCCATCACGCGGCCGACCGCGCCGCCGGTCGCACTCGAGGCAGAGAAGCGGCTGGTGTACGAGGATCGCGTACAGGTCCCGCGTTTGTACGTGCAGTGGCCCACGGTGGGCGTCCATCACGACGACCAGTTCGCGCTCGACATCCTGGGCGCAATCCTTTCCGGGCCCCGGACAGCACGGCTCACGAAGGCGCTTGTCTACGACACCCAGGCCGCGAGCGCGCTGTTCGCACGCCAGTCATCGAACGAAGGCGCCGGCGAGTTCCTCATGGTCATCACGCCGCGTCCGGGGCACACGCTCACGGAGCTGGAGCAGGCCGCTGACGACATCATCGCGAAGCTCGCGGCGGAGGGACCCACTGCCGAGGAGATGCAGAAGGCGACGGCCGGCGAGGAGTTGGCGTTCGTCCGTGGACTCGAATCGAACCTCGGCAAAGCCATGCGGCTGGCGAGCGGCGCGGGCTACTTCGGTGATCCCGGGCACTTCAGGCAGGAGTACGAGAAAACGCTGGGCGTCACGGCCGATGACGTCACGCGTGTCGCGAACAGATATCTGACGCGCGGGCGAGTCGTGCTGAGTATCGTGCCAATTGGCAAACCGGATCTGGCTTCGAAGCCTGCGGAGAGCAAGAGGGTGACGGGCGAGGCGACGCGATGAGGCAGGGGATCTCACGTCTCGTGATCTCCGCGTGCGCGCTCCTGGTCGCGCCGGCGGCGGCACAGCAGGTTCTGGACCGTACACAGCCTCCACTCCCCGGCAAGGCGCCTGAGCTCCGGGTCCCTGCATGGACGAAAACCACGTTGGCGAACGGTGCGGATCTGATCGTGTCGGAGAAGCACGACCTGCCGCTCGTGTCGTTCAGCCTCACGTTCCTCGGTGGCGCCAACCAGTTCGAGCCCTCCAGCCGCACCGGGCTCGCCAGCATCACGGCCGCGATGCTGAGCGAGGGCACGACGACGAGGGATGGGGATGCGCTGTCGAACGCGCTGCAGCTTCTGGGGACGTCGGTGGCTGCGTCGATCGGCGGCGAGAGCGGATCGATGAGCTTCGTGTCCACGACGGGCAGGTTCGACCAGACGCTGGCCGTCCTCGCCGACATGCTGCTGAACCCGACCTTCCCGGCCGCATCGCTCGAACGGATGCGAGGGCAGCGGCTGGTTGCGCTAGAGCAGGGCAAGGCGCAGCCCGGCTTCATCGCGAGCCGGGTCTATCCCCGCGTGCTCTATGGGACCGAGCATCCGTACGGACGCTTCACGACCGAAGACGCCATCAAGGCGATCGCCCGCGACGATGTGGTCGCTCTCCACAAGGCCTACTATCAGCCTGGCCGCGCGCTCGTGACGATCGTCGGTGACGTGAAGACCGCGGACGTGAAGACGATCGTGGAAAAGACGCTCGCGGCCTGGCCGCGCGGCGGAGAACGACCTTCATTCGAATATCCCGCGTTGCCGGCGCGCGAACAGACGGCGATCTACCTGGTCGACAAGCCGGGGGCCGCGCAGAGCAGCGTGTCGATCGGCCA
Source organism: Vicinamibacterales bacterium (assembly GCA_035711845.1). Taxonomy (GTDB): domain Bacteria; phylum Acidobacteriota; class Vicinamibacteria; order Vicinamibacterales; family 2-12-FULL-66-21; genus DASTBU01. Next base: position 3,294 of record DASTBU010000104.1, read on the forward strand.
TCCGGGCCCGCCACGCAGCACCCCAGACTTCTTCGCGCTGCAGGTCATGAACACGATGCTCGGCGGCATGTTTCAGTCGCGCCTCAACGCCAACATCCGCGAAGAGAAGGGCTACAGCTACGGCGTCGGCTCGGGGTTCAGCTACGGCAAGGGCCCCGGCGCATTCACGGCTGACGGCGATGTCGTGAGCGACAAGACCGACGAGGCGCTCATCGAGTTCATGAAGGAGTTGAAGGGGATTCTCGGCGCGCGCCCGGTGACCGACGACGAGCTCGAGACGGCGAAGCAGTCACTGATCCAGCGGCTCCCGTCCGCCTTCGCATCGGTGGCCGGTACCAACAACGCGCTCACCACCCTCTGGCTCCAAGGGCTTTCCGAGGACTACTACCAGCAGTACGCAAAGGCGGTTGCGGCGGTCACCAAAGAGGATGTGCTGCGCGTGGCGAAGCAGCACATCCACCTCGACCGCCTCGCGATTGTCATCGTCGGAGACCGCGCGTCGATCGAGATGCCGCTGAAGGCAACGGGTCTCGCACCGATCACCATCCTGGATACCGAGGGCCGGCCCGAAGGCGCGAGATAGCAGACTTCCCCCGGAATAGCGCGCGCGCCTGCCGTGTTAACCAAAGAAGGGGAGACACGCGCCCGCGAAGACGGCTGTGGCCTCGCTGCAGTGCTACCATGAATTGTGCCGGTTTCCTGGCGTTCTCACACGACTCGGCCGCCTGATATGCAGCTCTCTACGATGAGACGCGCGGCTCTCGCGCTGTTGCTGCTCTTCGGTCCCGTGCTGTGGCCGGGTCTGACGTCCGCGCAGATCGAGAACCCGGTCAAGTGGTCGCTGGCTGAAGGGCCGACGAACGTCGCGCCCGGCGCCCCATTCGAGCTCGCGTTGACCGCCAGGATCGACCCAGGCTGGCACTTGTACTCGATCACTCAGCCGCCGGGCGGGCCGATCCAGACGCGGATCACGATTCCTGCAGATCAGCCGTTCGGCCTCGCCGCTGCGCCGGCCGGTCCCGCGCCCACGAAGCAGTTCGATCCCAACTTCTCCATGGAAACGGAGTGGTATGACGAAGCGGCCACGTTCAGGCTTCCGATCGTCGCCGCTCCCGGCACGCCCGCTGGACTGCACCGCGTCGAAGTACACGTTCGCTTCCAGACCTGCAACGATCGCCTCTGTATGCCGCCGAGAACCGAAAAGCTCGCGGCGCAGGTCACCGTCGTGGGCGGAGCCGAGGCGGGCGTGGGTCCCGGGGCTTCCGACGTGGCGCCGCCGGCTCCTCAACCTGCCGCGATTCCTGTCGCCGCCCCTGTTGGCTCGGCCAATCTCTGGAGCTTCATCTGGCTCGCGATGACAGTCGGTGCGCTGTCGCTGCTGACGCCGTGCGTGTTTCCGATGGTGCCCATCACGGTCTCGTACTTCACGAACCATGCAGCGGGCAGCCGAAGCGCCGCCGTCGGCAACGCGCTCGTCTACTCGTTCGGCATCATCCTGACGTTCACCGCGCTCGGCATGGTGCTCGCCCTCGTCGTTGGCGCCTCGGGGCTGAACAGCTTCGCGGCCAATCCCTGGATCAACCTGCTCATCACGGCGATCTTCCTCGGGTTCGCGATGAACCTGTTCGGCGCGTACGAGCTGACCCCGCCGGCCTCGCTGCTGACCCGGCTCGACGCGCTCACGCGGAGGGAGGGCGGCAGCCGCTTCGTCGGCACGCTTCTCATGGGGCTGACGTTCACGCTGACGTCGTTCACCTGCACGGCGCCCTTCGTCGGGACGCTGCTGGTCATGGCGTCACAGGGCAGCTGGAAGTGGCCGCTGCTCGGGATGATCGCCTTCTCCAGCGTGTTCGCGCTCCCGTTCTTCGTGCTCGCGCTGCTGCCGCAGTTCGTGGCGAAGCTGCCGCGCTCGGGTGGCTGGCTCAATGCCGTCAAGGTGTCGATGGGCTTCATCGAGGTGGCGGCCGCGATGAAGTTTCTTTCGAACGTGGACTTGATTTGGGGATGGGACATCTTCACCCGCGACGCCGTCCTGGCGATCTGGATTGCGCTCGGTGTGCTGCTGTGTCTGTACCTGATCGGCTCCTACCGGCTGCCTCACGACTCGACGGCGGATCGCATCGGCGCGTGGAGGCTCGGCGCCGCCATCACCTCTCTCGCGATCACCATTTATCTCGTCACCGGTCTGTTCGGGAGCCGGCTGGGCGAGATCGAGGCCTTCCTGCCTCCGGCTGCCGGCGCCGACTCGGCGCAAACAGGTGCGGGCACGCTGGAAGGAGAGCTCGGCTGGATCGTCAACGACTACGATCAGGCGCTCGCGACCGCTGTCCGCGAGCGGCGGTTGATGCTGATCGACTTCACCGGCTACACCTGCACGAACTGCCGCTGGATGGAAGCGAACATGTTTCCCAGGCCCGACGTCCGCGGCGAGCTCGAGCGCTTCGTGCGCGTGAAGCTGTATACGGATGGCGACGGGGAGAAGTACGAGAAGCACCAGAAGTTCCAGGCCGACACGTTCGGCACGGTGGCGCTGCCCTTCTACGCCGTCATGTCCAGCGACGGCCGGCCGCTCGCGACATACCCGGGCCTCACGCGCGATTCGGCCGAGTTCCTCGCGTTTCTGCGAGGGGCCAACTGAGTGCTGAAGGCTGAATGCTGAATGCTGAATGCGAATGCTGAATGTCAGCCTTCAGCCCTCAGCCTTCAGCACTCATCTGATTCGTAGGTTTTGGCCCTTCTGTTCTCCCGCACCCAGCGGAACGCGCAAGGCGGTGTTCTCGAGCTGTTCGAGGAAGGCGGGGTCGCCCCAGGCGCCAGGGTCCGGATCCATGACCGGCGCGAGACGGTATTCGCCTGGCGGCAGGTTGCGGAACGTGAAGCGGCCGTCGGTGCCGGGCCGCTGCGAGGAGATGCGCCGCGAGCCCGGCGTCCAGAATTCGCGTTCCGCGGGATAGACGATGACGGTGTAAGCCGGCGCGGGTTGACCCCGCTCGTCCACGATTGTTCCGGTGAGCTCCGACTGGCGATCCCTGAACGTGAGGATCGCGCCGCCGATTGGCTCGGCCTTCACCTCGATCGGGAAATCCAGCGTGTCCTGGCCCGAGATCACCGACGATGCGAGCGTCCATCCCTGGAGGCCGCCGGTCGCCGTGATTCGATAGCGTCCAGGCACCACGCTGGTGATGGTGAACCTGCCGTTCGCGTCCGCGACTCCGGCGGCTGAGAGCGCGATCCCGCGCGCCGGTCCGATCGTGTCGGCCGGGGAGGCGGCCACCCGAACCCGCGACAGATCCGATGGCATCGGCGTGGTCCCCTCGAACACAAGCCGGCCGCTCAGGGTGATGCCGGGCTGCAGCGTCAGCACCAGATCCGAGACGTTCCGGCCGTCCACGGATACCTCGGTCGATGCCCACAGACGTCCCGTATCGGACAAGGCCGCCCGCCCGCCCCGGCCGATCGCTCCACCGCCGCGCCCTCCTCGGCCGGGAGCTCCCATCGTCGCGCGAGCGACCAGCAGGTAGCGCCCGGGCGCGACGTTCGGGATCCGGAAGCGACCGTCGGCGTCTGGCCGCGAGGATCCGCCGCCGATGCTCGGCAGCGCTTCACCGAGATTGACGAGCGATACCTGGATGTTCCGCGCGGCTTCACCCGTGGATGAGACGACGACTCCTTCCACGCGCGCAATGGGCACCAGCTGCAGCGAGAAGTCGATGCCCATCTTTTCTTCGCCGGCTCCGACCGTCACCCTCGCCGCGCTGCCCGGCGCGGTCGTGCCAGGGTAGTACACCGGCGCGTATCCCTCGACGGATTCATCCGTCGGGAGCCGTGATTCCAGCTCGGGGGCGATGCGCCCGACCTTCGTCTGCAGTGCCTCGACCCGCTCTGCGAGTGCCTCCGCCCGGTCCATGGCCCCGGCAACTTCCAGAGCTTGAAGGGCAGCGGCCGGTGCGAAACTCGTCGAGTTGCGCGGCGTGGCTGCAACTACATAATCGCCAGGCTGGAGACCGTAGATGCGGTAGACGCCACGGTCGTCGGTCGAATCGCTGCCAGCCTGCTGCATCGTCGGCTGCCCGCCTTGCGTCGTGTGGCGAAGCACGCGCACCTGCGTGCCCGGGATCGCCTCGCCCTGCTCGTCCTGGATGGTTCCGGTGATGACACCCCCGCGCGGGAGTTGAAGCTGGATGTCGACCTTCTGCCCCTCGCCGATCTGGATCGGCGTGCCAGGGCTGTCCGGGCGCCGCTGTCCATAGCTGACGTTGGCGTGGCCGGGCTTCGAGACACGGACGGAGAAGCGTCCAGCAGGCAGCCCGGCGAACCCGAATCGGCCCAATTCGTCGGTGGCTGTCGTTCGCCCTCCCCGCAGTTCGGCCGCCGAAATCGACACGCGCGCTTTCCGTGCAGGGTGGCCTGAACCGGCGACGGTGACGGTCCCTGAAATGCTCGCCGTGCCCGTCACATCCTGCGCCCGCGCCAGCCCGTCGCGTTGTGGCACAGCCTGAGCCTGCGCCGCCACGGGTCCGGCATCGAGGAGACTCGCCGCAACGAAGAGCAGGGGGGCGATCAGCAGGCGTGGCATATGTCTGTTAGACGCCTCAGTGGGGACGACTGTTTAGTCCCTGGTCCCTTGGTCGCTGGTCCTTGGTCCCTGGTCCGGGTCCCGCGTCCCCGGTCCCGTCCCCGGTCCCGAGTCCCGAGTCCCGGAGTCCCGGGGTCCCGAGTCCCGAGTCCCGGAGTCCCGGGGTCCGGGGTCCCGAGCCCCGAGCCCCGAGTCCCGGAGTCCCGAGCCCCGAGCCCCGAGCCCCGAGTCCCGGAGTCCCGAGCCCCGAGCCCCGAGTCCCGCGTCCCGCGTCCCGCGTCCCGCGTCCCGAGTCCCGAGCCCCGAGCCCCGAGCCCCGAGCCCCGAGCCCCGCGTCCCGCGTCCCGATCGCGCTCGCCTCAGACAATCAGTCCCTTGCGGACGGCATAGAGGACGATCTCGGCCGTATTGTGGAGACCGAGCTTCTGCATCAGGTTCCCGCGGTGCGTCTCCACCGTGGAGAGCCCGACGTCCAGCAGCGCCGCCACTTCCTTGTTCGAACGTCCTTCGGCCAGCAGCTGGAGGACCTGTTTTTCGCGATCCGTGAGCAGGTGATAGCTGTCGGTGAGGCCGCGCGCCTGCAGTTGGCGGATGTAGTCCTCGACGAGGAGCGCCGTGACCGCGGGGCTGAAGTAGGGTTTCCCCGCGGCAATGGCACGCACAGCCGGCAGCAGGTCTTCGTCGGTGGCGTCCTTCAACAAGTAGGCTGCCGCCCCGGCTGCCAGCGCCCGCAGCACGTACGATTCGTCGGAGTGCATGCTCAGCATGATCATCCTGGGGGGGCGATCGAACTTCTGCGCCCGGGCCGCAACCTCGATGCCGTTGAGCCTCGGCATGGCCACATCCAGGATCAGGATGTCGGGCTGGTGCTCGGTGCAGAGGCGCAGGGCTTCGAGACCGTCTGCGGCCTCGCCCACGACTTCGATCCCTGGTTCGCTCTCCAGGAGGCTCCGCAATCCCCGGCGCACGATGCCGTGGTCGTCAGCCAGCAGCACGCGCAAATGACGCCTCCTCGGGTCTAGCGGCCAGGGGCAAGGCAACGTGCAGGGTCGTGCCTGTTTCCGCGGCGGTATCAATCCTCATCGTGCCTGACAGCTCTCGAACTCGCTCTTCAATCCCTTTGAGCCCGAGCCCCTGTCCCGAGTGCCCCGCCTCGATCCCGATGCCATCGTCGGCGATATGCAGCTCGAGTCCGGCCGGCGTTCGGCTCAGGCCCACCGCCACGCGACGGGCTTTGGCGTGGCGGACGCAGTTGGTCAATGCCTCCTGCACGACTCGGTAGATGCACGTCTTCTGCTGATCGGAGAGATCGGCAAAGTCGCCGCTGATGTCGAGGGCGACGGCAAGATCGGACCGCCGCGTCAGGTCGCGCACGTGCCACTCGAGCGCCGCCTGAAGTCCGAAATCGTCCAGCATGCTCGGTCTGAGCCCGAGCGCGAGATCCCTGACCGTCCGGACTACGTCGTCGACGAGGGAGCGCGCCTCGCCGACTGCTGCGGCGAAGCGTTCGTTGTCGGGCATGCGGAGCCGCTCGATGCGGCCGAGCTCCATCCGGAGCCCCGTGAGTGTCTGGCCGACATGGTCGTGGAGCTCGCGAGACAGCTTTCGGCGTTCCTCTTCCTGTGTCGCGACGAGCTGCTGCGACAGCTGCCGCATCCGGTGTTCGGCGTCTTCAGCAAACGTGCGCTGCTGTTCCGAGCGCCGCTCGAGGACGCGCAGGCGGATGACGGCGCTGACGGCGACGATCAGACCCAGCAGGACGCTCTGCCAGAGGACTGTCTCAAGGTCGTTGCGCAGGTCCTGGTGCCGCTGCGCCATCTCGGCTCGCTGCTCGGCCAGGTTGGCGTCGTTCAGCTCTTCGATCTGCCGGGTCAGCGTCAGCAGCGCTTCCCTGCGCGGAAGCACCTCGAGCCGGAGGAACTCGGCGCTGAGGGTTGCTTTCTCGGCCGGCGTCCAGTCGAACACGGGGTTCATCGATTGCCAGTACTCCTCCAGCCTGGCCTGGAGGCCCGCAATTCGCTGATTGTCGCCGGGCCGCTGCCGCGCAAGCACCAGAAGCTCGCTGAAGCTGCGCAGATTGTCCCGGCGAAACTCCTTGAGACGCTCCCGGTACGCGGGTGTTCGAGCAGGGTCGTGATCGAGGAGGTAGTCGCGAACGTGTATGCCGGACAGGTGGACGTCGGACCGGAGCCGCCGGAGCTTTCCTTCGACGATGCGATGGTGCTCGTTGAGTTGGTCGAGCTGCGTGTAGATCGACTGGGCTCTCCGCGATGCGGCCAGCAGCGACATCACGATCAAGACCAGGAGACCGGCGAGGCCGAGGGCCGCCACGGGCCACGTCCTGAACCGCATGTTCCCTCCAGGAAGGCGTCGCAGAAAGAGAAACCCGTCCCAATGCAAGCGTAACCCGGCCCGAGCATTGCCGCATCCGGTCAAGACCGGAGGGAGGGAACGAAGGTGCGACCACGGCGAAGTATCGGGGCCGGCGCCGGTCGTTCACTCCCCCAGTATTTCCGTCGTGCATCCCCGATTCGCCGGATGGATTCAGGCCACCGGTTCGGTATCTACTTCGAGGCGTCAGGCGCGGCGGGAGGGTCGCGCCGGCGCACATCCGCACGAAAGGGGCAGATATGGCGAAACGGTGGAAAGAGGTCTGGTCCGCGGGTACCGGCGCACGCCGCACCTACTGCGGAATCGCCCGGACGGTTGAGGGGTACGCCGTCGACCTGTTCCGCGGAGATTCGTGTATCGCCAGCGAAATCCATGCGACACGTCAGGAAGCGGAGCAGACCGCCGAAAAACTGAGCCTCAGTTACTTACACCGGTCCGACTCGTCGAACCCTGCACACACCCCGCGGCCGTCACTCCACGCCAGCAGCCCCGGCCCGGTGCACTAGCCTGAAGCTTCGGCGCCAGCCCCGGCGCCGCGAGCCCGCGGGAGAGCCCTGTCCCGCGATCGGCGTCCGCGACAGCGAGCGCGCCGCGACTATAATCGCGTCGTGGCAAACAGAGTCCTTCGTCGCCCGGCGTTTCTAGGTCAGATCCTGCTGCTCGTTGTGGCACCCGCCGCCAGCCTGGCACAGGCACCGCGTCAGGCTCCGCGAGCGTCACAGCAGTACTTCCCCGACCGGCTCGCGTGGGAACACCGCAAGCCCGACCAGGTTGGGATGGACCCCGCGCGCCTCCTGGCCGCGATCGACTTCGCCGTGGCCAGCGAGAACCCCGCCACCAGAGATCTGGACGTCGATCTGGCCACCACGTTCGGTGGCCGCGAGCCCTTCGATACCCCCATCGGTCCCATCAAGTCCCGCGGCGCGCTGAACGGCATCGTCATTCGTCATGGCTATATCGTGGCGGAGTGGGGCGAGACAACGCGGGTGGACATGACGTTCAGCGTGACGAAGAGCTTTCTGTCCGCCGTCGTGGGGGTCGCGTGGCAGAAGGGCCTGATCCGCGACGTGAACGATCTCGTCCGCGAGTACGTGCCGGATGAGGGCCTCTTCGATGGCCCGCACAACTCGAAGATCACCTGGGATCATCTGCTGCGCCAGACGAGCGACTGGCAGGGAACGTTGTGGGGGAAGCCCGACTGGGCCGATCGGCCCGAAGGGCAGCGGCCCGCCGACTGGCCGAACCGTCCTCTCAGCGAGCCCGGCACACGTTACAAATACAACGACGTTCGCGTGAACCTCCTGGCGCTGTGCGCGCTGCACGTGCTGCGCACGCCGCTGCCGCAGGTCCTTCGTGAAGAAGTGATGGACCCGATCGGTGCGTCGAGCACCTGGCGATGGCACGGGTACGAGAACTCGTGGATCGAGCTCGACGGACAGCGGATGCAGTCGATGACCGGTGGCGGGCACTGGGGAGGCGGCATGTTTATTTCTGCGCGAGACATGGCGCGATTCGGCTACCTGTTTCTTCGCAACGGCAAGTGGCGGGATCGTGAGATCGTCTCGCCGAAGTGGATCGAGATGGCGCGCTCGCCGGGCCCGGCCAACAAGGCCTACGGCTACATGAACTGGTTCCTGAACACGCAGAACGCGTTCTCGAAGGCACCGGCTACGGCCGTCACTTTCCAGGGCAACGGCAGCAACATCATCTACATCGACTGGGACAACGATCTCGTGGTCGTCGTCCGGTGGATCCAGCAGCGCGCCTTCAACGAGTTCATCGGCCGCGTGCTCGAGGCCTTGAACCTTGAACCCTGAACCTTGAACCCTGAACCTTGAACCCCGATCCCGTCGACCTCCTCATCTTCGGCCCCCATCCCGACGATATCGAAATCGGACTCGGTGGAACCGCGGCGCGCCATGTGGCATCTGGCCATCGTGTGGGGCTGTGCGACCTCACGGCGGGGGAGATGGGCAGTAATGGCACCGTCGAAGAGCGGCTTGCCGAGGCGGAGGCGGCACGCGGGGTGCTCGGCGCCTCCTGGCGCGTCAATTTGCGCTGGACCGATCGAGCGATCGAAAAGGACGCCGATCACGTGCGCTCGGCCGCCGCGCTCATCCGGCAGGCGCGGCCGCGCACGGTCGCGATCCCCTACTGGTCGGATCGGCATCCCGATCACGTCGCCGCGAGCCAGGTCCTGACGGAGGCCGCCTTCAGCAGCGGCCTGCGTCGCTACCCGGCCGGCGGGGACGCCTGGCGGCCCGACTGGGTCTGCTACTACTTCATCAATGATTCCGCATGCCCTTCCTTCGTCGTGGACGTGTCCGCGCACTACGACGTGAAGCGTCGTGCGCTCGCCTGCCACGCGAGCCAGTTCGCGCCGCAGAACGACGCGGCCGTCGGCACGCGCCTGACGTCCCCAAGGTTCCGCCAGCTCATCGAAAGCCGCGACGCCCAGTTCGGCGCCGTCGCCGGCGTCGCGTTCGCCGAGGGGATCGTCGTCCGCGACCCGCTCGTGCGCGAGAACCTCTTCAAGTAACCCGCCGGGAACCACTGAACCTTGAACCCCTGAACCCCTGAACTCTGAACCTTGAACCCTGAACCCCTAACACATGAACATCGGCATCCTCTGTTACGCGTCGATCGGCGGCAGCGGGATCGTGGCGACGGAGCTGGCGAAGGCGCTGGCCGATCGCGGTCATCAGGTACATCTCGTCAGCACCGACATGCCGTTCAGGCTCGGCGAGTTTCACGCCGGGCTGGCATTTCACCAGGTGCAGACACCCAGCTATCCGCTGTTCCGCGAGCCGCAATACGTCCTGTCGCTCGCCAACAAGGTCGTGCAGGTAGGCAGAGAGTTCACGCTCGACGTCATTCACGCGCATTACGCGATTCCCCATGCGACGGCCGCGCTGCTCTCGAAGCAGGTCCTCGAATCGCACGGCCACACGCCCGTACCGAAGGTGGTCACCACCCTGCACGGAACCGACATCACGCTCGTGGGCAGCGACCCGTCGTACTCGGAGATCGTCGCGTATTCCATCGAGCGGTCGGACGGCGTGACCGCGGTGTCGCAGAGCCTGGCTGCCGCTACACACACCGAGCTGTGCGTGGCTCGCGAGATTGCCGTCATTCCCAACTTCCTCGACTGCTCGCTCTACCGCCGCACCGTCGTGCCCGGCCTGCGGCGGCGGTTCGCCCATGACGCTGAAACGAAGCTGGTGATACACGTGTCGAACCTGCGGCCGGTGAAGCGCGTGGATGCGGTGATGGAAGTGTTCGCCCGCGTCTGCCGTCAGGTGGCTGCGCGGCTGCTGCTGGTGGGCGATGGCCCCGAGCTGGGCACGGCTCACCGGCGGGGCCGGGAGCTCGGGATCTCGCAGCAGGTAGAGATGCTCGGCGCTCAGGAAGCCGTGCTGCCGCTCCTGTCGTCGGCCGATGTGTTCCTGCTGCCCTCGGCGCAGGAGAGCTTCGGCCTCGCGGCGCTCGAAGCGATGGCCTGTGAGGTACCTGTGGTCGCCTCTCACGTCGGCGGTCTGCCGGAGGTCATCGAAGACGGTGTCAGCGGGTTCCTGCACTCGCCCGATGATCTCGACGGCATGGCGCGGAGCGTCGTCAACCTCCTGATCGATCCGGATCTGCACCAGCGCGTGGCTGCCGCGGCAGCCAGCAGGGTCCGTGAGCTGTTCTGCGTCGACAGGGTCGTGCCGATGTACGAAGCGTTTTATGAAAAAATTGTCAGAATGCAGATTCGTTGATTGCAGATTGCAGATTTATTGGTTGATTGGAGATTTGAGATTTGGGATTGCATTCGGAGATGGGAGATTGAATGCGCGCGCGTAACAGACGCCAAGAGCGCGACGCCCCCCAATTCTTCAATCCACGAATTAAATCCCCAATCCCCAATCCCCAATCCCCAATCAATCCACAATCTGCAATCAACGAATCTGCAATATCTGCCACCATTCACCTCGGCGCGGCGACGAACGCGACCGGCTCTCCCTTGCTGATTGGCGGCGTGCCGAGGACGTAGAGAACCTCACCCGCAAACGGCGCGCGAATCTCCTCCAGCGTGCGTCCATGGAAGTCGGTGATACGCCCGATGAGCGTGCCCTGGGCGACGGTGTGGCCTTTCTCGACGACCGGGTAGAAGATCCCGGTGGCGCTGCTGCGGAGCACTTCACTGCGCTCCAGGAAGATCGGCTGCTCGACCTGCGCGGGACCATCCGGGGACATGCCGAGATGTTTCATCAGCCCGGCAATCCCTCGCTCGATTCGGGCGATCGACTCCTCGTCCGTGCGCCCCATGCCGCCGGACTCGATCGTCAACGCCGGCGTTCCGCGCGTGATTGCGGTGTTCGAGACGTACATGGACGACGAAGGGTCCAGCGGCCGTTCCCGGTCAACGATGATGTGATCCATGCCGAACGCGAGGGCCATGGCCCGTCCCGCCTCGGCGACCTCTGGTTTGCCGGTCGTGATCCAGTAGGAGTACGGACGCAGGGACTCGTTGCCGTCGCCGCAGTGCAGATCGACGAGGTGTGTGGCGCGCTCGATGACCTCCCGGGTAATCGTGTGGGCGATCCGTTCCGACAGTGTGCCGTCCGCCTTGCCGGGAAAGACGCGGTTCAGGTTCTTTCCGTCGGCGGGCGAGTAGTAGATCGTCCGTGCGAGGAAGGATGGCATGTTCGCGACGTGGACCAGCACGAGTGTGCCGCTCAGCGTCTTGGGGTCCACGCGTTTCAGCACGCGCTGAAGCGCGAGGATCGGTGGGTATTCCATGCCGTGGACGCCGGCCGTCAGCGCCAGCACCGGTCCCGGGCGCGCGCCGTGGATGATGCTGATTGGAATCGCGGCGCCCGAGTCCCCCGCCCGCGCGGGCACCGCAAGCTCGCCCGATGCGGTTGTTCCCGGGGCCGCTGTCATCGGGCCGACCGTGAACGGCTGCTGCGCGTGGGCAGTCGCTGCGACGGCAAGCAGAACGCACATGAGTGTCACGAAGCTGAACCCGCGCCCGTCCGCGAGTACTGGAATCAGGGAAGTCATCGGTGCCTCCGTGCAGATTGTATCCACAGAAGCTGATGTCGCCCTCCGGTCATGGTGCGATACCGCTTTCCCCTGTACAATCCCGATCCCGGAGCTCAAACCATGAGCAGACGCATCTCGTTGTCGATCCGTGGCGCCGGTTACCGAAGGACAGCGGACTGTCACACTGTTGGCGTGTACGATCGTGAGGACGCCTGCGCCGCCTGAGGGCGGCGGGGCTGTCAGCTTCGGTACGGCGTTCACGATGGACGTGTGGCGTTGCCGCCCCGGCGGCTGGTGTTCGTGGCCCGTCGCCCGCGCCATGTCGCCAGCCAGCGTAGAGGATGAGCTGCGCGGAGGATCAGTCATGACATCGACAGCCCCGGAATCGTGGCCGGCTCTTCCGCTCGAGAAATGGAGCGATACCTGCGCGACGTTCCACCTGTGGACGCAAATCGTGGGGAAGATCAGGTTGACCGAGAGCCCATGGCTGAACCACTCGTGGCAGAGCACGCTCTACGTCACCTCGCGCGGGCTCACGACCTCTCCCATCCCGCACGGTACCCGGACCTTTCAAATCGACTTCGATCTCCTGGACCACGAGCTGATCGTCGAGACGAGCGACGGTGCCCTCTTCAACGCACCCTTGCAGCCGCTGAGCGTCGCCGATTTCTACGGGCAGCTGATGGAGGCGCTCGGGCGGATGGGGCTCGCGATCCGGATCCACGCGCAGCCGAATGAAATCCCGGACCCGATACCGTTTGCGCTGGACGAAACACACTGCGCGTACGACCCGGAGTACGTCAACCGCTTCTGGCGTGTGCTCGTGCAGTCGGACCGGGTCTTCAAGATCTTTCGCGGCCGCTTCACGGGCAAGTGCAGCCCCGTTCACCTCTTCTTCGGCGCGCTCGACCTGGCGGTGACGCGCTTCTCGGGTCGCCGTGCGCCGGCGCATCCAGGAGGGATCCCGCACCTGCCGGATCGCATCACGCGCGAGGCGTATTCGAAGGAGGTCAGCAGCTGCGGTTTCTGGGCTGGCGGAGGCGCTATCACGTATCCTGCCTATTACTCCTATGCGTACCCGCCGCCCGAGGGATTCGCGCTGGCGCACGTGCGCCCGTCGCAGGCCTTCTACAGCAAGGATCTGGGGGAGTTCATCCTGCCCTATGCCGTGGTGCGTGACGCCGCCGACCCGGACGACACGCTGCTGGAATTCCTGCAATCGACCTACGAAGCGGCTGCAGATCTCGGGAAGTGGGATCGGCGTGAGCTCGAGACGAGCGAGCCCCTGACCACCTGACCGAAGAGCGTTGGGCTTTCCGACAGATCCAGCACTCGGACGGACTTGGAATCCTGGCGATCCCTGGCAATTGATGCCCCGGCTCGACGCTGACCTCGTCTCACGCCTCTACGAACGCGCGCACGCGGCGCGATGGAGCGTGCCTGCGTCTCGCTTCGCTTCGGCCCTCGAGGCCAGCGCCGATCGGGCCTTCAGCGACAAGGCCGCCGGTGCCCGCGACGTCGAGCGGTATCTCGCGGGGCTGCATCTCGAGGATCTGGCGCTCGCCTGCGCCTGCGCCGATGGGAACGGCGCCGCGTGGGACCACTTCGTCCTTCAGCATCGGCCCGTGCTCTATCGGTCGGCCGATGCTCTCGATCCCGGCGGGGCCGCGCGCGAGATCGCCGACGCGTTGTACGCGGAGCTTTTCGGCGTGCGCGAGCGCGACGGCGAGCGGCAGTCGCTCTTTCGCTACTTTCACGGCCGAAGCAGCCTCGCAACGTGGCTGCGGGCCGTCCTGTCGCAGCGGTTTGTGGACAGGATCCGGAGCCATCGAAGGCTCGAACCGCTTCCGGAGGAAGATGACGGGCGGGTGATGGGCGTCGCACCCGCGGCAGATCCGGATCGGGCGCGGCTTCTCGGCCTCCTCCGGCTGGCCATTGCCGCGGCGATTGCCCGGCTCGACAATCGGGATCGGCTGCGTCTGGCGCTCTACTACGGCCAGCAGCTCACGCTCGCGCAAGCCGGCCGGGTGTTGAAGGAGCACGAAGCAACAGTGTCGCGCCAGCTCGCACGCACGCGCGCGGCGATCAAACGGGACGTCGAGGACCACCTGCGCACGTCCGGCCGCCTGAGCGACCCCGAAATCGCGCAGTGCCTCGAATCGGCCATGGACGATGCCGGACCGCTGGATCTGGGCGTCCTGTTTGGAACGGCAGAGTCGTGCAAGGAAGGTGGGACGGATCGTTCAATATAAGAGGACTAATGCTGGCAGGTACCAGCGTCCAGCTTCCAGCTACCAGCTTCCAGCTACCAGCTTCCAGCTGAGAGCTGACTGATAGCTTGAAGCCGAAACCTGTGACGACCGTCGATCCATGGAGAACCATTCATTCGACCGCCTGCTGAGAGCCGCGCATACGGGAAGGGACCCCCGCGTGACGACGCCCGACTGCCTGGATGCCGAGACGCTGGCGGCGTGGATGTCGGATCAGCTGGCGGCCCCGCAGCGCGCCCATGCCGAGGCGCACGTGGCCGGCTGCGCGCGCTGCCAGTCGATGCTGGCGATGATGGCCCGCGCGGAGGAGGCTTCCGGACACGTCGAGGGCGCGCCGCCGCGCGCCAGGTTCTGGCGGATGTTGCCCTGGGCCGTGCCGTTGACCGCTGCGGCAACCGCCGCAGCACTGTGGCTCGCCGTTCGTCCGAATCTCGTCCAGCCGGTCAGGAACGTCCCGACGAACGCCGCCGTGGCGCAGCGCGAACTGGCGTCCGCCGCCGCGTCCGCGCGCCCTGCGGAGCCGTCCCCGACCGTACCAGGCGAACGGGCAGCCGGCGCGTCGTCATCAGAAGCGAAGGCGGAAGGCGCGCTGCGACGAATGCCGTCGGAAACGGATCGACTGAACGAACAGCGGCAGCTGGCCAGAGCCGATGTCGAGGAGCGGGAGGAACGGAAGGATGCGCTGGCGGAATTTCGAAAGCAGGCGAAGCCACTCGATGATCTCCAGGCCGGCGCGAAGCTGGCTGCGGAGCCCACGTCCACTATAACGTCTCAGGGTACCTCACCCGGGTCACGGCCGGCGCCCCCCCCGGCTGCCCCTGCGCCCGCAAAGGTCGTGGTTCCCTCTGCGGCGCAGCAGGACGCGGCGCTTCCGCGGGCGGGGTTCGCGGGTGGGGCCGCGGCGCAGGAGAGTCTCCTTCTCGCACCGGTCGTGATCGTGTCGCCGGACCCGAAGGTGCTCTGGCGAATCGCGTCAGGCACGATGGTTCAGCAGTCAACCGATGGTGGCGCCACGTGGACCACACAGTCTACCGGTCCCGCTGCGTTTCTGACAGCCGGTGCGGCGCCGGCGCCGACGGTGTGCTGGATAGTCGGGCGTGCAGGAACGGTGCTCCAGACGACCGATGGCCGTACGTGGCGCCGCGTCACCTTCCCGGAGCCAGTGGATCTCATCGCCGTACGAGCCACCAGCGCTGACGAAGCCACGATCACGGCCGCCGACCGCCGCACCTTCTCCACGAAGGATGGCGGGAAGACGTGGGAAGATCGGGTCCCTTAGTCCCCGGTCCCTTGGTCCCTCGTCCCTGGTCCGGGTCCCTGGTCCCTCCTCGAGTCCCGAGTCCCCAGTCCCGAGTCCCCAGTCCCCAGTCCCCAGTCCCCAGTCCCGAGTCCCGAGTCCCCAGTCGGCTCAGTCCAGGGACATAGGTAACACTTCAG
>DASTBU010000105.1:0-3396 GCA_035711845.1 Vicinamibacterales bacterium
CGCGTGTTCGGGCTGACCGTGATGGTCGCGCGCGGCCGCACGGTGTTCATCGCGGACACCACGGTGCACGAGCTGCCGAACCGGGAGGAGCTCGCCGACATCGCGATCCAGACTGCGCAGACGGCGCGCCGCATAGGCTTCACGCCCCGGGTCGCGTTCCTGTCGTTCTCCAATTTCGGTAACCGTCGCGTGGAGCGGGCCATGCGCGTCCAGGATGCGGTCGAGGAGATGGACGGGCGCAACGTCAATTTCGAGTACGACGGCGAGATGACGGTCGACGTCGCGCTCGATCCCGAGCTGATGGCGCTCTACCCGTTCTGCCGTCTGTCGGGGCCGGCGAACGTACTGATCATGCCGGCGCTGCACACCGCGCACATCAGCTCGAAGCTCCTGAAACAGCTAGGGGGAGGCACGGTGATCGGACCATTGCTCCAGGGCCTGAGCAAGCCGGTGCAGGTCCTGCCGATGAACGCGTCGGTCTCGGAGATGATCAATCTCGCCGCGATCGCGGCCCACGACGCCATCGAGGACGAGGCCGCGCGCATCCCCAAGGCGGCGGAGTGACTGGCCGATACGGGCAGTCGCTGCTATGAGTCTCCAGGACGGCCGGCGTCTTGGCGAGGTTCTGTTCGTCAACCCGTTCGACCCGGCGAACCCCAAGCTGGTCGATCTTGCCCTGCCGGAACTCCCGAGCTGACGGCTCCCCTGGGCTGCCGTCGCCGGCACGTCGCCGCGCGGCCTCAGGCCGCGGCCTTCGATCTTTTCTACCCCGATGAAAGCGTGTAGGTCACAAGCCCGCGGACCCCCAGCCCGGCCCGTGCGCGTTGCAAAGGGATCAGGCAGACCCCAGGTACGCCCGGCATGAACGAACGCGTCGCCACACCTCCCGATCCGATCCGGACCGACATGGTGATTGTCGGCGCCGGCCCGGTCGGCCTGTTCGCCGTGTTCGAGGCTGGCCTGCTCAATATGAAGTGCCACCTGATCGACAATCTCGATCGGCCCGGCGGCCAGTGCGCCGAGCTCTACCCCGACAAGCCGATCTACGACATCCCCGCAGTGCCGCGCTGCACCGGCCAGGAGCTGACGGATCTGCTGATGAAGCAGATCAAGCCGTTCGAGCCGACCTTCCATCTGAGCCAGCAGGCCGAGCGCCTGGAGCGTCTGGATGACGGCAGCTGGCGGCTCACGACCAGCGGGGGGCAGGTGCTGGAGGCGCCGGTGGTCGTGATTGCAGCCGGCGCCGGGAGTTTCGTGCCGCGCCGGCTGCCGCTGCCCGGGGCGGAAGACCGCGAGGGCCGCTCGATCCATTATGCCGTGCGGCGGATGGAGGATTTCCGCGGACGGGATCTGCTGATCGCCGGCGGCGGCGATTCGGCCCTCGACTGGACCTTGAACCTGCACCCGCTCGCCGCTCGCCTTGCCCTGGTTCATCGCCGCGACGAATTTCGCGCCGCGCCGGATTCGGTAAACAGGATGCGTGAGCTGGTCGCGGCCGGCGACATGGCGCTGCACATCGGCCAGATCAGCGAGCTGCACGGGAAGCCGCCGGAGCTCGAGGCGGTGACGATCAAGAGCCCCAAGGGCGAGACCCTGGTGCCGTGCGATACCCTGCTCGCGTTCTATGGCCTGAAGATGGAGCTCGGGCCGATCGCCGAATGGGGGCTGAACCTCGACAAGAACCTGATCGAGGTCGATACCGCCACATTCGAGACTAATCAGCCCGGGTTGTTTGCGATCGGCGACATCATCACGTATCCGGGCAAGCTGAAGCTGATCCTTTCCGGATTCCATGAGGCCGCCCTGATGGCCCAGAAGGCGTTCAAGTACTGCTTTCCAGACGAGAAGCTCGTGTTTCGCTACACCACCTCGAGCACGGATCTGCACGAGAAGCTGGGTGTTGCCTGATGGCGTCGATCACCGTGATCGACCGCGAGGGCGAGGAGCACGTGCTCGACGCCACGCCAGGCTGGTCCGTAATGGAGATCATCCGCGAGCACGACCTGCCGATCGAGGCGGCGTGTGGCGGCTGCTGTGCCTGCGCGACCTGCCACGTGTACGTTGACGACGACTGGCTGCCCAAGCTCGCGCCGACCTCGGACGAGGAAGACCGGATGCTCGACGAAGCCTATCAGGTGCAGGAGAATTCCCGTCTTTCCTGCCAGATCTCGTTCAGCCAGGCCCTCGACGGCCTAAAGGTGACACTGGCGCCGGAGTTCTGAGGCGTCCTGCTCGGTCGGCGAGCGCTCCCGGTCCGATACCCACGTCGTAGGGCGACGCGCGCGAGCAAGCCCGCCACGTTCCTGCCGGCCGCGATCCCGCTTGCGCTTAAGTGGACCGGGCGGACGCACCAGCACTCCATGCAAGGCTGAGCCTGCGAGCCTTGCCGATCCGCTTGGTGGCTTGGGCACGGGTGGGACACACCATGTGGCACTCGTGCTAGTTGTATGCCGCTGCTGGACGACGTCGACCAGCGACGGTTCGGTCGCATGTTTTCAGGTGTTTGCATCTTCCTGGAAGGTGTTATTTCCCTTCAAACAGCAGCACCTGCCGAGAAGTCCTTCCTGGTCGTTTAGGGCGGGGAGCAGCGCGCGCCGGCGCGCGCGAATTTTTTCCGGTTGCATATTTCCAAAACCTATGGTTGTATAGGCCTACACGTTATGCGCGAGTCATCGCTGGTTCGGCCCGCTGGGGGCCACAACCGCATTAACGTGACCTTAAGGAACAACCTCCTAGGGTTACATTCGTGCAAGGATGTTCCCTGAGAGCGGGCATGAAGGAGCGGGTGATGCGAGCTCTGGTTGTTGAGGACGATCCGGTCTCTGCAAAGCTGATCGATGCTGCCCTGAAGGGCGAAGGCATCATCAGCGAGCCGGCGGAGACGGGCGAAGACGCCATTGACCTCGCGAAGCACTACGACTTCGATATCATCGTACTCGACATCCGTCTGCCAGACATGGAGGGCTTCGAAGTCGTGCGCCGCCTGCGCGCCGCCAAAATCCGCACGCCGGTGCTGATCCTCTCCGGCGTGAAGGAGACCGATGACAAGGTGCGTGGTCTTGCGACCGGTGCGGACGATTATCTGACCAAGCCCTTTCACAAGAGCGAGTTGATCGCGCGCATTCACGCGATCGTGCGGCGTTCGAAGGGTCATTCGGAATCGGTGATCAAGACCGGCAAGCTCGTGGTCAACCTGGACACCCGCTCGGTGGATGTGGACGGCCGACGGCTACATGTTACCGGCAAGGAATACAGCATCCTCGAGCTGCTTTCCCTACGCAAGGGGACGACCCTGACCAAGGAGATGTTCCTCGATCATCTCTATGGCGGGATCGACGAGCCCGAACTCAAGATCATCGACGTGTTCATCTGCAAGCTGCGCAAGAAGATCGCGGC
>DASTBU010000106.1:0-35831 GCA_035711845.1 Vicinamibacterales bacterium
CCATCGGGAAGCGGTCACGCCGAGGGTTGTGCCCTTCGGCATGGAGTTCGAGCCGCTGGAGCGAATCATCGGGTATCGCTTCCGCGATCGAGGGCTGCTCGAGCACGCGTTGACGCACAGCTCGCGCGTGCACGAGGACGCCAGCGGAGGCGTCATCGACAACGAGTCGCTGGAGTTCCTCGGCGACTCAATCCTCGGGTTCGTCGTCGCCGACATGCTCTTTCGCGAGTTTCCCCAACACAACGAGGGCCAGAAGTCGAAGCTGAAGGCGTCGATCGTCTCGGCCAGCTCGCTGGCCAGGCTGGGAGAGCGGATCGGTCTCGGCGAGCACCTGATCCTGGGGCGGGGGGAGGAAAAGACCGGAGGGCGTTGGAAGCGCGCGCTGATTGCCGACTGCTACGAGGCGCTCATCGCGGCGATCTACCTCGATGGCGGCATCGAGGCCGCCCGGACGTTCATCGAGCGCCAGTTCGCGTCTCTCATCGAAGAGGCGAAGCGGACCGGCGCGCACGCGGCGTTCACGGAGGACTACAAATCAGCGCTGCAGGAATGGCTGCAATCGCACGATCGGGGGCTGCCCGTGTACCGGCTGGTGGCGGAGGCGGGTCCCGCGCACAAACGGCAGTTCGCGGTCGAGGTGCTCGTGAGCGGGGAGCCGGTGGCGCGGGCGGAAGGCCGGAGCAAAAAGGAAGCCGCGCAGGCTGCTGCGAAGGCGGCGCTCGGCCTCCTCAATCAATCTCGATGATGCCCCAGTTCCGAGCGCGCGAATCCTCGGCTGGGGCGCCGGCCAGGGCCAACGCGGGCTCGCTCTGGGGCAGCCGGGCCATCACGTAGGCATGGACTTCCCGGGCGATGTCGTCGTCGGTGGGCGGCGCCGGCCGGCCGTGCACCCGGAGCCACAGCCGCATCATGGGATCCGCAAAGCTGTAGCGCTTCTGGTGCGACACGATCAGATCCACGTCCTCCAGCCACGACAAATAGTCCTTGGTGGACCCTGGCGTGCGGCGGAGACGCAGCGCAATCTCGGTGAGCGTCAACGGCTCTTCCCGGGCAAGGACGTCGAGGATCGCCTTGAGCGCACCGTAGCCGCGCGCGCGATGCAGCCGCAGCTCGTAGCAGAATCGGCAGGCGGCCGCCAGCTCGCCGCCGGGCGCGAGCAGCGCGGAGAGCGCGCTCACGGGATCGGCGGCGGCGCGCGCCGCGCTCGTCGCCGCCGTGTCGGCAATCAGGTGTGCGTACTGGGGGCGGCCGTCGGAGAGCGCCTGGAGCAGCACGGCGAGATCGTCACGCGCGCGATCCTCTTCCTCCTCGCGGAAGGCACCGCCGCCCTTGTGGTCGGCCGTGGCCGGCAGGGTGGCGCGAATCTCGGCTGCCGTCAGCGGACCCACGTGAACGACCTCGAACCGTGGCGGCGCATCTCGCAGCAGTCGCAGCGCGCGGGCCGTATACCGCGTCGTCAGGACGAAGCGATTGCCGCTCGAGGAGAGCGCGGCAAGCAGATCGCGCAGCACCGCCCGCAGCCCCGGGAAGCTCTCGAACGTCCGAAACTCGAGGAACTCGTCCAGCAGGAACGTCGCGGGCGCATCCCCGGGCGCGCGTGCCGTGTCGAGCAGCGCGAGCGTGGCGTCGAACGCCTCGCGAGGTCCGGGCGCTTCAGGGCCGCCGGCGCCGTACGGATGTGCGTGGAACGGGGACGCCTCGCGGATCGACGCGAGGCAGCGCTCAGGGGTGGTGGCGATCCGCTCGATGTCGAGATATTGGCTCGTGGCGCGGCCGATGAGGCCGTTCAGGCGCAGGAGCAGGGACGTCCGGCCGGAACCGCAGCCGCCCAGCACCACGGGAATGCGGGTCTGACCGCCCGGACCGTCCAGCGTCGAGAGCACACGCCGTTCGAGCGCCGGCCGCTCGGGAATCATCATCTGGTCGACCCTTCCGCCGGAAGCATCGGCATGTCGATGCCACGCTCCCGCGCCGTTGCGATCGCCTCCGGGTAGCCCGCGTCGGCGTGCCGCACCACGCCGAGCCCCGGGTCGCACGTCAACACCCGCTGCAGTTTTTCTTCGGCCTCGCGCGAGCCGTCGGCGACGACGACCATGCCGGCGTGCAGCGAGTAGCCAATGCCCACGCCCCCGCCGTGGTGGACGGAGACCCACGTCGCGCCCGACGAGGCGCTGAGGAGCGCGTTGAGCACCGGCCAGTCCGCAATCGCGTCGCTGCCATCGCGCATGCCTTCTGTTTCGCGGTTGGGTGAGGCCACCGAACCGGCATCGAGATGGTCCCGGCCGATCACGATCGGCGCCCGCACGACGCCGCGGCGGACCAGGTCGTTCAACGCCAGGCCGAACCGCGCGCGGTCGCCGTAACCGAGCCAGAAGATTCTGGCCGGCAGCCCCTGGAACGCGACCCGCTCCCGCGCCAGGCGAATCCACCGGCAGAGCGCGGCGTCCTCGCTGAACATCTGCAGCGCGAGGTCGTCGGTCGCGTGGATGTCGGCCGGGTCGCCGGACAGCGCGGCCCAGCGGAACGGTCCCTTCCCCTGGCAGAAGAGCGGGCGGATATATTCGGGCACGAAGCCAGGGATGTCGAAGGCATCATTCACGCCGGCGGCGTGCGCCTGGGCGCGGATGTTGTTGCCGTAATCGAACGTTACCGCACCGCGCCGCCCGAGCGTGAGCATGGCGCGCACGTGGTCGGCCATCGCGGCCATCGAGCGCCGCAGGTACGCGTCCGCGTCCCGCTGGCGCAGCGCGTCCGCCTCGCCGATGGCGAGACCTGGCGGGACATAACCGTTCAGCGCATCGTGCGCCGAGGTCTGGTCGGTGACCGCGTCCGGGGTCACGCCGCGACGTACGAGCTCGGGCAGCACTTCGGCGGCGTTGCCCTCGAGCGCCAGGGAGCGGGCGAGCCCTTCGGCGCGCCAGCGCTCGACGATCGCCAGCGCCTCGTCGAGATCCGTGCAGCGCTCGTCCACGTACCGGGTGGCGAGACGCCGCGCAATCCGGTCGGGATCGACTTCGACAACGAGCGCGATCCCCCCGTTCATCGTGATGGCCAGGGGCTGCGCGCCGCCCATACCGCCGAGCCCGGCCGTGACGACCAGCCTGCCGGCGAGGCTGCCGCCGAAATGCCGGCGGGCCATCTCGGCCAGCGTCTCGTAGGTGCCCTGCAGGATGCCTTGGGTGCCGATGTAGATCCAGCTGCCGGCCGTCATCTGGCCGTACATCGTGAGGCCACGATCCTCGAGATCGCGGAAACGATCCCACGTCGCCCAGACGGGCACGAGCAGCGCGTTGGCAATCACGACGCGGGGAGACCAGGGATGCGTACGGAAGACGGCCACGGGTTTGCCGGACTGGACGACGAGCGTTTCGTCGTGTTCCAGCCGCTTCAACGTGGCCACGATGGCATCGAAGGCGGCCCAGCTCCTGGCGGCGCGCCCGGTGCCGCCGTAGACGATCAGATCGTCGGGGCGCTCGGCAACCTCGGGATCGAGATTGTTCATCAGCATCCGGAGCGCGGCCTCCTGGGGCCATCCTTTGCAGGAGAGTGTCGCACCGCGCGGGGCGCTGACCTGTCGGCTGAGGATGCTCATGAGCGGCTGTCGATCATTTTCGGAACCCGGCTCCACGAGCGCGTGCTCATCGGAGGTAAGCAATCTAGAAACGAACGCGCGGCTTGTCAAATTGAAACTGAAAAATTTCTTACTTGACATCTCCGGTGCAGACGGACTCCAGCGCTCCGCTCTCGATCATCGCGGCAATTCGCTCGATATCGGGCGCGGGCGGCCTGTCGTCGGTGAGCGGCGCCACCTCAGCGCGAACCCTCGCGTGCACGCGTTGCAGCAACGGCGACGTCGCCAGCGGCGCCAGGAGGTCGATCGCCTGACACGCGAAGATCAGCTCGATTGCCACGACCCGCGTCGCCAGCTCCAGCGCGCGCGCGGCCTTCAGCGCGGCGCCCATGCTCATGCTGACGTGATCTTCACGATTGGCCGAGGTCGGGATCGTATCGACACTTGCCGGATGGGCCAGCGTCTTGATCTCCGATGTCAGCGCGGCCGCCGTCACTTGCGCCATCATGTAACCCGATTGCAGCCCGCCGTGCCGCGTGAGGAAGGCCGGCAGGTCGCTGAGCACCGGGTTCACGAGGCGATCCGATCGGCGCTCGCTGATCGTGACGATCTGCGCCAGGGCGATCGCCAGCAGATCCGCCGCCACCGCGAGCGGCGCGCCATGAAAATTGCCGCCGGACACGATGTCCCCGTCTCCGGCGAAGACCATCGGGTTGTCCGTGGCGGCGTTCATCTCGATGGACACGGCCTCGCGTACGAACCGCAGCGCGTCCCTGGCGGCGCCGTGCACCTGGGCGGCGCAGCGAAGGGAATAGGCATCCTGGACGCGCCCGCAGTCGGCGTGCGAGGCGTTGATCCCGCTGCCTTCGAGCAGCCGGAGGATATTACGGGCAGACGTGCGCTGACCCTCGTAGGGCCTCGCGTCATGAACGCGCGGATCGAAGGGACGGATCGAGCCCCGCAGCCCGTCGATCGAGAGCGCGGCCGCGATGTCGGCCGCCCGCGCCAGGCGCTCGGCCCCGCCGAGCGCCAGCGCGAGGACGGCCGCCGACGGCTGCGTACCGTTGATCAGCGCGAGCCCTTCCTTGGCTGCCAGCGTCACCGGCTCGAGTTCCGCCAGCGCCAGCGCTTCGCGGCCAGGCCGCCGGCGCGGATTGTCGCCCACCGTCGCTTCGCCCTCGCCGATCAGGACGAGTGCGAGGTGGGCGAGCGGTGCGAGGTCGCCGCTCGCGCCGACCGAGCCCCGGCTCGGAACGATGGGATGGACGCGCCGGTTGAGCAGTGCGATGAAACGCTCGAGCGTGGTCAGCCGGATGCCCGAGAACCCCTTCGCGAGCACGTTGGCGCGCAGCGCCATCGAGGCGCGGACCGCCCGCACGGAGAGCGGCTCGCCCACGCCCGCCGCGTGGCTGCGCAGCAGATTCAGCTGGAGGGCCTCGAGCCCGTCGCGGGCAATCGCGGTCTCGGCCAGCGCTCCAAATCCGGTGTTGACGCCGTACACCGCCTCGGTGCCCGAGGCGTGGCGATCGACGACCGCGCGCGACGCACTCACGCGTCCCGCGGCCTCCTCGGGCAGGTCCACCGTCTCGAACGCGTCGGCGATCGCGATGAGTTGTTCGACGGTGAGCGAAGAGCCGGTGAGGTGAAT
The DNA here is from genome assembly GCA_035711845.1 of Vicinamibacterales bacterium. GTDB lineage: Bacteria > Acidobacteriota > Vicinamibacteria > Vicinamibacterales > 2-12-FULL-66-21 > DASTBU01. The sequence continues at coordinate 5,220 of DASTBU010000106.1, forward strand.
CATGACGAACGCACGTCAGCCTGCCGCGATGGCCGGGAACGCCGGCGGCCATCCATCCCGAACGCCCATGTCCGCTGGAGGCCTTGACCGACTCGAATCAGAGCTTCCGAGTCGAGTGCCCGGTCGCGGCCGTCCGCGCGCCTGCCCCGAAGCGCACAACGCGTAGGCGGGTCAGCGAGACGTTGTCCAACAATGCGGTCTGGCGAGGCGGAGCCTCGCTGGGATTGAAGGTAGAATACTTCAGTTATGAACATCGCCGTACTCGGCGCGCAGTGGGGAGACGAAGGCAAGGGAAAGATCGTCGACCTGCTGACGCCGAACTTCTCCATCGTGGCACGCTACCAGGGTGGACACAACGCCGGCCACACGGTGTACGCCAACGGGCGCAAGTTCGTTCTCCGGTTGCTGCCGTCAGGCATTCTCCACGACGGCATCACCTGTGTCATCGGGAACGGCGTGGTGGTCGACCCGCAGGCGCTCTTCGCCGAGATCGACGAGCTGGCCCAGACGGGCATCGCGGTGGGCGATCGACTGGTCATCAGCGACAAGGCGCACCTGATTCTTCCTTATCATCGAGAGCTCGATCTCCTCAGCGAGGCGCGTCGAGGCGAACGCCGCATCGGCACCACCTCGCGCGGCATCGGGCCGGCCTACGAGGACAAGATCGGCCGTCGGGGCATCCGGCTCGGGGACCTCGCTCACGAAGCGTCGCTCGCCGAGGCCGTCCAGCACAACGTCGCGGCACGCAATCGGCTGATCGCCGACTCCACGATGGACTGGCGCCAGGTGTTCGACGAGCTCCGCCAGGCCTGGCAGCGGATGGCGCCGTGGGTCACCGACGTCTCGCTGTTCCTCGCGCGCGCAGGACAGGCCCGCCGGCCCGTCATGTTCGAAGGGGCGCAGGGCACGCTGCTCGACATCGATCACGGCACCTACCCCTACGTCACCTCGTCGAATGCGACCACGGGTGGCATCTGCACGGGTCTCGGCGTCGGGCCGCGCGCGATCGACAAGGTCCTGGGCGTGGCGAAGGCCTACACCACTCGCGTCGGGGAAGGCCCGCTGCCCACCGAGCTCACCGGGCCGATCGGGGATCGGCTGCGAGAGACCGGCCAGGAGTTCGGCGCGGTGACGGGACGGCCGCGGCGATGCGGGTGGTACGATGCCGTGGCGGTGCGCTACGCCGTCCGCGTGAACGGCCTCGACGCGCTCGCGCTCACGAAGCTCGATGTGCTCGACGGCCTGCCCGAACTGCAGATGTGCACCGCCTATCGCTGTCGCGGCGCAACCTTGACGGAAATGCCGGGCGATCTGGTACAGCTCATGGCATCCGAGCCGGTCTACGAGACGCTGCCGGGCTGGACGTCGCCGACCAAAGGCGTCCGGCGATTCGAGGACCTGCCACGTGAGGCCCGGGGCTACATCGCGCGCCTGGAGGAAATCACGGGCGTGCCGGCTGCACTGGTCTCGACAGGATCCGCGCGTGAGGACACGATTCTGCGAGAGGGAATCCTGTCGCCCGAGCTGGCGATCGGGTAACAGGCCTCGCGAGGGGCCTTGACCGACTCGATTCTAGAGTTTGTGGCGGGCGCAGTAATCCGCCATCGCCGCCGCGTCAGCATCGAGGAACTCGACGCCCGCGCGATAGCGGGGCGGCTCGGTCGGCTTGGGCAGCTCGAACTTCGCCCACGCGATGGCGCCGCGGAACCGCATGACGAACTCGTCGGTCGGCACGCTGATCCGCACCCGCTGATTGGGCCGCAGGATCGTTCCCGACACGACTTGCGCGCCGATCACGGACAGATCCACCAGTTGGGCGGCATTGCCATCGAGCTGAATTTCGACACCCTGCCTGATGCGATAGCGTGGCGCCCGGCGCGTCCCGTGCCAGTCGAGTTGCGGCGGCTCTTCCTCGGTGGCGACCGGAGCGGAGACGTGCGCCAGGGGCTCGCGAGCCGACGAGACCGACGTGGCTGCCGGCGCCTCGACCGACGCCTGTTTCACGACACGGGTGTAGTCGCCGGTGTGAGACATCACGCGCACCTCGGCGTGGCCGAGATTCGGATCGGTCTTGATTCGATTGATCAGGGCGGCGCCGCGCGGGGTGGCGGCAAACAATCGCTCGAGGACGATCAGGCCAGGCCGGTGCGCCAGGATCGCCTGCAGCGCCTGAATGGGTTCGGTATCGGCGAAGGTCAACGTCTCGCCGTTGTCCGACAGGCGATCGCGCAGTTCCGGCATCAGATTGGACGCGGCAATAACCACCGAGGAGGCAGACATCCGGTCCATTTTATCACGCCGATCGACGCACCCCGGCCGCACCGCCATGCTGCGAGCCATTCTCTTTGATCTCGACGACACGCTGTTCGATCACAGTTTTGGCGCCCGCGAGGCGCTCGCCGGGGTCCACCGCTCCCACGAGTGCTTCGCCACCATTCCCTTCGAGGACTTCGCGCGTGCTCACGCAGAGCATCTCGAGGCGCTGCACCAGGAGGTCCTCGCGGGCAGAACCCACATCGACGCGGCACGCATCGAGCGATTCCGGCGGCTGTTCCGTGCGGCAGGGGTCGCCGGCGACGAGGCCGCGGCAGCGGCCGCCGTCTATCGCGAGGCTTACGTGAGGGCGCGACGCGCGGTTCAGGGCGCGCACGCGCTGCTCGCGGCGCTCGGAACGCACGCGCCGATCGTCGTCGTCTCCAACAATCTGCTGGCCGAGCAGCGCGAAAAAGTCGAGCACTGCGGGCTGTCGCCGCACATCGACTCGCTCGTCGTCTCCGAGGAAGTGGGTGTCGCGAAGCCCGATCCCCAGATTTTCAGCATCGCGCTCGACCGTGTGGGAGCGCGGCCCGACGAGGCTGTCATGGTTGGAGATTCGTGGGCCGCGGATGTCGTGGGCGCGCTCGCGGCCGGTATCGTTCCCGTGTGGTTCAATCCGCTGGGACGGCCCCTGCCGGTCACCTCGCCGGATGTCGCCGAACTGCGCGCGCTCGAGCCGGTCGAGCACGCGGTCGAGACGATTCTGGGGACTCATTCGAACCGTGCGAATCGGGATTGATCTCGGCGGCACGAAGATCGAAGCGCTGGCACTCGACAGCCGCGGCGTCGAGCGCTTCCGACAGCGCATCGCGACGCCGCGCGACGATTACGGCGCAACCCTCGCTGCCATCGGCGACCTCGTACGGCAGGCGGAAGGGGTCGTGGGCGCGTCGACCGTCGGCATCGGCATGCCGGGGGTGATCTCGCCGGCGACGGGACTCGTGAAAAACGCCAACTCGACCTGGCTGAACGGCCGGCCGCTCGAACAGGATCTCATCGCGCGCCTCGGGCCCCGCGTCCGCCTGGCAAACGACGCGAATTGTTTTGCGCTCTCCGAGGCAACCGATGGCGCAGCGGCGGGCGCCGGCTGCGTCTTCGGTGTCATCGTCGGAACCGGCGCGGGCGGCGGCATCGTCGTTGACGGCCGGGTGCTGGTCGGCGCCAACGCGATCGCCGGCGAGTGGGGCCACAATCCCATGCCGTGGCCCGAGCCGGGAGAATGGCCCGGTCCCCCTTGCTACTGCGGCCGCACGGGATGCATCGAAACGTTCCTGTCGGGCCCGGGCATGGCGCGAGATCATTACGAGGCCACCAATGCGCGTCTCGAGCCGTCGGTCATCGCCGAGCGAGCCGGCCGCGGCGACCGTGCGGCGGCCGAAACGGTGGAGCGATACGAACGCCGCATGGCCCGGGCGCTCGCGTCGATCATCAACGTGATCGATCCCGACGTGATCGTGCTCGGCGGCGGCATGTCCAGAATGCGCGGCGTGTACCAGCGGGTGCCCGCCTTGTGGACGCGGTTCGTGTTCTCGGACCGAGTGACGACCAGGCTCGTCGACAACCTTCACGGGGACTCGAGCGGCGTCAGGGGCGCCGCCTGGCTCTGGTCCCGCACGAGCGCTTCAGGCGCTGCAGATGCGGACGCGATCTGAGGGCGCGAGCCGGCAACCGCCCCCGAAACTTCAGCCTTCCCACTTCAGCCTGCCTAATGAGACCGCGTGTGGAAGCCCGCCGCCTCCAGCTCGTGACGCGCTTCGGTGAAGAGGGCCATCGTGTCGGGCGGCACTGGCATTTCGCCGCGATGCAGGAGCCGGTCCACGTTGTACATACGGAACCGGATTCCTTCCATGTGGAAGGCGGCGATCGCCCGCGACAGCGCCTCGCATTCGTCGATGAGGGGCTGAACCGCGGAGGGCCGTGCCTGGGCTTTGAGCCGGGCGATCAGTGTATCGACCCGCGACTTGGCTTCCTGCCGATGATCCATGGGTGAACGTGATCCTGACTGGGAATCAGGGTAGCCAGCGCGGCAGGCGCACGTCAATGGACTGCGCGATCGCGGGATCCCGTGATCCTGGGGACGCGTGAACCGCGAGTGCGGTATAACGGAAGCCATGAGCGAATCAGCGGGCCGGACCAGGCCGACACGGCGCGGGCGTATCGAGCCTCCGGATCTCAGCGAGAAGGGGGGGCTCAAGGGCGGCCAGCCGCAGCACTCCAACGAGCGGCTGTTCATGCATCTGATGGCCTTCGGGAACTGCCGCGACACGGAAGCCGCCGCGGAGTTTCTCGCCGAAGCGCCCATTGCAGGCGTCCTCTACGAGGACCTGAACGACCCCCGTGGCATCGTCGTGCTCACCCTCAGCGCGGACCCCGCGCATTTTCTCGACGTCGAACGGCCCCTGCTGAATCAGGGACCGTTCAAGGAACTGTACCTCAAGCCCGAGCTGACGATGTTCGGCCGGACCTACTCGCTCGGCTACGAGCCGGATCTCCAGGAGACGCTCATCGATCGTCCACGCCGGACCGTGCTGAATGCAGACTGGCGCTGGGCAATCTGGTACCCGCTTCGACGCAGCGGACGCTTTCCGCAGCTGCCCGCCGACGAGCAGCGCACCATCCTCGCCGAGCACGGTGCGATCGGAATGACGTTCGGTGCCGCCGACTACGCCCACGATGTCCGGCTGGCCTGCTACGGGCTGGACCGCGACGACAACGACTTTGTCATCGGGCTCATCGGCAAGGAGTTGTTCCCGCTCTCGGCGGTCGTGCAGGCGATGCGCAAGACGCAGCAGACCTCGCTCTATCTCGACCGCCTTGGACCATTCTTCGTCGGCCGGGCGGTGTGGAAGAGCGCGTTGGAGTAGAGAGACGCGGCCTGCTCCGCGCCGCCGGACCCGTACTGCTGCCTATCTCTACTGCATATCACAGCAGACGGCACACACGCGCTGAAAGGCCGTGAAGCCGGTGAGCTCGATCTGTGGTGAAACGTAATCGGGCTCCATCCGCTCATCGCGCAGAAGGTCGGTACTCAGGTACTTCTTGTTGGAATCGGGAAAGACGGTCGTCACGACGGCGTCCGAGCTCGTACGCCGGAGGACCTCGACCGCGCCGAGAAAATTCGCGCCCGACGAAATCCCGACGCCGAGCCCGAGGTCGCGGGCGAGCCTCTGCGCCATCAGGATCGCGTCGCCGTCGTGCACTGAAATCACGGCGTCCAGCTCGTCCAGATTCACCACGGCCGGAATGAAGTCGTCGGATACGCCCTGGATGCGATGGTGACCGATCTTGTGACCAGTGGACAGCGTGGGGGACTCCGCGGGCTCCAGCGGATGAATCCGCACGTGCGGCTTCCGCTCGCGCAGGCAACGGCCGACCCCCATGACGGTGCCCCCGGTCCCCACGCCGGCGACGAAGGCATCCGGTTCCAGGCCGTGCATGGACAGCTGATTCCAGATCTCGAGCCCTGTCGTTCGTTGATGCGCGTCGGGGTTGGCGGCGTTCGAGAACTGGCTCGGGAGAAATACGCGGGCCTCGCGCCGGCTCATTTCCTGGGCGAGCCGGATGCTCGCGGGGAACCCGCCTTCGCAGCGCGGCACCGGAACGATCCGCGCGCCGAAACTCCGGATCAGATCGACCCGCTCGCGGCTCATCCAGTCAGGCATGAAGATCGTCACCGCGTGACCGAGCGCCGCGCCGAGCGCGGCGAACGAAATCCCTGTGTTTCCGCTCGTCGCCTCCACGATCGTGTCGCCAGGCCGGAGCGTGCCGGTCAAATACGCCTGCTCCAGGATCCGAAGTGCCATCCGATCCTTGATGCTGCCCGTCAAATTGAGCTGTTCGGACTTTGCGTAGACGGTGCGGCGGCGCCCCTCGAAGGTGAAGTGGATGGCAAGAAGCGGTGTGTTCCCGACGAGGCGCCGCAACCCGTTGAAGCGGGCCGCCACGGCCTGGTCGATCGTCGTGGTCTGCATGCGTGGTTCAGCCTCCGCCGGACTTCCGGCGAAACCGCCAGGATGACTCCACCGCGGCTCGCCGCCTCAAATGGCACATCGCCAACGGTTTGCGGCAAGCGCAACGCCTCCGGGCGGCACTGCCCCGGAACCAACCTGGTCAATAATCATGGCCCGTGCCAAGGTGCGAGGTGGGATGGGAACGCCACGTTGGCCCGGGAGTTGCTCTGGACTCGGCCGCTCGCCGGAGTCCGGCAGCTGATGACGAGGTGAACGTGCCCAACCCCAGGGGTCGTCGGCCACGACGGTTGACTCCCGAAGAGCGCAAGTCGCTCACGCACGGCGATTTCTGGATCCCCGACGATGAGCGGGAAATCTATCGCCGGGCGCTCGAAGCGCTCACTGCCGAGGGAATCCCGTACGTCGTCGCCGGAGCGTATGCAATCTACGAGCATACGGGCATCTACCGGAAGACGAAGGACCTCGACCTCTTCTTCGAGCCGTCGGCCGTGATCGGCGCCGCGCGCGCACTGCGCAAGGCGGGGTTCGTCACACGCCTCGAGGATCCCCACTGGCTCGCCAAGGGCACGATGGGGGAATCCTTCGTAGACATGATCTTCGGGATGGGGAATGGTGTCGCGCAGATCGATCACGGATGGGTGCAGCACAGCCGGGCCAGCATCCTGGCGGCCACCCCGGTGCGCGTCGCGCCCGCCGAAGAGTTGATCTGGCATCGGCTCTTCATCAGCGAGCGACACCGGCACGACATGTCCGACATCGTGCACCTGATTCTCTGTCTGGGGGACACCCTCGACTGGGAACGCCTGGTCACGCGAACGGGCCCGCACTGGCCGCTGTTGCTGGCGCAGCTGGTCATGTTCAACTACGTCTACCCGGGCTACCGATCGAACGTACCCGGCTGGGTCATGGACAGGCTGCTCGATCGAGCCCGGTCGGACGCAGGTGAAAACGCCGGAGAGATCGACTACACGCGCGGTCCGCTGATCTCTCGATTCAGTTTCACAATCGACGTGCGGGAATGGGGCTTCACCGATCCGCGATCCGATCTCGTGCGCGAAGCGAGGAATCGGCCGGACGTTCGCGCCATCGCCGAAGCCGACGTGTGGGACGAGCGAGGCGAAGACCGCCCGGAGAGCCGGGAGGAGCCAGCAACCGTCGAGTAGCCTTCCGGCTTCCCTCTGCCCGCGAGCCGTCGGATATACTGGACGACCATGGGCAGCGGCATTTTCGCGGCACGCTGGTGGCGGGGCGGGCGGTCCCCCGAGGCCCCCTTCGGTCCGCTCGAGGCCGACGTCATGGACGTGCTCTGGCGCGGCGAAGATTTCGCAGTACGCGACGTCCAGGGAAAGTTGGGCCGGCCAATCGCGTACACGACGGTCATGACCACGCTCGACCGGCTGTTCAAGAAGGGGTTCGTCAATCGCCGACGGCAGGGACGCGCCTTTCTTTATACCGCCGCGTTCGGCCGCCACGAACTGCACGCAACGGTGACCGGCGGACTTCTGGGCCACCTGCTGGCCAACGCCTCACCGACGGCGACGCCAGTCCTCTCCAATCTGGTCGATATGGTTGCCGATCGCGACGATCGGCTGCTCGACGAGCTCGAGCGGCTCGTCCGCGACAAGCGGGAGCGGATCCGCAAGGAGCAGAAATGAGGCTGCTCCTCACGTCGATCGTGCTCGGACTGGCATGGTTTGCGGCGGCCAACATCGCGGCGTCCGTCCTGTCCTGGGTCGCGTCCCGGCTTCTTCCGGGGGAAGGGCGGGCCCTCGCCGCAAACGTTCTTCTGTTCCTGAGGCTGCTGCCAGCCACAGCCGCCATCCTGCTCGTCGCGGTCGTCTTCGTTCCAGCCCACGTCCTGTACGAACCCGCCGCGTCCGATGAATCGTTTGGCGCTGTTCTGTTTGCGTTCGCGGCGCTCGGAGTCGCACTCCTGGTCCGGGCCGGCGTCCGCCTGTTTCACGTATCCTGCACAGCGCGTCAGCTCCGTCAGTGGATAATCGTCCCGTTTGAATCGAATGCCGGCGAAGCATTCGAGGCGCAGGGCTTTCCTGGTGTATCGCTTGCCGGCGTTCTCCGCACCCGGATCCTGGTGGGCTCGGACGTCCGGGCCGTGCTCACGCCGGACGAGCTCGATGTCGCGGTTGCGCACGAGCGCGAGCACAGACTGTCGTTCGACAACCTGAAGCGCTGCGCGATGTTCTGCGCACCGGATCTGTTCGGCTGGACGGCCTCGGCGAAAATGCTGGAAGGGATGTGGCGCGCCCGTGCAGAAAGTCAGGCCGACGTCCGTGCCGCGGCAGGGGACAAGGCGCGAGCGATGCACCTGGCCTCGGCCCTTCTGAAAGTGGCGCGGGTTGCCGGGCGCACGCCCGGCACCGTCCAACAGGCCGTCTGGAGCCCATTCCACGATCCGTCGTTGCTCGAGACGCGGGTCCGCCGACTCGTCGACGATCCGTCCGCCAGGCCCCCGGCCGCGACGCTGTCTCGGCGTGCGCTGGCGGCGGCTGCGGGCGCGGCCGCCACGCTCTGGGTCTCGGACGCGTTTTACGGAATTCATCGGGCGACTGAAGCCCTGATCTCGCTGCTCCCCTGAAACGGCCGCCAATCACGAACTCCTCGGAACCTTCCTCGTAGCCGGGACGCTGACGGAAATCCGTCAGTGTTTTCGGCCAGGCTGGCTGGCGAAGCCATTTCTGACGCCGTCCGGCACGTGCCCGAGATCGGCATGGACCTTGGAGATTGTCCCGCCAGCACCTGACCAAGTGACGGCATTCCGCCAGAGGAGAGTTATGTTGCGCACATTTTGCCGCGCGGTCACCCTGGCCGCAGGTCTCGCTTTCCTGTTCACGGCAGCACCGGCCCTTTCCCAGGCTCCCAAGGAGCCCGACACGGTCGTCCTCAAGGGGGCCCCAATGGGGGGCGTCAAGCTGCAGCACAAGCTCCACGCACGCGACAACAAGGTGGCGTGCGAGACCTGCCATCATCCGTCGAAACCTGCAAAGCCCATGAAAGCGGAGCACCAGAAGTGCACCGACTGTCACACGAAGGTGGCGGCCGCGCCGATGAAGACGAACACCCGTGCAGCATTTCACGACCCGATGGCGAAGAAAGGTCTCTGCGCGGACTGCCACGCGGCCGAGCTCAAGAAAGGCAACAAGAAAACGCCGGCGAAGTGCACGGACTGCCACAAGAAGGAAAACGGCTGACGTCTGGAGGGCGTCCCATGTCGATGTTGATTCTCGAGGACTGTATCAGTTGCGGGGCGTGCGAGCCCGAGTGCCCGAACACCGCGATCACCGCAGGCGATTCGATCTACGTCATCAATGCCGAGCTCTGCACGGAGTGCCAGGGCGCGTTCGACGCGCCACAGTGCGCGACGGTCTGTCCGGTCGAAGGCTGCGTCGTGAAGAGCCCGAACTGAGTCAGGAGCTCCGACGATCGCGATGTCAGCGCGCGGGTGGGACATAATGCCGCGTGACGTTTCGAAGGCAGTTGATGGAGCTCGTGTCGGCCGGGCCGCGCACGGCGTCCAGCCTGGCCCGAGAGCTCGGTCTCGACAGGCGCGGCATGGAGGAAGACCTCCGCCACATGATCCGCACCGCGCGTGCGGCCGGGTACGCCGTGATCGTGGAGCCGGCGAAGTGCAAGGGATGCGGGTTCGTATTCGACGCGGACAAGCTCACCAAGCCTGGCAGATGTCCCGCCTGTCGTCGGTCGCGGATCTTCGAACCGCTGATTCGCGTGGACCCAACGACGTAGCGCGGCCCTTTCGTGCCCTCGTCACCGGCGGCGCACCAGCCAGACCAGCAGGAGCAGGCCCCCCGCGATAACTGCCCAGCGCGTCGGGCCATCCGCCAGTGCCGCCTCGATATGGTACCGCGCGGCGCTCACGCCTGCGGCCGCCCCGCTCAGGAGGCCGTGTTCGACCATCGCCTGGGCCCACATGGAACACCTCTCGGAAAGCTGCAGGTTGTAAGGGACCGGTCCATCATAACGTGTTCTGGTATGCTTGCCGCCGCGACCCGGAGGGGGCACGATGGTCAGAATCGAGGACGGTAGCGCCGTACCGTTGGAAGTGTTTCGTTCGCTCGCCGAGGAATCCCTGACCGGGGTGTACCTGATTCAGGACGGCCGGTTGGTGTACGCGAACCGCCGGCTCGCCGAGATCTTCGGATACACCCGCCAGGAGATGCTGGAGCTCCACTCGGTCCTCGAGGTGATCGCAGCAGCCGATCGCCCGCTCGTCCAGGAAAGGTTGCGGCAGCGGATCGAGGGTGAGATCGACGCCATCGAGTACACGGTTCGCGGCCGCCGCCAGGACGGGCAGTTGATCCATCTCGACGTGCGCAGCGTCAGGACCTTCCACAACGGCCTGCCGGCTGTCATGGGCAGCATGCTGGACGTCACCGCCCAGAAGCGCATGGAGGAAACGCTGCGCCGGATGTCGATCATCGACGACCTCACTGGCGTGTACAACCGGCGCGGGTTCTCGACGCTGTCCGACAGCCACCTGGCGCTCGCACGCCGCCGGAAGCGCGAGCTGCTGCTGATCTTCGCGGACGTCGATGCGCTCAAGAGCATCAACGACCAGTACGGACACGCGGCCGGCGACCAGATCCTTCGCGACGCAGCGGCCCTCCTCCGCCGGACGTACCGCAGCGCCGACATCATCGCGCGGCTCGGCGGCGACGAGTTCACCGCATTCCCGCTGGAAGCCGACAGCGGCAGCGCCAGCCTGCTCGTCGATCGCCTGCAGGAAGCCATCCAGGCGCACAACCATGCGAACGAGCGGCCGTACGCGCTCTCGATGAGCGTGGGGGTCGGACGCTTCGACCCGACCGCGTGCCAGACCGTGGAGCAGTTGCTCGAGGAGGCCGACCGAGCGTTGTACGAGCGGAAACGGAATCGGAAGGCTGGGCGGGGGTGAAGCCGCGACGTCAGTGAACGACCGAGCTTCCGCGTAAGAGCGTTTCGACGGCGCGCGCGAGCCGTTCGGGCTCGATTGGCTTCGCCATGTGCAGATGGAAGCCCGCCGCCAGCGCCTGCTGGCGCTCGTCGTCGCGGGCATGGGCCGTGACGGCGGCAGCCGGGATCGACGCCACGCGAGGCGCCGTCGACGATCGCACCTTCTTGATCAGCGAATAACCATCCTCGTTCGGCATGGCGATGTCCGCCAGCAGGATATCGACCTCTTCACCCTCCAGGATCTCGAGAGCATCGGAAGCGGACGCGGCCTGGCTCACGACGGCGCCGCAGTTCTTCAGCTCGTGCGCCATGATCTCCCGGGTATCCGGCTCGTCGTCCACAATCAGGACGTGCACGCCCTCGAGGCGGGGAGGCGGGGTCGGCACGAGTGCCGGTGCGGGCAACATGGCTGCACCGCCCTGCCCGGCGCGCTCCGGCCGCTGCCCGGCGATGGGCAGCCGCACGATGAACGTGGAGCCATGCCCCTTGCCTTCGCTCTGCACGTCGATCGTCCCCCGATGCGCCTCAACGAGCTGGTGGGCGATCGAGAGGCCGAGGCCGAGGCCTCCGTGGTTTCGCGTCGTCGTGCTGTCGGCCTGCCGGAACCGATCGAAGGCATGCGGCAGGAACTCCGGTTCGATGCCAACGCCGTTGTCGATGACGCGGACCTCGACGAGCTCGCCGACGACGTTCGTGTCGAGCGCGATGCGACCACCAGCCGGCGTGAACTTGACGGCGTTGCTGAGGAGGTTGAAAAAGACCTGTTCCAGACGGCGCAGGTCGCCGTTCACGAGGACCGGCGCTATCGTCGACAGCTGCAGCTCGAGCCCGTGCGCGGCGGCGCTCGGAATGAGAGATTCCACGACGCCGCGAAGCAGATCGCGCAGATCGATCATCTCCAGATCGAGACGGGTGCGGCCGCCGAGGATCCGCGAGAAGTCCAGCAGCTCGTCGATCAGCCGCGTCTGGCGGGTAGCGTTGTCGTGAATGGACTGCAGGGCCCTTCCGGCGACCGGCGCATCGAGCGAACCGCGCTGGAGCATCGACGTCCAGCCCAGGATCGCGTTGAGCGGAGTGCGCAGCTCGTGGGACACGATCGAAACGAAGTCGTCCTTGAGCCGGTTCGCGGCCTCCGCGTCGGCCCGGGCCTGCTGGGCCGACTCGTACAGGCGCGCGCGGTCGAGCGCCTGCGCGCAGTGCTGGGCAACCGACACGAGCAGCGCCTGATAGCTCTCGTCGAAGTTGACGGGCAGCGTGAAGTAGAACGTGAGCACGCCGATCGGCGTGCCCTCCACCATCAGGGGAAGGGTGGCCGAGGATACGAACCCGCCATCGGCCGCAATCGACGCCGATCGCCAGTAGTGTTCCTGCCACTCGCCGAAGGAGCCGACGAAGACTGGTTGACCAGTCTGCACCGCCTGGGTCTCGCAGCGCCCGGACTCGACGGGGAAGCGGCGGGGCTCCGAATCGTGTGCGCGGTCGGTTTCCGAGAACAGCACCTCGAGCCTGGCGCCACTCTCCGCGAGCAGCGTGACCTCGCCCGTCGTTGCCCCGACGACGATCTTGCCCTGATGAACGACCGCGTGCGCAACCGCCCGAACCGTGACCGCCTCCGACAGCGCGGCGGTCAGGCCGTGCAGGCGGCTCGTGCGCGCGGCAAGCGCGCGGTAGCGCCCTTCGCTCGCACGCAGCGCCTGCTCGACTTTCTGCCGTTCGGTCAGCTCCTGGTCGGCGCGCGCGCGCAGGCTCTCGGCCTCGACGCGTGCTCGCAGCGCGTACTCGTATTGCCACGTTCGATCGAGCGCCTGCGCCGCGCGAGGTCCGAGCGAAAACAAGTACTCGCGATCGTCGGAGGAGAATACCCGCGACTTGCGAAAATCGAGTCGGATGACCGCCACCACGCGGCTGCCGATGAGCAGCGGAATCGCGACGAGGGCCGAGTAGTCGCGCGGGTAGAGCTCGGGCGACAGATGGCTGTATTCGGTGTGCCCTTTCGGCAGCGACTCCAGAATGACGGGAGCGCCGCGGCCGACCGCGTCGGACACCGGGCTCCGCTCCTCCAGAGAGGCGTGCTCCCACGCCGCCGTCTGTCCATCCCGGTACGCGACGGCGCGCGCGAGCTCGGCGCGCGAGCCATCCGCCCTGATGAGCAGAACCATTCCGGCATCGGCGCGAAGCGCATGCAGCGGCTCCTGGACCGACGCTTCGATGACGGCTGTCGGTGTGCGGGCCTGCCCCAGCGCGGAGGTCAGCTGTGCCAGACGGTCCGCCTGCCGCGCCGCCCGTTCCGCTTCGAGCGTCCCGAGACGGTCGGCCACCGACCGCCGGTAGCTGCGATCCGTGAGCAGGCAGAAGGTCAACCAGCCAACGAGGTACACGCTGAACGTGAACGCCGCCGCGGGCTCGCCCACCGTGAAGAGCGACCGGGGCTCCACGAAAAAGAAGTCGACGGCGAACCCGGCAAGGAGCAGGGCGAACGCGCCGGCCCGGAACCCGCCGTAGATGGCGCTCACGGCAACGGCGAGCGACAGCGGCGTCAGAGAGAGAAGCGGCGCCGTCGAAAACAGCAGGATCTCGAGGCAGCAGGCTACGGTCACGGCGAGCAGGGCCACACCGTAACGGGCAGAGCGGAAACGGGGATCGAGATCGCGGGGGGTGACTGCCATAGTCATAGCCCTGGACCGTCAGTCGCAGATAGACGGTTATGCTGCTGAGGAACAATCAGGGTAACACGGCCCGGGGGATCCAGAGCCAGACAGTTATGAGGGCCCCGCCAGAAGGTGCGCATCGGCGAAATCTGGCCGTTTTACGAACGTCTTCACTTGCGCTCGGCCAGCGGCCCGCAGCCGATCTCGATGCAGACCCGGTCCACCAGCAGGAGCGCACCAGCCGCCGCCGACGAGGCATTGCGCAATGCCGTCGGGTCCGCGCGCCCCCCTGCATCGTCGCGCAGGGTGACCGCCATCAATGCGAGCGACGCCGCCCGGACGAGTACATCGTGGGTGGGCAGCATGCTTTCCACTGGCCGCACGCCGGCAAGCGCGCGGATGACGGCGCTGAACTCGGCGCGGGCGGCTGAGAGGCCCTCGGGCGTCCTCTGCTCCTGCTGGTCGATGAGCGTGAGCAGCGTTCTTCGAGTACGCATCTGGCCGAGCGGTACGGCAACCTGATCCCTGTAGCGATCGAGATCTTGCTGCGCCGGCTTTTCGCCGGTGCGACTCGGCCCGGCTTCATAAACGGGCGGCGGGGCAGCACCCGGCTGAGTCGAAGCAGGCGGAGGTGTCGCTGGCGGCGGCTCGGCCGTAGATCGTCGAGGCTCAGGCAGGACCAGCGGGGGTGCGGTCGTTGGAACCGGCTTCGAGAGCGCAGCCGCCGGCTCCGGGGGCAGAGGAGGCACTGGAAGCAGGGCTGCCGGCTGCGGCTGCGGCTCCAACGCCTTGGGGGCCTCCGCTTCCGGCCGCACAGCCCGGCCCGTGCCGCGAACGATGATTCGCATTCGGCCGGCCGCGCTGGCCGCACCGTCCACCTGCACAGGCTGGGGCTGGATGAGATCGATTACGACGCGCGTCACTGCCGGCGACGCGGTGTGCAGGGCGACGCGCACGCGGCTCACGAGCGGGCGACCGTCGCCTGCCGTTCCGCGTGTCCCGGCAATGACGCCGGGGAAGTCGAGAAAGAACCTCGGCGGTGAATCGACGACGCCGGTGGTGGGCGTCGGCAGCGGGCCGTCCGCCTCGAGGGTGACGATGGCATTCGGCCCGTCGCGCACGACTTGAACCGATGTCAGGATTACGAGCGTCGACGGCTGAGCGTGAGCGGACCGCACCGGCAGTATCACAAGGCCCAACCAGGCGATCAAGGAGAGCCGACCAGCACGAGCGAGCGTTCCGCGCCGCGCTCTGCGGAGCGCCGAGGTCATGATTTGCAGCATGGGGGATGCGCTCCTGAGGCTACATCCTGCCGCCGCACAAGTCCAGCTGGCCGTGTGGCTGACGACGATGCGAGGCGCGTCCTAGGCGCGCGCGAGACGCGAGCTCGGCTGGGAGTCGGCGCTATGCCAGCTGGCGCAGGGGCTTCGCCGAGACACTCGCGGCGCCGCAGCGATTGCCTGTCTGTTGGCCGAACGATCCAATGGCGCGTACTTCCTTCGCCATCTCGTCGCTCATCGTGCGGTGCAGCGCGGGCAGGGCGGTCAGGTCCCAGTCGAATGACGCGATGGCGTCCGTCGCCAGGAACTGGTCGAGGGCCAGCTGGTCCCTGGCGCGCTCGTACTCGGCGAGCGCATGAATTGAGCATTGCAGTACGGCTGTGGCGAGCAACTCGGCGTCTCGGAACGCATCCGTGATCCCATGGGCGGTGAGCGGATCCTTGAAGTACCCCGCATCGCCGACAAGCGCCCATCCCGGACCCCAGCTTCGACGGAAGAACCCGGGCACGCCAGGAAAGCCGTGCAGCGTTCCGATGCGGACGGCCATGTTCAGCCCGGCTTCGAACGCCGGAGAGCATTCCGCTATCACGCGGCGGTAGCCTGCTTCAACGTCGCGTGCGATCTCGTCGCGAAATCTCGAGTCCGGCATCGCGGCGAACACGCAGGTCGCATCGTTCGTGGGAATGATGCCGGTGCTGACACCCGGGTTATAGCGCCACTCGTATCCAACGACGTCGAGGCCTTGCCAGTAGCCATACACGACGCCGGTGGCGTGGTGGCCCTGTCGGTAGATCGGAGCCTGCACCAGCGCTCCGATGGTCGACCGCAAGCCATCCGCGCCGATGACGATCCCGGCCGGGATACGGCGTGCGTCGCCCTGCTTGCCATTGACGACAACGCCGGTTACGCGACCGTCCGCATCGGTCGTCAGCGCGCTGACGCGCGTCCCATACACGACTTCTGCGCCCGCCTCCCGCGCCGCGTCCACGAGCACGCGGTCCAGGATGGTGCGCCGCGGTGCGAACAATGCACTGACGCCATCCCGCGACTTGAGCCGCACGCTGACAACCTCGTCGCCGTAGTGAAACGACGCCTCGGTGACCGGCGGCGTCCCAGCCTCGATTATCTTGTCGAGCAGCCCCCAGCGATGGAGTTGCAGCACGCCGCCGCGCATGAGCGCGTGTGTGGACAACGTGTCGGCTCCGTAGGCGCCGCGATCCAGCACCAGGATGCGGAGGCCCTGTCGCGCCAGCAGCATGGCTGTCGCGGCGCCGGCGCACCGGGCGCCGACGATCACTGCGTCATAGGACGACTGCGCGGCGGGGGATGTCATCGGACTGTCCTTGGATGCGAAAGCCGTTCGATCGAACGATTGCCCGGACTCAAGCGACGGCTTCGCGCCGGCCGCGTGCTGCGATGTGGTCCGCCAGTTCCGCGGCGTCGCTTCCGACGCCATCGATGAACCCCGATTTCCGGCGTCGCTGAAAGTGCATCCCGAGCACGTAGAGTCCACCGGCGGCAGTCACGCCGCGCTCGTGCCGTATCTCACCATCCCTGCCGATCACCGGCACGTGCAACCAGGGATACGCGCGCCGGAAGCCCGTGGCCCAGAGCACCGTGCGGATCTGCTCCGCACGCAGGTCGAGCGATTCCGGTGCCGGATTGGGCCAGATGAAGGGCTCGAACGGTTCGGCCGGACCGGCCGGCGTCCCGGTGATTTGAATGAAGTCATCGACGCGGCCCAGCAGCCGCGCGAGGCGCGCGTCAGCTGCGGCCGTGTGCGCCACCAGGTCATCGGCGAATGACACCTGGTGCCGATCGATCTGCGTGAGTTTTCCGGTGAGCCGCACGCCGTCCGCCTGGAGGATCGGCAGGTCCAGCGACGAGTGGTCGGGCCGTCCAACGAGCTGCATCGAGGGCTGCCTCCTGGAAATGTCCACGTCGTACACATCGTCGGTGGTCTCGTCGAACACGCCCATCGCGTCGAGCCACCACATGATGTCCTTCCCGCGATAGCGACGGGGGAGCCGGGTGTGCCGCCCAACCGCCAGGGTGACGGCGCGCCCGGAGCGGTGAATCTGGTCGGCCAGTTGAATGCCCGAAGCCGACGCGCCCACAACAAGCACGCGGCCCTCGGGCAGCTGCGCGGCATTGCGGTAGCTGGTCGGCGTGACCTGAACGATGTCGGCGTCCAGGTCATGGGCCTGGTCCGGCACGAACGGCCGGTCGCAGTAGCCGGTTGCGATGACGACACTCCGGGCCGCCCACTGCCCCCTGGTCGTCTCCACCGTGAAGCCCGACTCCCGAGGGCGTACGGCGGTGACAGTAGTATCAGTCTGGACCGGCACCGTGAGCGTCCGTGAATAACGTTCGAGGTAGGCGACAACTTCCGGCATGGTCATGAACCCGTCGGGGTCGTCACCGTCGTAACGGAAACCGGGCAGGCGGCTCTGCCAGTTCGGCGTGAGCAGCCGCAGCGACTCCCAGCGTTCCGACCGCCAGCGTTCCGCGATGCGGCGCCTCTCGAAGACCACGTGGTCAACGCCGCGGTCCGACAGGCAGCGGCTCATCGCGAGCCCTGCCTGTCCGCCTCCAATGACCACTGTGTCGATGCGTCCCATGGGAGTCCCCGGTATCTGGCGCCGTGTGGTGATCGGCCGGTCGTACCTTCAGCCCACGGTCACCGAGATCTCGACCGGGACCTCGTTCGTGATGACGTCGAAGACCGCGGACCTCGCGCGCGACTGCTCGACAATCTGGCGCAGCTTTTCTTCCGGCGCGTCGCCCTTGATCGAGAACGCCACGCGGATCTGCTGGTATCCGTTCCTGACCTCGTTGGACAGACCCAGAATCCCGCGCAGGTCGATGTCGCCTTCGACGCTCGACTCCACCTCGGTCAGCTTCACGCCACGGGCGGCGGCGATGTTGGCGATGCCCGCCGTCAGACACGAGGCCAGCGCGTGCAGCAGGAACTCGATCGGTGTGGGGCCCCGGTCGGCTCCGACGAGCACGGCCGGATGGTCGGCCTCGTACTGGAAGATGCTGGCGTGCGCGTGCTCGCCGCCGGCGCCCGAAAACGACTCGATGCGGCTGCGGCTGTGGGTTCCGTCGATCCAGCGGTTCGTCGCACGGAAGCAGAAGCGGCCGAGCTCCGGCTGGTTGCCGACAACGTTGATTGTGGCGAACAGGTTGGGGGTATCGACGCCGTTCAAGGGTACCCGGGGCTTCGAAGTCTTCTCTGCCGTGGTGGCCTGCATTGCGAACCTCCTAGTTCGTGGCGTGTCGTTTCTGATCGGAGAAACGGTATCCACGGGCAAATCCCGCCACCAAGCTGTGAAGGAAACTACAGGGAAGGAGGAACCGAAGGTGAGAACTTGGTTGCCCGAAACGGAGACTTCTCAGGTGACCGAGAATTGTAATCCACTGCACTTGCAGCACTTATGGGACTTCTGGCTGCGGGCAGGACTGTTGCCTTTCCGCGAGACGACGGAGGCTCCCCAGTATGAGGCTTGGTACAATACCCCTGGCGGTGGGTGTGTCGGTATCCGCCAGTCGTTTGATGGGTTCGGATCTCGTCGCCGACGTGCTCGGCTACGTGTACTTGATCGTCATTACCGTGATGATGCACCGCGCCATGACGCGAGCCGGCGCCGCTACGGCACCCGCGCGAATCTGAATCCCACTCAGGACTCCTCGTTCGCCGCGTCGTCTTCGACGATCTGCCAATCGGCCAGCGGCTGGGGACCCGGCTGGATGTGCGCAATGTCGGGATCCACGCCGTCGTTCGCCCGCTGGTTGGGACGTCCGGCGCGCTCGGCGCGGCGTGCCTCCTTCGCCTTCTGTTTCTCGATGCGGGCCTTTTCGCGTTCGCGCTTCAAGAGGGTTGGACGGGAGCGATTTGCCATCTCGGATCCTTTCTGAACTGCGACCTGTGACGCCGCTGAGCCTCCGGCTCGGAGGGCGCGGGGAAGCGCAAGGGCCATGCGGCCCGGGCACGCTGACGCAGACTCGGTGGCGGGCGGGGCTTCGACCGTTCTCAGTATACAACGAGCCGTGGACCTTCACCTGCTACTGCTTGAGCAGCGTGAACCGTCCGCCCGCAAAGGTCCCGCCACAGGTATCGCTCCCCGTGTACGTGCCCGCCATGCTGTCTTGCCGCACGTCGTCCGCCGTTCCGGCGAGCGATGCCGTGCAGTCGGGCGCGTCCACGACGCTGCCGCGCGGTACGGTGATGGTAAACGTGAGCGCGGTGTTCGACAGGGTCCCGCTGATGTTGCCACTCGTGTAGATCGGCGCGCCCACGACGGTCGTGGCGGCGAACGTCCCGGCCACGCTGCGGTTCTGCTGGGACAATTGCCACGTCATCGTCATCTGACGGTTGGAATCGTTGGCGCTTCCGCTCCACGTCCCGGCGACGTCGAGCGTCGTGGCTCCGCCGTTGCCGACGCCGATCGGGAGCGCGTTCCCCCCACCACCGCACGCAGCCATCCCGGCCGCCAGGAGCGTCAGGCACAGAGCGCGTGAGTTCATCCTGGAATCTCCAATCCGATCATAGCCCGGCCCGGGGCCGGGCTGGACTTCAGTCCCCGGAGCGATCCCACCACGGGACAGTCCCGTCGGGTTTCCGGAACGAGCGACGGCGCGCGGCGAGGCGGGTCGGCAGCCCCGAGAGTGCGGTCGAAGAATCCGTGGTCCAACCCCCGCATCCCCGGAATGTAATCCGCTGACCATTTCGAAATTGCGTTGAAGGACGGCGCGCGCGGATCTGCGCAGAGATGCGGCCTCGTGCCGCGTCACGGCACGGTATGACGTTTGCCAGATGCCGCGCCGGAGGCACGATGACCAACGGACAATCAATCGTAATCAAGGGTGAGATTTCGGGGGCAGAAGACCTCGTCATTGCCGGACGAGTGGAAGGGACGATCAACCTCGACGGATGCGTGCTCACGCTCGCGCCCGGATCGAAGGTGGTCGGCGACGTTTCGGCGGGAACGGTCATCGTCTCCGGAGAGATCGACGGCACGCTCGTGGCAACCAAGCGGCTCGAGGCCCGTTCGACGGCGGTCATCAAAGGGGAGCTGACGACGCCCGTGCTGCTCGTCGTCGAAGGCGCAACGGTCTGCGCCGAGGTCGAAATGCCGGCCCGCGACGCGCGCAAACCGCAGCTTGCGGTGGCTGTCTAGCCCTGTATCCCGGCTTTGCCGGCGCTGGGCCGTCCGTGCGCGCGGTCGAGGTGTCGAGGGGGCGGCGCTTGTATGGTGAGCGCTGCCCGGAACGCCGACTTGCGCCCCGACCCGGCGTTCCGTTGCGCCTGCCACAACTGGCGGTACCTACCGACTCTACGGTAAGTGTGCGCAACGAAAGGGGTTCAGGCGCGGTCGTCCGTGCTATCCTCCTCGGATGGAGCCGCTGCCCACTGCCAGCCCTCGCCACGCCGTACAGTTCTACGGCACCGAACACAGCCTGTTTTCGACCGTAGCGGGATTTCTGGGGGAAGGCCTCGTCGCCGGTCAGCCGGCGATTGTGATCGCGACCGACTCACACAGGGCCGGGATCCTCGAGGCGCTGGCTTCGCGACTCATCGACGTCGAGCGCGCGCGCCACAGCGGTGGCCTCGTGCTGCTCGATGCCCGCGAGCTCCTCGGGACGTTCGTCGTCGACGACACACCCAACGACGAGCTCTTCGAGTACAACGTGGGCCTCATCTTCGACCAGGCGTTGAAGGTGCACTCGCGAGCGCTCATCAGGGCATACGGCGAAATCGTGGATGTCCTGTGGAAGGAGGGCCGCGCCGAGACGGCCATGGCCGTCGAGATGTTGTGGAACAAGCTGGCGCTGAAGTACGGCTTCGCGCTGCTGTGTGGCTACTCGATGGGCAATTTCTACAAACAGGCAGACCGCATCGAAGCGGTCTGCCGGCACCACTCCCACGTCGTCGAGCCTGGCGCGGACATTCTGTCGTTTCCGGCGCGCGAGTCGGTCCGCTGACGGCCCCTGATAGGGCTATTCGCGACGGTGGCGGCGGCTCACTGCAGGCGCGATCGGGCGGCGACCAGCTTTTCGGCCGTCTGCTTCACCGCGATTTCAGTGGCCTCTCCGAGGATCGTGTCGCGGAAGTCCGACGATCCGAACTCGATCCGGCCCATTCCGCCCGCAGCGCCTCCGCCAGCCCCCGCCAGCAACAGTCCGCTGCGCTTCGACTTGCCCTCGCCTTTGGCGCTGGCCATGATCTCGCCGGTGGTCGTGTCGATGACGCGCGCCGTGACCGCGACGTTCGCCTTGCCCTTGGCGGTCCCGACGCTGCCGACGCCGAACCGGCTGCCCCAGCCTCCGCCGCTGACGCTCTTGGTGTCGTTCTCGGTCCCGAACTTCGTGACCGACCCGGTCACGACGTAGCGAGCTCCGAGCAGCTTGCCGATCTGGATCAGGGTCTTCGCGCTGGGATCGGCCCGCTCGCTCTGTGCCAGGTTCTGCTCGGCGAGAATCGCATCGAGGCGCTGGCGCTCGATGACGCGGTAACTGCCGTCGTTCACGAGCTCGTCGACCAGCATGTCGGAGATTCCGGCGCCGATGTCCTGGTTGCCGGACCACCAGTGCTGAACGGTCCCGTAGTCGAAGTTGAGAATCGCGATCGTGGGCCGCTCCGTCTGCGCGGTCAGCGGAGCCACGAGCAGGGCAGTCAGCGACGCGAGCGCGGCTGTCTGGATACGCAAGAATGAACGCACGTCTGAACCTCCGGGGGCGCCTAGAGTGTAGCAGAATCGCGCGTTTGAGCACGAAGATCCGCGTTCGGCGCCACCGGAATTCACGATACGGCGCAGCGTTACACAGCCTGCGCGACGGCCCGCCGGACGCGTTCGATCTGCCGCAGGTGCAGCAGGTCGTGCCCGGCGTAGAGCCGTCGCA
Source organism: Vicinamibacterales bacterium (assembly GCA_035711845.1). GTDB lineage: Bacteria > Acidobacteriota > Vicinamibacteria > Vicinamibacterales > 2-12-FULL-66-21 > DASTBU01. The sequence continues at coordinate 27,309 of DASTBU010000106.1, forward strand.
GATGCTCGAGGCTCTCCTCGCCCCGCTCCGAGTGGACGCCAACGCGTTTGAGGTCGGCGGCCGTGGCGCGCTCGAGCAGCCGGACGTTGGACCGGCGGACGGTCGAGAACAGCTCGAGCGACTCGCCCGCATCCGCGCGCTCGTATCCCAGCCGGCCGGACCAGCGGTCCTGATCGTAACCGGTCAGCTCCGGACGGTCTTGCGCAAGTATCAACCGCAACCGCCACGCCCATACGATCTCCGCGTCGGCGAGGTGCCGGACGACCTGGGCGATTGACCATTTGCCGGCCATCTCGGGTTGGAGAAGCTGCCCGGGCGGGATGTTCGCGATCGCGCCGCGCACGGCCTCGGGCGTGTCCCTCAGTATGCCAAGGGGGTCCCGGTCGCCGACAAGGCCAAGTACGGCCTTCACGTATTCGGCCGTTTCCTCGGCCGTCGATCCCGGAGCGTTCGTAAATACCGACATGAATGACCTCCTGCAGGTGATCCTGTCGAACGCAGGGTCGGTGGAAGGAGCCGATCCTCGATTGGACTGACAACCAAAGCGATTTGTCACGCACTCCGTCCCCAGGCATCTTCCACCGTTCACCTTGGGGGCTTCCCTCATCTAAACTGAGAAGCTTGTGACTGCTCCTTCCGGCTCGACCAGCGCCGTCTCCTGTCGGTCCCTCGTCAAGCGCTACGCGGATGTCGTGGCCGTCGCCGGCCTCGACCTCGAGGTGCGTCGCGGGGAGTGCTTCGGCCTGCTCGGCCCCAATGGCGCAGGCAAGACTACCACCGTGGAGATCTTCGAGGGCCTGCGCGCCCCCGACGGCGGAGAAGTGGAGGTCCTCGGCGATCGATGGCATGGCGATGGCCTCGCGCTGCGCGCGCGGCTCGGCATCCAGCTGCAGGAGACGAAGTTCCCCGAGAAGCTCCGGGTGAGCGAGGTTGTCGCGCTGTTTCGAAGCTTCTACCCGCGAGGGTTGACCGTCGCGGAGGTGCTCGGGCTCGTCGGGCTCGACGAGAAGGCCGGAGCCTACGTGCGCACGCTGTCCGGCGGGCAGAAGCAGAGGCTCTCGCTCGGATGCGCGCTTGCGGGCGACCCTGAGCTGCTCTTCCTGGACGAACCCACGACAGGGCTCGATCCACAGTCGCGCCACCAGACGTGGGAGATCGTCGAGAGCCTCAAACGACGGGGGCGGACCGTGCTTCTCACGACGCATTACATGGAAGAAGCGGCCCGGCTCTGCGACCGTGTCGCGGTCGTGGATCATGGCAAGGTGATCGCGCTCGGCACGCCGCGCGAGCTCATCGCCTCGCTCGGCGCCGAGCACGTCGTCGAGTTCGCGGTTCAGGTCGCCGCGGGCGAGCCGTTGTCGGGCGAGGTGCTCCACGGGCTGCCCAGCGTGGAAGGCGTCGTCAACGAGGGCGAGACCTGGCGTCTCACTGTCCGCGAAGTACACCGCGCCGTGCCCGCGCTGCTGGGCGTGCTCAACGAGCGGGGCGCGGAGGCCACGCATCTGACGACGCATCACGCCACGCTCGAAGATGTCTTCATGGCACTGACCGGGCGGAGGTTGCGCGATGGCTGAGCCGTCGGCCAACTACAGAGTCCGCAGCGCGTTCACCGAACTGACGCTGGCCCGCATCCGGGAATTGACCCGCGAGCCGGAGGCGATCTTCTGGGTGTTCGTCTTTCCAATCATCCTGGCCGCCATCCTCGGGCTCGCATTTCGCAGCCGGCCCGTGGACCGCCTGCCCGTCGCGGTCGTAGCCGGCCCGCACGCCGAGGCACGAATGGCGATCCTCTCCCGAGGATTGGAGCTCGAGCCGCGCGTATTGCCGGAGGCTGACGCGCGTCAGGCGCTCGCACGCGGGCATGTCGTCCTGGTGGTCTCGGGCGGCGATTCGCCTGCCTACAGCTACGATCCCACGCAGCCCGAGAGCCGCGCCGCTCGCCTGATCGTGGACGGCGCGCTCCAGCGCGAGGCGGGACGGAAAGATGCGTTCACGCCGCAACAGGTGGAACTGACCGAGCCCGGCGCCCGGTACGTGGATTTCCTGGTGCCGGGACTGCTCGGCATGAACCTGATGGGCACCGGCATGTGGGGCATCGGGTTCTCGCTCGTGGTCGCGCGAAACGGCAACCTCTTGAAGCGGTTGATCGCCGCGCCGGCTCGCCGCAGTCACCTGCTCGGCGCGCAGCTCGCCTCACGACTCCTGTTCCTGATTCCCGAAGCGGGCGCGCTGCTCCTCTTTGCGTATTTCGTGTTGGATGTCCCGCTCCGCGGTTCGATCCTGCTGCTCGTCGGAGTGTCGCTGCTCGGCGCGCTGGCGTTCAGCGGCCTGGGGCTCTTGACGGCGGCCAGACCGCGAACGATTGAAGGCGTCTCGGGACTGATGAACCTCGTGATGGTCCCGATGTGGATCTTTTCGGGGATCTTCTTCTCGACCGAACGCTTCCCCGAAGGCATGCAGCCCTTCGTGCAGGCACTGCCGCTTACGGCGCTCAATGATGCCCTGCGCGGGGTGATGCTCGAGGGGACCGGTCTGGCCGCACTGGTGCCGGAACTGGCGATCCTTGCCGTGTGGGGCGCCGTGAGCTTCGTGCTCGCGTTGAAGTTGTTCCGCTGGCAATAGGCCGGCAGGGAGCGGCTCCCCATCACGGGCTGCGATTCTACGCGCTCGGGATGCGCGGAGCTGCCGGTTGAGCAACAGGCTGAGCACGCAGCTCGAGAGCCCGTTCGCTCACGTTGCCGCTCCGCTGACCGCGCGGGAATTGCTCTACTCGCCACGCAACGCCACCACTGGACTCACTCCACAGATCCGGCGCACGGGCCGCCAGCACGCGACGACCGCCAGTGCACCGACGAACAGCACGACCGCGAGAAACACCCGTAAGTCGGTCGCCGCCACCTCGTACAACTGCGAGGCAATAACCGACGACAGGGCCGTCGCACCGGCCACGCCAATGACGATGCCGGCCGTGACCCCGATCATTGCGTGTCCTGCGATCGCCCGCACGACGTGTCGGCGGCCGGCGCCGAGCGCGACCCGAATGCCGATCTCGCGCCTCCGCTGGCCGATCTGGTAGGTGATGACGCCGTAGATGCCAACCGCGCAGAGGGCAATCGCGATCGTGGCGAAGGCGCCGAGCAGCACCAGCACGAATCGTCTCGACGCCGTCGCCTCGCCGACGATGTCGTGCATCGTCCGGACGTTGGCGAGCGCCAGATCGGAATCCATGTCCTTCAGGAGCGACCGCAGCGGCCGCGCGAGGGTCTCCGGCGCAGTCCGGGTCCGGACGATCACGCGTTGTGGCATCGGCCAGCCGCGCGAGGCGGACATCCAGACCTGCCGGGTTTCGGCAGACTCGAGCGACGCCGCCCGGATGTCCTCCGCGACGCCGATCACCAAAAACAGGGGGCCGGACACCAGGCCCATGTGGATTCGCCTGCCCACCGGGTCCGGAGTCTCCGGCCAGAGTGCTTTCGCCATCGACTCGCTCACGATCGCCACCGACTGTGCTTCATTTCGTGCGAATGTGCGTCCGCTGAGCACGCGGATGCGGAGCGCGTCGAAGCAACCCTCGGTGATCCCCATCGGCAGGGCGCCTCGCCGCTGCGCGTCGGTCTGGCCCTCGGCCACGAACGTCATGCTTCCGCCGTCGTTGTCGAGTGGAACATGATTGATGGCACACGCGCGTTCGACGCCGGGGAGCGCTTCGGCGCTCTCGACGAGCCGGTCGAAGAACACGATCTGCTGACTGGCCGACCCGGGCGGGCGAACGTCGGCGATGATCCCCTGGTTCAGCTCGAAACCGGGATCGACCTGAAGCACGCGCGCGAGGCTGAAGCCTGTCAGCGTGGCGGCGATGAGAAGCACCACCGTCATCGCAACCTGGGCGCCAATCAGGACGGTGCGGAAACGAGCCGTTCCCCGATCGTCCGTGACCCCGCGCAGCTGAAGGGACCCGACGTGCCTCCCGGCGGAGGCCACCATTGCCGGTGCGACTCCAATCGTCAGCCCGGCGACGGCGGTCAGCGCGAGGGTGAAGAACATCACCGCCGGCGTCAGCCGGGGTGACACCTCGTACCACGCCACGGCCGGCGCCACCTCCGTGAGGCCGGCAAGGGTCGCGGCGGCCGCGCCGAGGCCGACGGCGCCACCGACGGCGGAGAGTACGAGGATTTCGATCGTCATTTGCCGAACGAGCTGGACCCGCGTGGCCCCGAGCGCGCGCCGGACCGCAAGCTCATGCCGTCGGGCGAGATTGCGCACGACCTGCAACCCGGCCAGGTTGATGGTGGCGAGCACGAGTACGAGGGCGGCACCGCCGATGAGAAGACCGAACACCGGGCGGACCGGTCCGGTGAGACGCTCGCGGAACGATTCGGCTCGTGCCAACAGAGGCGCGCCGGAGGGCATCATGTTCGAGGCGGGGTAGCGCGCTGCGACAGCCCGCATCAGGGCGGCGAGCTCGTCGTTGGCCTGGGCCAGCGTCACACCCGGGCGGAGCCGGCCGATCATGGCGAGGAAGTAGGAACCCATCTGGCGTGCCGACGCCCGATCGAGCGGCTGCGTCGTCCAGGCATCCACGTCGATCGTACCGACCGCCGCAGCGGCCGGCATGACCCCGACAACCGTCCACGATGCGCCATCCATCCGGATGCTCGTGCCAACGACAGCCGGGTCGGCGCCGAAGTGCCGTCGCCAGCTCCCTTCACTCAGTACGAGCGATCGGATGCCTGGCGCGAAGTCGCGCGCATCCATGCCGCGTCCGAGCAGCGGCGGGAGCGCCAGCACCTCGAAGAAGTCCTCGGTTACCGAGCCGACCAGCACTCGTTGAGGCTCACTGCCACGCGTGAGGTTGCGCTCAGCCGCAAAGAGGTTGAACCCGGCGAGGCGTTCGAACGACCGCGCGTGCAGCAGATCGAAGTAATCCCCCGGAGAAATCGGATTCGACGCCGCCCGGCCGTTTCGATCGATCGAGAGAAGGACATAGGCGAGCCGTTCCCCGTTGGGGAATGGAAGTCGTTCGCCGAGCACCGGCCAGGCGACGCTGAAGACTGCCACGTTGGCCGCGATGCCGAGCGCCAGCGTCAGCACGACGGCAACGGAGACCGCCGGGGCGCGCTGGATAACGCGGACGGCGAATGCGACATCTCGGACGAGCGAGGCCATGTGAGCTCCTGCGCACTCAGGAAGACGGATCACTCGTCTGTGGCGAGCGCGGATGGCAAACCGCGTCATTCACCGCGAAGCGCGGCGACAGGATCGACCCGCGTGGCCCGCCGCGCCGGAAGGTAGCTCGCCGCGAACGCCACCACCATCAGTGCGGTCGGAACGGCAACGAACGTCATCGGATCGGTCGGAGCGACACCATAGAGAAGACTGGACAGACCGCGCGTCAGGGCCCACGCCGCAACCAGGCCGAGCAGGGCGCCGGCGCCCGCGAGCGTCAGCCCCTCGAGGACCACGAGGCGTCGCACGCGGCCGGGGTTCGCGCCGAGCGCGAGTCGAATCCCGATCTCGCGCGTGCGCTGCGCGACGGCGTAGCTGAGCACGCCGTGAATCCCGATGACCGCCAGCGCAAGGGCCACCGAGGCGAGCAACCCGAGCACGACCATCGTGAAACGCCGTTCGCCAACGGAGCGGGAAACCGTTTCGGCAAACGGCTCCAGGCCGAACACCGCGAGCGCGGGATCCTGCTGGCGGAAGGCGCCGCGGATACCAGCCACGAGCGCAGCCGGATCCCGATCCGTCCTCACGAGCAGCGCTCCCGAGCCGTTCGCTGACGGGGTCTGGGCGAGCGGGGCGTAAACAGCCGGTGGGGGCGCCTCATCGATTCCATGGAAGCGCTCGTCGCCGGCGACGCCGACGACGGTTCGCGCGGAGCCCCAGAAGCTAATCTGCTTGCCGAGCGGTTCCTGACCGTCGAAGAACCGCCGCGCCGCGGCTTCGTTGATCAGCACGACGGCCGCAGAGGCGGTCGTGTCCGCATCGCGAAGCAGGCGACCGCGGACGAGCGGCACACCCATCGTCGCGAAGTAGCCCGGCGTCACCCGGCGCACGGAAATCTCCGGCCAGTCGCGCGCTTCGGCTTCACGGCCCACGACCGAGAACGAGTTGGTAAAGCCGGGATCGAGGGGATGCTGGCCGGCAATCGCGGCGGAGGCGACACCGGGAAGCGCCGCCACTTTCTCCAGCAGCCCCTGAGTGAAGGCGTGCATCTCGCGGAAATCGGGCCAGCGCTTGAAATCCACGGGGTAACGGCTGGCCGGCAGCTGATACTCAGCTTTCAGGATGCCCTCGGTCCTGAACCCGGCGTCGACCTGCTGCAGGCGCCAGAAGCTCTTGATGAGCAGCCCCGCGCCGATCACGAGCGTCACGGCAAGCGCGAACTCCACGACAACGAGCGTCGAGCGCAGGCGCGTCCGATTGCGGCCGGCGGATGCCCCGTGGCCCCCATCGTCCTTCAGCGCGCCCTGTAAATCGACGCGCAAGGCCTGCAGCGTCGGCACCATCCCGAACCCGAGGCCCGCCGCGAGCGACACGAGGAGGGTCACCGCAAGCACCCGGATGTCGACCGCAGCCTCCGCGATGCGCGGTATGTCTGCCGGCGCGAGCGCAACCAGCGCGCGGACACCCAGCGTGGCCACCACGGTCCCGAGCAGGGCCGCGGCGGCCGCGAGCAACACGCCCTCTGATGCGAACTGCCGTGCGAGGCGCCAGCCGCTCGCGCCGAGGGCCGTGCGTACGGCGACTTCCCGACGACGCCTGCTGCCTCGTGCGAGCAGCAGGTTGGCGACGTTGACGCACGCGACGAGCAGGACGAGCCCGACGGCCGCCAGCAGCACGAGCAGGGCGGGGCGCACCGGATCGAAAACGATGGCACTCAGCAGTTCGACGAACACGCCGCGCGCGGCGTTCTCCGGATGCGTGCGCTCGAGGTCGACGGCGATGCGGGTGAACTCTTCCTGGGATGCGGCGACGCTACCCGCCAGCCGGCCGATCATGAAAATCGGATGGGTCTGGCGCGGCATCGTGACCTCGCTGTCCTGGAAGGGCAGCCAGAGATCGACGCCGGCCCTGGCGCCGCGATCGGCAAAGGCCCGCGAGTAATCAGCGGCGTTCAGGATTTGATACACGCCGAAATCCGCGCCGGCGGGCATGAGCCCCACGATCGTGTACGGCCGGTCGTTCAACTGCACCGTCGTCCCTAGCACCGCCGGATCGCGCCCGAACGCGCGCGCCCACAAGCCATCGCTCAGGATCGCAACCGACGCGCCACCGGCGCTCGCCTCCTCGCGCGTGAATCCGCGGCCCGCCGCCGGCTGCAGGCCGAGCATCGGCAGAAAGCCGTGCGTCACTTCGAGCGCCTGCAGGCGAATCGGCTCGCCGCTGAGAGGCGCGTAGTTGACTTCCGATCCCATGAAAGCCGCCAGGTGCTGCACGCCGGTGGCGATTCGTGCGTAGTCGAGGTAGTCGGGCAGCGACGCCGGCTCGCGCGTGGTACCCGTGTTGCGATCGGTTTCCCAGAAGACGGCCAAACGGTCGACGTCCCGAAGCGGTGTCGCCCGCAGCAGCACGTGGTCGATGACGCTGAAGATGGCGGTGTTGGCGCCGATTCCGAGGGCGAGCGTCAGCAGCGCAACGGCGGTGAACGCCGGCGCACTCGCCAGTTGCCGGAAAGCGAAACGAAAGTCCTGGCTCCACATGCGGCGCCTCCAGTGCTGAAAAACTAGCATCTCCTGGTGGTGGCACCAAGCAATTTGTGACGATTTCCAGGCCTGCAGCGCTTCCCCGGGCGCGCGCTTGCCCTGGCCGTGCGAGTCAAGTGGGCTCGTGAAGATCGCAGCCTGAGTTTTCACAACATCCACCGGCGGGGCTGCTATAGTCCTGCGTCATGCCGATAGCCACTCAGCTCAATCTGGCCCTGGACAACGAAATCGGGGTGCTCGCGCGGCTCTGCCGCGATCTCGCGCACGGCGGCGTCAACCTGCTCGCGATCTCGGCGCCCGAGAAGACCCGGGAGAAGGGGGTCGTCCGCCTGCTGGTGCCGAATCGCGAGCTGGCAGTGCACGTCCTGACGAAGGCGGGCTACACATTCGCCGCCGAGGAGGTGTTGTTCGTTCAATTGACGAACCGTCCCGGCGCCCTCGCACGGGCGGCCGAGAAGCTCGCGCGCGCCGGCATCGACGTGCGTTACGCCTACGCGACCGCGTCCGCACGTACCAGGACCACGGCCGCCGTGATTGCCGTTGCGGAACCCGAGCTGCCACGAGCGCTCAAGCTGTTGGGATAAGCGGACGGAACGGGCACGGCGGCCAGTATCAGCCGGTTGTTCGTCGTGCGAATCAACTTGCAGGCCGCTTCCAGTCGGGGTGACCGGAAACCCTTGCTCGATTGGCTATCTCACCATACAGTGCCTCGTCGCGTCATAATCCAACGGGTACGGATGCCGTGCGCGGAAGTCGTGGCAGAGAATCCTCCAAAGAGGTGCGAGACAATGAAGCAGCGTTCCCCCCTGTCATACGT
>DASTBU010000107.1:0-8010 GCA_035711845.1 Vicinamibacterales bacterium
GCGCTCGGGATCGTCGCGCTCCTGGGCACGGCGCACGAACAGCACGACGAGCTGCGTGACTTTGCGGGCCTCTGGAGCTCCCGTCCTGCGCTTGCCGGGCTGATGACGATCTTCCTGCTCTCGCTCGGCGGGTTCCCTCCAACGGCGGGGTTCGTCGGGAAGTGGTACATCTTCAGCGCCGCCGTCGAGCGCGGGCACTACTGGCTGGCCATCATCGGCGCGCTCACGAGCGTCGTCTCGGTCTTCTTCTACCTGCGGATCGTCGTGATGATGTACATGACGGACGGCCCGGACATGGTGCGTCCGCGGATCCCCGCCACGGCCATGGCCGGCCTGGCGCTCGCCACACTCGCCGTGCTGTACCTCGGCGTGCTGCCGACGCAGGTTCTGGAGCTCGCCCGGCAGTCGATTCAGACGATCTTCTGAGAGGTACCCGCTACACCTCTCGACTGGTCTGGCCTGGCGTGCCTTCAACGGTCCGCAATGCTTCGATAATCCGTTCGTCGTCTTCCGGCGCCACCGTGCGCAAGTCGAGCACGACCCTGTCGTTCTCGATCCGGCCGATGACAGGCGTGCCCTGGCAGCGCAAGGCGCCGGCGAAGGCGTCGCTCGTCAGCCCCGGATGGCGCAACGCGATCAGGCGGGTGGCCAACGTCGATCCTGGCGCGCTGCCGCCGCCGATCGTGGACTGGCCATCCACGACCGCCGCTTCGAGTGCCGTCGGCAGAGCCGCGGCAACCTTGCCGGCGCGGTCTCCGATCTCCGCGGCGGTCATCGCGATCATCCTCGGCACGGGAACCTCGTCGAGGGCCCGGCCCACGACGTATGACTCGAGCGTCGCCTCGAGCGCGGCGTAGGTCAGCTTGTCCACGCGAAGCGCACGCATCAGCGGATGTGCGCGAACCTGCGAGACTGCGGACTCTGTCCCAACGATGATGCCCGCCTGGGGGCCGCCGAGCAGCTTGTCGCCGCTGAACATCACCAGGGCGGCGCCGGCAGCCACGCTGGCAGCCACGTCGGGCTCGTCCCGCAAGGCGTCGATCCCTGCGGGGACGCCCAGAAATCCGCTGCCGAGATCCTCGCTCACCGGGATGTTGAACCGGTGACCCAGCGCGACGAGCGCCTCGAGCGTGGGCCGCTCTGTGAATCCCTCGATGCGAAAATTCGACGGGTGCACGCGGAGGATCAGTGCCGTGCGATCGGAGATGGCAGCCGCGTAGTCGGCCGTCCGCGTGCGATTCGTCGTGCCGACCTCGCGCAGGACCGCGCCCGACTGCGCCATCACATCGGGCACCCTGAACCCGCCGCCGATCTCGACCAGTTCTCCGCGCGAGATGATGACCTCGCGGCCGGCGGCCAGCGCCGCAAGAGAGAGGAGCGTGGCCGCAGCGTTGTTGTTGACGACAACCGCGGCCCGGGCGCCCGTGAGCCGGCAGATGAGACGTTCGGCGTGCTCGTCGCGGCGTCCTCTCGCGCCGCGTGCGACGTCGTACTCGAGATTGGTGTAGCCCGGCGCCAGGGCCGCGATGCGCTCCACGGCGCCGCGCGACAGTGGCGCCCGCCCCAGGTTCGTGTGAACGATCACCCCGGTTGCGTTGATGACCCGCTGGAGCGAGGGCGCCGCACCCAGCCGCAGGCGTTCCGGAACCGCGCCCGCGATTGCCTCTGCGACGTCCTCCGGCACGTCGCCCCGCGCGATGCGGTCCCTCATGACCGCCGTCTCGGAGCGGAGGGCATCGACGACGGCCTCGTGTCCGAACTTTGCTTCGAGCAGCCTGATGTGCGGCATCTGCCGCAAGCGCTCCACGGAGGGGATGACTCGAAATGTCATGAATGAGCTACGGACCACCCGCCTTGGCCAAGGCTACGGCGGGCAAGCGGACCACGAACGACGGACCAGCATCCAGGGAGCTGGCACCACAGCACCATTCACGATACCATCACCATTTCAGTCCCGTTCCATGAAGCCATCCGACCCGCACGAGATCGACGACAACGCGCCGCCGGCGGTGGAGGTGCCGGACTACCGTCCGCAGGAGCGGTTCTGGCCCTATCCGGATCTTCCCGAGCAGCCCACCGACGAAGAGCTCGCGCGACTCGACCCGGCGCTGTCGGAAGTTCTGTTCGGGACACCGAAGCGGCCGTTTTCCGTCTCATTGGAGTTCCCGACGTTCGAGGGTCCTGCCTTTGCGAAGGCGCTCGCGCTTGCCCGCGCGGCCGACGAGTACCTCGAAATCCGCCAGGGTGCCGCGGTCCGTCACCGGGCCCGGTTCTACCCGCAGGATGCCGCCCGGCTGCGGGACCTCTTCGAGATCGTCGACGGGCTGGACGCCACGGATGTCCTGGTCGACGATCAGCCCGTACCGTACGCGCGAGAGCTCTGGCTTCCGCTCGTGTGGTTCCTGATCACTTGAGCCCATGGCGGAAACAGACGTCCAGCGTGACCTCGAACTGCTCGCTGCGGACTTGAAGCGGCTCGAGGCAGAGTACAACATGTTCTTCGCCGGCCGGCTGCCGCGTCCACCGTGGGTCACGCGCGGCCGCGTCGAGGCGATGATCAAGCGCTACGATCGAGGGCACATCCAGACGACCGGCGATCGATTCCGCTTCGAGACCCTGCAATCGCGGTTTCACGCGTTGGCCGAGCTCTGGGATCGGGGGCTTCGCGCGAGGGAGGAGGGCCGGCCCGGTCCTTTCGCGCAGCAGGCCGCCGGACCCAGGCGCAAACCGCGCGACACGGGCGACGTGGTTCACACCACGGCCTTCAAGGATCCCGTGCACGAGATGGACAAGCTGCACACGCTCTACGATTCGCTGATGAACGCGCGGCGCACCCACGGCGAAGAGGTCGTTCCCTTCCACAAGTTCGCGGCGCTCGTCAAGACCCAGGTGACGAAGCTCAGGGATGCCGGAAACGCGGAGGTGGCCTTCCGGGTAGCCGTGAAGAACGGAAAGGTTGCGTTTACCGTGCGGGGCGTGAAGGAGGAGTAGCGGGCGTGAGGGAAGCGAAGACCGGAACGCCACAGTCGTCCCGGTCTTCGTTGCGGCTTCAGTCTGGTTTGGTGACGTTGCCGGCCTGCGGGCCCTTGGGACCGTCAACAATCTCGAACTCGACTGCCTGGCCCTCCTCGAGCGTCCGGAACCCGTTGCCCTGGACCGCCGAGAAGTGCACGAAGACGTCGCTGCCGCCGTCGCGCTCGATGAAACCGTAACCCTTGGCGTTGTTGAACCACTTGACCTTGCCTGTGATACGCATCGTACTTTTCCTGCCTTGCAATGGCGCGGCGGATGACGCCGCATGACCCCTGTCGAACGCCGCCAAGCTGGGGCGGCGGCAGACACAAAAAAAGACCGCGAGTGCGGCCTCGGCTTACGGCACTGGCCCGCCAGCGCCGACGCGATAATAGCGGCTGAGGCATGTGAATGTCAAGAAAACGGGTGAATATGCGTGCAGTTCTGAGCGTTTCCGACAAAACCGGGCTTGTAGAGCTGGCCCGCGGGCTCGTCGCCGCCGGCGCCGAACTGGTCTCGACCGGCGGGACCGCCCGAGCCCTCGCGGAGGCCGGCCTTCCCGTCACGAACGTGTCCGAGGTGACGAAGTTCCCCGAGATGATGGACGGTCGCGTCAAGACCCTCCATCCCGCCGTGCACGGCGGCATCCTCGCCCGCCGCAATCGTCCCGACGACCTCGAAGCCATCGCCGATCACGGCATCCGCCTCGTCGATCTCGTCGTCGTCAACCTCTACCCGTTCGCGAAGGCGGCAAGCGATCCCGACACGCCCTTCGAGGCGCTCGTCGAGGAGATCGACATCGGCGGGCCGAGCCTCATCCGTGCGGCGGCGAAAAATTTTCGCGACGTCCTCGTTGTCGTGGATCCCGCTGATTACCGGTCGGTGCTGCAGGAGCTGGCGCGTGAGGGGGGACCGACGCCCGAGTTTCGATTCGATCTGATGAAGAAAGCGTTCGGGCACACGGCCCAGTACGACAGCGTGATTGCCATGACGATGAGGCTCGTGGAGCCGCGGGAGGGGAAGATGGTCCGCGCGCGCGAGATGGCGCCGGGGTCTCATGCGACGCCGAAGGATCTGCGCTACGGCGAGAACCCGCATCAGAAAGCGTCGTGGGCGCAGGCCGTCGAGCCCTTTCACGCACCGTGGCGGGTGCACCAGGGCAAGGAGCTGTCCTACAACAACCTGGTCGATCTGGACGCTGCGGCCCGCATCGCGTTGGAGTTTCCTGAGCCAGCCGGTGTAGTAATCAAACACACGAACCCCTGCGGCGTGGCCACCGGCGGCACGCTGGCCGAGGCGTACGTTCGCGCGAGGGAGGCCGACGCGCTCGCCGCGTTCGGCGGCATCGTCGGCCTCAACCGCGAGATCGACGAGGAGACGGCCCGCGCCATCACGAGCACGTTCATCGAGGCGGTCATCGCTCCGGCGGTTTCAGAGAAGGCGGCGGCCGTTCTTGCCGGAAAAGCCAACCTGCGGCTCGTCACGACGGATTTCGAGGCGGTGACAAAGATGCTCGCGGGAGAGAACTTCCGCGAGACGCGGTCGTTCCTCGGCGGGGTGCTGATGCAGGATCCCGACCGCGTGACCGAAGCGCGCGAGCCGTGGCCGCAGGGCGAGTTCCCCAAGGTCGTGACGAAACGCGCGCCGACCCAAGAGGAGTGGGGCGCACTACGCTTCGCATGGCGCGTGTGCGCGCACGTGAAGTCCAACGCGGTCATCTTCACCGGCGCGGACCACACGCGTGCGATCGGCGCGGGGCAGATGAGCCGCGTGGATGCGGTGAAGGTGGCGGTGATGAAAGCCGCTGCGTCCCTGAAGGGGACCGTCGCTGCCTCGGATGCGTTCTTCCCGTTCAGGGACGGTCTCGACGCGATCGCCGAGGCCGGCGCGACGGCGGTCGTTCAACCGGGCGGCTCCATCCGCGACGCGGAAGTCGTCGCCGCTGCCGACGAGCGCGGGCTGGCGATGGTGTTCACCGGGCGACGGCATTTCAAGCATTAGCAATGCTGAAGGCTGAGTGGTGAATGCTGAATGGTCAAGCCGCTCTCCTCCATTCGACAATCACTCAGCATTCAGCATTCACCATTCAGCACTGACGTTGACATCTTTCGAGAATTCCCGACGCTGGATTCTGCCACTTCTGCTGACCATGGCGGTGGCGGTCTATTTCGTGAACCTGGGCGCCTCGTCCATCTGGGACGCGAACGAGGCGTTCTACGTCGAGACGCCGCGCGAGATGATGGAGCGTGGCGACTACATCACGCCGACGTTCAACTACCAGCCGCGCCTGAACAAGCCGGTCCTCAGCTACTGGATCGTGGCGGGCTTCTACCACCTGTTCGGCGTGTCGGTCGCCGTGCAGCGGATTCCGATCGCGCTCGGTGCGATGGTGATCATCGCGGCGGCTTTCTTCCTCGCCCGCACCGCGTACCCGACTCCGGTCAGGCTGCCTTCACCAGGTCCTGCTGGAACGGGCCTGCCCAGCGTAGCTTCAGCGAAGGGGGCAGCCCTGCTTGCGGGCCTCTGGGCCGCCCTCGGCCTGGCGGCGTCGCCGCGGCTCCTCATGTTCGCGCGGCGCATCTTCATCGACATCTACATCTCGATGTTCATGGCGCTGACGCTGCTCTTCTTCGCGCTCTCGGAGCGCTATCCGGAGCGGCGCCGGCTGTTCCTGATCCTGATGTACGTGTCGGTCGGCCTCGGCGTCCTGACGAAGGGACCGGCGTTCGCCCTGCTGCCCGGGCTCGTCTTCGCCGTGTATCTCGTCGTGCACCGCGAAGTGCACCGCGCGCGAGAGATGCTGATCCCCGCCGGCCTCCTGATCGTCGCGGCCATCGTCGTTCCCTGGTATGCCGCGCTCTATCAGCGGTACGGCTGGACCTACATCGTGTCGTTCGTGCTGGGCGAGAACCTGGCGCGCTACACGGACGGCGTCGGCGTGAGCGCCAGCCGCGGGCCGCTGTTCTATCTGCCGGTGGTGTTCAGCGACTCGTTCCCCTGGTCGATCTTCCTGTTCGTGGCTGGCGCGGCATGGCTGGCCGAGCGGCGGCGGTCTGCCGCGTCACGCGGCGCCGGCTACCGCATCCGCACGCTGCTGTGGATCTGGATCCTCACCATCGCCGGGTTCTTCTCGCTTTCGCAGGCGAAGCAGGATCTGTATATTTTTCCGATCGTGCCGGCCGTCGCGGCGCTCGCGGGGATCGCCATCGGCGAGGCCATCGCGGAAGGGCGCCGGATCCGGGCGGTTCGCTTCTCCACCGGCGCGCTCGCCGTGCTCGTCATGGGGCTCGGCGCGGCGATGCTGTATTTGTTTCTGGGGAGCGAGGCAGTTTACGCACTGCGGGGCACCAGAGTGATCGGCGGGATGGGGCTGATTGGAGGCGCGATCGCGCTGCTACTGGCGGCGCGCGCGAGCGTGCGCACCGCGCTGGCAGCCGTCGTGGCCACGATCGTCGCAATGAACTGGACGTTCGTGCTGCGCGTCCTTCCGAGCTTCGAGGCCTACAAGCCCGTGCCGGGGTTTGCGCGCGTGCTCGAGGCGCGCGCGGGCCCCGACGACGTGATTGCGGCGTACAACGTGGCGGTGCCGAGCCTCGTCTACTACCTCCGCCGCCGCATCGAGACGTCCTACAGCGTCGATCCGATCCGCCAGCTGATCGACGCGAAGCCGACGGTCTACGTCATCCTGCCGCGCGAGGACTACGACGCCATTCGAAGCCAGTCAACCACACCGACCTGCATCGTCACCACGCAGCCCACCTTCGACGTCAAGCTGCGCAATATCCTCGCCCGCGAGGCGTTGCCGGACCTGCTGCTGATTACGAATCGGTGCGCACGCTGAACCAGCCGGGTGGCTGGTGTCGCGGCAAAAGGTGACACAACTGCTCGCCGCGGCGACTCTTCCGCGCCGCAGTTATGGCAGAGGCGGAAGGCCGGAATTCCAGGGGCGCTTCATGTACCGTCCGGCGGCCAGCATTTTCGGACGGACTGTTCGATCTTGCCTGCACCAATCGTTTGATTAACAGTAGACGGATTGGATCGGACCGAGCGGTCTTGCCCTGGCTTCGACGCAGTCTCGGACTGGAGGGCGATATCGAGATTTCCGGGGCGACGTTTTGCCCAGGTTTTCAAGAACTCTGCCCGGAAGGCCGCATTGTTTGTTCTCTCCAAAGGAGTGGACGATGGGACACCATGCGGAAAGAAGTCGCAAAGCCTGGCCCGGCAGTGGTGTTCGTCACGGTTCATCGGAGGATGGGTGTTTTTGTGGCCCTGGCCGTAGCGATCATGCCGCTGGCGGGGGCGTGCGATTCCGGATCGTCGCCGGTAGCGCCTTCATTGACACCAGCAGCACCTCCGTCCTCACCCGCGCCACCCGCGCCACCCGCGACCACACGCTACCACCTGTCCGGCCGCGTGACGACTGAGGCCGGGTCGCCGATAGCGGGCGCTGTCGTGGAGGTGGATCACGGCAAGGTCGGGGGAAGCACCACCACCTCCTTCTGCCCCAGCGTCGGCAACTTTTGCTGGGTCTCGACGCAGACGAACGGCAACGGCGAGTACGTGATGGAATTCCAGGCCGGACCACTGCGTGACCACGCCATTGGCTATGTCTACTCGTTCGCCGATGGCTACGAGACCAACATCCAGTCGGTGCCGCTGGGCTCACCCACCCTCGTTCAGAACCTCCAGCTGCGCCGGATCCGCACGATCCGCGCCGGTGAAGCGACTGTCGTGTCAGTGGATTCCGCAAGCTCGCTGTGTTCGGATCTCGAAGACTTGTGGGCGCTGGACAACCGATGCGAAGTCGTACACATCGAGGCGAGCCATGCAGGTACGCTCGCCGTCGAGGCGAGCGCCTCGGCGGGCGGCTCGTTTGTGCCGCGAGTCTTCTGGGCGACGACGGGTGACTACGGTGGCATTCCTGTGCGGGTCTCGCCGTCGACGGTGTCGATACCTGTCCGGGCCGGGACCTACCGAATCTTTGTCGGGATTCCGGAC
>DASTBU010000108.1:0-42219 GCA_035711845.1 Vicinamibacterales bacterium
CCGCGTCGTATGCTCAACACCAGTGAATCGCGGGAGTAGGCATCGGGCCGTCGCGTGCGTGGCTGGCCGCCCTGCCGCGATCCTGCGGTCAGCGTGGTTTCACGACGCGCAAATCGAGCACGCGCTCTTCCTCGCGGGCGAGGGTGATGCGTTCGGCGATGTCCACGAGACGAGCCCAGCGGCTCTGGTCGAGCGGATTGAACTCGGCGCCGCCGGAAGCGAGGGCGACGATGAAATAATCGCCGGCGCGCTGCGGCCCCAGACGGAACGTGCCGCCGCGCGAGATCGGCACGTCCGAGGACTCGTGGTAGCCCCATCGCGCTTTCCCGGCCGGGAACATCAGCACGCGGCCGCCGCGGGCAGGGTTCCCGCGGTCGTCGGTCACACGTCCGGCGACCGTCGCGCCGCGATTGCTCAGCACGACCTCGAGCGCAACCCGGTCGCCGCCGTCCCTGAACTCGGTAGGAACGCCGAAGATTTCCCTGTTCTCGTACCGGATCGACTTGACGTACCAGCCGCGAGGGACGTTGTAGACGTCGAGGGTGCGGCTGGCAGTTATCCCCTCGAGCGTGAAGGTTCGGTCCTCTCCTACGTGTGCTGGGGAGCCGCCTAAATCAGTGCTTGCACCTGCGGCCAGGCGAGCGGCGATGAACAAGCCGCTCCCCGGCGGGCGCGGGAAGGCTGCGGCCGGATCGTCCAGCAGTATTCGACCTCGTACCGTAACCGTCCTGACCAGCCGCAAAACGATCCCATCCAGATCTTCTGAATCCGGCTCAAGCGAAAGCGGATAGTACGCTGCCTCCAGCTCGCGCCGATGTTCAGGACGGTTCGGCCCGCCGATTTCGGCGGTAAGGGTGTAGTTCCCTGGTGCGAGGTTCTCGATGCTGAACGTTCCGTCGCTGCCAGCCGTCCTGTAACTGCCCATGCTGCCGCCGGCGTACTTCATCTCGAGGCCTACCGAGGCAGCGGGCACCGGTGCACCTGTCGAATCGACGACCGTGCCAGAGATCCGGAAGGTCCGGCCGCGGCGCATCACGATAGGGAGGTTCTCGATATCCGCGTTCTCGAGGACAACTGCTTCTGCTTCCGCTTCCGACGCGGCGGACGGATAGCAGGTTCGGACGAAGCGCTCGCGTTCCGATCGACGCCCCGAGCCGGATATGCCGATCATCTCCTGCTGCGCGCATACGACGTAGGGTCCAGGCGCGAGGCCATAGATTCGCAGCCGTCCCTTGTCGTCCGTCGACCGTCCCATCTCCCTCGCCGCGATCCGTCCGCTTTCCGCGCGTTTCATCTCAACGGACAGGCCGGCCAGGGGGCCTCCCCACTCGTCGACGACGCGCACCGTGATCGCACGCGCGCGCGTCAGGGCTACGTCCAAACCCTCGTGGGCTTCTCCGGACTTCAACACGAGAGGTCTCCCGCGTGGGTCAGCCAGGTTTTGCGGCAGGTATGTGCGACGAAACGGCCCGGCCTCAACGAACCAGACGTACTGGCCGGGAACGAGGCCAGTGAATTCGTATCGGCCCTGCGAATCGGTCAGTGCCGACACCAGCTCGGGACTGTTCATTCTATTGAGACGTACGACCGCCCGTGGGATCGGCTGACCGGTCGCCCTGTCGGTGACGCGGCCGCGTAGCGTAGCGGGCTCCTCCTGGCCGGCGCCAGCAGTCTGATGGTCACCTTGCAGAGCGGTCTGAAACAAGGCGAGCAGGAGTAACAGGGTCGGAATCATCGGACTGCAGGTGGCAGGCTTTTCAACGGGAGATCGAACGTTCGCGTATCGCCTTCGATGAGCCTCACGCGTGTGGCGATCGCCGCGACGTCGTCCAGCCGACGTCTGTGCTCGCTGAAGAACGTCAACGCATCAGCGTGTTTGAGTGCCGCGATGAGGTACTCGCCAGGCGCTCGCGGCCCGAGCTTCACCACGCCATCCGGCGATGGTGTCGTCTCCATGAGCCAGGTGCCGCCGTTCCACCGCACGGGATCGGCGGGCAGGATCACCAGGCGGTACGATGTGTCGGCCTGTCCCTGCTCGTCGGTCACCCGAACGGATGCATTCGCCACGCGGTTCGTGAGCACGATCTCGAGATGCCGCGGCGCCTCCGCGTCGCCGAGGTCGACAGGGATATCAGTCACGTCCCGTCGGTCGACACGGACGGACTGCACCGCCCAGCCGTCGGGCAGCCCCCGGATTCCCACGATGAGCGGGAGACGGTAGAGCCCGGTGAGCGTGAACTCCAGGTTGTCGTCGACAGCCGAAAACGGCGGCTGCGAGGGGACGGCTCGGTCAACGTCAGCGGGCGGCCGCGTCTGTACCACCATCGTCAACCGGTTCGGGGCCGGTGCCGGACTGCCCTCGAAGACAACGCGCCCCTTGACGGTCGTCGCTCTGGCGAGCGAAACCGCGACGCCGGAGAGATCGCCGGTCACGTCGACCCAGGCGTAGCCCATCTCCAGCGGGCGCTCCGTTGCGCACCGCTGGTCGGGCGGGCAGCCGATTGACGCGACCACGACGTGACGGCCCGGCGTGACGCCTTTCAGCGTGAACTGCCCGTTGCGGCTCGAGTCGTTCGAAGACACCTGCGGGTCTTCGAGAGAGTACGCCTTCACGAAGGCCGCTTCGACAGGCGCTCCCGTCGCGTCCACGACCGAACCGGATACCGAATACGCGCCGGTGCGCTGCATCCGGATGTCTATCCCGAGTGCGTCGGCCGTTGTCACCACCACGTCGCTGGCACCGACTTCTGTAACCGAGCCCGGATGGCACGTGCGCACGAGCCGCGACGCATCCGCGGCATCGACGTATGCGTCCCCCACGTCGGCACAGACGCGATATCTGCCCGGCGCGAGCCTGAACGCGCGGAACAGACCCCGATCGTCGGACTGCGCCTGCGAAAGCGTCGTCCCGTCCATGCGCACGATCTCAATCTGCACGCCGGCCATGGGCTCGTCCCACGGATCGACCACGCGCCCCTCGATCGCCAGCGCGCGTACGAGGGCGATGTCGACGGCGGATCGCCGCTCTCCAGCCTTCACGCGGAGGGTCGAAACCCGCTGGGTTGCCGTGTGCATCCCCCCGGGCTCGCTGTGGCCGAAGATCTGTCGCAGATGCGTTGCCCTCAGTTCCGGCGGGCCGGCCTGGACGACATACTCACCGGGCTCGACGTCTGGGAATGCGTAGCGGCCGTCTGCATCCGCCACGGTTTCGAAGCCTGTCGGACTCCCCGGTTTTGCGAGCATGACGATCGCGCGGGTGATGGGCTGGCCGGAGCCCTGCTCGGTGATGCGACCGGACAGCGTTGCGGCAGGCGACGATCGAGCAGGCGCAGAGGCGTCGCGTGGCGGGGTCTGGGTCTGAGCCTGCGCGACGATGACGGCCAGGAACAACAGGACGGGCATCTCAGGCGTCGCCGAAGATTCTACTCCCGGGATGCGACCCTGTGCCTACTTCCCCTTGGGCCGGTCTCCCTGACTCGCCCCGAACACCTTCTCCAGCTCGTACGGGGTCGTCACCTCGAGCTGATCGTAGCGGCAGTCATCTGGCGTCCTGTCGGGCCGCCAGCGGAGGAAGACTGCGGCGTGGCGGAAGCGATCCCCCTGCATGTGGTCGTACTTGACCTCGCAGACCCGCTCGATGCGCAGCGGTTCCCACGAGAGATCCTTGCCCGCGCTCCAGCGGCTCTGGCCGCCTGGCATGCGGGCGAACTCGGCCGCGGGGCCCGCCCATTCGCGCCACGGGTGATCCTTCAGCGCATCCTTCCGCAGCGGCGCAAGCTCCTTCGCCAGGCTCCTGCGCGTGTCCATCGTGAAGGCGGACGTCACGCCGACGTGCTGGAGCCGATCCTTGTCGTCGTACAGCCCGAGCAGGAGCGATCCGATCGTGTCGCCGCCGCTCTTGTGCCACCGGAAGCCGGCCACCACGCAGTCGGCCGTGCGCGCGTGCTTCACCTTGAACATGGCGCGCTTGCCTGGCTGATAGGCTGCGTCCTCCGGCTTGGCGATCACGCCGTCGAGGCCGGCTCCCTCGAACTCGTTCAGCCACTCGGCCGCGGTCTTTCGATCCCGCGTCATCGGCGTCAGGTGGATCGGGGGCGCCACGCCGCTCAGCAGCGCTTCCAGCTTCTCGCGACGATCGTTCTGTGGCCTCTCGCGGATGTCCTGACCGTCGATTGCGAGCAGGTCGAAGGCGACGAAAGACGACGGCGTTTCCTTGGCGAGCTTCGCCACGCGGGACTCCGCTGGATGAAGCCGCAGCTGGAGGGCGTCGAAGTCCAGCCCCCTCGGCCCGGCGATGACGATTTCACCGTCGAGGACGCAGTCCGGCGGCAGCTTCTCCAGGATCTCCTGGTGCAGCTCCGGAAAGTAGCGGTCGAGCGGCCGCAGATCCCGGCTCTGGATGAAGACGTCCGACTTGCCGCGAAACACGATCGCGCGAAAGCCGTCCCACTTGGGCTCGAAGAGAAAGCCCTCTCCGATTGGCAGGCCCTCCGCGATTTTCGCCAGCATTGGCTCGATGGGCGGAGCGATCGGGTAACGGCCTGGGTCCGGCGGGCGCTCGAGGGGACGTTTGGGCGCTACGGAACGCGGTTGTCGTGCGGCCATGCCAGCATTATGCCGCCGCACGAACCCGCTCGCGAAGATCGACGACTTGGAAGGAGGAGGTGATGCAGCTACTCCTGCCGAAGAGACAGCGCCGGGTGGACGCGGCGCGCCGGCATCCAGCGTGGCCAGCAGCGCGACAGCCAGAACGTATAATCACGCAGTCCCCCATGACACTTGCCCCTGCTACCCGGGTCGGACCGTACGAGGTCATCGCGCCGCTCGGTGCCGGCGGGATGGGAGAGGTCTACCGGGCGCGGGACAACAGGCTCGGGCGAGATGTCGCGATCAAGATCCTCCCTGCGGGCCTCTCCTCGGACCCGGAGCGTCTGCGCCGGTTCGAGCAGGAGGCGAAGGCGGCCGCCGCGCTCAATCATCCAGGCATCCTGGCCGTGTACGACGTCGGGACGCACGATGGCTGGCCGTATATCGTGTCCGAGCTGCTCGACGGCGAAACGCTGCGGGCGCATGCGAGTCGGCCGCTGCCTCCGCGACGGGCGATCGACTACGCCCTCCAGATTGCGCACGGACTGGCTGCTGCCCACGACAAGGGAATCGTCCATCGCGATCTGAAACCCGAGAACATCATCACGACGTCCACCGGACGGGCCAAGATCCTCGACTTCGGTCTGGCGAAGCTCGTTCAGCCGTTCGCCTCCCCGGCCGCCGACGGATATCAACCCACGATCGCTCGCGAAACCCAGCCGGGTGTCGTGATGGGGACAGTAGGCTACATGTCGCCCGAACAGGTGCGCGGCGAGGCCGCCGACCATCGGTCCGACATCTTCGCATTCGGCGCCATTCTCTACGAGCTGCTGTCGGGCAGGCGCGCGTTCAGCAAGGCGTCAGTGCCGGAGACGCTGACCGCAATCCTCAATGATGAGCCGCCCGACTTACCAGCCGAATCAGGTATTGCTCCCGGTCTGCAGCGGATAGTCGATCGATGCCTGCAGAAGAATCCCGGCGCGCGATTCCAGTCCGCGCACGATCTCGCGTTTGCCCTGGAGCAACTTTCTGCGACCTCGAGCTCGGTCGCCGTTCCCCACACTTTGAAAGCTCTCCCGCCGTCCTGGCTGCCCTGGACGTTGTTCGCGGCAGCGGCCCTGGCCTGCGCCGGTCTCGCGGTGTTCGCGCTCTTCGACGGCCGACAGAGCCCGTCTGGCGCACAGACGTACCGGTTCATGGTGGAGCCGCCGGGAAGCTTCAGCGGCACGGCCAGCGGAAGCTTCGTCGCCGTGTCGCCTGACGGACGTCGACTGGCGTTTGCCGCCAACAGGGCGGGGGGGAGTGTCCTGTGGGTCCAGGCTCTGGATTCGTTAACGGCCCAGCCGCTCGAGGAGACCGAGCACGCCTACGGTCCGTTCTGGTCTCCGGACAGTCGATCGGTAGGGTTCTTCGCCGGCGGCAAGCTGAAGAAAATCCCCGCAACCGGCGGCCCGGCTCAGACGGTCGCCGACGTGCCGCGGATCTCGGCCGGCGCAACCTGGAACCAATCTGGAACCATCCTCTTCGCCACCATTCCCGGACCAATCCAGAGAGTCCCAGACACTGGTGGTACACCCGTCGCTGTCACGTCGCTCGAGAGTTCGGATCCTGAAGAAATGCACCTCTTCCCGCTCTTCCTCCCCGATGGCAAACGGTTTCTGTTCCTCCTGCGACACAGAGACCCGGAGAACATCGGCATCTACGTCAAGGCCCTCGACTCGAGCGAGGTGCGCCTCGTCGCTCGCGTCGACTCGAAGTTCGCCTACACTCAACCCGGCTACCTCGTTTATGCCCGCGACGGGTTGCTGATGGCTCAACCCTTCGACGCGGACCGCGCCGTCACGACAGGGGACGCCATCCCGACATCGGAGCGCATCGAGCAGTTCCCGGCCACGGGGAACATCCAGATGTCGTTGTCCGTGAACGGCGTGCTCGTCTACTGGGGCACTTCGCAAACGGTTCTGAGCCAGCTTGCCTGGATGGACCGGCGGGGCGTCGTCATCGGCCCCGTTGGCGAGCCGGGCCCATACCGGAATCCGCGGCTGTCACCGGACGGCAAGCGCGTTGCCGTCGAGTCGGTGGACAGTACCGGCAACAGGGACATCTGGCTCGTCGAAACGTCGAGAGGAACACGGACACGTTTCACGTTCGACCCCGGACGCGACGCGGGGCCGGTCTGGTCGCCAGATGGGAGCGCAATCGCCTGGCAGGCTGCCCGGGACCTGCGGATGCGGCCGATCAGGGGGGGCAAGGAGGAGATCTTGTACGATGAACCCTGGATTCCGGATGACTGGCACGAAAGCGGACTCCTCTGCCACCCGCCACAGCCTCGCCAGATCGGGTTCCTGGTCCTTGGCGATCGGAACAGGACGATGAAGCCCGCCGTCGAGGGGCAGTCCATCACGACGCACGGACGGCTGTCACCGGACGGACGCTGGCTGGCATACACGTCCACCGAGTCGGGACGATTCGAGGTCGACCTCCGGAGCTTCCCGTCGGGACCTGTCAGGGCACGCGTGTCGACCGACGGCGGCGTTCAGCCGAAATGGCGCGCTGACGGCAAGGAACTCTTCTATCTCGGCATGGACTCGACGCTGATGGCCGTGTCTCTGAACCTCGGGGAGGGCATTCAGCCTGAACGCCCGCGGCCGCTCTTTCGTACGGGCATTCCGACGATTACGGGAACGTTCTGGCATCAGTACGACCTCAGTCCGGATGGACAGCGATTCCTCGTCAACGTTCCGCTCTCCGCGGCGTCCAGCAGGGTGACGATCGTCACTGATTGGCCCGCGCTGTTGAGGGCGCAATAGCCTTGTTCAGCACCTCGCCAAGCGCGCCGAGCATCTTCGTCCAGCCAGCCTGAGTACGATCTGCATAGTCGGCCCAGTCCGGGTGCAGTTCGTGCGTGAGCGTCACCTCGCATCCGGACCCGTCTGGAACGATCTCCACGACGACGCGGCTGCTGGCTCCCCCGCCAACTCCCCACGTGAACACCAGCCGCCGCGGCCGATCGATCTCCAGGTAGCGTCCGAGGTGATCGATATCCTCCCCTTGACGCCGAACGAGAAATGAGAACGAACCGCCGACCCGGGGGTCGACGGAGATACGAAGGACTTCTTCATCACGGAGCGTCGGGCCGAACATCCACTGGCCGATCAACGCGGGCGACAGCCAGGCGTCGAACACCCGGTCGGGCGCGGCCGATTCGAACCGGTGGACCACCGTGACTTTGATATCGGAACCTGTCTGCATGATTCATCCCTTCTTCTTCGATCCGGGGGCACTCGTGCGTTCGAGCAGGGCCTCGAGCACGTCCAGGCGCCTCGTCCACAATGTGCGCTGGGTCTCCATCCAGGCGGAGGCCTCGGCGATCGGTCCGGGGTTGAGTGTCAGGTAGTGTTCGCGGCCGTCGCGACGCCGCCGGACGAGCTGCGCCCGCTCGAGGATCCGAATGTGCTTCGAGACCGCATTCAACGACACGTCGAACGGCTGCGCCAGCTCGGTGACGCGCGCTTCGCCACGCGACAGCCGCTTCAGGATGGCGCGCCGGGTCGGATCGGCGAGCGCAATGAGCGTGTGATCGAGGCTCGTTCGGTCGGCGGTGAGCGCCATAATCAACCAATAGGTTGAATATACCCGGTGTCCCACCCTGAGGTCAATTGCACTCGCGGCCGCCGACCGCGTGCTGGACGAGCTCGCTGCGCCGGCACCGACGGACGCCGGCGCGGCGGAAAAGCACTGACGGCGCGGTCCACAGATGAGCCCTGCCGCCGTGGCTCAGACTGATGCCGACGAGCGGTGCGGATTTGCCAGCTCGCGGAGCTTGTAACGCTGAAGCTTGCCCGTCGCGGTCCTCGGCAGATCCGGGACGAACTCGATCCATCGCGGGAACTTGTAGGGCGCGAGCCTCGCCTTGACGAACGCCTGCAGTTCCTCGACCAGCGCCCTATCGCCGCTGTGGCCCGGACGGAGCACGACGAAGGCCACCGGCTTGACGAGCCGCTCGTCGTCTTCCCGGCCGACCACGCCGCATTCCAGCACGGCGGGATGCGCTGCGAGCGTACTTTCGACCTCCGCCGGCGAGACCCAGTAACCGCCGGCCTTGAGCATGTCGTCCGAGCGCCCCTTGTACCAGAAGTAGCCATCCGCATCGCGGCTGTACTTGTCGCCGGTTCTGATCCACTCGCCCTGGATCGTGGCCTTCGTCTGCTCGTGCCGGTTCCAGTAGTACGCGAATGCGGAGTCGCCCTTGACGAGCAGGTCCCCGACCTCGCCGGCAGGCAGATCCGCTCCGTCACCACCGACGATGCGCGCCTCGTATCCGGGAACGAGCTCGCCGCTCGAGCCTGGACGCACACGCCCGGGGCGGTTCGAGATAAACGTGTGCAGCATCTCGGTGGATCCGATGCCGTCGAGGATGTCGATTCCGAAGCGGGCCTTCCATCTCTCGTACAGGCTGGCGGCCAGCGGCTCGCCCGCCGAGCTGCACAGGCGCACACTGGACATGTCGACCGGGGTTCCCGCGTCGATGACCGTCAGCATCGCGGCGTAGGCTGTGGGCACGCCATAGAAAACCGTCGGCCGATATCGGCTCACGATATCGAAGCAGGTCGCCGGATCTGGCTTGCCGCGCCACAGGATCGTGGAGGCCCCCACCGAGAACGGAAAGTAGAGCGCGTTGCCGAGCCCATAGGCGAAGAACAGCCGGGCAACCGAGAAGGTGCGGTCAGTGGCGGTCAGTGCCAGGACTCCGCGGCCGGTAGCGGCGGCGCAGACCAGCAGATCGTGATGAAGGTGGACGGTGCCTTTGGGAAAACCCGTGGTGCCCGACGAGTACAGCCAGAGTGCCGCATCGTCCTTGCTTGTATCAGCCGGCGTCAGCTCCCGAGAGCCCTGTGCGAGGGCCGCATGCAAGCTGTCCTGGCCGGCCGAGGCGGCGCCGACCTCCAGGACGTGCTCGAGGTGCCGCACGTCGGATCGGACGGCGTCGATTGCGGGACGCTGTTCTCGTGAAACGACGAGAACGCGCGCCCGGCAATCGTTGAGCAGGTACGCGTACTCGGGCGGCGTGAGGAGTGTGTTGACTGGTACGGGGACAGCGCCAATCTTCATGGCACCGAAGAAGGTGAAGACGAACTCGGGGCAATCGGGCAGGAGGATCATGACGCGTTCTTCCTGCCGGACGCCCCTGGCCAGGAGGGCGTTGCCGGTGCGGTTCACTGCGGCGAGCACGTCCGCATAGGTCGCGTGCGTCCCCTGATTGGCGTCGATGACGGCAACCTGCTGGCCGCGTCCGGCGCGCACGTTGCCATCGACGAACAGCGTCGCGGCGTTGAGGCGATCGGGAATTGCGAAGTCCATCTCGGCGTTCCTGGTTTCGGCAGGCCGCACGCCTTTGCCGAGGCTGGGCGTTTCGGGACGAACCCAGTACGAGCAATCACGCCGGCTTGATGTTTGCGTTCAGCCGGAACAGGTTGTTCGGATCGTACTTCGCCTTGATCTCGGACAGCCGCTTGAAGTTGAGTCCGTACGCCTGCTGCACGCGGTCGTCTCCTTCGTCGTCTCCCAGCTCGTTCACGTAGACGCCGCCCTGGGCATATGGGCGGAGTGCCTGCCAGGTTTCGCGGACCCACTGGATGTTCGCCGCGTTCTGCGTCGCGTCGTTCCACAACGAGTAGATGCCCATGTGGAGGCCGCCGCGGTGCGGATAGGCGGTCGCATCGGGCGCGACCCGTGTCGCCGCCCCGTGAATGGGAAAGAAGAGAATCGACGACAACGGCGACGGCACTCGGCTGTGGGCGTCGATTGCCGTCTTGAGGATCTCGTCGCTCACCTCGTCGATGAAGTCGGCCTTCCAGTAGTTCAGCAGGTTCGGCGGCATCGCCTGATCGAGCAGCGACTGCAGGCCCAGATAGGGAATCGGCCCGATGACGTCCATGATGGGCGTGCCGAACTGCTTGATCGGCCGCACCACCTTCAACCCGTCTTCCACAGCGCCCGAGTACGCCACGGCGATGGCGCACGCCCTCTGTCCGTCGGGCCCGGTCATCAGCACCGCAGCCGCGGTCAGCTCGTCGGGCGCCTTGCGCATCGTGTTCGCATAGAACTCGAGCACGTCCGCCGCTTTGTTGAAGGGATGAACGATGAGACCGCCGACGATCTCCGGCCCGAGAGGGTGCAACCGGTACTCGAAGGACGTCACGGCGCCGAAGTTTCCACCGCCGCCGCGAAGGGCCCAGAAGAGGTCGCCGTTCTCGCTCTCGCTTGCATGCACCAGTTCGCCGCTGGCAAGCACCACGTCGGCGCTGATCAGGTTGTCCACCGTCATGCCGAACCGGCCGCCCAGCCACCCGAAGCCGCCGCCGAGCGTCAGGCCGGCTATTCCCGTGTCCCCGACGGTCCCGCCCGTCGTGGCCAGACCGAACGCCTGCGTCTCGCGGTCGAACTCCGTCCACCGCAGGCCGGGCTCGGCGCGCGCGGTGCGCGCCACCGGATCAACCCGGATGCCCTTCATCTCCGAGAAGTCGACGACGATCCCGTCGTCGCAGGTGGCCCGCCCGGCGACGTTGTGGGCGCCGCCGCGGATGGCGAGCGGCAGCCGTGCGTCGCGCGCGAAGTTGACCGCGGCGATGACATCCACAGCCGAGCGGCACCGAAGAATCGCTGCGGGACGTTTGTCGATTATCGCGTTCCAGACACGCCGGCCCTCCTCGTAGCCGGGGTCATCGCACGTGATGACCGCGCCACGGTGGACTCTTCTCAATTCGTCGATGCTGCCGAGCCCCACGGCCATGGTGACCTCCTGCCGAGTCCCCCTACTTGCACAACTGCGGGATTCGAGGGTGACAGGGTACCTCAGGTGTGCTGTCGGATGCCACGTGCGACGTGCGGCTTTGTCACGTGCGACGTGCGGGGTGCTACGGTGCGACGTGCGGCTTGTCACGTGCGACGTGCGGCGTGCTCGTGCGGCGTGCCACGTGCGACGTGCTCGTGCGGCGTGCGGTCGCTTCGGCCTGGCCCCGACCGACGACGGACTACGGGTTACGGACCGCGGTACGGAAACAGTGTTAACGTATCGCCATGAAAAAGCTGGCTATCGGGTGTATCGGAGTCCTCCTGCTCCTTGGTCTGGTGGCGGCGGGCGTTGCCTATTACACCTATCGCCAGCTCCGCTCCACCATCGTCCAGTTCGCGGAGCTGGGGGAGATTGCTGACATCGAGCGCCGCGTTCGCGTGCAGGACGCGTTCGCTCCCCCCACCTCGGAGGAGCTCAGCCGCGAGCAGATCGAGCGGCTCGTCCGCGTGCAGACACTCGTCGTCCAGCGCCTTGGCGAGCGCGTGGACGACTTCGAGACACGGTACAAAACGCTGTCGGAAAAGAAGAACGCAACGATCGCCGACGCCCCGGCAATCCTCGCGGCGTACCGCGACATGGCATCCGCCTGGCTCGAAGCGAAGCGCACCCAGGTCGAGGCGCTCAACGAAGTCGGGTTCTCGCTCGAGGAGTATCGGTGGGTCCGCGATCAGGCGTACCGCGCGCTCGGCGCGCCGTATGTCGACTTCGACATCGGGCGCCTCGTCGAGGACGTGCGGCGCGGCGCGAAGCAGACCGAGGTCGGGAAGCTGCGCGGGGCGATGGGCCCCGCTGGCCCGGAAGCCAACCGGAAGCTCGTCGAGGCGTTCAAGAAGCAGCTCGAGGCCAACATCGCGCTCGCCTCGTTCGGGCTCTGATTCGGCGCTCCCACCGCCCCCCGCCTGAGGCCAGCGTTAACGGCTGGGTCCTCATGTCCGAGGCCTCCGTGCCTCCGCGTCGCCGTGCTGTCCGTTCCTGTCCCCCTGGCCTACCCCCGCGCCCCTCGTTTCAGGAACGCCCCCGACCCCGCACGGCCCACGAACTTGCCACCGTCGATGACCACGCGCCCGCGCGAGATCACCGTGTCGGCTGCACCGGTGACCTCCCGGCCCTCGTACGGGTTGTAATCCACCTTCATGTGCAGTGTCTTCGCCGAGAGACGGACCTTCTTCTCCGGATCGAAGATGACGAGGTCGGCGTCGGAGCCGGGCGCGATGGTCCCCTTGCGCGGGAACAGGCCGAAGATCTTCGCGGGCGACGTGGAGGTCAGCTCCACGAACCGGCTCAACGAGATGCGACCCGGGCGGACCCCGCCGTCGTACACGAGGCTCATTCGTGTTTCGATTCCTGGCGCGCCGTTCGGGATCTTCGAGAAGTCACCCTCGCCGAGCGTCTTCTGCTCCTTCATGCAGAACGGGCAATGGTCCGTCGAGATCGCCTGCAGGTCGTTGAACGCGAGGCCGCGCCACAGGCGCTCCTGCGTCTCTTGCGGCCTGAGCGGCGGGCTCATCACGTACTTCGCCCCCTCGAACCCGGGCTCCTCGTAGTTGTCGTACGAGAGGAAGAGGTACTGCGGGCACGTTTCGGCGAACGCCGGCAGCCCGCGATCGCGGGCCTCGGTCACCATGTCGAGCGCTTCGGCCGCCGACAGGTGCACGATGTAGATCGGCACGTCCGCGATCTCCGCGAGCGCGATCGCCCGGTGCGTGGCCTCTGCCTCCGCGCGGGCAGGCCGCGTCAGCGCGTGGTATTTGGGCGCGGTCTTCCCCTCGGCGAGCGCGTTCTTGACGAGCACGTCGATGACCCCGCCGTTCTCGGCGTGCATACAGATCATCCCGCCGTTCTTCCCCGTCCGCAGCAGCGCCCGGAAGATACTCGCATCGTCGAGCATGAACACGCCGGGGTAGGCCATGAAGAGCTTGAACGACGTCACCCCCTGACGCACCAGCGCGTCCATCTCGAGCTCCACCTGATCGGTCAGCTCGGTCACAATCATGTGAAAGCCGTAGTCGATGGCGGCCTTTCCCTCGGCCTTCTTCATCCAGGTTTCCCACGCGTGATGGAGCGTCTGGCCGCGATACTGGATCGCAAAGTCCACGATCGTCGTGGTACCGCCGTGCGCCGCCGCAACCGTCCCGGACTCGAAGTCGTCGGCCGACGTCGTCCCGCCGAACGGCATGTCGAGGTGCGTGTGCACATCGATGCCTCCGGGGAAGACATACTTGCCCTGCGCATCGATGACCCGCTCGGCCGGCATCGTGAGCGTGGTCCCGATCGTGGTGATCCTCTCGCCCTCGACGAGGATGTCCCCCTGGTATTGATCCGACGCCGTGACGATCGTCCCGTTCCTGATCAGAAGAGCCATGCGCACCGCTCCGCTCTGAACCTTGAACCCAAGAACCCTTTGAACCCAAGAACCCCTTTGAACCCTGGAACCTTGAACCCTGAACCCTGAACCCCGATTATAATGACCCCCTTTCCCGAGGGCCTCGATTATGGTCACACGGCTCGCCGTCACGTTCACGGGGCTGCACTTCGAGAACCCGTTCCTGCTCGCCTCGGCTCCGCCGACCGAGTCCGACAGCAACATCATGCGCGCGTTCGAGGCCGGATGGGGCGGGGTCGTGACCAAGACGATCGGCCTCCATCCTGTCGTCAATGTCGCGGGGCCCAGGACGAAGTTCATCCGCGCCATGCCGGACTCCCCGCACCTCTCGATGCAGAAGCGGCCGGGGACAGCCTTGCACTCGTCGTGGAACTGGGAGCTGATCTCCGACAAGACCATCGAGTGGTGGGCGCCCCGGCTGGGGCGAATCAAGCAGGCGCATCCGACGCGGATCCTGGTCGCGTCGATCATGGCTGGTTCGGGCAGCGACGAAGAGCTCCGGAACTGGCAGGTGCTGGCGAAGACGTGCCAGGACGAGGGCGTGGATGCGCTCGAGCTGAACCTGTCCTGTCCGCACATGGATCGCAAGGACATGGGATCGAACATCGGCAAGGACCAGGAGCTCATCTCCATCGTGGCGCAGGTCGTCAAGGAGGTCGCGCACGTCCCTATCTGGGCCAAGCTGACACCTTCCACCACCGACATCGTCGAAGAGGCGCGCGGGGCGTTCCTTGGCGGCGCCGATGCGATCTCGTCGTCCAATACTTTCCCATCGCTGCCGCTCATCGATCCCGAGACGCTCGAGTTCGAGATGAACGTGGATGGGCTGGTGTCGAGCGGCGGCCTCGGCGGCCCCGCCATCCTGCCGCAGTCGCTGGCGAAGATGGCGCAGCTCACGCAAGCTTTTCCGGATCGGGTATTCTCGGGGATTGGCGGCATTGCCGAGTTTGCGCACGCCCTGAATTACTTCCTGCTCGGCTGTGGGACGGTCCAGGTGTGTACGGCGGCCATGCTCGACCACGCGATCGGCCCGAACGTGATCAAGGAGCTCACCTCCAGCATGGAGGCGACGATGGAACGGCACGGCTGGTCGAACCTCGAGGAGTTTCGCGGCCTCCGGCGCGACAAAGTGGTCGTCCACTCGCGGATCCGGCGGCCGGATTCGAAGGCGTATCACGGCGGGTACGAGGAGGGCTACGCGGCTGCCGACGTGTCGCCGGGCCTGGAACGGCAAGGGTGAGCACGACCACGCCGCCGCACGACTTCGTCGAGGTCACCGAGGATCTGTCGTCCAGCCCGCTCTGGAACCCGGATCTCGCGCCGACGCCTCTCGAGAGACGGACCTGGTCCACCTATCACATCGCCGCGCTTTGGATCGGCATGAGCGTGGTGATCACGACGTACACGCTCGCCTCGGGGCTGATGCAGCAAGGTATGACCTGGCTCCAGGCGATGCTCACGATCCTGCTCGGCAACCTCGTCGTGCTCGTGCCGATGATTCTCAACGCCCACGCGGGCACGAAGTACGGGATCTCGTTTCCGGTGCTGTGCCGCGCCAGCTTCGGGGTGAAGGGGGCGAACGTTCCGGCGATCCTGCGAGCACTGGTGGCGTGCGGCTGGTTCGGCATCCAGACGTGGATCGGCGGGCTGGCACTCAACACGCTGCTCGCCGCCGCGTGGCCCGCCTGGGCAGCGACGCCGGGAAACGTGTGGATCGCGTTTGCGATCTTCTGGCTGGTGCAGGTCGCGTTCATCATTGGAGGTCTGGAGGGGATCAAGAAGCTCGAAGGATGGTCGGCGCCGCTGCTGCTGGCCGGCGGCGCGCTGCTGCTGCTCTGGGCCATCCGGCACGGCGGCGGGCTCGGCTACATCCTCGAGGAGTCTTCGCGTATCCAGACCGCGCACGTGCCCTTCTGGCAGCTGTTTCCCGCGGCTCTGACCGCAAACGTCGGGTACTGGGCCACGCTCAGCCTGAACATCCCGGACTTCACGCGCTACGCCCGCAGCCAGCGTTCGCAGGCGCTCGGGCAGGCGCTCGGGCTGCCGGCCACGATGACGGCCTTCGCCTTCATCGGCGTCGCGGTCACGAGCGCGACGATCGTCATCTTCGGCGAGGCCATCTGGGATCCAGTCGTGCTGATCTCGCGGATCGGCAGTCCGGCCGTGATCATCTTCGGTGCGCTCATCGTGCTCCTCGCGCAGTTGACGACGAACATGGCGGCAAACGTCGTGTCGCCCGCGAACGACTTCTCGAGCCTGGCGCCGCGTCGAATCAGTTACGTGACCGGTGGCCTGATCACGGCCGTGATCGGGATCGTGATGTTGCCGTGGAAGCTGTACGCGGATGCGGGAGCGTATATCTTCACGTGGTTGATCGGATACTCGAGCCTGATGGGCGCGATTGGGGGCATCCTGATCGGCGACTACTGGATTCTGCGGGGCCGCGCCTTGTCGTCGGTCGATCTGTTCAAACCGAACGGCGCCTACACGTACAGTGCAGGCGTCAACGTCAAGGCGATGGCCGCGCTCGTTCTGGCGATCTTGCCGGTCGTCCCAGGATTCCTGCGCGCTGCCATCACGCCGGGCGGCCAGGTATCGAACCCGGCCTTTCTGGATCAGCTCTACACCTACGCATGGTTCGTGACCTTCGGCCTGAGCTTCTGCCTCTACTTGGTACTCATGAAATCGCGCGATCGCGCGATCACCCGATTAGTTTGACACCCCTTCGACCGTCGGTTAGTGTTCGGACAGGAGTACCCCCACCATGGCTTCAGGAACAGTCTCCACGACCGTTACGACGGTTCCCCTCTGGATAAATGGTGCCCGGGCGGAGGCGCACAGCCCTCGTCGTGGTTCGGTGACCAATCCATCCACAGGAGAGGTGATCCGGCAGGTCCCGTTCGCCGATGCGCAGGACGTGGATCGCGCCGTGGCGGCTGCCGCCGCGGCCTTCCCCGCATGGAGCGCGACCCCGGTGATGCGCCGCGCGCGCGTCCTCGCGCGCTTCCTCGAGCTGTTGAGTGCCAACCAGAAGGAAATCGCGACGCTCATCAGCGAGGAGCACGGCAAGGTGTTTCTCGACGCGATGGGCTCGGTTCAGCGCGGCATCGAGGTCGTCGAGTTCGTGTGCGGAGCGCCGCACCTGCTGAAGGGGGAGCTGCTCCCGAGCGTCGGCCGCGACGTGGACACCTACTCCCGCCTCGAGCCGCTGGGTGTGTGCGCCGGCATCACGCCGTTCAACTTTCCCGCGATGGTACCGCTCTGGATGTTTCCAGTCGCGATCGCCTGCGGCAACACGTTCGTGCTGAAGCCATCCGAGAAAGATCCGTCTGCCAGCGTTCGGATGGCGCAGCTGTTCCAGGAGGCGGGCCTTCCCGACGGCGTGCTGAACGTGGTACACGGCGACGCGGAAGCGGTCGACGCCATCCTGGATCATCCGGGCATCAGGGCCGTGTCGTTCGTCGGCTCCACGCCAATCGCCAGACACGTGTACTCGAGAGCTGCCGGGCACGGCAAGCGTGTCCAGGCGCTCGGGGGGGCGAAGAACCACGCGGTGGTGCTGCCCGACGCCAATCTCGATATCACCGCCGACGCGATCACCGGCGCCGCCTACGGATCGGCCGGCGAGCGCTGCATGGCCCTTTCCGCGGTCGTCGCGGTCGGCGAGGTGGCCGACCCGCTCGTGGACGCGCTGGCGAAGAGGGCGAAGAATCTGAAGATCGGCCCGAGCTTCGCCGACCAGATGGACATGGGGCCGCTCGTCACCGCCGCCCACCGCGCGCGCGTGAAGGGCTACGTCGATGCCGGGGTCAGCGAAGGCGCGGATCTCGTCGTCGATGGCCGCAACCTGACGATTGCCGGACACGACGAAGGCTTCTTCCTCGGACCGACGCTCTTCGATCGCGTGAAGACGTCGATGTCCATCTATCGCGACGAGATCTTTGGTCCGGTCCTGATCCTGCTCCGCGTGAACACGCTGGACGAAGCGATCGATCTCGTCAATCAGAACCCCTACGGCAACGGTACCGCCATCTTCACCGAGTCGGGCGCCGCGGCCCGGAAGTTCGAGAACGAAATCGAGGTCGGCATGGTCGGGATCAATGTCCCCATTCCCGTGCCGGTGTCGTTCTTCTCCTTCGGCGGCTGGAAGCAGTCGCTCTTCGGCGATCTGCACGTGTACGGGACGGAAGGGATCAAGTTCTACACGCGCACGAAGACGATCACGACCCGCTGGCCACGTGAAAGCGCCGCGGGGGCGTTTCACATGCCGACGATGTAGCCGTCCCGGTGCATGGAACGACGGCGAAAACAGGCCCGGTGGAGATCCTTCAAGCCCGGCCCGCGAACTCCCGGG
This sequence comes from Vicinamibacterales bacterium, assembly GCA_035711845.1. GTDB lineage: Bacteria > Acidobacteriota > Vicinamibacteria > Vicinamibacterales > 2-12-FULL-66-21 > DASTBU01. The sequence goes on from DASTBU010000108.1 coordinate 18,181, forward strand.
TTTCCGTGTGGACCTTCACCTTTTCGCCTTCCTTGATGAAGAGCGGCACCCGGATTTCGAGGCCGGTTTCGAGTGTCGCGAGCTTGAGCACGCTGCCGCTCGCCGTGTCCCCGCGCACGCCAGGCTCAGTGGACGCGACCGTCAGCTCCACGTGCGGAGGAAATTGCAGCCCGATCGGATTGCTGTTGTAGCGCTGGATCTGCACCAGCAGGTTGTCCACGAGCAACTGACTGTCTTCGCCGACCTTCTCGGCCGGCAGCGTCAGCGTCTCGAATGTCTCCTGGTCCATGAAGTGATAACCGCTGGCGTCCGCATAGAGATAGGCGGCCGCGACAGAGTCCAGATCGGGCTCCTTGAACTTCTCAGCCGCCTTGAAGGTCTTGTCGAACACAGCGCGGGTGAGCAGGTTCCGCATCTTGATCCGGACCAGCGTCTGACCGCCACGCGCCGTGGGAGTCGAAACCGAGACGTCCAGGCAGTGATATGGCGCCCCCTCGAACTCGAAGAACGTCTTCCGCTTGATGTCGATTGCCTCAATCAGGCTTGCCATGGGTCCTCATCGTACTTCCCGGTCGACTCCGCCGTCTCTGCCACAAACGTCGTATTCTAGCGTAGTCCTGCCTCCCGCTGAGGCAGGAGGCTGTGCACGCCGCCGGCGTACCGAAACGAGGACAAAAAAGCTCGCCGAAGCGGACGGGGGTGTCAGATCCTCCGGATCGCGCCGGAACACTGCGCCCGTGTCCTGGCCCCGACCTTGCACAACAGACTCGCATGACTCGACCATTGCGAACCGCACAGGGCCGAATCGCGATTCTCGCTTCCGCAGCCATCCTGTCGATGCAGGTGTCGTCCGGCGCGCAGACGCGCATCGAACGGCACAGCAACAGCTACAGCCCGGAGCAGGATGTCCAACTCGGACAACAGGCGGCGGCCGAAGTACGGCGGGAGATGCCGATGTTGAACGACGAGCGCACCGAGGAGTTCGTCGAGCGGATAGGCGAGCGCCTGGCCGGGGAGATTCCCGCCGAGTGGGAGCAGCCGGAATTCCGCTACACGTTCGACGTGGTCAACCTCAAGGAGATCAACGCATTCGCGCTTCCGGGCGGTCCGATGTTCCTCCATCGCGGGATGATCGAGGCGGCCCGCACGGAGGGTGAGGTTGCAGGTGTCATGGCGCACGAGTTGAGCCATGTGATCCTGCGCCATGGCACCGTGCAGGCGACCAAGGGCCAGAAGTTTCAGCTCGGCGCGATTGCCGGGCAGGTGCTCGGCGCGATTGTCGGCGGCCGGACGGGAGACGTGATCGCCCAGGGCTCGCAGTTCGGGCTCGGCGCGTACTTCCTCAAGTACGGCCGCGAGTACGAGCGCGAGGCGGACCTCCTCGGCGCCCAGATCATGGCGCGCGCCGGCTACGATCCGCGCCAGATGGCCAACATGTTCCAGACGATCCAGCGCCAGGGGGGGAGCCGCGGGCCCGAGTGGCTGAGCTCCCACCCCGATCCAGGCAACCGGTATGAAGCGATCAACCGCGAAGCCGATATGCTCGAGATCGAAGGCCGCGCGAGCTCGTCGGCCGACTTCGCAACCGTGAAGTCGCGGCTTGCCCGGATGTCGCCGGCGCCGACCTCCGAGCAGGTGGCGCGCGCGAATCAGAGCGGCCAGCGCGTTCCCACGAGCACGGGCGCGCGAACCGCACGCGTCGAGCCTCCGTCCGGCCAGTGGCGAAGTTATCAGCCTGGCAACTTCCTCCGGTTGAGCGTGCCCGCCAACTGGCAGCAGATCGGGGGAGGCAACACCGTGAGGTATGCGCCCGACGGGGGCTACTTCCAGACCCAGAACGGACGGTCTACGTTCACGCATGGCATCGAGCTCGGCGTGGTCGATGGCGACGGCGCAAGCCTCCAGCAGGCGACCGAACGGCTGCTTCGTAGCTTTGCGCAGTCCAATCCGAATCTCCGACGGCAGGCCGGTTACGCCCGCGCCACCGTGGGCGGTCGCCAGGGGCTGACGACGACGCTGACCAACGTGTCGGAGGTGACGGGTGAGCGCGAGGCCGTCAACGTCTCGACCGTTCAGCTCCGCGACGGCAGCGTCCTGTTCCTGATCGGCGTCGCGCCCCAGAGTGAGGCTCGCACGTACCTGAACACGTTCAGCCGTGTGCGCCAGTCGCTGCAGCTCGCCGACGGCGAGCGACGGTAACGGGAACCGGCGCGGCAGGTCGCACTCCGCCGTCACGATCCAAGGACACTGGGTCCCTGGTCCCTTGGTCCCTGAGTCCTCGGTCCCTGAGTCCTCGGTCCCTGGTCCTCGTCCCGGGGTCCTCAGTCCATGGTCCTCTCAGTCCCTGAGTCCCAGGTCGGACTGAGGGACCCGGGACCAGGGACCAGGACTAAGGGACCCGAGGACCAGGGACCAAGGGACCAGGGACCTTGGAACTGACGTCGTCGTGATCCGATTGAAGTGGCGCTCCCGTGGTCGTGAGGTTGGAACTCAGGCTGGCGGCGGTCGCCGTCCGCTTATCGTCACCTCCGGAACCACCATGGCAGCGTAAGCTCCCAAACGCACCGCGGGCGACGGCCCCGTGAGTTCCAACCCCGTCTATACTCGCAGTGTGAGTTTCGCCGACGAACAGGTCACGAAAACCGGCCTCTCACCAGACGTCGCGGGCCCCCACATTGGACCGTACACGCTCATCCGCGAGATTGGCAGCGGCGGGATGGGCACGGTCTACCTTGCCGTCCGGAACGACGAGTTCCGGCAGCGCGTGGCGCTCAAAGTGCTCAAGCGGGGCATGGATACCGACACGATCGTCCGCCGGTTCCGGAACGAACGTCAGATCCTCGCGAGCCTCGAGCATCCGTTCATCGCCAGGCTGCTCGATGGCGGCACCACGCCCGACGGCCTGCCGTACTTCGCGATGGAGTACGTCGAAGGCCAGAGAATCGTTGCATACTGCGACGCCCTCGGTCTCGACACCAACGCGAGAATCGAGCTGTTCCGGAAGGTCTGTTCGGCGGTTCAGTACGCGCATCAGAACCTGATCATCCATCGCGACATCAAACCGGCCAATGTTCTCGTGACGTGGGACGGCACGCCGAAGCTGCTGGACTTCGGGGTTGCCAAGCTGCTGAACGCCGAGCTGGCAGGCGAGACCGTGGCGGCCACCGTCATCGGCGCTCAGATGATGACGCCGGACTATGCGAGTCCAGAGCAGGTCCGCGGCGAGGCCGCCACGACGGCCACCGACGTGTACTCGCTCGGCATGCTTCTCTACGAGTTGCTGACCGGTCGCCGGCCGTATCGCCTCGACAGCCGCACGCCTGCGGAAATCGCGCGCGTGGTCTGCGACTCGGTGCCTGTCCCGCCCAGCACGGCAGTGACGCAGGTTCTCCACGCTCCCGAGGCCGGGAGCGCCATCGTTCCGGAAACTCCGACCGGCCCGCCATCCGAGAAGGCTGCCGCAGGTATGGAACGACTCCGGCGGCGTCTTGCCGGTGATCTCGACACCATCGTTCTGAAGGCGCTCGCCAAGGAACCGCTGCGGCGATACGCGTCAGTCGATCAGTTCTCGGAGGACCTGCACCGGCACATGGCGGGGCTGCCGGTGATGGCGCGTAGGGATACGTTCGGCTACCGCGCCACGAAATTCGTGCGGCGCAACCGCCTCGCCGTGATCGCCGCCGCGCTCGTATTTCTTGCGCTCATCGCGGGCATCGTCGGTACCACGTGGCAGGCGCGCGCGGCACGGCGCGAGCGGGTCCGGGCGGAGCAGCGGTTCAACGATGTCCGCCAGCTCGCCAACGCGTTCCTCTTCGAGGTGCACGATGCCATCGAGGATTTGCCGGGCTCGACGCCGGCTCGCCGCGCCCTCGTCTCGAAGGGACTCGAGTATCTCGACAAGCTCGCGCGGGATGCGGGCGGCATGCCAGACCTCCAACGCGAGCTTGCGATGGCGTACGTCAAGGTCGGGGACGTGCAGGGCCGTCCGCTGACACCGAACCTGGGCGATACGGCAGGAGCGCTGGCGAGCTACAGGAAAGCCACCGCGCTCTACGAAGCCCTCGCGTCCGGGAGTGTTGCAGACGCCGCGACGCAGCGTGGCCGTGCGACCGTGGATCTGCGCTTGAGCGAGGTACTCGCGTCGTCTGGCGACACGGCCGAGGCGCTGTCACATGCGCAAAAGGCGCTGACGATCCAGCGGCAGATCGCGGAGCTCGCGGCCGCTGACGATTCGGCTGTTCCGATCGAGCTGCGCCGCGATCTCGTCGTGAGCTACACCCGCGTTGCCGACCTTCTGTCCGCGACGGGCGACACGAAGAGCTCGCTCGACCATCGTCGCACGGCGCTCGCGCTGATGGAGTCGATCGCGACAACAGCGCCCGATGATGTGGCGAATGCCGGGCAGCTGGCCATTGCGTACCAGAAGCTCGGGAACTCGCTGGGCAATCCGAATTACCCGAACATCGGCGATCCGGAAGGCGCGCTGGTGCAACTGGAGAAGTCGGTCGGGATCTATCGCGAGCTGACCGCGGCTCATCCGACCAATGCGACGCTCGGTCGCAACATGGCGGTCGCGAACAGCAACACGGCCGACGTGCTGCTCGCGCTGAATCGCAGGGAGGAGGCACTCGCGCGCCAGCGCGAAGCGCAGGCGGAGTTCCTTGCGCTCGCCGAGGCGGACCCGAGCAACGTTGCGGCACGCAACGACGTGGCGATTGGCCTGTCGAAGATAGCCGAGATGCTGGACGCGGAGGGACGCACCGCGGAGGCCGTGCGGGAGTTGCAGACCGCCACCGCCATCCACCTGAAGCTCGCCGCGGCGGATCCGAGCAACTCGGGGTGGAAGCTGGCGCTGGCGTCGGACTACAACCGGCTGGCGACAGTCCAGGCGAAGCGCGGCGACCGGGCCGCCGCGATCGAGAATCACACGAAGGCTGTCGAGATGACCCGTGAGCTTCGCGACGCCAACCCGGAGAATGTCGAACTGTCGGTCGCCGTCGCGCTGGCCCGACTCGGTCGCGGGGACGCGTATGCCGCGTTCGGCCGCCGGGCCCGGGGAGTGCCGCGCGAGACGGATCTGGCGACCGCCGAGCGTGATTACCTGGCTGGCACAGCGGTGCTGGAGGGCCTGCTCCAGAAAAAAGCAATCGAGGGTACCGATGTGAAGACCCTCGAGGCTGCCAGGGAAGAGCTGGCCAGAATCCGCGCGGACCGGGCCGGCGCTCGATAGCCGCACGTGCGAAGGCGGACGGTATGTTGGTACAATCCGATTCCTGTTCGTGGAACGGGGCGGACGACGGCAGACCTCGCGGGAGCTGGGGTTGACATGACGCGCGACGAGATCCAGGAGTTCTTCGCAACGCAGCAGGAGTACTGGCGGGCGCGGGATCCCCAGAAGCTCGCGAACGGCCATGCCCACCACGGAACGATCATCAGCCCCATTTTCCGCACCGTCACTGGATCGCCCGCCATTCTGGCCTCCTATCGTACGCTGTTCGAGATCTTTCCCGACTGGGACTATCGTGGCGAACGGCTGCTCATCGACGGCACCAGCGTGGCGGAGCCGTTCAAGGTGACGGCGACCCACGTGGGCGACTTCATGGGGCTCGTGGGCACCGGCCGCCGGTTCGAGCTGCACGGCGTGCGCCTGTACGACATGAAGGACGGGCACATCCTGTTCGAGCGCCGCTACTACGACTTCACAGGCCTGCTGATCCAGCTCGGCGTGCTGCGCAGCAAGCCGGCGTGCTGAGGCGCGCTGGCGCTTGCCTCACCAGATACACACCCGTTCTTCGGGTCTCCTGAACAGTCGATCGCCGGGCCCGACCCCGAACGCGTCGTAGAACCCGTTCAGGTTGCTGACCGGTCCGTTCACACGGTACGCCGGCGGCGCATGCGGCGAGAAGAGGAGCCACTGACGCAGGTACTCCGCGCGCATCTTGCCCCGCCATGCTGTCGCCCAGGACCGGAAGAACCGCTGTTCTCCCGACAGGCCATCGACGACGGCTGACCGTTTTCCGTCCAGCGTCCGCCGGTACGCTCGATACGCGATCGACAGCCCCGCCAGATCGCCGATGTTCTCGGTCAACGTGAGCCGGCCGTCCACCTCGAGTCCCGGCCCCGGTCTGTACGCGGTGAACTGTTCGACCAGCACGCGCGCACGCCGGTCAAACGCCGCGACGTCCTCCGCCGACCACCAGTCGACCGCTTCCCCGTGCGCTCCGTAGAATCGCCCGCGGCCATCGAAGCCGTGCGAGATCTCATGCCCGATGATCGCCCCAATCGCGCCGTAGTTCACCGCACCGTCCCCCTCAGGATCGAAAAAGGGAGGCTGGAGTATCGCGGCTGTCACACTCAGCTCGTTCAGTGCGGGACTGTAGAACGCGTTCACCGTCTGCGGCGTCACCGCCCACAGCTCGCGCGAACCGGCGTCGCGCGCCATGGTCAATTGATCCCGGTGTCGGAAGTGGCGTGCGCGCTGAATGTTGCCGAAGAGGTCGTCCCGTTTGATCTCGAGCCCCCGGTAGTCGCGCCAGGCCGCGGGATAGCCCACCCTCGTCTTCAGCTGCGACAGCTTGTGGAGCGCCTTCCGCTTGGTTGGCTGCGTCATCCATTCCGACTCGCGGACGGCTTCGGCGAACGCCTCGATCACACCCGACACCACCCGCTCCACGCGTGCTTTCGACGAGGGCGGGAAATGCTTCTGAACGTACAACCGCCCGACAGCATCGCCCAGGTATTCGCTGACCAGCGAGACGGCACGCCGCCACCGCACGCGCGGCAGTTCCTGGCCGCTCAGCTGCCTGCCGAAGAACTCGAATCGCGCATCCGAGAATGCCTCGCTGATGAACGGCGCAGACGACGTGATGTAGCGCGCGGCCAGCCACGCCTTCCATGTCTCGAGCGGCGTCGTGGTGGCGAGCTCGGCGAAGCGCTTGAAAAAGGAGGGCTGCGCAACGACGACCGTCTGGAGGCGATCGATGCCCTGCGGCTTCGCCCACTCGCGCCAGTCGAAACCGGGGAAGGCGCGAGGCAGGTCGCTGAAGGCGACGCGATTGGCGGTCTTCAGGGGATCACGCCCTTCACTCTGACTCCACTGCCCACGCGCGAGCTCGGTGTCGAGCGCCAGGACGGCTGCGGCCTCGGCTCTGGCGTCTGAACGCCCTACCAGCGTGAAGATGCGCGCCAGGTACTCGAGGTACCCCGCACGAAACCGTTGATACTGGGGCGTGTCGATGAGGTAATAGTCGCGATCGGGCAGCAGGATCCCGCTCTGCGCGAGTCGCACAACGAGCTGCCCGCTTGCGGGATCGGTATCGACGGTCCCGTCGAACGGACCGCCGCCACCGATCGCGGAGATGCGACCCGCTGCCGCTGCGAACTCGGACGCCGTGCGGGCGGCGTAGATGCCGTCGAGCTCGGGCTGGATCGGTGTGAACCCCAGCGACTCGATCCGCGCTTCGTCCATGAGGCTCGCGTACAGGTCCCCGACCTGCTGGGACAGGGACCCCCGCCGCGCGCGCCGATCGGCCGCGGTCTCGTCGATGATGGCGCGGAGGTCCGCGTCGACCTTGTCCGCAAGCTCGATCGTGGTCCCGTACATGACCTTGTCCGGTGGAAACTCGGTTGTGGCCAGCCACGGCCCGTTCACATGTCCGAACAGATCATCCTGCGGGCGAATGGCGGGCGCGGATCCAGATGAGGGCCGGGGGGGCACCTGGAGCATGGAGGGAGTGGCGGTTGCGAGCGCCACCGGCAGGAGTCCGATCGCGAATCCACGGCCGCAGGGTTGCCACCGCACAGTGCCAGCAATGCTGCGGCCGGATGCGCCGTTCAGTCAACTGCGGGGGTCCCTGGCGGAGCCGTGGAGTTCAACCCTGGCGCGCACCGCGCGCCGGTGCGCGAGATGCTTCGCCAGGACGGCAGGACGTTCGCTATCTGCCCTGGACGACGGGTCCGGTGTCGTGCCGGACCGCCTGCAGGCCGCGAAGATACCGGTAGAGGCTGCGCAGATCTTCCTCCGTCATCCTCGCGTAGGCTCCCCAGGGCATGGGCGTTCCGACAATCAGCTCGCCCATCCGGAACCGCGCGAGGAAGTCAGCCTCGGTCCACCGGCCAATCACGCTCGTGTCCGGATCCGGTGTCAGGTTCGGCGTGACATAGACCTGTGTTTCGTCGCCAGCCACCTCCATTCGCTGTCCGCCGGCGAACCTCGGTCCGACAAACGATCCATCACGCTCGCTGCGATCGGTATGACACGATGCACACAAGGACAGATCGTTGGCCAGATACCTGCCGCGCTCGTCGTCCGATGCTGCGGCCGGGCGCTCCTTTTGGAGCGACCCCTGCACGGGTTCGATCGCGAACGCCATGAGCGCCTTGCCGAAGAATGTCAGCCGATGGTCGGGAACGGGATTGCGAACGGCAGGCTGCGTGCGAAGGAACGAGATCACGGCTCTCAGATCGTCGTCGGCCATCCGCTCATATTCCATGAGGGGGAATGCCGCGCGGCCGTCGGCACGCGTCCCCGTCCGCAGCACGCGCGCGAGCTCTCCATCCGTTCTCCTGCCAATGCCGGTTTCCGGATCGGACGTCAGATTGGCCGAGAACCACGTCCCGAACGGGAGAGGAAACACGTGACCGCCGGTCAGCGGCGGCGTTCCACCCGCATTCAGCTTCGGCCAGTCCTCCCGGGGGATGTGGCAGTTCGCGCAGGCGGCGGCGCCGTACACGAGATAGGCGCCGCGAGCAACAACCGCCGGGTCGCGGCTCGCGGCGATATCAGGAAACGGGACATCGAACGTGCGAGTCCAGCGCAGCTGCACCAGTACGAGCGTGGCCGACACGAGGACGAGCACGGCGGCGCCAACGATCAGAAGGAGTCGAACCAGCGTTCGAGACATCAGAAGTGATCCTAGCGCAGCCAGGCGTTGGCCGTCGCCCGCGGGACGCAGCACGTGCCGTGCGGTGTGCTACGACAACGCATCGACGAGTCCGAGCCACTCGGGCGTCGTCTCATCGGCCGCCAGCGCAGCGCCACACAACCAGGTCCTGCCCGCGATCAGGCTCTTCCAGACGAGCGTGGCCTGCACGGTGAGTTGTGCGGATGGGAAGGTGATCCAGAGTGAGGAGGGTGGAGTGCGCTCCGACGCGCCGGCCATCTCGAACCGCATGCCGCCATAGCTGACGTCGAGGATCCGGGCGGGCTCTTCACCGATTTGCGCCGGCAGACCGCCGATGACCGTCTTGCGGTCCCATCGGCGTGGCACGCCGAACGATGCGCGGGCGGTGGCCAGTTTCTGTTCGATGAGACGGAGCAGCGCCGCTGGATCGACGGGCTTGAGGACGTACTCCGCCCCCCGGCGCCGGGCATCGGACTCGAGCACGGGGTCGGCAAAGCCTGTAATGATAATGGCGGGGATCGGGGTGGGGCTGCTGATGACGAGCTGTAGGCCGTTGAATGGCCCCAGCCTGACGTCGGTGATCAGCAGATCTGGCGGCGAGGACCGAAGGGTCCGGGACGCCTCTTCGAAGGTCCCCACGGCTTGGACGGTGTAGCCGGCATTCTCCATGAGCTCGGTCAGGCCGACCCGCGTCGTCCCGTCGTCTTCAACGAGCAGTATGGTCGATGCCATGCCTGGACCTTCGAGGGCTGGTGGGGCCCGGCGCCTGGCCCGCGGAGCCTTGGCAGCTGCACGCAAGCTTGGTACCCGCGGTCGAGGTCACGAGATCGGCGATCGCAGGCGGATTTGGAGGCGGCTCGCCCTTCGACACGGTCGACGCGCGGCCTGCCCCCTCACAATGTCAGTGACTATGAACACTATCTTCCTTCAACGGGGCGACTATCGCAATTCGGCGGGTTGGCGGAGTACCGGGCGACTGGAGGCCCTGAACTAGACGACGACCGTCGGGACCTCGAGCTCGCCCCGTCGGAAAGCGTCCACGAACGCCGTCACGACCCGGGGGTCGAAGTCCTTTCCCGCGCCGTTGACGATGATCTCTTTTGCGTCGAAGGGTGACATAGCCTTACGGTAGGGCCGGTCGCTGGTGAGCGAATCGTAGACGTCGGCGACCGAGATGATCCTCGCTTCGAGCGGGATCTCGTCGCCGCGATTCGGATGGTAGCCCGATCCGTCGAACTTGTCGTGGTGGGAGAGGACGATCGGAATCACGCGGCGAAGCGAGCCGCCAACCGGCTCGAGCATCGCGACTCCCTTCGACACGTGCTGCTGCATCTGCTCGAACTCTTCGCGAGTCAGCCGTGCCGCCTTGTAGAGCAACTCCCGGCTGACATCGAGCTTGCCGATGTCGTGGAGGAGGGCCGCGGCGCGGACGTCCTCGACGCGATCGGGATTCAGGTCGAGAGCACTCGCGATCCTGGCCGCGTACACCGACACGCGATAGGAATGATTCTCGGTGTAGGCGTCCTTCGCGATGAAGTGCCGCAGGATCATGAGCACGCCGTGGTAGGTCTCGCGGAGCTCGCTTATCTGCGTGGCCTTGTGCTCGTAGAGCGTGCCCATCGCGTAGCCCGTGATGATCAGCACTCCACCCCATACAGCGATGTCGAGCCAGCGGGCGAGTGTCGCTGGAGTGGCTGCCGACGCCGCGAAGAGTACCGGGTTGTACCACGTCATGAGGCACACGAGCAGGACGCTGCCCAACGCGGTCAGCGTGGCGTGCCGACGGCCGTAAAGGTAAGCGGAACTGAGTGTGGGCAGCGTGTAGAAGCTGAGGACCATCCGCTGTCCGTCCACCACCAGGTTGAGGACCAGGCAGATCCCGAACAGCGACAGCAGCAGCCAGAGCTCCTTGTTGACTTCTTCGAGCCGGCCCAACCTCGGTCTCATTCGATGCTCCGCTCCACGGCGATCCAAGCGGACGTCCACTTCTATGTACCGCGGGGCTATCGAGCAAGGAGAGCGCCAGCCTCGAGGGGGCGGGCCGGTCACGGGCTTTTCCTAGTGGATTCAGCATCTTACGGCGTACGACCAGCCGCGGGGCCGACAGATGGCGGGGGGGCCAGCTGCTTCGTTTCGGAACAAGCGACGACGAGTCAGTCGCGTCCGTGGGGTCCCCACCAGCCTTCGGCAACCAGGCTTTCCTGGAGCTGCAGCCAGCGCTCGTAAGCGGCCGTGGACGTGGGAAAGTGTTCGCGACGTTCGGCGCGCCGCGGTTCGCTGATCACAATCTCATAGCCCGCGGTGTCGTCGCCGCGGATCTCGCATTGGAGGAAGTCAGGGCCCCGCTGGAAGAAGTAGAACATCCTGCCCGCGGTATCGGCCGCTGGCCTCGTCTGCTCCAGCGGCTATGAGGCGTCAGCGCCAGAATCGTCAAGACCTGGGCGCTTCGCCTCGTCCAGAATCGCGGACCCGAAGGGGGAGCGCAAAGGGGGTCATTTAATGGCCAGCAGGTGATCTTTCGTGCGGTACAACAACGCGCCTTCGGAAATCGCCGGCGTCGCCAGCACGCTCTCACCCATGTCGTTCTGCGCCAGCAGCTCGTAGGCAGGGCCCGCTTTCAACACGAAGATGTGCCCTTCTTCGCTGGCGAGATACACCTTGCCGTTGGCCGCAACGGGCGACGATGTGAACGCCGACGTTCCGCCCGACAGCCGCTCCTGAAACTTCCTCTCGCCCGTTTTCTCGTCGTATACGGTAAGGATGCCCTGGTACTTCACGATGTACACCAGCCCCTGATACACGAGCGGCGTGCAGATGTATCCGCCATCGCGCCCGTGGCTCCACGCCACGCCCGCATTGCTCGTGGCGTCTGCGCCGAGCGTCAGGTCTCCGGTGGCGGTCTCGCGAACTGCGTACACGGGCGCTCCGCGTCCGTGCGCGTTGGTGATGAATACCAGCCCGTCGTGCACGACCGGTGTGGGGATCGGAATGTCGCCGCCTCCCGTCAGCTTCCAGATCTCCTTCCCGGTGTTGAAGTCGTAGGCCCCGATATGACGGAATCCGTTCACGATCACCTGCGGCTGTCCCTTGACGGTGTGAACGGTCGGGGTTCCCCAGGTGGGGACATCGCTGCGCGTCGTGCGCCAGATCTCTCGGCCGTCCCGCACATCGAACGCCGCCAGGAAGGAGTCTTTCTGCACGTCCGCCTGAACGACGACGATGCCGTCATGGATGACGGGCGAGCTGCCGGTCTCCCACTGGGCCTCGGGCACCATGAAGAACCCGGCGTCCAGCACGCCGAGGTCTTTCTTCCACAGCAGCTTGCCTGTCAGGTCGTACGCGTACAACCCTTCGGAGCCGAAGAAGGCGATAAGGCGCTCGCCGTCTGTTGCCAGCGTCGAGTTCGCGTGTGTGGCCTTCGTGTGCCGCTTGATCTTCGGAACGCCTTTGTGCACGGTCTGCTGCCACTTCACGGCGCCCGACTTCTTGTCGAGGCAATACACGCGCCATTCGTGCATCGAGTCGTCCTGTACGGGCTCGATGTCGCCGTAGAGACCGACCTTGAGATCCGCGTCCTTCTTGCCGCTGAGCGAAGTCGTCAGGCAGACCAGGTCTCCCCAGACGATTGGGCTCGACAGACCGAGCCCCGGAACCGGCGTCTTCCAGACAACGCCACGGCCTGCGGCGACGTCCCACGTCGTCGGCGTCGGGTGGCCCTCGGCGATGCCCGAGGCCCTGATTCCGCGAAACTGTGGCCAGTCGACACCGGGCCGCGGGGCGGTACCCGCCGCCATACTCAGCTGAAACGCGGCTGCCACAACTGCTACGAACGCGATCGAACCGATCGCAGTGACCCGAACTCGCATGGACCGGAACCTCCACGTGGTGACTCGACCCGCCTTCGCGGGCGGCAGAGCCGAGGCACAATCCTACCCCAGAGCGATTGAATCCTCGACCAGGTTTGGGACGAGCCGCAGGCCGCCAACCGCTGCGTCAAGGGCGATATAATGGAGGTTTTCCGCCTATGAGCGATACCTCCACCGGACCAGTACGCGAAGAGACCGCGCCGCTCGACTTCATCCGGACCATCGTCGCCGGCGACATCCGCACCGGCAAGCACGGTGGCCGTGTGGCCACGCGGTTTCCGCCCGAACCGAACGGATATCTCCACATCGGCCACGCCAAGTCGATCTGCCTGAACTTCGGGGTCGCCGCAGACTTCGGCGGCACGTGCAACCTCCGCTTCGACGACACCAACCCCACGAAGGAAGAAGTGGAATACGTCGAATCGATCCAGGAGGACGTGCGGTGGCTTGGTTTCGACTGGGGGGACCGGGTGTACTACGCGTCGGACTACTTCGAGCAGCTCTTTGCGTACGGGATTCACCTGATCGAGAACGGGAAGGCGTACGTGGACAGCCTCACCAGCGACGAGATTCGGGAGTATCGCGGTACCCTTACCCGGCCTGGCAAGGACAGCCCGTATCGCGGCCGGCCGCTGGAAGAGAACCTGGATATCTTCAGGCGGATGCGGGCCGGGGAGTACGCCGATGGCGCGCACGTGCTGCGCGCGAAGATCGACATGGCCTCGCCCAACATCAACATGCGCGACCCGGTGCTCTACCGGATCCGGACCGCGCACCATCACCGCACGGGCGATGCCTGGTGCATCTACCCGATGTACGACTTCGCGCACCCGCCCTCGGACGCGCTGGAGATGATCACGCACTCGCTCTGCACGCTCGAGTTCGAGGATCACCGCCCGCTCTACGACTGGCTGATCGAGAACCTCCCCGTGCCCGCCAGGCCGCAGCAGATCGAGTTCGCGCGGCTGAACCTGACGTACACCGTGATGAGCAAACGGAAGCTGCTCGAGCTGGTGCAGGAGCGCCATGTCAACGGATGGGACGATCCGCGCATGCCGACGATCGTCGGGATGCGCCGCCGTGGCTACACGCCGGAAGCGATCCGGACCTTCTGCGATCGCATCGGCGTGGCCAAACGCGAAAACATCGTCGACGTCGCGCTCCTCGAGCACGCGGTGCGTGAAGACCTCAACCAGCACGCTCCGAGGATCATGGGCGTGATTGACCCTCTCGAGATCGTGATCGAGAACTATCCGGAGGGGCAGGTCGAGGAGTTCGAGATCACGGTCAATCCCGAGAACCCGTCGCAGGGTACCCGGAAGGTGCCGTTCTCGCGGGTGCTCTACATCGAGCGCGACGACTTCCGTGAAGATCCGCCGAAGAAGTACTTCAGGCTTGCACCGGGGCGCGAAGTCCGGCTGCGTGGGGCGTACTTCGTGACGTGCACCGGCCTCGACAAGGATCCGGCCACGGGCGAGATCGTCCGGCTCCGCTGCACTCACGACCCCGCCACGCGCGGCGGCGGCGCGCCGGAGGGACGGAAAGTCAAGGCCACGCTCCACTGGGTGTCGGCGCCGCACGCGCTCGATGTCGAGGTCAGGCTCTACGACCGGCTGTTCAACAGCGAGAACCCCGGCGCCACGGGAGATTATCACGCGGATCTCAACCCGCGCTCGCTCGAGGTGCGGACGCACTGCAAGGTTGAGCCGAGCGCCGCCAGAGCCCCTGCGGGCGCGCGCTACCAGTTCGAGCGGCTCGGGTACTTCTGCGTGGACCCGGACTCCACGCGCGATCGCCTGGTGTTCAACAGGACGGTCACGCTCAAGGACACCTGGGCGAAGATCGACGCGCGCGATCGCTAGCGTTTCTTTCTCTTCCCGCCCTTTGCCGGCGCCCCGTTCTGTCCCTCGAGCGTGTGCCGGACCGCCTCGAGCTCGTGCTGCTTGCTGGCATCGATCACCGGATACTCGAGGTCGAGGTCCTGCAGCGCGTCGATGACCGCCGCAGCTACGACGAGCCGCATGAACCACTTGTGGTCGGCGGGGACGACGTACCACGGGGCGTGTTTGGAAGCCGTGTTCCTGATGGTGTCCTCGTAGGCCTCCATGTAGCTGTCCCAGTACTCTCGCTCGCGCGCATCGTCGAGCGAGAACTTCCAGTTCTTGGCCGGCTCGTCGAGGCGGCTGAGAAACCGCTTTTTCTGTTCGGCCTTCGAGACGTGCAGGAAGAACTTCAGCACGGCGTAGCCGTTCCTGGTGATGAAGCGCTCGAAGCCGTTGATGTCCTCGTAGCGTTCCTGCCAGATGTTCGATGCGACGAGCTCCTTCGGGATCTTCTGCTTCTCGAGGAGCTCGGGATGGACCCTGACGACCAGCGTCTCTTCGTAGTAGGAGCGGTTGAAGATGCCGATCCGCCCTCGCTCGGGCAGGTTGCGGACCACCCGCCACATGTAGTCGTGATCGAGTTCCTCGGGCGACGGCGCCTTGAACGAATAGACCTGGCAGCCCTGCGGGTTGACCCCTGACATCACGTGCTTGATCGTCGAGTCCTTGCCGGCCGCGTCCATGGCCTGGAAGATCAGCAGGAGGCCCCAGCGGTCCTGCGCGTAGAGCTTTTCTTGCAGCTCGCTGAGGACCTCGACGCCGCGCGCGAGGGCGTTGGATGCCTGCTGTTTGGCTTTCACCCAGCGCGTCTCGGCGGGGTCCACGTCCTTCAGCCGAAACGTGCCGCCGTCGGTAATCCGATACGGTCTCGCGTACTCCTCAGGCTTGATGCGCGCCACGCGTATCCTCCTTGAAACCCTGATGGTATGTCATGTGCTCGATCGCCTGCTGTCCGGCTATCGCCACGACTGTTCTCGAACGGGGTCCCTGGCCGGGGGATCCGTGGACAGCCATCTCGACCGCCCGAGGGAAGAAAGCTGGTGTCCAAGTTTGTAGTCGTAGTCCGTGGTCCGTCGTTCGTGGTCCACCCTGCCTGGCCGGATCGAGATGCACGCGCTCATCGCCTTTTGCTGTCTTGTTGCAGTGCTTGCCGCGGGCGTGCCTGATGCCGAGGGGTGCAGCTGCGCGCGGCAGGGACCGGCCTGCGAGGACTACTGGAGTACCGCGGTCGTATTCCGCGGGCGCGTCGAATCGATTGGGCCTGTTCAAACGGCTGATGAAACGCTCGAGAAGTTCCGGACAATTCGCTTCACGGTCCTGGAATCGTTCAAGGGCGTGTCGGTCTCCAGCGTCGAGGTGAGGACAGCCGTTGGTGGCGCCACGTGTGGATACAGATTTGCCGGTGGACGTGAGTATCTGGTCTACGCAGCAGTGGACGCCAGCGGTGCACTCGCGACCAGTGTCTGCACGCGTACGCGGCCGGTGGCGAAAGCGCAGACCGATCTCGATTACGCGCGGGGTATCGCCACGGGCGGTGTGCCGCTCGGACGGATCGGCGGTCGCGTCGTGTTGCAGACCCGCGACCTGGTGACCGGCCGGAATCGTGCGCGGCCCATCCGGGAGGCGGCCGTCACGATTCGAGGGGGTGAGTTCTCCGCCCCCGCGCGAACGAACCCGGCGGGCGAGTTTGCGGTCACCGGCCTCGATCCCGGGCCTTACACCGTCGGCCTCGAGCTGGACGGATCGTTTCGCGTGGAGATCGCCCCTGATCCTGTCGTGCTCCGCGATCCGCGCGCCTGCGCCGCCATCGAGGCCAAGGTGTATCCCGACGGCAGAGTGTCCGGGCGAGTGCTGGACTCGAACCGCGAGCCGGTTCGAGGGATAACGGTGGACCTCACTGTTCCGGACACGCCCAGGCTCGAGTCGAGCGGTTACGGCCCCAACAGGCTCCGTGCCGTAACGCTCGATGACGGGACCTATGAGTTGACGGGCGTCCCGCCAGGACGATTCGTTCTTGGCATCAGCGCAGGCGAGTCCGGCGGCGATCTGGCTGCGTATTATCCAGGCGTCTTGCACCGGTTCGACGCCGTCACGGTCGTCGTCCCGGCCGGCGGCAGGGTTTCGCTCGACGACCTCGAGATCCCCGCATCCGTTCCCTTGCAGGAGATCTCGGGGGTCGTTTTCGACACGGGGCAGACGCCCGTCGAAGGCGCGCGCGTGTACCTACGGGGTCCGGCTGAACGTGACTTCATCCTGACCGAGGCGGTCGTGACCGATGCGAGCGGGCGTTTCACCATCGCCGCCATCGAGCAGGAGTACGTCCTGTTCGCCGAACGCGATCGGTCGGGCGTCCCGCATGGAATCGACTCCACCGATCTGCTGCGCATCTCTCCCTCGTCCTCCGGAGCCCCCGTCAGGCTGACGCTCCGCCGCCGATACTGACAGTCGTCAGCCCGGGACTGCGGAGACGAACTGGAGCCGGGCGTGTTGAACGAACGCTCGGGCTGTGTTCGGTTCAACCCCGTCCATCGTTGAAAAACCGAACGTCAGTTGGGTCGACGTAACGGCAACACGCGACGTCGACACAGGACGATCGCCAAGTTCACGAAGACCACGACGAAAACCGGCCAGTAGGCCATCGCGATCATTCGGGGTCGTCGTGATGGGCGTCACCGTCTTCAAACGTCAGCACAACTGCCTTTTGGAACAGAAGGTCCGGCTCGGAGATCCAGCTCAGGCACAAGAGCCGGCCGGGGACGACCGAGCCTGCTTCTCCTGGTCGGTCGACTGGTTTCAGAAGTATTTCTTCACGCCGATCATCAGCGATGCGCCGTCGGGGTTGAGGCCGGTATCGCCGATGAGGTGATAGCGGAGCTCTGTCTTCACCGACAGCGTGTTGCTCGTGAACATCTCGAACCCGCCGAAGAGCGTTCCCCCCGCTTTCGTATCCGAGTCGCCAATGCTCTCCCCGTTGTCCTTCAACTGAAGAAAGTAGATCCCCAGCCCTGCACCCACGAACGGGTGAATCGTTCCGCCTTCCCAGTTGTAGACAAGGTCGAGGGCGATCCGGAAGTGTCGTAGCGAATCCTCTTCCTCGCGGTCGAAGTTCGGGTTCGCCCAACCGAGGCCCGTTCTGATGCTCGTGCGGGCGGTCAGGTAGTATTCGTAGAAGCCTTCGAGCGCCAGTCCGGATTCCAGCTGATCGGCGGCCGGCAGGAAGACGCCGATGTCACCGCCAATCGCCGCGGATTCGGCCCTTGGTATTCGCCCCTGCGCCCAGAGCTGGGTCGGTAGGAGAATGCCGAGCACGAGCGCGACGGCCTTGATGCATGAGTCCATCTGAGAGACCTCCCATCTCAGGGGGTGTGGCAAGAGCGGTACCGGCCGAGCTATCCCGACCATGAAACTCGCCACCTGGAACGTGAACGGGATTCGCGCCCGACAGGCCGAGCTGCTGGCCTGGGTCGACCAGGTGCAGCCGGACCTCCTCTGCCTGCAGGAAATCAAGGCGTCGCCGGACCAGATCCCGATGTTCCTCTGCGAGATGGAGGGGTACTGGTGCTACTGGCACGGCGAGAAGGGCTATTCCGGTGTCGGGCTGCACGTCCGGAAGGACCTCGCGCCCGAGCGTCCGGTCTTCAGCCACCCATCTTTTGATTACGAGAACAGAATCGTAACCGTCGAGCTGCCGGAGTTGACCGTCGCCTCCGTGTACGTGCCCAACGGCGGGAAGGATTTCCCCGCGAAGATGCAGTTCCTCGCCGCGCTCGAGCACTTCGTGGCGGATCGCCGCGCGGCTCCGCGTGCGCTCGTGCTGTGCGGGGACCTCAACATCGCTCGCACGGAAATGGACGTGCACCCGAAGGAACGGAAACCTCGAGCGATCGGTCAACTGCCGGAGGAGCGCGCGCAACTCGAGCGAATCATCGCCCACAACCTCATCGACGTCGGACGCGCGCTCGAGCCGGAGAACGATCAACTGTTCACCTGGTGGGCGCCCTGGCGAAACCTGCGCCAGCGGAACATCGGCTGGCGGCTCGATTACGTCCTGGTGAGCGCGCCGCTCTTCCCGCGGGTGATTTCGTGCACGGTCCAGCGCGAGTTCGGGACGAGCGATCACGCCCCGGTACTCGTCGAGTTTCGGCCCTGGGCCGGACCCTCCTGAATGCGCGGGTTACGCCACCGAGCGTCTGACCGGGCTCTTGACACGCCGTTACTAACTACTAAATACTTAGTAACACAGATGCGAACCCCCCAGCCGACCCTCACTCCCCAGGAACTCGCCATCATGAAGGTCGTGTGGCGGCTCGAGAAGGCCACCGTCCGCGACGTGTACGAGGCGCTTCGCGCGAAGCGCAGCATCGCGTACACCACGGTGATGACGATGATGAAGATTCTCGAGGAGAAGGGATATCTCAAGAAGACGCGGGTGGAGCGCGCGTACGTCTACAAGCCGTCGCGGCCGCGCCAGCAGGTCGTTGGGGCGATGGTGCGGGAGTTCGTCGACCGCGTCTTCGATGGCGCCGCCGGCGGCCTCCTGGCGCACCTCGCAAAAGACAGCCGGCTCTCGAAGGTCGAGCGGGAACACATCCGCCGCGTCATCGAGGAGATGGACGAATGATCGACCAGGCTTTCATGGCGAACCTCCTCGCCTGGAGCGGGCAGGTCACGCTGATTACCGCCGTCGCCGCAGCGCTCATCGGCCTGCTGCGCATGAGCGCACCCGGAGTGCGCTACGCATGGTGGCGCACCGTGCTCGCCATCTGTCTCCTGCTGCCGGCCGTCCAGCCCTGGCGGATGCTGCCGGCCGCGCCGGTCGACGCGGCCTCGATCGAAACCCCCTCGACACTCCCCGGTGTCGAACCCGGATCTCCCGGCGCGACAGCCGGTGCGGCGCCATTCCTCCCAACGGTGCGGCTGCCCACGTCCTGGCCCGCGGCGCTCGGCGCGGTGCTCGTGGCTGGCGCGGTGCTCCGCTTCGCGTGGCTCGGCGCAGGCCTCCTCCGCCTTCGCCGGCTGCGCGGGGCGGGCGAGCGGGCCGCCCCGAGCGATCCGCACGACGAGCTCGCGACACTCACCGAGGCGGGTGCGGAGATCAGGTACGTCCCTGTCCTTGGACAGCCCGTCACCTTCGGGATCAGACGCCCGATCGTGCTCCTTCCTGAATCGCTAGGCCAGCTGCCGGAGCCCGTTCAACGCGCGGTGCTGGCGCACGAGCTGTGGCACGTCAAGCGGCGCGACTGGGCATGGATACTCGTCGAGGAAGGCGTCCGCGCCGTGCTGTGGTTCCACCCCGCCGTCTGGTTTCTCGTGTCCCGCATTCAACTGTCGCGCGAAGAAGTCGTCGACGAGCTGACCGTACTCGTCGTCGGCTCGCGACGCAGCTACCTCGAGGCGCTCCTCGCCTTCGCCGACGAGCCGCCCCTCTGTGCTGCTGCGCCGTTCGCGCGACGCCGCCATCTGTTTCAACGGATGCTGCTGATTTCCAAGGAGGCTGTGATGTCCTCGAGACGGATCATCGTGTCGAGCGGGATGATGGTGGCGATCCTCGTGGCGACCGGCTGGTACGGATCGGCCGCGATGCCGCTCACCTCGCCGGCGTCGATTGCCGCGGGTGCCGGCACAGCCCAGGCGCAGCTCCCGCCGCGGGACCACAGGCCCGGCCAGGCTCGTCCGGCCACGTCCCGCGAGGAGGAGCTGAAGGCGCAGGTCGCGAAGGATCCCGGCGCGCCGACCTCCAGGCTCGCTTACATCGAGATCGCAAAACTGCAGGAGGCGCGCGGCGCGACGAGCGAGGCCGAGGCAACGCTGCAGTCGGCGCGGGCGGCATTCCCGTCCGATTCGATGGTGCTCGACATGCTCGGCTCGTTCTACAACAGGGCAGGCGACTTCGATCGCGCCGTTTCGATCATCGAGGACCTCGCAGCCATGGACCCGTCGAACCCGGAGGGGCAGCACCGGGTCGCGGTCTTCTACCAGGAGAAGGTACAGAAGGACCAGTCGCTGACCCCGACGGACCGGTTGACGTATATCCAGAAGGGCATCGACGCGGCCGACCGCGCGCTGGCCCTCAAGCCGGATTACGTCGATGCCATGATCTACAAGAGCATCCTGCTCAGACACCGGGCAAGGGTCGAAGACGATCCGACGCGAAGGACGCAGGTCGTCGCCGAGGCGGATACCCTGCGCGACCAGGCGATGGAGCTGAGAAAGGCGCAGGGCGGGGTCGCCGGGGGCGTTGCCGGCGGGGTCCAGGGAGGCGTCAGCGGCGGAGTCGCAGGAGGTGTGGCTGTACGCCGCGTCTACGATTCATCCAGTCCGACCGGCTCTCGCGACATCCCGCCGACGCCACCACCACCTCCTCCTCCTCCAGGCGAGCCGATGACGGTCGACGGCATGGTTCCCGTGCGAATCGGTGGGGACATCAAGCCGCCGCGGAAGGTGAGGGACGTCCGTCCCGCTTACCCGCAGGAAGCCATGGACGCCGGCGTGCAGGGGGTGGTGATCATCGAAGCGACGATCGACAGCACCGGCCTGGTCCGTGAAACGCGGGTGCTCCGATCGCTCCCGATGCTCGACGAGGCCGCGCAAGCCGCCGTCCGGCAATGGGAGTTCACGCCGACGCTCCTGAACGGCGCGCCGGTTCCGGTCATCATGACGGTCACGGTGAACTTCACGCTCCAGTGAACGGCGGGATCGCGCGGTCGCGCGATCGAGCGATCTCCATCGCTCGACCACCCGATCACCCGATCGCGCGATCTCCATCACTCGATCGCTCGATCGCTCGATCGCGCGATCTGGACGATCACCTGTGCCGCCCTGTCCATGTCCTGCGCCGAGACCCACTCGAGCCTCGAGTGAAAGTTGTGTTCGCCGGCGAAGAGATTCGGTGTCGGCAGGCCCATGAACGACAGCCGCGAGCCATCGGTCCCTCCGCGAATCGGCTTCTCGATTGGCGTGATTCCCGCACGACGCATCGCTTCGCGTGCGCGCTCGACCACCTCGGGATGGCTGTCGAGCACTTCCCGCATGTTCCGATACGACGGCTCGACCTTGAACTCCACCGCCGCCCCCGGCGCTCCCGCCACGACTTCGTGCGCCAGCCGTTCGAGGAAGGATTCCTTCTGGCGCAGGCCTGATGTGAGGAAATCCCGGATCAGCAGTTTCACCGACGTCCGCTCGACCGACGCATCGACGACATAGGGGTGAACGAACCCTTCACGATCCTCCGTCGTCTCCGGCGACAAACCGTCCTGGGGGAGGCGGACGATGAACTCGGCGGCGAGCTTGATGGCGTTGATCATCCGATCCTTGGCGTAGCCAGGGTGCGTGTTGAAGCCCTGGAACGTGACCGTCATCGCGTCGGCCGAGAAGCTTTCGTACTCCAGTTCTCCAACGCTGCCGCCATCGATCGTATATGCGCAGACGGCGCCGAACTTCTTCACGTCGAATCGATCCGCGCCGCGCCCAATCTCCTCGTCCGGCGTGAACGCGATTCTGACGGGCCCGTGAGCCACGTCTGGATTCCGGACCAGATGCTCCGCCGCGGCCATGATTGCGGCAACCCCTGCCTTGTCGTCCGCACCGAGCAGCGTCGTGCCGGAAGCGGTGACGATGTCGTTGCCGATCTGACTCGCAAGCGCGGGGATGTCCCCGACGCGGAGCACGGCAGCCGGATCGTCGGGCAACAGGATGTCGCTGCCGTCGTAGGCGCGATGGACGATCGGCCGTACGTCCGCCCCTGGCATTTCCGGCGACGTGTCCACGTGGGCGATGAAGCCAATCGCTGGAACATCGGCCTTGCCATCGGTCGCGGGGATCGTTGCCATGACGTATCCGTGCTCGTCGAGCGACGCATCGGTGAGGCCGAGGCCCTGGAGCTCCTCGACGAGGAGTTTCAGCAGCGTCAGCTGGCCGGGTGTGCTCGGACTGGATGTGGAGTGCTCATCCGACCGGGTGTCGATGGTGACGTAGCGAAGGAACCGTTCGAGAGCGGAAGTGTGCGTCATGATTCTGTGGCCGTGGATTTGTGGGGATTCCCGGAGGCCTGGACGGACATGACGCCGATCATATGGGGCCTGGGCGGCCGCTTGCTAACCTTCATCGAGGTTCGAACGGGCTGCGGCCACATTCACGCGGAACGCCGAGGCCCCCGGAAAGCCGATGAGCCCAGGACGAGACGGAATCGCACCGCTGATTTTCCACAAGTCCGCCTCCCAGGCCCCGGCCTCATCCGGCACGGGCGTCGGTCCTGCCCCGATCCTGCTTCCGGGCGGTCACCGCCCGAAAAAGCCCTTCACCCGACGATACGGCGATCGATCCCAGCGCATGCGTGCGGGTGTCCAGCTGGCGTTCATGGCCGTCACGCTGCTGGTCGGCGTGCAGTTCTACTTCTGGGTCCGCTACTACGAAACTGGCGGCGAGTCGTGGAAGGTCGCGCGACCACCGGGCGTGGAAGCCTGGCTGCCGATTGCGGCCCTGATGAACCTCAAGGACTTCGTGCTCACCGGCACGGTCCCTGAGATTCATCCCGCCGGAATGTTCATGCTCATCGCCTTCCTGGCGATCTCCTGGATGTACCGCAAGTCGTTCTGCAGCTGGATCTGTCCGGTCGGCACGCTCTCCGAGTGGCTCTGGAAGGGTGGTGAGGCGACCTTCGGCCGCAACTTCGCGCTGCCCCGCTGGTTCGACATTCCCCTCAGATCGCTGAAATACGTGTTGTTCGCATTGTTCGCCTATGTCGTGGTCACGATGCCGGTGCCCGACATCCGGGAGTTTCTCAGTACGCCGTACGGGCTGGTTGCCGATGTCAAGATGCTGAATTTCTTCCGGCGGATGGGCCGCACCACAGCCATCGTCCTGTCGCTGCTGGTGCTGCTGTCGGTCTTCGTCAAGAACTTCTGGTGCCGGTATCTGTGTCCCTATGGCGCGATGACGGGCCTCGTCGCGCTGGTCAGCCCGACACGGATCCGCCGGGACCCCGTGGCGTGCATCGACTGCGCCAAATGCGCGAAGGCATGCCCCGCCGGTCTGCCTGTCGATGCCGCGTTGTCGATCCGTTCGGCTGAATGCACGGCGTGCATGTCCTGCGTCGCGGTATGCCCGGCCGTCGGCGCATTGGATCTCAAGACCGGCCTTCGACGCCATGCGGTGGTCCCACCGTGGGCGCTGGCGGCGGCCGTCACGGTCGTCTTCCTGGGCATCGTGGGCTACGCCCGGGCTGCGGGGTACTGGCAGACGGCCCTGCCGGAGGCGCGGCTCTTCGATTTGATTCCAAAGGCTGCCGAGTTCTCCCACCCGCGGTGAGGAGGGGTCAGATCTTGTTTGTTGCAAGGCGGGAGGGGGGGGCAGATCTTGTTTGTTGCAAGACCTCGACACTCACGGTCT
>DASTBU010000109.1:0-20346 GCA_035711845.1 Vicinamibacterales bacterium
GCGCGATTCGTCGGATTCTTCATGTTCGATCCGACGGCCCCGGATGCCGCGCCAAGGCTGACGCGCGCACTCTCGGAGCTGAAGCTCCGCGGCGTGGCGCTCTTTCCCGCCATGCACAAGTACCGGCTGGACGATGAGCGCGTCGATGCGGTGTTCAAGGCGGCAGAGGAGCATCGAGCCGCAGTGTTCGCGCACTGCGGCGTGCTGACGGTTGGCGTCCGCAAGAAGCTCGGCCTGGCCTCCCCGTTCGACCTGCGGCTGGGAGATCCGCTCTCGCTCTCAGCGGTGGCGTCACGCTATCCGCGCGTGCCGGTGATCATCCCGCACTTCGGTGCAGGGTTTCTCCGGGAGGCCCTCATGGCGGCGGACCAGTGCCCGAACATCCACCTCGACACCTCCAGCTCGAACAGCTGGATGAAGTACTATCCCGGGCTCACACTGGATGCGGTCTTTCGACAGGCGCTGCGGGTGGCAGGGGCGGATCGGCTGCTCTTCGGAACCGACTCGTCGTTCTTTCCCAGAGGCTGGCAGCGTCAGATCCACCAGGCGCAGCTAGAGGCGATGGATCAGGCCGGCCTCGACGACACGGCGCGCGAAAGCGTCCTGGGCAACAACTTCGAGCGCCTGTTCCCCCCAACCCCTTGACGGCGGTCTCCGCCGTCCACCTTCAGACGTCAGCCTTCCACTTGCTGTATTATCCGGGTTTGCCTGCCGCTCGGTCGGTCAGGGCTCGCAGCCATGGTATCCCGCCGGAAATGAACAGCATCGGCCGCTACCAGATCGTCGAAAAGCTGGGCCAGGGAGGGATGGGCGTCGTCTATCGCGCCTTCGACACCCTGTTGCAGCGTGTTGTCGCGATCAAGGTCATCTCCACCTCTTCCGAGGCCGGCGCCGAACAGCGCGAGCGCTTCTTCCGCGAGGCCCGGGCGGCCGGGCAGTTGTCCCACCGGAACATCATCACGATTCACGACCTCGGCGAGTACGAGGGACAACCGTATCTCGCGATGGAATACCTGGAGGGCGAGGACCTTCAGCACCGGCTCACCCGTCCGGACCGGATGAGCCTGGCGCGAAAGGTCGAGTTGGCGATCGAGGTGTGCGAGGGGCTGGAGTACGCGCACGCCCGCGGGATCGTGCACCGGGATATCAAGCCGGCCAACATCTTCATCACCGAAAGCGGCACCGCCAAGATCCTGGATTTCGGGCTCGCGCGGCTGGTCACCTCCGAGCTGACCAACAGCAACATGATGATGGGCACCATGAACTACATGGCGCCCGAACAGGTGCGCGGGGAGCGCGCCGATCATCGTGCGGACATCTTCTCGGTCGCCGTCGTCCTCTACGAGCTGCTCGGCGGGCGGAAAGCCTTCGAAGGTGAATCCTTCGCGGCAACGATCTACCGCATCCTGCAAGAGGAACCCGAGCCGCTGCTGCGCATCGATCCCGGCCTGCCACCCGAGCTCGTAGCGATTGTGGAACGCGGGCTCGCAAAGCCGCGCGACGAACGCTATCAGCACATGAACGAGATGCTGCGGGACCTCGCGCTGTACCGGCAACAGGTCGCCTACGACTCGCCCTCGGCCGCCAGGCCAGGGTCTGGCGGTCAGCGGAGGCCTTCCGATCCCCCGCGGCCGCTTCCTTCCACCGCTGATTCAGATGCGCCGACGATGGCGGGCGGCACGACGCCATTTCCGGCCGGGCCCGCCAGGCCGCCGAGCGGTCCGCCGCCGGTGACGCCGGGCTCGGGCACGCCGTCGCCTTCCGCGGCGGTGCAGAGCGGTTCAGGGGAGCAGTCGCGCGATCGCGCGATTGCGCGATCGACCGATGGTGTCGCGTCGCGACGGCCGGTCTGGATCGCCGCGGCTGCCGTTCTGCTGGCCGTCGCAGCGCTGGCGATCTGGGCGACACGACGCCCGGCCCTGCAGGCACCCACCGAGCCGCCCTCCTCCACGGGCGCCACCGTCGTCGATCACGCCACTGTTGCGACCGCCGTCCGCCAGGCGACGCAGGCGTTCGAGGCGGGCCACTTCGAGGAAGCGCAGCGGCATGCCGACACGGCGCTGGCGCTCGCGCCCGGTGACGCCGATGCGCGTCGCATCCGCGAGCGCGCCGCCGCCACGCTGGAAAGCGTGAACCGCGGGGTCCGCGAAGCGCGTGAGCACTATGCAGCCGGACGCTTCGAAGAGGCGTCGCGGGCCGCCGGAAACGTTCTCAGCCTGGCGCCCGGACAGGCAGAGGCCAAGCAGCTGATGCAGGACGCCTCGGCACGGTCGCGTGGGCAAGGGGCAGACGAAGCACGGAAACGGATGGGCCAGGCCAAGGCCGCGGCACGCGCCGCCGCGGCGATGAACCTCGCGGCCACGTCCTATAATGCCGCGGTCGGCGCCGAACGCACCGCGCAGCGCCTCTTCGACGCCGGACAGCTCGCCGACGCGACAGCGAAGTTCTACGAGGCCAGCGGTCTGTTCCGCAGCGCCGAGCTCGCCGCGCAATCCGAGGCCGCGGCGCGCGCGGAGCGAGCAGAAGAGGCCAGGGCGAAACAGCGGGCTGAAGCGGAGCGAACAGCGGCGGGCCGGGAGCCTGCCAGGCCGTCAGCGCCGGTGACGGCAGCACCGCAACCCTCGCCTCCAGTCACTCGGGGCACCGATCCGCTACCCATCGGCGCGGCGCCCATACCGGCGCCGCCGCCTCCGCCCAAGGCAGCCGCGCCTCCGCCGAAGCCGGCCGCGCCGCCGGAGCCCTCGGCCGACACGCTGATCGGGCAGCTGCTCACGCAGTACGAAAGCGCGCTCGAGAGTCGCAGTCTGGGTGCGCTGAGGCGGTTGTGGCCGGGCCTCGGCGGCAGCCAGGAGACGGCCATTCGGAACGAGTTCGAGCACGCACGGAGCATCGACGTGGAGATCGTCTCCCCGCGGATCGATGTGGCCGGAGAAACTGCAATCGCCACCTTTACGAGGCGATACGCGCTGGTGACGACCGACGGGCAGCGGCTCAACAGCCAGAGCGTGACGACCATGAGTCTTCGCCGAACGGGCAACGGATGGACGATCGATCGGGTTCGGTTCGATCCGCTGCGGTAGCGGCCGCGGGAGGCATATGTTGAAGGCGCTGATGACGTTCGTGTTCTGCTGCATCGCGGTCGCTGCGCCGGCGCACGCGCAGGACCGCCCGGCGACGCTGGCCACGCTCTTCGAAGACATCTTCGGTCCGGGCGGCCTCGTCGTCAGCAGCGACGAGGTCACGGTGGACGGCACGAACCACGCGGCGCACTTCAACAGCGCATTCCAATCCGACTTCCGTCTGATGAACATCGCGCTCACGAGCCAGCTCGCCGCCGTGCCGCTGCCCTCGCCGGCCTCCGGCTTCACCTACCAATTCGATCCCGGCACTGGGACGTTCGTCCGCTCGACGAGCAGCTTCGGACCGATCCTGACGGAACGCGGCGAAACCATCGGCCGCGGCCGCGTCGCGTTCGGCTTCAGCTATCAATTCTTCTCGTTCGATCATCTGGACGATGTCCGGCTGTCGGCCGTGCCGGCCGTCTTCACGCACGACAACTTCGAGGCCGGCGGCGGCCGGACCGATGTGGTGTTCACGCACAACGCGATCCGGGCGGACGTCAGCCAATGGAACGGTGCGCTGACCTACGGCGTGACCGATCGGCTGGATCTGGCGCTGGCCGTTCCGATCGTCACGACGCACCTGTCGCTCGTCTCGAACGCACAAATCTTCCGCGTGGGCACCGGCGTGAATACCGCGGTCCACTACTTCCGCAGCGACGCGGGTGTCGATGGCCGCGGCGACACGCATCAGTTCTTCGCGGAAGGATCCGCATCTGGTGTCGGCGACATCGTGGTACGGGCAAAGGCTACCGTCCTCAAGGAACGGAGCCGCGCGCTGGCGGTCGGCGTCGACACGAGGCTGCCGACAGGCGACGAGCAGAACCTGCTCGGCGCAGGAGCTGCAGGGGTCCGCCTGTTCGGCGCGTTCTCGACCGGAATCGGCCGGTTCGCCCCGCACGTGAACATGGCCTATCAGTGGAACGGCGAGAGCGTGCTCGGCGGAGACGTGGAGAGCGCCCGCGAGGAGGACCTTCCCGATCAATTCCTCTGGGCGTTCGGCAGCGACTTCGGCATCAACGATCGCCTCAGCATCGTGCTCGATTTGCTCGGACGGCGGGTGATCGACTCGCCGCAGCTCTCCACGTACGAATTCCTCGCGGCGGGCCCCTCAGGGACGGTGACGCTCCCCGACATCCGGTTCGACAGCCACTCCTACTGGGTGAGCGGCGGGGCCATCGGCTTCAAAGCAAATGTGGCCCCGCGGCTGCTGGTCACTTTCAACCTGAGGTTTCACATCAACGGAGGAGGCCTCTCGGATCGGATCGCGCCGCTCATCGGGATGGAGTGGGGGTTCTAACTGATACCGGGGGGCTTCGCCCCGCCCGCCTCCGCTAAAGCTTCGGCGAGGCTCGCCGAAGCGCCTGCGGCGCGAAGGCGGCCGGACCCCCCATCGCCGTCGCTCGCGGGGCCCCGAAAGCCCCGCTCCGCTCCGGCGTGGCGTGCCCGTGGCGCGCGGGGGTGGGTGGCACGTCCCACGTGCCAGGCCAGTATCAGGTGTCGGGTGCCAGGCGCCGACTGTCACGCGCGTCGGAGGCCTTGCGAGTGGAGATCGGAGCGAATCTCGCCTGCCCGGTCCAGCAGCGCCTGCCAGTCGGGCCCTTCCTCGGTGAGCCAGAGGTAACCGTCGCACACGACGCGCAGCTCGAACTCACCCTCTCCGAGCTGCACGATTTCGTACCACACGTCGTGTGCGGGATCGCGGTCACTCCACAACACCACGAGGTGGTCGCTCATACAGCCTCCCTGTCCTGCTCCGCTGAGCCGTTTTCCCATGCGTGGGTCCACCTTCGCCACGCCAGACCTCCCGCGCTTTGCGACGACGGGGAAATGCAAGAACCGCGCTCCCCAATAAAAGACCGGAAGCTGGAAGCTGGAAACTGGAAGCTGGAAACTGGAAGCTCGTAGCTGGAAGCTGGAAGCTGGAAGCTGGAAGCTGATATTGCCGCCCTTTCGTCACCCCACTGACGGCTTTTCGGCGACGCGGCCACTCCGGGACGCCGCACGGCGCACTGCCAGCACTGCGGCCACGCGTGTTGGCAACGCTCTGCGGCGCCGTCGCTGGCACCTCCGTTGCTCGGTGGAACCGCGCTGCCCAGTCGAAGACGGGAAACTGGAAACTGATTCGCCTGTGACTGTCGGAGACCGTCGTCGCTCTTCGAACCATTCTTGTTTGGAGGCCATGCCGTGATCACTTTCTCGCCCGGGAACCTCCGCGTACCGCGGTGGACGCGCCCCGTCTACATGGTCGCCGCGGGCACAACCGATTTTCGCAAGCGGTATCCCGAGAAGCGGCTCGAAGAGCTGTGCATGATGGCCTTCCGCATGCTGCTCGAGGACAACGACCTGAAGCTGGATCCCCTCGAGGTGAAGGGCCACGTCAACTTCGCGTGCTACGGCGAGTTCGCCGACCATTTCCAGGATCAATTGCTCTGCGAGGCCAAGGTGCACGACTACATCGGCCTCGATCCGCTGCCGAACGTGGGGATCAAGACCGGCGGCGCGACTGGCGGATCCACGATGCTGATGGGCGCCACCACCATCGCGAGCGGCATGAGCGACTGCACGCTCGTCCTCGGCTGGGAGCGCATGGACGAAGTCAGGACGTGGACCGGCAACTACTACATTGCCAGCGCGGCTTGCAAGGACTTCGAGACGCGGCTCGCGCGCAACTACGCCAGCTACTACGCGCCGATGGCACGCCGCTTCCAGGAGATGTACGGCGTCGACGAACGCATCCGTGCGGAGATTGCGGTCAAGAACCGCGCCTACGCCTGCTCGTCCCCCTTCGCGCAGCAGCCGGGGCATCACACGGTAGAAGAAGTGCTCGAGGGAGAGATCGTCTCCGACCCGTTGCGCTTTCTCGAGTGCTGTGCGATGAGCGTCGGCTCCGCCGCGGCGCTGCTGTGCTCCGAGGAGCTCGCGTACACGCTCACTGACAACCCCGTCCGCCTCTCTATCGCCGGCGGATCCCACACGCTCCGGACCGGGGATCGCCGTCCGATGCGCATCCCGCTCCTCCCGCATGAAACGGAGGAGGGGTACCGGTGGCTGTACGACGAGATGGACAAGCACGACGGCCGCTGGCCCGGCTTCGAGAGCTTCGGTGCGACACGGTTCGCTGCGTATATGGCCTATCGCATGGCCGGCGTCCAGAACCCGATCGAGGACCTCGATCTGGTCGAGACACACGACGCGTTCACGATCTCGGATCTGCAGACCTACGGCGACGTGGGGCTCACGTTGTACGGCCGCGAGCAGGACTACGTCACGTCGGGCGAGTGCTATCTGCACAACCCTCTCACCGGGGCGCAGGGAAGGTGCCCGGCCAACCTGTCGGGCGGGCTGCTCGGGACGATGCACGCGGTCGGCGCGACGGGGATTTTCCAGTGCGGCGAAGTGTTCTGGCAGCTCCAGCAGAAATACGACCGGTTCCATGGCGATTCGAAAGTGTGGGCCCGCTACGGCAAACAGAGGCCGGACGGCTGGGAGAGCCTTCAGGTGAAGGACCCGCGGCGCGGGCTGGCGATCTCGCATGCCGGCGTGGGCAGCCACGTCACCTGCGCGGTGCTCGAGAAAGCCTGGTAGGAGGCGCGATGACGACGGTGAAGGACAGGGTTTCGCTCACGACGCAGCCATCCCGGATCGACGAAGCCGGGAACGCCTGGATCGTCCACAACCCGCGGTTTGGCGACGAGGGAACGCACTTCCACACCTACGGGTTGCTGACGCCCTACTTCGAGAACCTGGCTGAAGGACAGCTGCTCGGGACGAAGTGCGTCAACGCGCAGTGTCCGATCGCACGAGGTGAGGGCGAGCTGTGGCTGCCGCCACGCTCGGACTGCCCGGACTGCCACCAGCCGATGATCTGGCAGAGGGTCGAGAACCCGCGCGGCTACATCTACGCGTACACGCATGTCGAGCGAGGTGGCACCGGACTCGAAATCGAATGCCCGTACTATCAGATCGACGTGAAGATGGAGGGCGTCGGCACGATTCTCAAGAGCTACCTGGTCGATCGACGAGCAATCAGGATTGGCGATCGCGTGCGGGCGCGGTTCCGAACGGGCGCCGACGCCACGCACACGTGTCTCGATCTGTACTGGGAACTGGAATGATAGTTGCCAGTTATCAGTTACCAGTTACCAGTTACCAGTTGCCAGTTGCCAGTTATCAGTGCCAGTTCTGTAAACTGGAAACTGGGAACTGGGAACTGGAAACTGGCAACTGGGAACTGGGACCCATCCACCGAATACAGCGGTTCCGAAGTCGTGAATGGCGAGGATGTTCGGATGCGACAGCGAGGCGACGGCTCGAGCTTCGCGTTCGAAGCGCGCGAGCGCGTCCGGTTCAATGGCGCGCGAGGGTGTGATGACCTTGATGGCGACGTCGCGCCCGAGCCGGGAATCGCGGGCCCGGTACGGCGCCAATGAGCGCCCCGATTCGATACGGGCCAAGGGTCCGCCCGACCAGGCGCCCGGTTTACCCGAGCGTACCATCAGGCGATCGAGGCTGGTGCTCAGAAGGGGACGTCACGGCTGCTCCCGACAGGCGGACGGTCCGGCCCATTGTAACGTGTCCGCCGAAGAACGCCGGTCGTGCAAGAAGCGGCGTGGGAGCGCGCCTCCAACACCTCTCGAAGACAACGGGCCCAGCGGCGGCCGTTCGATGGTCCTGCCAGTGTCCGGACGCGGCGTCCTCAATCAGAAACCGGATCCTGGACGTGGCAGTTGGCAGATCCTGACGCCCGGTTGGCCAGGACGCCGGCGCCCGACGCACGTATTCGATTTACCCTGGGGTTGGGGGAGCTCGTCGGTCCGCCGTCCGCCTTCCGCCTATCCCGCCGGCTACTGCAGAGCGTTCCACACCGCCTCGAACTCCTGGGCAATGAACGTGTGCCCGAGGTTTGTCGGATGCACGTCGATGTCGAGGGGCCCGACGAACCCGAGGCGGCGCTCGACCAGCACCAGTCCGGTCCGCCCTGCCGACGCAGAGTACAGGTCCACGACAGCGACTCTGGAGCCTGGGGGAACGGGGACGGCCTGGAGCGCGACGCGAAGCGCCTGATCGAACCCCTGCAGGACCTGGTCGAGCAGCGCGGCGAACTGTGGGACGGGGTGCGGTATGCGGTAGTAGTTCGACACGAGAATGGTGACATCCGACAGCACGGGGCACGGCGCGCCCGAGAACGGATCCGTCACGGTGGTGTTCACCAGGCCACCGCCATTGTTCAGCAGCAGGTCAACGGCCTCCGCGACGCGCAGGGCAATTGCCGGGATGTCGAGATCACCCGACAAAAAGTCGATAGCCCCCGCCGTGATCGACACGACAGTGGGACGCACCCCGCTCGTCGCGCACAGCACTTGAGGGACCTGGTGATCCCGGAGATCCCAGCTCCGCGTGCCCTTGACTGCCGCGTTGACGTAGAGCGTCTCGGACTTTTGCCCGAACACGCCCCGATCGTACAGTTGGTACGCGTAGCCGTGCGTCATCGGCAGGGCCCCCTGGCCGGCCGCCACGCTGTCGCCCATCGCCAGGTAATACACCGACTTCGGGAAGCTGATTTGCGTGGACACAGGCGCGGGAAACAGAAGCAGACCGAGACACACGACCGCAACGAAGAGTCGAGGGGACATATCCAACCTCCTGCAGCCTCTATCATAAGGGCCGAAGCGCGGCGCCCATTGTGACAATCGCCGCGCATTGAGCCTACTCCCCTTTGGGGCCACGCGGAGCGGATTTCGGCGGTTCAGGTACGCCCGCCGTGCGCCGCCGCTTGCCTGGTGGCAATCGCATCTTCCAGCACGATATAGCGTCAAATGGCAGAGGGCGGACGACGGCTCCTACGAGAGGGCTCAGACTGGCAGATCCTCCGCAATCCTGACCAGCCGGTGCGGCTGGCGCACGACCACGCGGCGGCGGCCCGTGGCAATGAGCCCGTCGTCCTCCCACCCGCTCAACGTACGGCTGACCGTGAAGAGCGTGGTGCCCGTCATCTGCGCGAGGTCCTGGCGCGAGAGCGGGAAATCGATCTCGACCCCGGCTGCGACGCGGCGTCCCGCGTGCTGCGCGAGCCGCAGCAGCGCGCGGGCGATGCGGCGTTCCACGCGTTCGGTCATCAGCTCGCGATGCTGGCGCTGCAGCTCGTGCAGGCGATCGGCGATCATGCGCGCCGCGTTGATCGCAATTGGCGGAAACCTGTGCATCAACGCCGCGATGCGCGGCCCATCCCACGCATGGGCCTCGGAGGCCTCGAGGGCGCGCGCGGTCACCGGATAGGTCGCGTTGTCGGCGATGGCGGCGACGCCGCCGAACGGCTCGCCCGGGCCGACGACCCTGAGAATCACCTCGTGGCCTTCCGCCGAGATCTGGGTGAACTTCACGCGGCCGCGGCGGAGTACGAAGAACAACCGTGCCGGCTCCCCCTCGCGAAAGAACGTCCGGCCCGCGGCGGCGCGCACGAGGCGGGCATCCACCGCCGCGGCGGCGAGCGCCTCCCGGTCGAGACCGCGGAAGAGCGGCACGCCCGCGAGCAACTGGGAGGCCTGCACACCAGCATGATAACGAACACTCGGGTCGCCGCGGCAGGGCCGCAACCGCGCCGGACCGGCGCAAGTTCCAGCTATAGTCAAGGAAGGAGGAGCCATTCACAGCGGAGAGACCCCGCCGGAGACGCCCTATGCCGTTCGGTGGCGGACGCAGCCGCTCGTCAGCCGCGACACGGTGATCGCGGGCATCGCGCTGGCGGGCATCGCCGTCCACCTCGTGCTGCGCTGGGGAACCGAGGCGTCGCCGTTCGCGCGCAACCTGCCGCTCTTCGTGGTGCTCGGAACCGGAGGGGCGCCGCTCGTCGTGGAACTGGCGGTCAAAGCGCTGCGCCGGCAGTTCGGATCCGATCTGCTGGCCGGCATCTCCATTGTCACCGCGGTGCTGCTCGACGAGTACCTCGCCGGGGCGCTCGTCGTGCTCATGCTGTCGGGCGGGGGCGCACTCGAGACGTTCGCTGCGGGACGCGCGTCGTCGGTGCTGCAGGCGCTGGCCCGCCGCATGCCGCTCGTCGCGCACCGGCGCATCAACGGGCGCGTGGAGGACGTCGCGCTCGATGCGGTCCGCGTCGGCGATACGCTCGTGGTCTTGCCGCACGAGATCTGTCCGGTGGACGGCGTCGTCGTGGACGGCCACGGGGTGATGGACGAGTCGTACCTGACGGGCGAGCCGTTCATGATGCCCAAGGCGCCGGGCTCCAACGTCTTCTCCGGCGCGATCAACGGGGAAGAAGTGCTGACGTTGCGCGCTACTGAGGCCGCTGAGGATTCGAGGTATGCGCGGATCATGCGAGTCATGCACGAATCCGAGCAGCGCCGCCCGCAGCTCCGCCGGCTCGGCGACCAGCTCGGCGCGTGGTACACGCCCGTCGCGCTCGGATTGGCCGTCAGCGCCTGGCTCTGGAGCGGCGAGCCCGTGCGCTTCCTCGCGGTTCTGGTCGTTGCGACGCCATGTCCGCTGCTCATCGCGATCCCGGTCGCCATCATCGGTACCATCTCGCTCGCCGCGCGCCGCGGCATCATCATCCGCGACCCGGTCGTGCTCGAGCGGATCGACCGCACGCGAACGATCATCCTCGACAAGACCGGCACGCTCACCTATGGCGAGCCGAGCCTGACCGAACGCCTCGCCGCACCCGGAATGGACGATGGGCGAGTACTTCAGCTCGCGGCGAGCCTGGAACAATACTCGAAGCACCCGCTCGCGCGGCCCATTCTCCAGGAAGCCGCGGCGCAGGGCCTGGCGGTGCTCGAGGCAACCGAGGTCGCGGAGCGGCCCGGTCAAGGCCTGCGGGGCATCGTGGATGGTCACGAGGTGCGGATCATGGGCCGGAAGGATGCCGCGGCCCTCGGTTTCGCCGGCTCGCTCCCACCTCAGGTGTCCGGCCTCGAGTGCGTGGTCGTCGTCGACGGCCGCTACGCCGCGACGTACCGTTTTCACGACGCGCCCAGGCCCGACAGCCGTTCCTTCATCGGCCACCTGGTCCCGCAGCACGACATCGAGCGCATCCTCCTCGTTTCCGGGGATCGAGAGCCGGAGGTCCGGTATCTCGCCGACAGGGTGGGCATCAGCGAAGTCCACGCGGGCCGCAGTCCGGAAGACAAAGTGGAGATCACCCGGGCGGAAACCGAGCGCGCGCCGACGCTGTTCATTGGAGACGGGATCAACGACGCGCCCGCGCTCGCGACGGCGACGGTCGGCGTCGCCTTCGGCCACCACAGTGAGATCACGGCCGAGGCGGCCGGCGCAGTGATCATGGACACGTCGCTCGTGCGCGTGGACGAGCTATTCCACATCGCGCGGCGCATGCGGCGGATCGCGCTTCAAAGTGCCGTGGGCGGGATGGCCGCGAGCCTGGCAGGAATGCTCTTCGCCTTCGTTGGACTGCTGCCTCCCGTTTCGGGCGCCGTGGTTCAGGAGATCATCGACCTGGCAGCCGTCCTGAACGCCCTGCGCGCCGCCGTCCCCGGCGGCGAGCTCAGCGACTATTGAGTCCCTGGTCCCTGGGTCCCTCAGGCCTGGGTCCCCGGGGCCCGGGGACCAAGGGACAAGGACCGAGGGACCAGCGACCCAGGACCAGGGAGCCAGGGACTATTTCCTGGACTTCTCCTCGGAGATCTCGATCTTCCGCCCCCTCCGCACCTCCTGTGACGGGGACTGGAGGACGACCTCGAGCACACCGTCAGCGAAGTTGGCCTTCGCGCTGTCGGCCACCGTCCCTTCGGGCAGCGGGATCACTCGGCAGAAGCTGCCGTAGGCACGTTCGCTGCGGTACACGCCTTCGCGCTCCTCATCCTTGTCGTACTTCCGCTCGCCCCGAATGGTCAGCCTGTCCTCGCCGACCTCGACATTGAGATCGTTGCGGGAGAGGCCCGGAACGTCGGCACGGACCACGAACTCGTTGCCCCGCTGGAAGGCTTCGACGGCCGGCGCCCAGTCCGCAGCTTCCTCCCCGAATGGCGAGATCATTCCGCGCCTGCCGAACCCGCCGAACAACCGATCCATGTCCTCCTGCATCCGCCGGAACATCCCGAACGGGCTCGAGCTGAAGATGTCGAACGGATCCCATCGCGCGAGCTCGCGGCTCTGCCCGGACCTCTGAAGGCCGCGCTCGCCGCGCGTCTGCTCACCTTGGCGCTCAACATTACGTGCCTCTGCCATATCGCACTCTCCTTCCATTTGATGTAATGAGAGAGAAAAAAACCACGCAGGAAAAACCATCGAGCGGGGCCTTCCTCCGCTCGTCGATTGGAAGCAAGCGCGACTCCATCGTCGTTGGGTGACAGTTGTCTGACGTTTAGCAGAACGCGCCGGCGCGCGTGTAGCAGGATCGAACCGTGCGTGTAGGCAATCGCTACGGGCTTCCGCAGATGGTCTTGCCGAATCCGTGCTATGCGTCGCTAAAATAGCTGGGAACGGCTGACGCGCTCGCGGGAGGTTCGATGAACGTTGCGTATGTGTTCACCAGTCCACGCGCCGCCAGCTACAAGCTCGGCCTGATGATCCTGCCGCAGCTCGAAGCTGACACGCACGGTGTGGACGTTGCCGGCATGTTCTTCTTCGACGACAACGTCTTCGCGCTGAGGCGGGGCGACCCGATCGGCGAGCGCCTGGCGCAGAACGCCCAGCAGCGGGGATGCTGCTGATGATGTGCGACATGTGCGCGCTCGAGCGCGGGCTTGCCGAGGGAGAACCACGCTAATGCGACTCGAAGGGCCGCGGCCGGAAAGAGCCGGGCGAGTGCCGCGTGAAGGACACGGTTGCCGGCGTCCAGGTGGGCTGCTTCCCCGACCTTTATGCGGCGCTGGCCGGCAACATGCCCGACCAAATCATTACTCTCTGAGGCTCGTCAACTCCCAACTTCCAACCTCCACCTCCCAATTTGAAAATTGGGAGGTGGAAGTTGGGAGTTGAACCATGTGGAACCGCATTCGCTACACCCTGTGGGCGCCGTTTTACGACCCTTTCGTGGCCGCGGTCGGGTTCGATGCCCTGCGGCGCCAGTCGATCGACCATCTCCGGCTTCGCGCGGGGGATCGGGTCCTGATCTCTGGAGCGGGCACCGGGCAAGACCTGCCGCATCTTCCGGCCGGCGTGGAGGTCACTGCGATCGACGTCACGCCGGCGATGCTTGCCAGGTTGAAGCGACGCGCCTCGGACCTCGGGCTGACGGTGGACGCGCGCGTGATGGACGCGCGGCGGCTCGAGTTCGAGGATGCCCGCTTCGATGCGATCATCCTGCACCTCATCCTCGCCGTGATGCCGGAGCCGGACCGCGGCCTGGCCGAAGCGATCCGCGTGCTGAGGCCGGGGGGCCGGATCGCGGTGTTCGACAAGTTCCTGGGCGACGAGCAAGAGCCGTCGATCGGGCGACGGCTGCTGAACCTGATGATGAAACCGCTCTGCACCGACATGAACCGCCGGTTCGGACCGTTGGTTCGACCAACTGGCCTGATCGTCGAACGCGACGAGCCGGCCGCCTTCGGCGGGATGTACCGGTTGATCACGCTGCGCAAGCCGGACCAGCCCGATCATCCAGGAGACCGGCGATCGTGAGATGCGCCTGATTCAGGAACGCGGCTGGCCTTATCTCGCCGAGGCGGCGCTTCTGGACATCTGTTCCGGTTTGATGGCGCGTGAGACCTCCAACAGATTCGCGCGTGATAACAGCGCGTCGAAGGCTGGCGTCGATCTCAGCTCGTCCCACTTCGGATCCGTGCCCAGAAAAATGACGAACCAGTCACGCGCGTCCACCGCCTCACGCAGCCGCTCGAGCGCCTCATCGTTGCGTCCGAGCGCGTGCAGCACCAGCGCCAGATGATATGGAGGAATGTAGCGGTCACGGCCGAACGCGTGGAGCTGTTGCAGCACTCTCTCTGCCGGGGCCCGTTTTCCGAGCTTCGCCAGCGCATACCCACGAAGTGCCATCGCAAACGAGAAGGGTTGGCCCGGCATGGTGTTGTCCGAGCGAGCGAGGAGCGCCTCCACCCGTTCGCACGCCTCCAGGGCTGCCTGATATCGCCCCTGTGCGAGCAGTGGATACAGGCGTATAAGGGTGGGAAAATTCGGGTCGTACTGCGCCAGTCCATCTAGATGCGCGAGCGCTTTGTCGTACCGACGCGCCAGGAAAAGGAACTGGCCTTCGAGGGCGCGCGCAAGGGGCCAGGCGGGGTCGAGCGCCCGCGCCCGCTTTACCTGCGCCAACGCCTCCTCATGCCTTCCGATGTTCGACAGGATGTGGGCGAGTCCGAGATGAGCGAGAGCGGATGGCTCGAGGTCCAGCGCCCGCCGAACCAGCCGTTCGGCCGTTTCGAAGTCCCAGTCGAAGTAGAACGCGATCATCCCGTGAGCCGCGAGGGCTTCCGGGTGATCCGGCTCGAGCGCCAGGGCGCGGTCCGCGGCCGCTTTGGCGGCGGGAATCGTGTCGATCGGCCGCTCGTCGCCGGCGATCGGGAGCATCCGCAGGGCCAGCGCCAAGCCCGCCCATGCGTCCGCGAATCCCTGGTCTCGACCGACCGCGGTGCGAAAGTAATCGACGGCCTTGTTCAGATCGCTGCGGTTCGGCCGGCTGACGTGCGCCCGCCCGTTGAGATACGCCTCGTACGCCTCCCGGTCGGCGGTACCGGGGCTGGCAATCCTCCGCCGGACGCCCCCCGACACGTGGGGCGCGATTGCCTCGATGACACGGCCGGCGATCGCGTCCTGAACCGAGACGCGGTCGTCGTCGTCGAATGTATCCTGCCAGACAACGTTGTTGGCCCGAACCGAGAGCAGTTTCACGTCGGCGCGCAGCCGGCCCGCATCGCGCTGCAACGAGCCCGTCAGGACGTAGTCTGCGCCGAGTTGCCGTCCTGCGCTCAAGGGATCCTCACGTTGGACACGGAGCGTCGCCGACAGCGGGAGGACCCGGACACTCTCGATCCGGCTCATTCGGGTGATGAACACTTCCGCAAGCCCGATTTCGAGCAAACCGTCGTCGCCCCTGGGTGGGACACTGGTGAACGGCAACACGGCCAGGGTTTTCAATGCATCGGTGGCCGGCAGGTTTCGCGACGGCCGGTAGTGCCACGCCATCGTCGCCGCAACACCGACAGCGACCACGGCGAGCCAGGCTCGCAGCGGTGATCGACGCACTCGCTCTCCACGGTGCGCGGTTGACCCTCCGACCGCCGCTCGGGCGAGCCGCTCGGCAGTTGCGGTATCAACGGACGATTCCACCTCCTCCAACGCCGCGAGCACATCGGCTGCGGACTGGAAGCGGGCCTCCGGTGCTTTCTCCAGAAGA
This sequence comes from Vicinamibacterales bacterium, assembly GCA_035711845.1. Taxonomy (GTDB): domain Bacteria; phylum Acidobacteriota; class Vicinamibacteria; order Vicinamibacterales; family 2-12-FULL-66-21; genus DASTBU01. The sequence goes on from DASTBU010000109.1 coordinate 15,451, forward strand.
CGATTGACAACACCTGTGAGCTTCGAAGGGACAGCCGCAGCTGAATCGAGCACCGCGGGCTCGTACAGGATGGCGTGCAGCGTGTCGACCAGGTGGTCGCGTCCAAAGGCTCGCCGCCCCGTGATCATCTCGAACACGACCGATCCGAGTGCAAACACATCGGCACGCGCATCGATTGCGCTCCCGCGAATCTGCTCCGGCGCCAGATACGCGGAGGTCCCCAGCACGATGCCCGTAAGCGTGGACGGACGCTCCGCAGTCTTTGTCTCGTGCTCGAGCTTCGCGATGCCGAAGTCCAGGATCTTCGCGGGGCCGGACCGCGTGAGGAAGATGTTCTCCGGCTTCAGATCGCGGTGGATCAGCCCGGCGGCATGGGCGGCAATCAGTCCGCGAGCCACATCCGACGCAACGTGCACCACCTCGGCAGACGTCAGCGGCCCTCGCGACAGTCGATGGCGCAGCGTCTCGCCGTCGAGCAGTTCCTCGACGAAGTACGCCCGCTGCCCATCGACGAGACCCACATCGTAGAGGCGCACGATGTTCGGGTGGTCGAGCGACGCAGTCCACTGCGCCTCCCGCACGAATCGCTCGATTCGCTCCGCGTCGCCAGCAGCCGATCGCGACAAGACCTTGAGCGCGACGTCGCGGCGCAGCCGCACGTCGGTCGCTCGATATACATCCCCCATCCCTCCCCGTGCGAGAAGCGCCACGATGCGATAGGGCCCCACTTGTGAACCGGCTGGGAGCGGCGCGTCCTCCTCCGCGAGAGCCTGGACGTTGGCGAGGATGGCTGGGACGTCCAGAAAACCCCCGACCGTTGCGCTCGCAGCCGCGAGGGCATCGGCGTCGGCCGCCAGCTCGGGATGATTGGCAACGAACTCGCGATGAAGACGCTCGCGCTGCGCAACATCCGCCTCGAGCCAGGCATTGTGCCACGTCGACAGAGGCTCCCAGCTGTCAGGCGGCATGTCCGTCATGTGCATCAGCGATCACGTGCCGGTCGTGGGGACAGGTGGTGATACAGCCACACGCGCGCGGTGTTCCAGTCGTTGATGACGGTGCGCACCGAAATGCCCAGTGCTTCGGCCGTTTCCTCGACCGTGAAGCCGCCGAAATAGCGGAGCTCCACGACCTGGCTCGGCCGCGGACTGGTCGCTGCGAGGGATTCCAGCGCGCGATCGAGCGCAATCAGATCCACCCCCGGCTCGGGGGCGGCCAGCTCCTCGGGGTCGAGAGAGGAGTGATCGGCACCTCCGCCCCGTTTGGCGGCGCCCCGGACCCTCGCCGCATCCACCAGGGCCCGCCTCATCATCCGGGCCGTCGTCCCGAAGAAATGCGCCCGGTTCTGCCAGGGGACGGCGCGCCAGTCGAAGAGCCGGAGAAAGCATTCGTGCACCAGGTCTGTGGCCTGCCACCCTGTCGGTCGCGGCTCCATCGCCAGGATCCTCCGGGCCATGACGCGAAGCTCGCGGTGGACGAGCGGCGCGAGCTCCTCGAGCGCGTCGCGGTCGCCACGGCTCCACGCCTGCAGCAGACCCGTGAGATCGGGACCGTCCTGCATCCGGCGGCAGTGTACTCCCCTTGCACCCTTCTCGGCTGTTTTCCGCTTGAGGGGTAGGAACGCTCATAAGGAGGCACTATGCGACGCAGTGTCGGGATCGGAGTGGTGATAATCGGGGGGGGCGTGCTCGCCGGCGTAGGCAGTGCCGTCGATGGCTCGCAGGGGCACGCGTTCGAGTGCAACGACGCGACCTTGCGCGGAACCTACGGAATACAGATGACGGGCTCGCGGCCTCTGGCGGAAGGCGGAACAGAGCCGGTAATCGGAGTGGCACTGCGTACTTACGATGGCGCAGGCAATTACACGCAGATCGACAACCTGAAGGGCGCCGTGACAGGAATCGTCCCCGACCGCCCTGGCTTCGGTACTTACCAGGTGAACCCGGATTGCACCGCAGTGGGACGGCTGGAGCCGGCGCCGGGCATTGTGGTCGAGGAACGGATGGTGATCGTGGGCGACGGGAGGGAGATACGGGCGATCTCTGCCAGTCCTCTGCCTGTGATGATTTCGGGCGTCCAGAAGAGAATCGATCGGCGCTGAGATCGTAGTGCTCGAAGCGCGGCCCGGGAGGGGCGGTCACCTGTTCTTCAACCGCCCCGCCGCGCCGGAGATGACGCGGACGAAAACGACGCGTGCCTTCTCGTACTGCCGCTCTTGAAAGAAGTCGCGGTCGAATCGGGGGCCGGCTGAGGCGACGAACACGCTGCCGTCGACCGCCCGATAGACGCCCCCCAATGCCTCCCCGTGCGAGAAGCGCCACGATTCGATAGGGTCCCACCGACGCGCGTGCAGGTCCAGGCGCTTGCCGCCTCGCGCGAACATGGCTATTATGGCCATATATGAAGAGCGTGAACATCGCCGAGCTCAAGAACCGATTGAGCGCGTACCTCGAGGAGGTGAAGAGCGGCCGCGAGATCCTCGTACGCGACCGCAACACACCCGTCGCCAGAATCGTCCCGGTGGAAGTGGGCCAGGACGACGATGGCGGGTTGCGCGCGCTGGCGGCGCGGGGCAAGCTCCGGCTCGGAGAAGGGACGATCGACGACGACTTCTGGCGGTTGCCTGCGCCGCGCCAGCCCGGGCGCGTGCTGAAGCGGGCCGTCGAGGCCGAGCGCGATGGCGATTGAGCCCCGTCGGCAGCGACACCCGGTGAAGGCGGCGTTCTGGGATACCAGCGCTATCGTTCCGTTGTGCTGTTTCCAGCCCCAATCCGCGCGCGCAAGACGGACAGCCCGCCAGTATCCGCGGCAAGTCACGTGGTGGGTGACTGCCGTTGAAGCGGTCAGTGCGTTCAACCGGTTATGGCGCGAACAGGCACTGAATGCCGCCGGACGTCAACAGGCGCTCGCCCGGCTCGATTATCTCCGGCGCCGCTGGAACGAGGTCCAACCGATCGAGGACGTGCGATCTGGCGCAGAACGCCTGCTGGGCGTTCACAGACTGCGCGCCGCAGACGCCCTCCAGCTCTCGGCTGCGATGGTCTGGTGCGGTGGGCGGCCTTCGTCAGACCGTTGTTTCATCGCTGCTGAGGGCGACCTTGCCGCCGCCGCGGAAACCGAGGGGTTCAGTGTGATTCGCGTCGTGTAGTGGGGAGGTCGGGGAAATCACGAACACGGCCTCGAGTCCATTCCGTGCCTCCGTTTGACTCTCGAGTACGCTTCGAGATGCAGAGAGAAGCCGCGCTCGAGGTGCAGGTACAGCCCGAGAGCGCGAAGTGAGGCCGACCCGCTTCGTCCGCTCGTCGGCATGCTGCGCCGCCGCCGCATCGACGACGTGCTGGGTGGAGGAACGAAGGATCGCCGTGGGCGAGCGTTCACCTGTTCTTCAACCTCCCCGCCGCGCCGAAGATGACGCGGGTGAAGACGACGCGTGCCTTCTCGTACGACTCGCGTCCGGCGCCGCGGAGCGTGAACCAATACCGCACGATTCCCGCCCGGGAGAGTGCCTGAGTCACGAGATGGCTGAAGTGCGCATCGCTCACCGCAACCGGCAGGCTGGACGATGGCCATTCTGCTCGAAGTTTCTTCAGCACCTCGGCCCTCGCCCCCTCGTACTGCCGCTCGTGAAAGAACTCCCGGTCGAATCGGGGCCCGGCTGCCGCCACGAACACGCTGCCCTCGTGTCCGATCGCCACGACGGCGAGGACACCCGGCTTGGTGAGCTGCCGCAGGTCATTGCTGCTCAGACCGACGTTGGCGGGATGGTTGTGGACGAGAACGATTCCCGTTTCCGGTCGAAGCAGCAAGGTATCCAGCTCTGGATCGATGCGGACGGAAGAATCTCCGCCTTCGCGCGTCAGCAGTGACGCTCCGGAAGAGGCGCTGACCGCCAACAGCCGCTCGGTGGCCGCGCTATCGCCGCGCACACCAAGCTGCTCTAGCCATCGTTTGGCCCCTTTTTCCGTCAGGTCCAGCCTGGCCACCAGGCCGGCAAGGTCCAGCGGGCGCTCCTGCGCGCCCGCCTCCGCTCCCCCCAGGGTTACCACCAGCGCCGCGCAACCCAGATATCCAGGTGCTCGCATGGGTCCCGCCTCCTCGGCGCCGGAAGCGAGAAGGGGCGGTGGAAAACCGCATGCGCGCCGGAAAACGTCTAGAATGGCGGCCTGCAGGGAGTTGAGGGGATGCCCGACCCGGCCGCCGCCGTCACGACCTTGCTGCGTGCCTGGCGGCATGGCGATCAGGCGGCGTTCGAACGGCTGACGCCCCTCGTCTACGACGAGCTGCGGCGGAGGGCCCGCCGCTATCTCAGGGGCGAACGACCCAACCACACCCTGCGTCCCACAGCCCTGGTCCACGAGGCCTACCTCCGACTGGTCAACCTCGATCAGGTGGACTGGCACGATCGGACGCACTTCTTCGCGCTCGCCGCGCGGCAGATGCGGCGGATCCTCGTCGATTCGGCACGGGCACGCCGGTATCAGAAGCGAGGCGGCGGCGCGATCAGCGTGACGTTCACCGAAGCGCTCGCGGTCTCGCGCTCGAATCCCGATCTCGTCGCGCTGGACGATGCGCTGGAGCTGCTGACACAACAGGATGAGCGGAAGGGGCGGGTCGTGGAGATGCGCTTCTTCGGCGGGCTGACGAACGAAGAGATTGCGACCGTGCTCGGCATCTCGACCGATACGGTGACGCGCGACTGGCAGATGGCCAAGCTGTGGCTGCGGCGCGAGCTCCGGAAAGAAACGCGAGTGAGCGCAGCGAGCGAGCCACGCGAGCGGAGCGGGGCGTGGGGCCCGCGCGAGCGAGCGTGTAAGGGGGTCCGCGGGGCGAACTCCCCCGGAGAATAAATGGTTCTTGAAAAATACAAACAGAAGCGCAACTTCAGCTCGACGCCGG
>DASTBU010000110.1:0-27459 GCA_035711845.1 Vicinamibacterales bacterium
ATACCGTCATCAGCGCGGCGATGCCGGGGCGCGAGACCCACAGTCCGGAGAAATCCCGCAGCTCGTCGTGCGGCTCCTCTGCCGTCCCCAGCAGCGCGACGATGCCGAGCGCGCCGATGTTGCTCACCGCATACGCGAGCAGGTAGAACAGCACGGCAGCCTTGCCGGTCTCGGTTGTCGCAATGATGCCGAGCATGATGTAGCCGGCGTGCGCGATGCTCGAGTACGCGAGCATGCGCTTGATATTGGTCTGCAGTACGCCGACCACCGTGCCGAGGATCATCGTGGCCGCGGCAATCACGGTCAGCATCGGAATCCACTGATCCCTGAGCGGCTCGAGCGGCGAGAGGAACACGCGGACGAACGCGGCAAACGCGGCCGCCTTGACGCCTGTGGACATGAACGCCGTCACGATGGTGGGCGCACCCTCGTACGCGTCCGGGGTCCACATGTGGAACGGCACTGCCGACACCTTGAACGCGAAGCCGATCGCCAGCAGGGCGACGGCCAGCACGATGAACGTGGGCGAGGCGTTGCCGCTCGACAACGCCACGCCGAGATCGTCCAGGCGCGTGGATTCGGCAAGCGCAAACGCGAACGCGATCCCGTACAGGAAGAACGCGCTGGAGAACGAGCCGAGCAGGAAATACTTGAACGACGCCTCGGCGCCGGCGATGCTCGCGCGCCGGATCCCCGTGAGCACGTAGACCGACAGCGAGAGCACTTCGAGCGCCAGGAACATCACCAGCAGGTCCACGGCCGAGGCCATGAGCATCATGCCGCTGATGGCAAACAGCGTCAGCGCGTAATACTCGCCTGGCGGAAGCTGCTCCCGCTCCACCACCTCGTCGGAGAACATCATCGTGAGGATCCCGATGACGCAGAGCACGAGATTCACGAAGAGCGCGAAATTGTCGGCGCGGACGACGCCGTAGGCCGTGGCATCGCTGTCCCAGAGGAAGACGGACGCGACCGCGGCGCCGGTGAGGCCGATGAGGCCGAGGCCGTCGATCCGCATCCGCTCGCCAGGCTGGCGGAACGCCTCGGCCAGCATCGCGGCGCAGGCCGACAGGACGATGATGAGAATCGGGATGATCGCAGCGAATTCAGTCATTGTCGTTGGCGCCTGCTGACCGCATCAGCGGCGATCGGATCGGTCGCACGGGGTGTCGATGCCGCAGTCTCGGGCTGGTCCAGCCTCGCCCGCTGTGGCTGCGCGTTCATCACGCGCTCGATCACGCGGTTCACGGAGGGCTCCATGGGCCGGAGGAAGATGCCCGGTACGACCCCCATCACAACCGCCATCGCCACAACGGGCACGACGAGGGCCCACTCGCGGGGCGAGAGATCGGGGAGCGACGTGTTTTTCGTGTTCGTCAGGGGACCGTAGTTCACGCGCTGGAACATCCAGAGCATGTAGATCGCCGAGAGAATCACGCCAGTGGCCGCGAACGCGGTCAGCCAGGTGTGCCAGCGGAACGCCCCGATGAGGATCAGGAACTCGCCGACGAAGCCGTTCAGGCCCGGCAGGGCGATCGACGAGAGCGTGATGACGAGGAAGGCGGTGACCAGGCGCGGCGTCACGGCCTTGAGCCCGCCGTATTCCGAAATCAATCGCGTGTGCCGCCGATCCGACAACATGCCCACCATCATGAAGAGCCCGCCGGTGCTCACGCCGTGATTCAGCATCTGGTAGACGGAGCCCTGCACGCCCTGGACGTTCATCGCCGCCATCCCGAGCACGACGAACCCGAGGTGGCTGACGCTCGAATAGGCGACCAGCTTCTTCATGTCGGGCTGCACCATCGCGACCAGGGCGCCGTAGATGATCCCGATCACGGCCAGCACCCCCAGCGCCGGCGCGAAATACAGCGCGGCGGCCGGGAACAACGGGAAGGCGAACCGCAGCAGACCGTACGTGCCCATCTTCAGCAGCACGCCTGCCAGGATGATCGACCCGGCGGTCGGCGCCTCCACGTGCGCGTCGGGCAGCCAGGTGTGGAACGGAAAAAGCGGCACCTTGATGGCAAACGCCAGCGCGAAGGCGAGGAAGAACCAGGTCTCCATCTGCTCCGGCAGCGTCAGGTCGTAGAGGTCGAGCAGGTTGAAGCTCATCTGGCCGGTGGCTTCGGCCTGCGCCCAGGCCAGCCCAATGATGGCAATCAGCATGAGCACGCTGCCCGCCATCGTGTAGAGAATGAACTTCACCGCCGCATAGATGCGCCGCTCGTATCCCCATACCCCGATCAGGAAGTACATCGGAATGAGCATCGCGTCCCAGAACACATAGAAGAGGAACAGGTCGATGGCGACGAAGACGCCCAGCATCGCCGTTTCGAGCGCCAGCACGCAGACGCTGAAGGCCTTGACGCTCTTGTGGACCGACTCCCACGAGGACAGCAGCGCGATTGGCGTCAAAAATGCGGTCAGGATGATGAGGAAGAGGCTGATGCCGTCGACGCCGATGTAGTACTGGATGCCGAAGTGCGGCATCCAGGCGTACTGCTCTTCGAACTGGAACCCGGCACTCGACGGATCGAAACGCCACCAGAGCAACAGCGTGGCCGCAAACGTCAGGAGCGAGGCCGCCAGCGCGACGTAGCGGACGAGCGGCTCCCGTTCAGGGCGACTGCCCCGGCCGGCGGAAAGCAGCACCAGCACGGCGCCGGCGAGAGGCAGGAAGACGATGGTGGAGAGCATCTTAATGAAATCTTGTCAATTGGAGATTCGTCGATTGCGGATTGCAGATTGATTGTGGGAATGGCGATGTGGGATTGGGGATTTCATTCGGAGATTGAGGATAGAGGAGGTGTCGATCGCGCTTCACTGACCACCCCGCGAAGTCCCCGGCCAATCACCGAATGAAATCCCCAATCGACAATCCCCAATCCAGAATCAATCTGCAATCCCCAATCAACGAATCAGCAATGCCAGGGCTAGAACCACAAGTACCAACCCAGCACCATTACGGCGCCGAAGAACAGCGAGGCCGAATACGTCCGGATCGAGCCCGTCTGGAGCCGGCGAAGTGCGCGGCTCATGCCGCTGACCATCGCGCCCACCCCGTTCACCGCGCCGTCGATGAGCCCGGCGTCGATCCCCTTCCAGAGCACGCCCGTCGAGACGAGCTTGATCGGCTGGACGATGACGGCGTCGTAGATGTCGTCGACGTAGTACTTGTTGAGCAGCAGCCGATACAGGCCGCTGTGGTTCCGCGCCATCGATACCGGAAGGTCGGTACGGCGGCGCCAGAAGAACCAGGCGATTCCAATCCCGGCGAGCGCGATCCCCGTGGAGATCCCCATCAGCATCCGCTCGGTTCCGACCTCGTCGTGCGCAGCTTCCTGCGTGGGCTCAGCCGCCTGAAGCGCGACCGTCTGCAGGCCGGTCACGGGCGGCTCCGTCACCGTCGCGGCGTGGGACTCGGCCGACACGACGAAGCTCGGATGGAGGAATCGCTCGAGCCAGTTGCTGCCACCGAGCGCGTGCGGTACGCCCACGTAGCCGGCGACGACCGAGCCGATCGCCAGCACGACGAGCGGGATTGCCATCGAGGGCGGCGCGTCGTGCGGCGCGTGAGCGTGCCCGCCGTGCGCCGCGTGCTCTTCCTCCTCGGGATGCTCCGAGCCATGGGCTGCCGCCCGGCGCTCGCCGTGGAACGTGAGGAACACGAGCCTGAACATGTAGACCGCGGTCAGCAGCGACGTGATCGCTCCGATCAGCCACAGCACGGGATAACCCCGATGCCCGTTCACCTCCGTGCCGACGAACGTCCTGAAGAGAATCTCGTCCTTGCTGAAGAAGCCCGAGAGCAGCGGGAACCCGGCGATGGCCAGCGCCCCGATGAGAAACGTCCAGTAGGTGATCGGCAGGTATTTCTTGAGCCCGCCCATGTTCCGCAGATCCTGCTCGCCGGCCAGCGCGTGAATCACCGCACCGGATCCCAGGAACAGCAGCGCCTTGAAGAACGCGTGCGTGTAGAGGTGGAAGATGCCCGCGGCGTAGGCGCCGACACCCATCGCGAGGAACATGTAGCCGAGCTGCGAGACAGTCGAGTATGCCAGGACGCGCTTGATGTCGTTCTGCACCAGGCCGATGGTGCCGGCCAGGAGTGCCGTGGCGGCGCCCACGCCGGCGACGATCGCCAGCGTATCGGGAGCGTGCGAGAAGAGCACGGCATTCCGGCCAATCATGTAGACGCCGGCGGTCACCATCGTGGCCGCATGGATCAGCGCCGACACCGGTGTGGGACCCTCCATCGCGTCGGGCAGCCAGATGTAGAGCGGAATCTGCGCCGACTTGCCGGTCGCGCCCAGGAACAGCAGGAGCGTCGCGGCGGTGACGACACCCCAGCCCGCCGTTTCACGCGCGAGCGGCGCGACAGCGGCCGCCACCTCGGCGAAATCGAGCGTGCCGAACGTCGCAAAGATCAGCAGCATCGCGACGATGAACCCGAAGTCGCCGATGCGATTGACGATGAAGGCCTTCTTGCCCGCATCGGCCGCCGACGGCTTCCTGAACCAGAAGCCGATCAGCAGGTACGAGCACAGCCCCACGCCTTCCCAGCCGATGAACATCACGGGGAAGTTCGCGCCGAGCACCAGCACGAGCATGAACGACGCGAACAGGTTCAGGTACGAGAAGTAGCGCGCGTACTCGCTGTCAGGCTCGTCCTGCATGTAGCCGATCGAGTAGATGTGGATGAGCGAGCCGATTCCCGTGACGACGAAGATCATCACCGCGGAGAGATGGTCCAGCCGCAGCTCGAATGGAATCTGCAGGTCGCCCGAGGGCAGCCACAGGAAGACCGTCTGCTCGTCGACGAGCGCTCCGCTGCCCACGAGAGTCCAGACCGAGGCCGCGGACACGGCGAACGACCCGATGATGGCCAGGCACGCGATACCGCCCGAGATGGACTTCGGCAGCTTCCGCCCGACGAAGGCGTTCACCACGAACCCGATGAGCGGCAGCAGCGGAATCAGTAGCAGCATGTTCTCGGCCGAAGTCCTGAGGTCACCACTTCAACGCCGTATAGGCGTCGGGGCTCAAGGTCTCGCGATGTCGGAAGAGCGCGATCACGATGGCGAGCCCCACGGCCGCCTCCGCCGCCGCGACGGTCATGACGAAAAACGTGATGATCTGGCCGTCGACCGTCCCCGCGTAGCGGCCGATCGCGACGAACGTCAGATTCACGGCGTTCAGCATGATCTCGATCGACAGCATGATCGTGATCAGATTGCGACGCAGGAACACGCCCGCCGTACCAATCGCGAAGAGGGTGGCCGAGAGCACGAGATAGTGATTGAGCGGCACCATTGGGATCAGCGCTCCTTGCGGGCCAGCACGACCGCGCCGACCATCGCCACCAGAATGAGAACCGACGTGACCTCGAACGCCAGCGCGTGTTTCGTGAAGAGCGCCCGTCCGATGTTCGTCACCGAGCTCACCGAGTCGGCCGTCGTGTCGTCGAACCATCCGAGCCCGAGGCCCGACAGCGCGTACACGATTTCGACCGCCAGCAGAATCGACAGCACGACCGCCGCTTTCATGCCGCGGGGGCCGAGCAGCGCGGCCACCGGCGACGGGCCGGGCTCTTCGCGCGGGACGTTCAGCAGCATCACCACGAACAGGAAGAGCACCATGATCGCGCCGGCGTAGATGATGATCTGCGTCACGGCCGTGAACGGCGCGTCGAGCAGCACGTAGAGACCCGCCAGCCCGCCGAATGCCGTGATCAGCAGCATCACGCTGTGCATCGGGTTGCGCTGCCCGATGACGCCCGCCGACGCGATGACCGTTATCGCGGCGAGGATGTAAAAAGCAAGTGCTTCCATTTATTCCTGCTCGCGGGGCCCCACCCCCGCTCGCTGCTCGCTCGGCGACGCCGCTCCGCGGCGCTTCCTTCCAGCGCCTCGCTCGGGCCGCAGGCGCTACCTCTTCCTCTGCTCGCTCGGCGGCGCCGCTCCGCGGCGCTTCCTTCCAACCTTCGCGCCGAGCTCTGGCGAAGGTGGCCCGACTCCGTCTTCCGTCACCCCATCCACAGGACCAGCGCCGCGGTCGCGAGCAGGTTGACGACGGCAGCCGGCAGCAGCCACTTCCAGCCGAACTCCATCAGCTGGTCGTAGCGATATCGCGGCAGCGTCCATCGCATCCAGACATAGAAGAACAGGAGCGCGAACACCTTCACCAGGAACCAGACCCAGGACAACCAGTCGGGCAGGAACGGGCCGAGCCATCCGCCGAGATACAGGCTCGTCGCGACGGCCGAGACCGTGACCATGTTCACGTATTCGGCGAGGAAGAACATCGCAAAGCTCATCGAGCTGTACTCGGTGTGGTAACCGGCGACGAGCTCCTGTTCCGCTTCGGGAAAATCGAACGGCGCGCGGTTGGTCTCCGCGACACCGGCCGTCATGTAGATCAGGAATCCGATCGGCTGCAGGAAGACGTACCAGCGCGGGATGAAGCCCCACCAGGTGCCCGCCTGGCTGTTGACGACCTCGCGCAGCGACAGCGAGCCCGCGAGCATCACCACGGCCGCCAGCGCCAGGCCGTAGGACAACTCGTAGCTGATCATCTGAGCCGCCGATCGCAACCCGCCGAGCAGCGAATACTTGCTGTTGGAGCTCCACCCCGCGAGCACGATCCCGTAAATGCCCATCGACGTGATCGCGAAGATCACCAGCACCGCCACGTTCACGTCGGTCACCTGCAGCGGGATCGCTTCGTCCAGCAGCCCGAACAGCGTCGTCTCGGTGCCGAAGGGAACCACGGCGAAGGCGGCGAACGCGGCGGCGGCGGAAATCACCGGCGCGATCGCAAACAGCAGCGCATCGGCCGCCTTGGGCCGCAGCTCCTCCTTGAAGAGCAGCTTGAGCACGTCGGCAAACGGCTGGAGCGCCCCCTCGAAGCCCACACGGTTCGGCCCGACGCGGTCCTGAATGTAGGCGCAGACCTTGCGCTCCATCCAGACCATGAAGGCGGCCGAGAGGACGAGCATGTTGAAAGTGACGAAGATCAGCCCGAGGTGGGCTGCGAGCGTCGGAGTCATAGGTCAGTGCGCCGCGACGGGCAAACGCGAGGCGCGCCAGTCTGCCGGCACCGTGCACCGGCCTTCGCGAACGTGCGCCTCGAACTCGGCCCTGAAATTCTTCACCGTGGTCAGCGCCGGCGTCGCGGCCGCGTCACCGAACGCGCAGAGCGTCTTCCCGACGATGTTGCCGCCGACGCTGACGAGCAGATCGATGTCGCGCATTTCCCCTTCGCCGTTCTCGATGCGCGTCAGGATCTTGTACAGCCAGTCAGTGCCCTCGCGGCACGGCGTGCACTTGCCGCACGATTCGTGCTTGTAGAAATACAGGAGGTTCCTCGCCGCCCAGACCATGCAGGTCGTTTCGTCCATCACGATGATGCCCGCCGATCCCAGCATCGACCCCGCCTTCATCACGTCGTCGAAGCTCGCGGGGATGTCGAGCTGATCGGGCAGCAGGATCGGCACGGATGAACCACCCGGGATGACCGCTTTCAGCTGGTGGCCGTTCCGCACGCCGCCGGCATACCCGAAAATCAGCTCCTTCAGCGTCGTTTTCATCGTGGCCTCGTAGACGCCGGGCTTGCTGACGTGACCGCTGACGCAGAACAGCTTGGGGCCGCCGTTCTTCTCGGGGCCCAGGGAGGCGAACCACTCCGCGCCGTTCGTGATGATCGCCGGCAGGTTGCAGAGCGTCTCGACGTTGTTGACGGCGGTCGGGCAGTTGTAGAGGCCCGCCACCGCGGGAAACGGCGGCTTGATCCTCGGCTGCGCGCGCTTGCCCTCCAGCGATTCGATGAGCGCCGTCTCCTCGCCCGCCTCGTACGCCCCGGCGCCGCGGTGGATCACGATGTCGCAGTCGAACCCGGTGCCGAGGATGTTCCTGCCGACATACCCCTCCGCGTAGGCCTTCCGGAGCTCGGCCTCGAGCACCTGCTGCACGTGGTAGAACTCGCCGCGGATGTAGATGTAGGCCACCTTGGCGCCGATGGCCCAGCAGCCGATCAGGCAGCCCTCGAAAAGCAGGTGGGGGTTGCGCTCCATGAGCACGTGATCCTTGAACGTGCCCGGCTCGCTCTCGTCGGCGTTGCAGCAGATGTACTTCGGCAGCGGTGTGTCCTTGAGGACGAACTGCCACTTGAGGCCCGCCGGAAAGCCGGCTCCGCCGCGGCCCCGAAGCCCCGATGCCTTCACCTGCTCGATGACGTCCTTGGGCTGCATCGACAGGGCCTTGCGCAGGCCGTTGTAGCCCTCGCGCTTCACGTAGAAGTCGAGCGTGTAGCTGTTCGGCTCGCGGACGTATCTGGTGAGGATGGGTTCCATGTCTTCAGTCAATTCCCGATCTGCAACTTCCAAACCCTGACTGTTTGGGAGTTGGGAGACAGCTGTTTAGCGGGTTGCGCCGGAGCATGTCGGGCCACGGCGCGATGCGGCCAGCGCGCCGCGCCAGTTCGAAAAATAACCGCAGGCGCTCCATCCGCGAAGGCGCTAATTCGCCACTGCCGCTCGGACTCCCCAGCTGCCCCTGGGACTTGTCATTTCTCCACTCGAAGGTGACAGCCGCTGAACGCTCGGTCGCCGCTGGCTTTGATCTCGTCCACGAGCCTCCCCGCATCCTCAGGCTTCAGCCGCTCGTGCCACTGCTCGTTGTTCACCATCACCACCGGCGCGCGATCGCAGGCGCCGAGACATTCGAACTGCAGCAGCGTGAACATGCCGGAGGGATCGGTTTCACCGACCCCGATCCCGAGCTTCTCGGACAACGCCTCGGTGACGCGCTCGGCACCCATCAGCGCGCACGAGAGCGTCCGGCAGACCTGCAGCACGTACTTGCCCACGGGTTCCCGGTAGAACATCACGTAGTAGCTCGCGACGTCCTCCACTTCTGCCGGAGTCATCCCGAGGATTTCCGCGACGTGCCGCATGCCGTTGGCCGTGAGGTAGCCGGACTGCTCCTGCACCAGATAGAGCGCCGCGAGCACCGCCGAGCGGCGCCGTTCGGGCGGGTACTTCGTCAGCATGTCGTCGAGCTTCGCGCGCCGCTCGGGCGTGAAGGCGAACGGCGGCCCCACGTCCACCAGCTGGCGCTCCGACTTGTGGAGGCGCTCGTCGTACGACATCAGTGGATGAAAGCTCATCGATCCACGTCCCCCATGACCACGTCGGTGGAACCGATTACCGCGATCACGTCGGCAATCATGCCGCCGACGATCAACTTCGGGAGCCCCTGGCACGCGTAGAAAGAGGGCGCCCGCAGCTTGATGCGGTACGGCCGGTTCGTTCCGTCCGAGACGATGCTGAAGCCGTGCTCGCCGCGGGGGCCTTCGACGGGGACGTAGGCCTCGCCTGCCGGCACCGTGAAGCCCTGCGAGTAGATCAGGAAGTGCTGGATGAGCCCTTCCATCTCGGTGTACACCTTGTCCTTCGGCGGCGGCACGATTCGGTAGTCCTGGATGTCGTAGACGCCGCGCGGGCTGATGCGCGCCAGCGCCTGCCGGGCGATGCGCGTGCTCTGGCGCATCTCTTCCATCCGCACGAGGTAGCGATCGTAGACGTCCCCCGCAGTCCCGACGGGGACGTCGAAATCGTACGCGTCGTATCCGGAATAGGGGAACGCCTTGCGGACGTCATAGGGCACACCGATGGCGCGCGCCATCGGCCCCACCAGGCCGTAGGCAATCACGTCGTCTTTCGGCAGGACGCCGACGCCCCTCGTACGTTTGAGCCAGATCTGGTTCTTCGTGAGCAGGTTTTCGTACTCGTTGAGCTTGTCGGGGAACGCATCCAGGAACGCCGTGACGGCATCGTGGAATCCGTTGGGCAGGTCCTCGCGAAGGCCGCCAATGCGGATGTAGCTCGGGAACATCCGGAAGCCGGCCAGCATCTCGTTGATGTTGAGCAGCTGCTCCCGCTCGCGGAAGCAGTACATCATGACGGACACGGCGCCGATCTCCAGGCCATGCGTCCCGAGCCACACCAGGTGGCTGGCGATCCGCTGCAGCTCCGCAATGAGGACGCGGATGTCCTTCACCCGCTGGGGCAGCTCGACACCGAGCAGGGTTTCGACGGACAGGGAGAAGGCCAGGCTGTTGGAGTGCGCACTGAGGTAATCCATGCGCTCGACGAGCGGGATCACCTGCTGCCATTTCTTCTGCTCGGCGGTCTTCTCGATGCCCGTGTGCAGGAACCCGATGGTCGTGTCTGCCGAGAGCACCCTCTCGCCATCGAGCTCGAGCACGAGCCGCAGCACACCATGCGTGCTCGGGTGCTGCGGCCCCATGTTCACGGTCATCGTCTCGGTTCGAAGTTCAGGCATGCTACTCAGTTGCCAGTCACCAGTTGCCAGTCACCAGTCGACACCCCCGCTCGCTCGATCACCCGATCGCGCGATCCCCCATCGCTCGATCACCCGATCGCGCGATCGCGCGATTCCACTATCTCGCATATCGCGTGCAGGAGCGTCCGATGCACCTCCTGCACCCTCGCGGCCGACGCGTCGGGCACGTTCACGTGAATCTGCGCCAGCCGCCCGACGGCGCCGCCGTCGTGGCCTGTCAGCGCAATGGTCGTCAGCCCGCGCGCGGCGGCGGCCTGCAACCCGGCCACGACGTTGGCGGACCGCCCGCTGGTCGAAATCGCCAGCGCCACGTCGCCCTGACGGCCGAGCGCCTCTATCTGTCTGGCGAAGGCCCGCTCGAAGCCGTAATCGTTCGCGATGCTCGTCAGCACGCTCATGTCCGCCGTCAGCGCGACGGCCGCCATGCCCGCCCGTTCCCGGATGAATCGCCCCACGAGCTCCGCCGCGAAGTGCTGCGCGTCGGCGGCGCTGCCGCCGTTGCCGAAGGCGAGCACCGTTCGGCCGGCGTCCACCGCGGCGCCAATCTCGGCTGCCGCGCGGGCCACCGGGCTCACGTCCATGCCGCGCACCTTCTGATGGAGCGCAATCGCCGCGTCCAGCGTCCGTTCGATTATCTCCTCGGCGTACGGTGCATCGCCGCCCGGCATCAGTCTTCCCTGGCCCTCTCCCGCGCCGCCTCGATGTTGGCGATGAACTCCTCCTCGGAGACCTGCAACGGCCACCGGACTTTGACGGCCTCCTTGATCTGGACCGGGTAGTCCTTCCTCATCGGAAAGCCCTCCCAGTCGTCGGGCATCAGGAGGCGGCGGAGGTCGGGGTGCCCGTCGATCTGCAGGCCGAAGAAGTCGTAGGCTTCGCGCTCCGCCCAGTTGGCCGCCGGCCACACGTCGGCGACGGAAGGCACTCGCGGATCCAGACCGGCGACCCGGACCTTCAGGCGCAGCCGCTTCGGGGTACTGCCGTAGCCCCCAACGCCGAGGGACGCGAGCAGGTAGTTCACCTCGAAGCGCGGCTCCCGGGGATGGAAATCAATGGGCAGGATGTCGGCGAGAAACACGAACCCCAGCGCGGGATCGTCGCGCAGAACGCGGCACGCTTCGACGAGCGCCTCCGGCGCGACGAGGATCGTCGGCGTCCCATCGCCCGTGTCGAGGGCCTGGAATCGGGCGGGATCGCCGGGGAGCGCGCGCGTCAGAGCGTCGATGATGTCAGTGGCTTGCATGCGGCACAGCGGGCGCCGGCGCGCCTCAGGCGAACGTCCTCTGCTGATCGATCTTCTTCTGCAGCTGCACGATGCCGTAGATCAACGATTCGGGCCGCGGCGGACAGCCGGGGACGAACACGTCGACAGGCACCACCTGGTCCACGCCCTGGACGATCGCGTAGTTGTCGAAGACCCCACCAACCGAAGCGCAGGCGCCCATCGAGATGACGTACTTCGGCTCGGGCATCTGATCGTAAATGCGCCGCAGGACCGGCGCCATCTTCCGCGAAAGCCGGCCGGCCACGATCATCAGGTCGGACTGCCGGGGCGACCCGCGGAAGACCTCGGCTCCGAACCGGGCAATGTCGTAGCGCGAGGCGCTCATGGCCATCATCTCGATTGCACAGCAGGCCAGGCCGAACGTCACCGGCCAGATGGACGACCGCCGCGCCCATTGCACCATCTTTTCGACAGTGGTCGTCAGAATTGGAATCTCGTGATCGGACATCTTTCAGCTTCTCAGTTGCCAGCTGTCAACCTTCAGCCTTCAGCCTTCAGCCTTCAGCCTTCAGCCTTCAGCATTCAGCATTCAGCATTCAGCATTGCTTGATTCACCCTTCGTGCCCCCAATCGAGCACGCCCTTGCGCCAGACGTAGATGTAGCCGGTCAGCAGGATGGCGAAGAACACGACGATCTGAATGAACCCGGTCCAGCCGAGGTCCCGTAACGCCATCGCGAACGGATACAGGAACGCCACCTCGATGTCGAAGAGAAGAAAGATCATCGCCACGAGGTAGAACTTGACCGGGTGGCGTTCGCGCGCATCGCCCACGGGGGGCATGCCGCACTCGTATGGGGCCAGCTTCTCTGGCGTCGGCTTCTTCGGACCCACCAGATTGGAGAGCACGATATTGAACGCCCCGAAACCCCCGCCGAGGCCGATCATAATGAGGATTGGGAGCCAATCGTGCATCTCTTCCCTCGGGTTCGCCGGTCGCTTGTGAATTTTTGCGCAAGCAACCGTCCAAAAAAAGCGCCGGCTCCGATCCGGACGCGCCCCTTCCCCGGAAACCCCGCTCCGGGACCTCTCAAACTCCGAATGCTATCACAGGGATTCGGAAAGGCCGACCATCGGCCCGGTACGACGCCGGCGACCGTGCACGCCTGCCTGAATTGTCAAAACCTGCGAGAATTGCCAAAAACTGACAGAATCACCGGAATCACCCGACTCGACATTCAGCATTCAGCATTCAGCATTCAGCATTGCCAGTGCTTCATCCCCGCCTCGCATGGTTCAGTCCGATGCCGCCCGCGCGCTCCGGCATCGCGGCCGTGAATGCCGACCTGCTGCCCCTCTTGCAGAGCAGGTTCGACATCGACGTGTTCGTCGATGACGTGGTCTTCAGCCGGAGACAGAAGGAACGGCGGGAGGCGGAGGATCGGGACGCCCATCGAACCGTCGAACACGGAGGGCTGCGCGTACGCTCGGCACACGACTTCATCTGGTTGAACCAGCGGGCGCCTTACGATCTCACCGTCTATCAGCTGGGCAACTCGTCCGTGCACGACTACATGTGGCCGTACCTGTTCCGATACCCCGGCCTCACGGTGCTGCACGACGCGCGCCTCCACCACGCACGAGCCGCGGCGCTGCTGCGAGGAGCGAGGCCTGCCGACTACCGCGCGGAGTTCGCGGCGAACCAGCCCAGTACGAGCCCCGACCTCGCCGAGCTGGCGGTCGACGGGTTCGACAACCATCTTCATTACTTCTGGCCAATGACGCGCCTCGTCGTGGCGCGATCGAGGCTCACTGCCGTGCATGCGCCGCATGAGATCGGGCGGCTGAGAGAGGAAGCCCCCGGCGGACGGATCGAACCCATTCGTCTTGGCCACGGATCCGCGATCGCCTCGGACCCCGCCGAACGAGGACGCATCAGGGCTCGATACCGGATCCCGCCCAACGCGGTCCTGTTCGGCTGCTTCGGAGGGCTCTCTCCCGAAAAGCGGCTCCCCCAGATTCTGGCCGCATTCGCTGCGACGCGGGCGTATCACCCGGATGTCTACCTGGTGCTCGCCGGCGCCACTCCGGAGCACTACGACCTGCAGGGCGACATTGGTCGCCTTGGCATCGGAGCGTCGACGATCGTCACCGGCTATCTGGAGTCAGACGACGACCTGAACGCGCACATTTCCTGCTGCGACGTCGCGCTGAACCTTCGCTGGCCCACCGCGCGCGAGATGTCCGGACCCTGGCTGCGATGTCTATCCGCCGGACTGCCCACTGTCATCACCGAGCTGTCGCACCTCGCGCATGTGCCGTCGCTGGATCCCAGGACCTGGCGCCCATGGACGCGCGTGTCCGACGCCAGCGATGAAGCTGGCCACCGGAGGCTCGAAGCTGGAAACTGGGACCTGGACACAGGAGACTCGAGGGACGCTGACCCCGCCCTCCGCCGCCCGCCGTCCGCTGTCAGCGGTGAGCCTGGAAACTCTCAGTTGGAAGCTGGAAGCTGGAAACTGGAAACTGGAAGCTGGAAGCTGGAAGCTGGAAGCTGGAAACTGGGACCTGTCTGCGTCGCCATCGACATCCTGGACGAGGACCATTCGCTCCGCCTGGCGATGCGGCGGCTGGTCCGCGACGCGGAGCTTCGCCACGCTCTTGGACGGGCGGGCCGGCTGTGGTGGGAGGCGCACCATACCCCGGAGCTGATGCTCGAGGACTACCATCGGCTCATTCCGCTGGCCATCGAGCAGCCCGTGCGCGACGAGCCGCTGCCGGCCCACCTTCTGGACGACGGCAGCCGGACGCTGGAGCGGGTGCTCGCCGCCTTCGGCCTGGGAAATCCTTTGAGGTAAAATTATCGCGCGATGGCATGCTTATCAGTATCAACGGCGAGTCGCTCGAGCTTCCCGGTCCGATGACGCTGACAGTTCTGCTCACGACGTTGAACATCGACCCTCGTCGAGTCGCGATCGAGCACAACGGCACCGTCGTCAAACGCGATCGCTACGACTCGTCGATGGTGCAGGCCGGAGACGAGATCGAGATCGTCAACTTCGTCGGCGGGGGTTGTTTTCCCGCGAAGTAATCACATGGTGTCAGACCCACTCGTCATCGCCGAACGCACGTTCCGCTCGCGCCTCATCGTCGGCACGGGCAAGTACTCGTCCCACGCCGTGATGGCCGACGCCCATACGGCCTCGGGAGCCGAGATGGTCACCGTGGCGGTGCGCCGCGTGAACCTGACGGACCGCACGAAGGAGTCGCTGCTGGACCACATCGACCAGTCGCATATCTTCCTGCTGCCGAACACGGCCGGGTGCTACACCGCCGACGAGGCCATCCGCACCGCGCGGCTCGGCCGGGAGGTCGGCCTCTCGAACTGGGTCAAGCTCGAGGTGATCGGGGACGAGCGCACGCTCTTTCCCGACAACGTCGCGCTGCTCGAAGCCACACGCGTGCTGGTCAAGGAGGGGTTCGTCGTCCTGCCCTACACGAACGACGACCCGGTCGTGTGTCGCAAGCTCGAAGAAGCCGGCGCTGCGGCGGTGATGCCGCTCGGCGCGCCCATCGGCTCGGGGCTCGGGATTCAGAACCCCAACAATATCCGGATCATCAAGGAGCAGGCGCGGGTGCCCGTGATCGTGGATGCAGGCGTGGGCACCGCGTCGGACGCCGCGATTGCGATGGAGCTCGGGGCCGACGGCGTGCTCATGAACACCGCGATTGCGCTCGCGCAGGACCCCGTGGCGATGGCGACGGCGATGAAGCTGGCGGTGGAAGCGGGCCGGCTCGCGTTCCGAGCGGGCCGGATTCCCAGGCGGCCGTACGCCTCGGCCAGCAGTCCGACGGAAGGCATGATCGCGGCCGGCGCCGGAGCGGGCCGCAGCGGCGGCTGAGCCTGCATATCGCTCGAGCAGCCGACGCCTGCTGGACTTGCGCTCGTACGTAGTGTCTGAATCCTCAGACACTACCCGCTCGTAAGGCCTCACGGGCCGACGGCCCGCTCGATGGTCACGATGAAACGATGGACACGATGAAACTCCCTGGGAATGAGGCATCGTGCCCATCGTGTCATCGTGTGCATCGTGTTCGACCGTGGGTACGTCTCGCCACCACCGTCGAGCCTTGGATTGGGCTGTGACGGAACGGCTCGACGACACGCTGCGGCGGCTGCAGAAGGAACGCGACGAGGCGGACCGCCGCTACAACGATGCGCTCACCGCGCTGGACCAGGCGCGGCCGGCCTTCGATCCGCTGCCGCGGCCGGTCGCGGGGCACGACGAGCATCAGCTCGGCGCGCTGAACGAGGCGTGGAACATCGTTCCAGGCCCTCCTGCGGGCGGTGGAGTGAAGGCGCGCGTGGCCGGCATCATCTGGCGTGCGGTCGCGCCGTACTTCCAGCGGCAGCTCAGCTTCAATTCGCTCCTGGTCGATCATCTCAACCGCACGACCGAGGCCGCGCGTCAGGCGCGGCGCGCGAGCGAGGAGCGGGCGGCGGCCCTCGAGGCGCGGTTTGCCGCGATCGACGGGTTCACCGCTCGGCTGATGCTGTATCTGCAGCAGATCACGGCCTATGTGGATACGAAGGACCGCGAGACCTCCGGCGGCGCGCTCGTCCTGAACGCGGCGATCAGCGGGATGGCTGAGAACCTCGACAAACGCTGGGAGTCGCTCGACGTTCGGCTCGAGACGAGAACCGCCGCGCTGACGTCCTCCTACGAATCCCTGAAGGGAACGCAGGAGGCGGTGAGGACGGCGGTCAGCGTCTCGCAGCAGGCCTCGCTGTCGTTGAAGCGCGAGCTCGAGCGACTCATGGCCACCCGGCCCGACATGGCCGGCGCCGAGCCGGAGCCGCCGGTAACGGCGGCGCGAACCGAGGCGTTCGCTCCTGCGCTCGACGCGTTCAAGTATGTCGGCTTCGAGGATCGCTTCCGGGGTCCGCGGGAGCTCATCCGGCAGCGTCTCGAATCATACGTCCCGATGTTCGAAGGAGCGCGGGACGTGCTCGACGTTGGCTGCGGCCGCGGCGAGTTCCTGGAGTTGCTCGCCGGCGCCGGCATCAGCGGTCGCGGGATCGACCTGAATCACGAGATGGCCGAGCTTTGCCGCGCGCGAGGCCTGGATGTCACCGAAGCGGATGCGGTCACGTACTTGTCAGGCCTGCCCGACGCGTCGCTCGGCGGCCTCTTCGCCGCACAGGTGGTCGAGCATCTGCAGCCCGCTTATTTGCTCCGTTTCCTTGAGCTGGCCTTTCACAAGATCCGCCCCGGGGGAAGGATCGTGCTCGAGACGCTCAACCCGGCGTGCTGGGTCGCCTTCTTCGACAGTTACATACGCGACATCACGCACGTCTGGCCGCTCCATCCCGACACGCTCGAGTATCTGGTGCTGGCGAGCGGATTTCCGGGCGCGGATGTCGAATACCGATCGCCCGTGCCCGAACGGGACAAGCTGCAGATCCTGGAGGTGCCCGAGGGCGCGGACGGAACGCTGGTCGAGCTCGCCGAGACGTTGAACGCGAACGTGCGGCTGCTCAACCGACGAATGTTCACCTATCTCGACTACGCGGTGGTCGGCACGCGGTAGGTGCAACGAGGTTCCGCCGCGGGCCTGCGGGTGTCACAATCGGCCTCGCCGCCGATGCGACTTGCGAACGCGCCAACGCTGTCTCGTGTCCTCTGGGCTGCCGCTGCCGCCCTCTTCGGGCTTCTGCTTTCGTCGCTGTGCCGCGTCGACAACGTCCCACCCGCAATAATCGTCGGGCTCTTCGGTCTCGCCGCTGTCACGACGAGGCGACCCGGCGGCGGTGCGATCGTGGTCGCCCTGCTGGTCCCGAGTGCGATGTGGATCGGCCGGAAATGGAACTGGACGATCGCCTGGCCGGAGACGATCGCCGTCGCGTTCCTGTTTGGATATGCAGTCCGGCGTGCGTTCGAGAGCCGAGGCAGAGAGCACTATCCCCTCGACGTCGCCCTGCACAGCCTGATTGCCGTCGTGGCGGCGTCGCTCCTGGTGCAGTTTCTGGTGCTGCGCCAGACAATCGGCGGCGAAGCGCTCCGCAGCCAGCTCTGGCAGCTGCTGTCCGTCAATTACTTCATAGGCACCGGTGGGTTCGAGAGTGTTGACGCCGCGATGCGGCTGGTCGAGGGACTGTTGCTCCTCCACGCGGGCGCAGGGTTGGCTCGCACGTCGCCTGCCTTCGCTCCGCTGCTCGTGCGCGCGTTCGTCGTCGGAGCCGTCGCCTCGAGCGCGCTGAACCTGTGGCGTGTCTGGCTGGGCGCCCTTCGGCTCGACGATCCTGCGGTCGCGTTCCTGCGCTACCTCGCCACGCTTCGCTTTCACACGCATTACCCGGACGTCAACGCGGCGGGTTCGTACTACGTGATGGCCCTGCTTCCGGCACTGGGGCTTGCGCGCGAGCGGGCGCTGTGGATTCCGGCGGCGGTCCTGATCGGCCTTTCACTCATCATGTCGGGTTCGCGAGCGGCGATCATGAGCGGGGCGATGGCGGCGGTCGTCGCCTGGTGGGTGTGGCGCTCGCGCACGCCCCGCGAGAGCGCCCTCCGGGTTCGATCTGGCAGGGGGCTCGTCATCGCGATATTGCTGGCCGTGATCTGCGCCGGCGCGGTGTATCTGCTGTTCGCGCGCAATCTGACACCGACGGCTACCGCCCTCGGCCTTCGGGCCGAATTCGCGGCAACAGGCCTCCGGATGGGTGCGGCCCGGCCGGCCTTCGGTGTCGGGATCGGCCGGTACTATACGCTGTCGAGCGAGTTCAGCTCGCCAAGGTTGCGGGCCACCTACCCGCACGAGAACGCCCACAACAATTTCCTGCAGGTGCTGGCCGAGCTCGGCGTCGTGGGCCTTGCCGCATTTGCCTCCGTACTGGGCCTGGCGGCCGTCTCGATCTCGCGGCTGCTCTCGCCGGCGTCGGAGACATTTCTTCCGCGCGGCGTGGCGGCGGGGCTCCTGGCATTCATGCTGACGTGGGTGCTCGGCCACCCGCTGCTGATCGATCCGCCGGCGTTCATGTTCTGGCTGCTCCTCGGGACGGCGGGCGGATGGGGAGCCCTCGCGCTCACGCCGGCGCCTTCAGCCGAGCGTGACCGCACTCTCGCTCCTGTCACAGCGTGGTGGTCCCGGCACTTGCGGTGGCTGCCGGCTGCACTCCTGTTCGCGCTCGCAGCCTCGATACCGTTGAGGGTGAGCCAGGATCTGGCTGCCGCCAACCTGGAGCACCTGGGGATCGGACTCTCCGGCTGGGACACCGGTCAAGATGGCGTTCAGTATCGGCTCGCCGGCGTCACCAGCACGGTCTTCGTGCCATCCGAGGCAGCTGTCATCACGCTGCCGCTGAAGTCGGTCGCGGAAGACTCCGAGCTCGAGGTCGAGCTGCACCTCGACGGACGTTACGCCGACATGGTGCGCGTCCGGGGGGACGGGTGGAGGGTGCTGACGATTCAGATGCCCCGGCGTGAGGACGGCCGTCGCTTCCGTGCGCTCGAGCTGAGAGTTCGCGAGGGGTATCGGCGCGAGCCGCCACTGCTGATGGTGGGCAAGGTGCAGCCGCGGTGATCGCGAGACCTGGGTCAGGAGACGGCGACCAGGTGCTCAAGGCGGAAATCCAAGCGGGAGAGCGCAACACCTCTATCGGCGCACAGGGTCTGGAGTTCGCGCACGCGGCTCAGCGGGATGCTGTGCGTACTGATGATGACGCGGTCTACCGCTCCGCCGTCGATGAGCGCCACCAGCCCGTCGTAGTCGCTGAGAACCGGATATCCCTGCACGCGGCTGCCCCGCTTCGTCCCGTCGTCATCTATGAAACCCAGCATCCGGTAGTCGCCCGTGGGATTGCCGAGCAGCTCCCGAACCGCGACAGAGCCACCCTGGCCTGCACCGTAGATCATCAGGCGCTCGCTGCCCGCACGGCGGCGCCGCACGAACTCGTTGATCAGTCGAAATGACGCGCGGCTTCCCGACACCATGAGCATGAGCAGGGTGGCGTAGATGATGAACACGCCGCGGGAATAATTCTCGAACCGGAAAAGATACAGCAGCGCGAGCACGATCCCGACGGTGCCCATGGCGACGCCCTTCGCGATGGCAACGCCGTCCATGAGTCCAAACAGCCGCCACACGCCGCGATAGACGCCGACGATGAAGAAGGCGACCATCTGCACGCCGAGCACGATCGGCAGCGACTGCAGGAATACGGGAAGGTAGACCCGCACGGCCTGGTTGTCGAACCGCACGCGGTATGCGGCGTAGTATGCCAACGAGACCAGCGACACATCGAGGATTACTTCCGCGACGCGGCGCTTGTGCATGAAGTTCACGACATAGGGTGTAATGGTGCCGCTGCGAAGCAGGAATCGGTCCGTGTCCTGGTAGACGCGGACACGGCTGAGGTAGACGGCGAAGATCACCATTGCGATCACGAAGAGCATGGCGACGGGCGCGGACCACGCGGGGTTGCGCGTCAGCGACCAGGCGATGGCGCCTGCCAGCGCGGCGAGCGTCCACAGGACGGACACCGCCCGGCGCTCCGAGAGCCCGATGGCCACCAGCCGATGGGACGAATGGTCCCGGCCGCCCTGTGAAGGCTTCCGGCCGGACAACAGCCGCATGATCGTGACGAGCGTCGTGTCGAAGATCGGGACCAGCAGCAGCAGCACGGGCGCCGCCAGAACGGAAAACAGGCTCGACTGGTTGTTGCTGAAGGCGCCGCCGAGCGTCACCGTCGCGAGCGTCAACCCGACGAAGAGACTCCCGCTGTCGCCCATGAAGATCGATGCGGGGTTGAAGTTGTAGATGAGAAATCCTGCGAGCGCCCCGATTAGGAGCGCGACGTAGAGTCCCTGCGGCGTGTGAGCCGCCGGATCGAGCCCCGCCAGGAGCGTCACACCGGCAATGATGGCCACCCCGGCGCACAGCCCGTCCATGTTGTCGAGCAGGTTGAACGCATTCGTGACGCCGACGATCCAGACAATCGTCAGCAACGCATCCAGGATCAGCGACGAGCTCCACTCCAGCCGGTATCCGAAGAACAGGAGCATCGATGCAATCGCGATTTCGGCAACGAGTTTCGTTGACGGCTTGAGCGAGAAGATGTCGTCGGTCGCTCCGACGATAAAGATGAGGCAGGCCGCCACGAGGAGCGCCCAGAGCGGTCCGGCAACGCCCAAGACGACGGCCCCTGCGACGACCGCTGCGAAAACCGCCGCGCCGCCGAGCAGCGGGGTCGGTCGCTTGTGCCAGCGATCGCCGGAGGGCCGCGCAACGCAATCAAGGCGTAACGCAGCGAGCCTGCAGAGCGGTACGAGCGCGATGGTAGCTGCAAAGCTGAACAGGAGGGCCGCAATCATCGGTTTCCCGCGACACAGGGAGGTGAATGAATTCTAGAGGAGCTTTCGGCCATTCGCAATGAAAACAACAGGGTTGGCCGGACCTCGCTCACACTCTCATGGCGGGCTCAGGTCAGTCGGATCGAGCGACGGCCGTGATCAGCGCCTCGTAAATCCTGGCTACCGTCGTCCGGGAATAGTGCAGGTCGACGTAGGCGCGACCTGCTGCACCTTTGGCTGCCCATCGTTGCGGATGCTCGAGGGCTTCCTTGATTTTCGAGACGAGCGCTGCGGAATCCTGGGGAGGCACCACCCCACCGCAGCCGGACTCGTTGATGAGCTGGGCAAGGTCCGAGCGCGCGTCAGCCGACGCGATGACTGGCTTGCCGCACGCCATGATGCGGTAGATCTTCGAAGGGATCGCCTCTGAGCCTGTTCCGGCCGCCTGCGGAACGAGGCAGATGTCAGAGGCGGCGTAGATCTCAGGGACGCGTGCATATGGCTGGTGTGGGAGCAGGCGAACGTTCATCAGGTGCGAATCCGCTATTCCGACGCGCAGCGCGGCTTCGAGGATTCCGCCTCCGATGAAGACGATGAGCGGGCCGTCGGTCGTCTGCAGCTGCGCGGCCGCATCCAGCACCGTCTCGAGCCCCTGAGCTGGCCCGAGATTGCCCGCGTAGCTGACAACGAACCTGTCGAGCAGACCGAATTCCCGCGCAAACGCGTTGTCCCGTGGTTGCGGCGACATCTGTGCCAGATCGACTGAATTCGGAATTACTCTCAGCTTGCGCTCTGGCACTCCCTTTGTGAGGAGGCGTTCTCGCATGCGCGGCGCAATCACGGTGATGGCAGCCGCGCGACTGTACACAAAGCGCTCGAGCAGGAACGCCAGGCGGATGAGGGCTCGATTGCGCAGAGCTCCGAGGCTGATCGCGATGTCCGGGTAGATCTCCTGGACGTTGTAGATGAACGGACACCGCTTGATCCGCCCGATGAGCCAGGCATTCAGTCCTATCGTAAGCGGGGGAGACGGCGCAAAGATCAGTTGGGCTCCCTTTCCGTACGCGAAGCTCGCGAGCGTGCTCACTGCATGGAATACGGTCCAGGCCACGAGCCGCATCACCACGCTCCGGCCCTTCCGGGGCACTCGGACGTGATAGACCGGCACCCCGTGAAACGAGCTCCGGCGCAGCACAGGGCCCCACCAGTTTTGCAGCGGCTGGGACGTCTCGGCGACCACGTCGCGGTTGTAGTGAGGCGTTGTCGTGAAGACTGTCAGGTCGTGTCCCTGTGCGGCCAGATCGATGACGAGATCACCGACGATTTGAGCCGTCGAAACGCCATCAGGTGGGAACAGCAGCGTGAGAACGAGGACCCGCGCCATGACCCGAACGGCTAGGGTGCCTGGCCTGTCACGATCTTTGCGACGGCGACCGACACGTGGCGCTCCCGATACTCGGCCGGTGGCGTCCAGTCCGTTGGCATCTGCATCGCGATTTTGACGGCTCGAAGAATGTCGTCAGGTCTGACGCCGCTGATGACATTACTGCCGCACTCGATGGTCTCGGGTCGTTCGGTCACATCGCGGAGCGTCACGGTCGGAATGCCGAAAATGCAGCATTCTTCCTGAACGGTACCGCTGTCGCTGAGCACGGCTCGGGCGTGCCGTTCCAAATGCACGAAATCGAAGAACCCCATGGGAGAGCTCATCCTCACTCGAGGTGAACGCGGAGACACCCCGAAGCGCGTCAGCGTATCGGCCGTGCGAGGGTGAATGCTCACGATGACATCCTGGTCGTATGTCGACGCGACCTGGTCGAGCGCAGCGAACAAGCTCTGCAGCCGCTGCTGCACATCCACGTTCTCGGCGCGGTGAAGGGTCGCGAGAAAGTACTTCCCGGATTCGGCTCCGAGTCGCTCGAGTGCCGTGCTCGCGTCGATGCGCGAGCGCTGTTCTTCGAGTACCTCGAATATGGGGTTGCCAATCACGTAGATTCGTTCGCGCGGTATCCCTTCTCGGACGAGATTCTCCTTGCTGCGGTGGGTGTACGGCATCAACACCGTGCTCGTGTGGTCGATGAGCCGCCGGTTGATCTCCTCGGGGACCCGGTCGTCGTAGCAGCGGTTTCCGGCCTCCATGTGATAGACCGGAATGCCCATTCTCGCCGCCACGATACTGACGAGCCCGGAGTTCGTATCGCCAAGGATCAGCACGCGATCGGGCCTGACCTCCTCGAGAAGGCTCCCCGCCGCGGCGAGGATGCGCGCCACTTGGTCGGCAAACCCCGACGAACGGACTCCCAGATGGCGGTCCGGCTGCCGGACATTGAGCTCCTGGAAAAAGATATCGCTCAGGAGCGGGTCGTAATTCTGGCCAGTGTGAACGAGGATGTGCTCCGTCGCCCGGTCGAGGTGCCGGATGACCGCACTCAGGCGGATGATTTCCGGGCGCGTCCCGAAGACGGTCAGGATCTTCATGCCGGGGACAGGCGGGGCACGTAATCGCGCAGGAACTCCCGCAGCGAAGACTGGTCGAGCGTCACGTGCGAGGAACAATACTCCCCCTCGAGAACCGGCGACTGGAGGTGGTTCGACGAGAGCTCGGGCAGCATCGGCAGGATCACGTAGTACCCGTCCCGTTCGATCGTCCGGTAGCACTCCTCTTCCGACACCATGATCTCGTGGATCTTCTCGCCGGGGCGAATGCCGGTGTACACGATGGGGATTTGCCGATCGCCCCGCAGCACCACGGCGATATCCTCCACGAAGGCCGCCGGCGCACGAGGCACGAACGTTTCGCCCCGGCCCGCGGTTCGAAGGGCGGCGAAGACGGTGTCGACGGCGTGATCGAGTGTCAGGAGGAACCGGGTCATCTCCTTCAACGTCACGGTGACTGGACCTCCCTGCCGGATCTGGTCCAGGAACACCGGCAGGACGGACCCTCGAGACGCAACGACGTTCCCGTAGCGGACGCAGGCGAACACGCAGGAGGAGCACTCCAGGTTGGCCTGCACGAGCATCCGTTCCATGACGGCCTTCGTCATGCCCATCACGTTGATGGGCTTGCAGGCCTTGTCCGTCGAGATCCCCACGACCCGCTCGACCTTCGTGTCGTTCTCGCGAATCGCACGAATCAGGTTCTCGGCCCCCATCAGGTTCGTCCGCACGGCCTCGAAGGGGAAGTATTCGCAGGTGGGCACCTGCTTGAGCGCCGCCGCGTGTACGACGACGTGCGCGTCGCGGACGGCCTGCAGCACCGACGTGTAGTCCCGCATGTCGCCGATGCGGAAACGCAACAGCTCGCGGAAGTTGCGATAAATCACGTCGTCGGTGGCATCGCGGCGGTGCAGGTACGACAGCCGCATGTCGTGCTGTTTGGCTTCGTCGCGCGACAGCACGGTAATGCGCGCCGGCGTCCCGAGCTCGTTCGTGAGCAGGCGTCGGACGACGGCCTGCCCGAGAGAGCCGGTGCCCCCCGTGACCAGAACGTTCTTGCCTTCAACAGGGTGCAGCATCATCGTCTCCAAGTGTCATAGGGCGTGGGATCCCCCGCCATCTCGGCGATCATGTCGGTCCACGGCGCGGGCGAGAACCCCGTGGCCGCGTTGAACCGCGAGCCGTCGAGCGTGCGGTCGATGGCCGGGTCGTCGACCGGGTCCACGTCCACCGGCCGGGCGAAGGCTGCCCCGAGCAGCTGTAGCAGCTCGAACTTCGAGATCGGCTGCGCCGCCACATGATACAGCCCGCTCAATCCCAGCTGCTCGCGCAGCACGTCCCCGATGACGCGGGCGAGCGCCAGGGTGGTCAATCCGGAGAACCTCGCGCGCGTGAAGCCCGGAACGCGCGGGCCGTCGTGGCCGAGGAACCACTCGACCAGGCCCGAGCCCGCCGCAATCTCGCGTCCGATCATCGACGTCCGCAGTGTCAGGCTGCCTGACGTCGTCACTTCGCCGAGGAGCTTGGAGCGGC
This sequence comes from Vicinamibacterales bacterium, assembly GCA_035711845.1. Lineage (GTDB taxonomy): Bacteria > Acidobacteriota > Vicinamibacteria > Vicinamibacterales > 2-12-FULL-66-21 > DASTBU01. The sequence continues at coordinate 24,911 of DASTBU010000110.1, forward strand.
CGTACAGATCTTCGGCATCGGGCTGGTCGGTCTCGACATAGGCGCCCGTGCGTCCCGAAAAGACACAGTCGGTGCTCACATGGATGAAGCGCGCCCCGGCGACCTCACACAGCCGGGCGACCTGTTGGGGCAGCAGCGAGTTGATTCGCAGCGCCTGCACCGGATCGTGGGCATCGGGCCGCTGCTTCACGATCCCGATCGCATTCACAACCGCCTGCGGGCGCGCTCTCCGGAACGCCGAGAGGAGGGCATCGAGATCCTCGCCGTGCACGCCGGTGATCGTCCGCGCGTGATCGAACAGGTTCGTCCGGCACAAGCGTGGCGTGAGGCTGCGCACGGTCGTCCACGTCTCGAACCCGTCGCGCAGGACCTGGAGCAGCTTGTGGCCGAGCATGCCCCCGCCGCCGAGGATCAGGACCCGCATCAGACCGGCTCCCGCCGTGCCCACGCCACGTACTCGCGCAACCCCGCCTCGAGGTCGACAGCAGGGGTGAATCCGAAGGCTGCGCGCGCGGCGTCGATGCACGCGAGGCTGTGCCTGACATCGCCGGGCCTTGGAGGACCGTGCTCCACCCGCACGTCGGCTCCGAGCCCCTGCTCGATCAGGTCCACCAGGCGATTGATGGTCACCCGTGTCCCGCTCGCGATATTGAACGCTCCCCGCAGGCCCGCCTGACGGGCTGCACGGTAATTGGCTTCGGCGACGTCCGCAACGTTGACGAAGTCGCGCGTTTGTTCGCCGTCACCGTGGATCGTGAGTTGTTCACCCCTCAGCGCCTGGTGGACGAAGATCGGTATCACGTTGCCGTAGGCGTCGTAGCGCTGGTGGATGCCGTAGACGTTGAAATACCGCAGGCCGACACACTCGATAGGATACAGCTTCGCGTACGCCAGGCAGAGCTTCTCGGCCGCGAGCTTACTCGCACCGTAAGGCGTGTCCGGTTCCACCGGATGGTCTTCCGAAATGGGAACGGTCTTGAGCTCTCCGAAAATGCCGGCCGACGACGAGTAGACGAGCTTGCGGATGCCGTGCCGGCGGGAGGCCTCGAGGACCTTCACCGTTCCGAGCACGTTGATGTCGGAATCCTCCACGGGGTGAGCGATCGATCGCGCGTTGCCGACCGACGCGGCGAGATGAAAGACGGTGTCAGCCCGGGCGAAGGCCTCGTCGAGCGCGTCGGCGTCCCGGATGTCGCCGCGGACGACGCGAACTCTCGCCGAGCTGGGAATGTTCTGGAGAAATCCCGATGAGAGATTGTCCAGCACTGTCACGTCGTGGCCGCGGGCGTCCAGGAGGGCGGCGATGTTCGACCCTATGAAGCCGGCACCGCCCGTGACCACGCATCTCTTCAACAGCTCCGGCATCCGTTCGCTTTCACGCTGTGGTTCTCTGGCCGGGCGTGCCTGCCGCGAGCGGCCGCTCCAGGGAGATACGTCGATGGCAGCACAGGAGCCGTGAGGGTCGTCACATGGGCCAAATCTCCGAAACGCTATCAACCGGTGCATGCGGTCGTCAAGCACGGAACGCCTGAACCGGCTCCGAGGTCTGGTATTGTATTGAAGCGCCTCGACGAGTCGCCGACGCCAGCCCTGTCGCCTCGCGACGATCTGCCCTGGCTGCTCGACGTGTACGGCCCGAACCAGCGATTCGATGCCACGGCACGTGATTCGGATCTTCTCCCTCCCGCGTGCTGCCGCCCGAGTGTCTGATGGTCTTCGTACTCGCGGCCGCGGCGCCGGGGCCGGCTCCCGCCGCCGATGCCGGGCACGGCCCGGGTGAGTCCCCCTGCCGGGCGAAGGACGAACTGCAGCGTGCATGAGACCGACGCCAGAGCGGACCGACACTCGTTCCGCGCCACGATCGAGCAGCGGTTCCGCATCAACAGCGCGCTCATCGTCGCGGCTCGCGTCGTCACGGCGAGCCTGTCGCTCGCCACCATTCCGGTGGTCGTGTCGCGGGTCGGCGTGGCGGGCTATGGCACCTGGGAAGCGTTGCTGGCGGTGGCCGGTCTCGCTCCGCTGGCGCAGTCCGCGATCGGCGGCACGCTCGTGTGGCGGATCTCGGAGGCCTACGGGCGGAACGACACAGCGGAAATCCGCCGGCTGGTCCGGCTGGGAGCTGGTGCCAGCCTGGCGCTGTTCGCCGTCCTGTGGCCGCTCGCATGGTTCCTCCGGGAGCCGCTCGTCGAGCTGCTGCAGGTGCCCGCAGAGACACGGCAGACCGCGGCGCGGATGTTTCCCCTCGTCGCCGCGCTCGTTCTCGCCGGCGGGCTGAGCGACACGCTCGATTCGGTGGTGAGCGGCTGTCAACGGACCGGATTAGTCAACGTCGTCGGCGCGATGGCTCATGGGCTCAACTATTCGGTCGTGATTGTCCTGATCCTGCTGGGCGGCGGGCTCTGGAGCCTCGTCGCCGGTCAGGCGATTGGGGCAATCGGCCGACTGGCCGGCTCCTGGGTGGCCGCGCGCGTGTCATTTGGTCCAGTCAGCCTCATGCCGATATTGCCCAGCCGCAGGGATGTCTCGACGGTTCGCTATTCGGGGCTGCT
>DASTBU010000111.1:0-13207 GCA_035711845.1 Vicinamibacterales bacterium
CGCGCGCGACACACGACAGGATCTTGCGTGCGAGCGTCGCGGGATCATCGACCGCTTCGAGCTCATCGAGGCAGAAATCGCACGCGCCGCAATCGTTCTTCCCGTACTGCTCGCCGAAGTAGCCCACCAGCTGCCGGTGCCGGCATCCCACGCTCGTGGCGTAGCGCTCGATATCACGCAGGAGCACGCGCCGGGCGTCGCTCCACTCGCCGTTGCGCTCGAGCATCACCCGCCACTTGAGGAAATCGGCGGCCGAGTAGATCAGCACGCACTCGGCATCCAGGCCGTCCCGGCCGGCGCGGCCCGACTCCTGCTGATAGTGCTCCAGGGACTGGGGGGCGCCCGCATGGACCACGAACCGCACATCGGAGCGATCGATGCCCATGCCGAACGCGACGGTGGCAACCACGACGTCGGCATGCTCGTCGAGGAAGGCATCCTGATTCTGGTGGCGTTCTTCATCGGCCAGCCCGGCGTGGTACGGTCGGGCCCTGACCCCCGCGCCCGCCAGCCAGGCAGCCAGCGCGTCCACCTCGCGGCGCGACGTGCAGTAGATGATGCCGGCCTGCCGCGGGTGCCGCGCCAGCACGTCGGACAGCTGCCGCTTCAGATTCGATCGGGCGAGCACGCGATAGATCAGGTTCGGGCGATCGAAGGACCCGATCAGTTCGACAGGGTTGCGGAGTCCGAGCTGATCGGCGATGTCGCGTCGGACCCGCGCGGTGGCGGTGGCGGTATAGGCATGCAGGCTGACATCGGGGAACAGCGCGCGGAGGCGGCCGAGCTGACGGTACTCGGGCCTGAAATCATGACCCCACTGGCTGATGCAGTGCGCTTCGTCGACGGCGACGAACCCGACGCTGCACCGCCCCAGCATCGAGACGAACCCGTCGCTGCCTTCGCCCGCCAGCCGCTCCGGTGACACGTACAACAGCCGATAGCGACCCTCCCGTACTCCCGCGGCGACGGCGGCCTTCTGATCGACCCCCAGGGTGCTGTTGTAGTGCGCCGCGGGCACGCCGTTGCCCACCAGCGTGTCCACCTGATCTTTCATCAACGAGATGAGCGGAGACACGATCACAGCGAGGCCGGGACGCACGAGCGCCGGCGCCTGAAAGCAGAGAGACTTGCCTCCGCCGGTCGGCAGCACCACGACCGAGTCGCGGCCGGCGAGAATAGCGTCCATCGCCTCGCGCTGGAGCGGCCTGAAGGAGGTGAACCCCCAGTATCGAGTCAACACATCCTCGAGGCCGACGCCCGCGCTGCCGGTTCCGATCATCAAGCACACACCGTCATACGCCCTCGATCACGATCAGGCTGCCAACGGAAGTCGCCTGCCGGAGCGCCCTGGCCTCGGCATATTCCGGCGAGCCCCACCACGCCTTTGCCCGTTCGACCGAAGGGAACTCGACGATGACGAGCCTCGTCGGGCGCCATGTGCCTTCGAGCACGTCGACCTGGCCGCCGCGCGCGACGAATCGCCCCCCATAGGCGGTAATCGTCGGCAGAACCATGTCCCGGTAGTTCTTGTAGCGCACCGGATCCTTCACGTCCACGTCGGCGATCACGTAAGCAGCCATCGGGGGCTCCTCCAAAAGGCTGAAGGCTGACTTGGGAAGGCTCAAAAGGCTGAAGGTCGAAGGTTGACGTACGAAGTCGCACCGGCCTGCCTCACGCGACGATCACGCTGCAGCAGGTCACACCGGCTTCGGCCTTTGCGAGCTCGGAGGCATCGACCAGATGCACGTCGTACCCGCGCCGGCGCAGCACATCCGCGGTCCGGGGATATGCTGCGGCGCAGACGATCGTCGCCCCAATGCGAAGCACATTCCCCGCGAACGGCTCGCCGCGGTCCACCGGAATCACCTCGCAGCCTCGGAAGCTGCGAGCATCCACCCACTCGGGGTTGCAGACGACGACAGCCTCGCCGGCGGTTGTGATGGCGGATTTGAGGTGAAGGCAGCCGCTGACACCGACGCATTCGACAGTGTATCCGAACGGCGCTCCGGCTGCAGCGAGCTGTCGTGCGCCCTCCTCGTTCGTCCTGCCGGAGATACCCACGTAGATCGTTCTGCCGATCCGCAGCACGTCGCCGCCGTCCAGGCGTGCGGGCGCGCTCATTCGCTGGATTGCCCTGTATCGCGCGATCGCGCGCTCGACGCCGGCCGTTTCGCCACGTCGCGACCGGGCGCCCGAACGCGTGAGCACCGCGATTTCGTCGAGGACGACCACAGCATCCTCGACGAAAACGGAGTCCGGCAGATCGTCAGCCGGCTCGATGCGCTCGACCACGCAGCCGAGCGCCCGCAGCATGGACTCGTAGTCCTCATGCTGCGCGGTTGCCCTGTCGAAGTCGATCGGTGTCCGCTCCAGATGCGTGAGCTCACACCGATCGATGCTCCTCGGCACGGGTCTGGTCAGGACTGCGGGCATTTTGAAATCATACAGTCCCTGGTCCCTGGGTCCCTGGTCCTCGGTCACTGGTCCTCGGTCCCTGGTCCTCTCGGTCCCTGCTCCTCGGTCCCTGGTCCTGGTCCTGGTCCCTGGTCCTCGATCCCTGGTCCTGGTCCCTGGTCCTCGATCCATGGTCCTGGTTCCTTGTCCTCGGTCTTCAGTCATTGTCCGCCCATCGCTCTATCACCTCGATCGTGCGATCGCGCGATTCAACAACGTCCTTGGCGTCGGTCACCGGGTCTCCGTCTCTGGGTCGTTGTCGTTCTGCCAATCGGGCTGGCGCTCTTGGCGCAGCCGGGATTTGTGGCGGCCTCGATCTTTCCATCGGCAGCCATCGAGATACCGGATGAAAGCACCGAGGCTGCGCGAAAGTTCTGTGCCTTGCGTCAGGCGTTGGGAGAGTTCCTCGGGCGTGATGTACTTCTTCAGTCGGGCCTCGCGAAGTCGGGCGACCACTTCGCCCAGCGAGCCCTTGGCATGGTAGAGATAATTGGCAAAGGCCGCGTCGGTTGGCTGTTCGAAGCCTTCGCTGATGTTCGCTGGTATCGAATCGTTCGCATCACTCGTCTGCTCCGCAAGTTTGCGATCTCTGCGATAGGCCGGTTTGTCGAGAATTGCATTTACTGCGTTCCAGAACGCCATCGCATCCTGATACACACGCAATTCTTCGAGTTTGTTCGCCATGACATCGTGAAGACAGCACGGGCCATGCCAGCCGACGACCAGAGACTCGGGACTCGGGGCTCGGGACTCGGGACTCGGGACTCGGGGCTCGGGACTCGGAACTCGGGACTCGGAACTCGGGACTCGGGACTCGGGACCAGGGACTCGGACCTCGGGACTCGGGACTCGGGACCAGGGACAAGGACCAGGGACCAAGGACCAGGGACCAAGGACCAGGGACCAAAGGGACCAGGGACCCGACGCTCGACAGCGTCGAGGCCCCTCGACGGTTCCTGCCGCGGCATTGACGTAAAATCAGCGGATGTCCGCCTCGTCCCGGCCGTTGCTCGTAACGGCCCTTGCCGTGGTGTCCCTGCTGCCGGCCCCGAAGCCCGACGCCCAGACGGCCCAGCCACCATCCATCAACGTTGACACCGGACAGTTGATGCGGGACGTCGTCGTGCTGGCGGCGGACGAAATGGAAGGCCGCCGCGCGGGAACGCCGGGAGGCGCGAAGGCCCGGGCTTACATCCTGCAGCGCTTCAAGGAGATCGGGCTTCCGCCGCTCGGTGAATCGTACGAACAACCTTTCACCTTCAGTGGTCGCGGCGACGCGCCCCTCACGAGCGGCACCAATCTGCTCGGGGTCGTCAAGGGCACCACACGCGCCGATCGCTTCATCGTGGTCACGGCGCACTACGATCACGTCGGCGTGCGGAGCGGGCAGGTCTTCAACGGCGCCGATGACAACGCCACGGGCGTCGCGGCCCTGATGGCGATTGCCGGACACTTCCTGAAGCATCCGCCTGAGACATCCCTGCTGATTGCGGCGCTCGACGCCGAGGAACGGGGGGTGCAGGGGGCGCGTGCCCTGTTGGCCAGCGATCGAATCAGGACGGACGCGATTGTGATGAACGTCAACATCGACATGATCGGCCGTGATGCGGCCAACGTGCTGTACGCGTCGGGGACGTATCACTATCCGGCGCTGAAACCGTTCCTGCAGGGCATCGCGCAACCCCCGGTCGAGCTCCGCCTCGGGCACGATGTGCCGGGCACGAAGGTCGAGGACTGGACCAGCGACTCGGACCACGCGGTCTTCCACGGCGCGGGCATTCCGTTCATCTATTTCGGCGTCGAGGACTTCGAGAACCACCACACGGTGACAGACGACGCGGCGACGATTCAGCGCGAGTTCTTTGCAGGGGCCGTGCGGACGATCATCGTCGCGCTCGAAGGGTTTGCAGAAGGGATGAAGTGAGACCGTCGGTTCGCATTGTCCGACGCATCCTGCTCGTCGCGCTCGTGCTGGGGTTGGTTGGAACAGGGATCGAACTGCTCCTGCTGGAGCACTTCGAGGAATGGCCTCAGAGGATCCCGCTCGGGTTGATCGCTTGTGCGCTTCTCGTGCTGGTGTGGCATGGCGTGCACCGGGGCGCCGCACCGGTGCGGGCCCTTCAGGTGCTGATGCTCGTTTTCGCCATTGCCGGCATCGTGGGGCTGACGCTTCACTACAAGGGAAACGTCGAATTCGAGCTGGAGATGTATCCGTCCCGATCCGGCTTCGAGCTCTTCAGAGAGGCGATGATGGGCGCGACGCCGGCGCTGGCGCCAGGCTCGATGATTCAGATCGCACTCATCGGGCTCGCATATTCCTACCGCCACCCGCGGCTCTCGCGCGGCAACGAGCAGGCATGATAATCGTGACGGTTGGGAGGAGGAGGCAGAAATGAGACTGGCAAGAGCAATGGCTGTGTCGCTCGCGTGCGCGTTTGCGTTCACCAGCGCGCCGTTCGCGCAGGTCGGCAAGGGGCTCCTCGACGGGAACACCGCCAGCGAAAAAGAGCTGATGAGCGTACCCCATTTGACCGACGCGATTGTCAAGGGCATCGTCGGCAAAAGACCGTTCAAGAGCCAGACCGAATTCAACGCGTTTCTCACGAGCCAGGGATTGAAGCCCGAACAGCTGAAGGAGGTGTACGGCAAGACGTTCGTGCACTTGAACCTGAACACGGCGACGCGCGAGGAGATCCTGATGATCCCGGGCCTCGGGAACCGAATGGTTCGGGAATTTCTCGAGTACCGGCCCTACAAGGCCATGGCGCAGTTCCGCCGCGAAATGGGCAAGTATGTCGACGACACGGAGGTCGCGCGGATGGTGCAGTACGTGTTCGTGCCGATCAACCTGAACACGGCCAGCGACGAAGACATCCTGACCATTCCCGGCCTGGGCCCGCGCATGCTGCGCGAGTTCAAGGAGTATCGGCCGTACAAGAGCATGGAGCAGTTCCGGCGCGAGATCGGCAAGTACGTGGACGACAAGGAAGTGGCGCGCCTCGAGCGCTACGTGACCATCGAATAGGTTCAGACGCCGGCGTGCCCCCTATGGTGCTCCCCCTCCTGCTGCTTTTTGCACAGCAACCGCCGGCTCCGCCGGTGGAAAGCCTGCGTGCGCGCATCGAGCAGCTTCACGACCTTCCTGGGGCGACGGTGCGCGGTGCCCGACTCCGGCAGCGAGACGTCGTCGTGCACTTCTTCGAGAACCGCAGTTTTGCGCCGGCATGGAAACTGCCCGACGGCGCCGAAGAAATCCGGGAGGCCATCAAGGGCATCGAGCGCGACGGATTGACTCCCGCCCACTATCACCTGGAGATCATCGGCCGGCTGCTCCTCGCGCGAAAGACCGCGGCGGGCGGCGGCCTGGACGAGGACCTGCAGATCCTGCTCGCCGACGCGGTCGCCGCGATGCTGGACGACGCGCGATACGGACGAGTGGAACCCTCGTCGCTCGACCGGCGGTGGAACATCGATCCGAGGGCCGGCGCACCTCCGCTTGGAACGCTCCTGGAGCAGGTTGCCACCGCCTCCTCGCCGGCGGCGGCCATCGAATCGCTGAAGCCGAATCACTTCACCTACACCGGGCTGAGAGACGCCCTGGCCCGGATGCGCGCGGTTCAGGCGGCAGGCGGATGGCCGACCATCCCCGCCGGTCCAACGCTGAAGCCCGGCGCGAACGATCCTCGTGTCGCTGACCTGCGGGCCCGCCTGGCCGCAACGGGTGACCTGCCGCGCGAGCTGCCGCCGAGCAGTCCGGAGTTCGACAGTGCCGTAACGGCAGCGGTGAAGCACTTTCAGGAGAACCACCGCCTCACCGCCGACGGGGTCGTGGGGCCGGCAACGCTGCAGGAATTGAACGTCGGCCCCGCTGCGAGGGCGGAGCAGATTCGGGTGAACCTGGAACGCATCCGCTGGGTGATCGGGGGACTCGAGGATACGTTCGTGCTCGTGAACCTCCCGTCGTTCAAGCTGTACGTCATCCGCGATCGCAAGAACGTCTGGGAGTCGAGGACGGTCATAGGCCAGACTGCGCGGCAGACGCCGACGTTCCGCGCGGACATGAAATATCTGGTCCTCAACCCGGATTGGACCGTGCCGCCGACGATTCTTGCGCAGGACGTGCTCGCGCCGATGCGGCGGGGGGGCAACGCGGTGGCGCGCAAAGGGCTGATGATTCTCGATCGGCAGGGACGCATGGTGTCGCCGTCGAGCATCGACTGGTCCACGGCCAGCCCGCGCAACTTCCCGTACGTCCTGCGGCAGCCGCCCGGTCCCAACAACGCGCTCGGCCGCGTGAAGTTCGTCTTCCCGAACGAGTACACGGTGTTCCTGCACGACACGCCGAGCCAGGACCTGTTCACCGCCGATCGGCGCACGTTCAGTTCGGGATGCATTCGCGTGGAGCACGCCCTGGACCTCGCGGCGCTGCTCCTGGGGCCGCAGGGCTGGACAGCGCAGCGCATCCAGACGGCGATCGATGCCGGCAGAACCGAGACGGTTTTCCTCGACGCGCCAATCCCCGTTGTCATCGTCTATTGGACCGCGAGCGTCAGCGCCTCGGGCCAGCTGCGGTTTGCCAGGGACGTGTACAAGCGGGATGACAGGTTGTTGAGAGCGTTGGAGTAAGGCGGCCTATTACCAGTTACCAGTTACCAGTTACCAGTTACCAGTTGCCAGTTGCCAGTTGCCAGTTGGCTGGTCGGGAACCGGAAACTGGAAGGTGGAGACACCTTTTGACATTATCTTCCGGTGTCCCGACGGCGTGGCTGCGGGTTCGCACCGTTCTCGTGTTGACGACGTTCCTTGCGGCAGCGCGGGGAACTTCAGCGCATCCGGCCCCGTTCAGCTACCTGGACGTCCGCGTGCAGCCCGACGGCCTGTCCGGCCGGCTGGTCGTCCACGCCATCGATGTCGCGCACGAGCTGAACCTGGCGTCGCCAGAGATCCTCGCCGACCCGGCGATTGTCCATCAGTATTCCTCCAGCCTGGTCGCGGTTCTCGCTGAGCGCCTTGTGTTGCTGGCGGACGGCGGCACGCTCCCGTGGTCGATGACCGGTGCGCAGCCGGTCCCGGGTGAGGATGCCGTGGAAGTACGGTGGCGGGCAACGGCCCCCAAGGTGCCGGGACGGCTCGTCGTCCAGGCGCACCTGTTTCCGTACGATCCGGTTCATCAGACGTTCGTCAATCTGTACGAAGGCAGCAGCCTGGTATGGCAGGAGGTGCTCAACCGGGACCGGTCGCATACGGTCTTCTACACGGGCACGCGTCAGGGTCGGCTGGCAGTCTTCCAAAGCTTCACCGCGTCGGGTGTGCACCATATCGCCATCGGGCCGGACCACATCCTGTTCATCATCGGGCTGCTGCTGCTCGGCGGCTCGCTCACGCGTCTGCTCGGGATCGTGACCGCGTTCACAGTCGGCCATAGCCTCACGCTCGCCCTGGCGACGCTGAACCTGGTGGTTCCCCCCGCCAGGCTCGTGGAGCCTGCGATCGCGCTCAGCATCGTGTATGTTGGAGCCGACAATTTGCTGGTGGGGACCCGCAGCCGGGACGTTCGCGCCTGGATTGCGCTCGCCTTCGGGCTGGTGCACGGGTTCGGTTTCGCGAGCGTCTTGCGCGAGACGGGGCTGCCGCCGCGGGCGCTCGGGTTGTCGTTGTTCGCGTTCAATCTCGGTGTCGAGATCGGCCAGGGCGTGATCGTGGTGCTGGTTGCTGCGGCCCTGAATATCCTTCGCCACAGGAACTCGACGCTGGCGCGGAGGGTCGTGACGGTGGGATCGCTCATCGTCATGGCCGCGGGCGCGTTCTGGTTCGTGGAACGGGTATTTGCGTGATGCGCAGGGGCGGCATGGGTGATGGCGACGCGTAGTTCAGCAGGGGGACACGGAGGCACGAAGGAATACGCGTCCTTGGTTCCTCCGTGCTTCTGTTGCCTGACACAATTGATGGAACGATTGAGAGGTAATGGACCATGCGACGGATGATGCTGCTAGGGGCCATCATGGCGATCGGCGCCGTTGGAATCACGGCCGGGCAGGGCGGTCAGCAGCCCCAGACCGCGGAAATCGAAAAGGTCCGCGACAACCTGTTCGTGATCAGGACCGGCGGCGGGAACACCGCGGCGTTCATCACCGCCGACGGCGTGGTGCTGGTGGACACGAAGAATCCCGGTTGGGGCGCCCGAATCATGGAGAAGGTCCGATCCGTCACCGACAAACCGGTGACGACCATCATCAACACGCACACGCATGCCGACCACGTGGGCAGCAACGAGGACTTCCCGCCCACGGTCGAGGTCGTGGCGCATGCCAACACCAAGACGAACATGCAGAAGATGCCGCATTTCGAGGGCGACAAGGAAAAGTTCCTGCCCGACCGTGTCTACAGGGATCGTTTGACGCTCGGCTCCGGCAACGACAGCGTGGACCTGTACTACTTTGGCGCCGGACACACCAATGGAGACACGATCGTGGTCTTTCCCGCGGTGCGCGTGGCCCATACCGGCGACCTCTTCGCCGGCTTCAGCACCCCGCTGATCGACACCCGCAACGGCGGAAGCGGCGTCGCGTACCCCGAGACGCTCGAGAAGGCGGCTGCCGGCATCAAGGGGGTCGAATCGGTCATCCCCGGGCACAGCGAGGTGACGACCTGGGACAAGTTCGTGGAATACGGCGAGTTCAACGCGGCGTTCCTCGCGGCAGTACAGCAGGCCATCGGCCAGGGCCAGACGCCGGAAGAAGCGGCCGCGGGCCTGAAGCTCCCGGAGAAGTTCAAGGACTACTCGATGGGACGGCTGCAGACGAACGTCAGAGCCATCTACGAGGAAATCAAGCGCTGATCCGGAGGCCCCATGAGAACGCTGCTCGCAGGAGCGGCAGCCGTACTGCTCATCTGCGCGCTCCCACGCGCCCAGCAGCGACCGCAGTTCCGGCTCGAAGAAGCGACGATCGCCGATGTCCACGCGGCGATGAAGTCCGGCTCGCTCACATGCCGATCGCTCGTCGAGCAGTACCTGCGCCGCATCGAGGCTTACGACAAGAACGGTCCCGCCATCAACGCCATCGTCGAGATCAACGCGAAGGCGCTCGGTGAGGCCGACGACCTCGATCGCAAGTATGGGTCGGGTGGACCGGCGGGGCCGCTGCACTGCATCCCGGTCATCGTCAAGGACAACTTCGAGACGATCGGCCTGCAGAGCGCCGCAGGGTCGCTTGCGATGAAAGGCTTCATCTCGAACCGGGACGCGTTCCAGGTCAGGAAGATCAAGGAGGCCGGCGCTATCGTCCTCGCGAAATCGAACATGGCGGAGTGGGCGTTCACGCCGTATGAGACCGTCAGCTCGATTCTGCCGGGGTACACGAAGAACCCCTACGCGCTCGACCGGGTCACTGCCGGATCGAGCGGCGGCACCGCCGCTGCCGTTGCCGCCAACATGGGTGCTGTCGGCCTTGGCAGCGACACGGGCAATTCCATCCGTGGCCCCTCGTCGCACCAGGCGCTCGCCGGCATCCGATCCACCATGGGACTGACGAGCCGGAGCGGTGTCGTTCCGTTGAGCCTGCTCGCCGATGTCGCGGGGCCGATGACGCGGACCCTCGCGGATGCGGTCGCTGTGTTTCAGGTGATTGCGGGACCCGATCCCACCGATCCCGTCACTGTGGCCGGCACGCCCGAGGCGCAGGCGTTCAGCCCGTCGGGGCGGCCCTCGAGCATTCCCGAGTATTCGCGATCGCTCCGGCCGGGCAGCCTCAAAGGCGCCCGGATCGGGGTGCTCCGTCAGGCGTACGAGCGCGACACGACGGACCCGGAAATCGTGGAGGTGTTCCTGGCGGCACTCGAGGACATGAAGCGTGCGGGCGCGGTCATCGTGGATCCGGCGCGGGTCGACCTCGAGGGCATCCGCCGCAGCCAGGAGAACGGGCCGTGCGGCGGCTTCAAGCACGACATCAACCGCTATCTCGCCGCGCACGGCGATCGCGTTCCGGTCCGATCGCTCGAGGAGATCATCAAGTCGCGGCGCTTTCACCCGACGGTCCAGCGCCGGCTCGAGCAGTCACAGGAGTTGCCCGAACACGGGATCGGCACGCCCGCGTGCGCCGCGGAAGCCGAATATCGCGAAAGGGTCCGCGCGGCGGTGTTGAAGACGATGGATGCGGAGAAGCTTGCCGCGTTCGTGTACCCGACGTGGAGCAATCCGCCCCGGCTCATCGGAGACCTCAATACGCCCCACGGGGACAACAGTCAGTTCTTCTCGCCCACGACGGGCTTCCCTGCGATCAACCTACCCATGGGGTACACACGCGGCGTGCTGCCCGCCGGGATCACCTTCTTCGGCAGGGCGTGGGACGAGCCCACCTTGATCGAGCTGGCGTACTCGTACGAGCAGTGGACGCGCCATCGCCGGCCGCCGGCGTCGACGCCGCCGCTGCGGTGAAGTGCGGCGTCCCAGCGAACCGTTCCGGGCCGCCCATGCGTGCCCGGTTCAGAATCCGTAGCCGCGAACAGCGGCTACGTGAGCCGAGCCTGACGGACGATCTCTCGCAGGCTCGGGCGTGAGCCGGAGCTGAGGAGCCCGACACGAAACAGCCGCGCGCCGAGGAGGATGGCCAACCACGTCGAGCCGGCCAGGACCAGGAACGAACCGGCGATCTCCCACCAGGCGAGCGAGCCTGGATCCATGCTCGCGCGGAACATGATGAGCGAGGGGGCCGAGAAGGGCACCCACGTGAGCACGCGCGCCACGGTCCCGTTCGGATCCCGAAGCAGGAGCGTGAGCATCATCAACGGCAGCGCCGCGATGAGCGACCATACCATGGCGAGTTGCTGCGCCTCCCGCATGTTGGACCCCAGGGAGCCGGTGCCAAGGATGAGGCTGCCGAAGAACAGGAATGCCATCACGAACAACGGCACCGCCAGCGCCACCGCAAGCCAGGGGATCTCGATCCCGGAGGCCAGCAACAGCGGCACCACCCCGATGCCCGTCCCGAGCGCCATGAGTATCCACACGGCGGTCTGGAGCAGACCCGCGCCGCCCAGCCCGACCAGCTTGCCGGCGAGGATCTCGTCCGGGTTCGCCGACGCGAGCAGCACCTCGACGACCTTGTTCTCCTTCTCTATCGCCGTTCCCTGCATCAGGTAGCCGGCGGTCATGAGCACCGACATCAGAAACAGCACGATGAAGACCAGGGGGATGGCCAGCCGCAGGGTCGACGCCGCCCGACCCCCGTCGGAGACCTCGCCGCTGCGCGCAATCGAAAACCGCTGTGGGTCGCCGACGGGGCTCACGAGCCGCTCGGCGAGACGCTCGTCCACGCGGCCGCGAGCGAGACGCTCGCGCATCAGGTTGGCAAACGCGGTGCGCGAGTCGGACGCGGTGAGGTTCACGGTCTCCGGTGAATAGATGTCGACCCGGCCGGTGTCCATGTAGTCGGGCGGAAGCACGAAGTAGCCCTTGATCCGCTCGCCCAGCATGGCCACGCGCGCGTCCGACTCGGTCTCGAACGATCGAAAGACGAAATTCGATTTCTCGAGCGCCCGATCCACGGCGTCGCGCTGGCCCATCGCGCCCAGTGTCCGCCTGAGATCGTCTGAGAGCTGCACCCCCGGCGCCGCGACGTCGCCGTCGAGCGCCAGCACCCTCGCCGGATCCACGACGCCGAACAACGCAGCAGCCTTGTCCTGCTGCGCCGCCAGGTACGCCGGAACGGCGACGATCGCCCCGTAGGCCGCCACGAAGAGCGGCATCCCGAACGTGGCCATGAGGTATCCCGTACGCTTGACGGCGGTCAGGAACTCGAAGGTGGCGATCGTTCGAACCTTGTGCCACCGGGTCATGCTGCCTCCTCGCGAACGACGCGAAGGAAGATGTCTTCCATCGGCGCCAGCAGCGGATCGAAGCGATCGATCCTGGCGCCAGCGCCCACCAGCGCCGCCAGCGCATCGGCGGGCGCCGAACCGTTCGACAGCATGAGACGCGACACGCCGTCCGACTCCTCCACCACTTGTGCGATCTGGGGCACCCTCGGCAGCGGCGCGAGCGCGTGAACGCGGACTTCGGGGAGGGAGTGCCGTCGCCGGACCTCGTCCACCGCCCCGTACACCACGAGCTGCCCCTTGTTGATGAGCGCCACGCTGTCGCAGAGCGCCTCCACCTGGTTCATGTGATGCGTGGAGAGGATGGTCGTGCGCCCGTTGCGCCGACGCTCCAGCAGCAGATCCTGCACCAGCCGCACGTTCACCGGGTCCAGCCCCGTCGTCGGCTCGTCCAGCACGCACAGCTCCGGGTTGGTCATCAGGACCGACGCGATCTGGACCTTCTGCGACATCCCCTTGCTGAGACGGTCCACCTTCCAGGTGCCCACCTGCGGCAGTTCCACACGCTCGAGCCATTCGCTTGCGAGCCGGCGCGCGTCGGCTCGCGACAGTCCCTTGAGCGTGCCGAAGTACACCATGACGTCCATGACGACCAGCTTGGTGTAGATGCCGCGCTCTTCCGGCAGGTAACCCATGCGGTCGAGATGCTCGCGCCGCCGAGGCTCGCCGAACACGTGCAGCTGGCCCGAATCGGCACGAATGATGTCCATGAGGATCCGGATGAGCGTGCTCTTGCCGGCGCCGTTCGGGCCGAGCAGGCCGAAGATCTCGCCTCCGTGCACGTCGAACGACACGCCGCGCAGCGCGGGCGTCTCGCCATACGCCTTGACAATCGTGTCAAACGCCAGGATGGCCATGCGCAGTAGAGATTACACCAGCC
>DASTBU010000112.1:0-17803 GCA_035711845.1 Vicinamibacterales bacterium
CACAGACAGCGTGGCGCGAGCGACCACCTCGCTGGCCGCGGGCTTGGCACGCCAGGCGGTCCAAAACGGTGGTCGCTCACGCCACGGTACTGCGACTGACCACCTCGCCGGCGGTGTCGCACTTGTCGGGCGGCACAAGGCGCCGCCCGAAGCGCTTTTCTGGCAACTCGCAGCGTTGATTGAAGTTGGCGGAAGCATTCGCCCAACGCTGCGCATTGACGTCGACCGCGATTGAGGCGAGACCGGGTGACCGCGAGGGGGAACACCTCGCGCGGATGTCCTGTTCCCCCCAACTGTTCCCCCACGGTGTTCCTCTCTCCGCGATTTCGGTTGATAGTGAATCCTAATTCGGGCATGATTATGCCCACATTGGGTATCGCCAGGAAGCGGGCTTCTCCGGGTCGAAAAAGCCTCGCGGACGCGCTGTTCACGAGAACGCAGCAGCGTGTCCTCGGCGTGCTCTTCGGCCAGCCTGATCGGAGCTTCTATGCCTCGGAATTGATCCGTACGGCGGGCACGGGTTCGGGGGCCGCCCAGCGCGAATTGGCGAGGCTCGAGAACAGCGGCTTGCTCGTGAGCCGGCGTGTCGGTCACCAGAAGCACTACCAGGCCAACACCGCGTCTCCGCTCTTTGCCGAACTGCGAAGCATCGTGCTGAAGACAGTCGCCCTCGCCGAGCCGTTGCGAACGGCGTTGAAGCCTCTGTCCTCGTCTATTCGAGCTGCCTTCGTGTATGGCTCGGTAGCGAAAGCGACGGACCGGGCGACCAGCGACATCGACCTGATGATCGTCAGCGACAACCTCACGTACGGCGAAATATTCGGTGTTCTGGAGCGTGTCACGAAGACACTCGGACGGCAGGTCAACCCCACGGTGTACACAGCCGCGGAGTTCTCCAAGCGCAGCCGCCAGGAGAGTGCGTTCGTGACGCGCGTGTTGGAGCAGCCCAAGGTCTGGATAATCGGTGGCGAGGATGACCTCCCAGTCGCCGCTTGACCGTCTCGCGGGCCCGGGGAATGTCCTGTCCAAGGAACCCCCTGATGCGAACGAGTTCGCCGGCCTGGTGCGATCGGGGCTGGCGAGGCTGAGGGACGCCGAGAAGGCCTCGAACTCGCTGTACAGCAGGTTCGACCTCGCTTACAGCGCCGCTCATGCGCTCTGCCTGGCGGCGCTTCGGCACCGCGGCTACCGCTCGTCGAAGCGATACATCGTCTTTCAGGTACTGCCCGACACCCTCGGCCTCGGGCCGGATGTCTGGCGGGTGCTGTCGAAGTGTCACGACATGCGGAACCGGACCGAATACGAAGGGGCCCTCGATGTCGATGAGAGGCTCGTTGCGGACCTGATCGCGTCGTGCCGGAAGGTGGCGGAGAAGGTGGAGGGGCTGCCGCCAATCGCTCAAGGAACGAAACCGAAGTGAGCCGGTCAAGCAGAAGAAGGCTTCATCATGACGAGTCAGAAGACTGCACTGGATCGACGGGTCATTCGAGGGACGAAGAACGTATTCGCCGACCTCGGGTTCCCCGACGCCGACGTGCGTCAGGTGAAGCTGCGCCTGGCCTACTGCGTGACCGAGTCGTTGAACAACCGGAAGCTCTCCGATGCCGCGGCTGCGAAGGTCTTGGGAGTGTCCCTCGCCAGCGTGCGGGCGATTCGCAGCTACAGACTCCGTGTGTTTTCGATTCACCGGCTGATGACCTTGGTGACGTCGCTGGGTCACGACATCGAGATTCTCGTCCGGCGAACGCCGCATAGTCGCAAGACCGGGCGACTCCACGTGGCCGGCGCAGAAACGGAATCGAGTGCATATGGCCGTGCTCGTCGCAGGGCGCTTGCTCGATTGCGGCAGGGACTGGACCTGCAATGGTCGCCTCCAACGGCGCGTGACGTGGTTCATCAGCGATAAGCGTGAACACGAAGTCGGCATTCGCCGGTTTTCGACATTGTGGAGTGACATGGAACAAGGCCAACTGAACTGGGTCGCCAACTTCATCTGGGGTATCGCCGACGATGTCCTCCGCGACCTGTACGTTCGCGGGAAGTACCGCGATGTCATCCTGCCGATGACCGTGCTTCGTCGTCTCGATGGTGTCCTTGAACCGACGAAGCAGGCGGTTCTGGACATGAAGGCGTCCCTCGACAAAGCGGGCATCACGAACCTTGACCAGGCGCTTCGTCAGGCCGCCGGCCAGGCCTTCTACAACACGTCGAAGTTCACGCTGCGGGACCTCAAATCCCGGGCGAGCCAGCAGCAGCTCAAGGCTGACTTCGAAGCTTACCTCGATGGGTTCTCGCCCAATGTGCAAAGCATCCTCGAGAACTTCGAGTTCCGGAACCAGATTCCACGTCTCTCGAAGGCCGACGCACTCGGCACGCTGATCGAGAAGTTCACCTCTCCGGATGTTGATCTCAGCCCAACTGGCCTCGACAACCATGGCATGGGGACGGTTTTCGAAGAACTCGTCCGCCGGTTCAACGAGGAAAACAACGAGGAGGCCGGCGAGCACTGGAGGCCCCGCGACGTCGTAAAGCTAATGGCCGGGCTGATCTTCCTGCCCGTTGCCGATCAGATTGAATCCGGTACGTACCTCCTTTACGACGGGGCTCTCGGGACGGGCGGCATGCTGACTGTTGCCGAGGAGACGCTGCAGCAGCTCGCCGCCCAGCACGGGAAGCAGGTGGCGACGCACCTTTACGGGCAGGAGATCAACGCTGAGACCTACGCCATCTGTAAGGCGGACCTCCTGCTCAAAGGGGAAGGCGACGCCGCCGGCAACATCCTCGGGGGTCCGGAACATTCGACGCTTTCGAACGATGCCTTTCCCTCCCGCGAGTTCGATTTCATGCTCTCGAACCCGCCATACGGCAAGAGCTGGAAGAGCGATCTGGAGCGCATGGGCGGCAAGGAGGGAATCAAGGATCCGCGCTTCGTGATCGAGCACGCAGGCGATGCGGAGTACTCGCTCGTCACGCGGTCCAGCGACGGCCAGATGCTGTTCCTGGCCAACATGCTGTCGAAGATGAAGCGGGGCACCAAGCTCGGGAGCCGGATCGCGGAGGTGCACAACGGGTCGTCGCTCTTCACGGGCGACGCCGGCCAGGGCGAGAGCAATATCCAGCGCTGGATCATCCAGAACGACTGGCTTGAGGCTATCGTCGCGCTACCGCTGAACATGTTCTACAACACCGGCATCGCAACGTACATCTGGGTGCTGACCAACCGGAAGCCGGCGCATCGGAAAGGTCAGGTGCAGCTGATCGACGCCACGCAGCAGTTCAAGCCGCTGCGCAAGAACCTCGGGAAGAAGAACTGCGAGTTGTTGGACGAGGACATCCAGCGCATCTGCGACACGTTCCTGAAGTTCGAAGAGACCGAGCAGTCGAAGACCTTTCCGAACGCCGCGTTCGGCTACTGGAAGGTAACCGTGGAGCGGCCGCTCCGGCTGCGGATCGACTTGACCAGCGAAGCTCGTGCGGCCTTTCGGAGTGTGTGTGACCAGGAGAGGGAGGAGGAGCTTGCCGATTTCATCGATCGGGCATCGGAGACAGTTGGCCCGGGGCCGCATCTCGACTTCACGGCGTTGATTGGCTGGTTGGAGCCGCTCGCTGGGACGATTGGCGTCAAGCTCACCGCGAGGCGACTCAAGCTCGTACAGAACAGCCTCGCGCACAGAGAAGAATCGGCCCGCCGCGTCATCAAGAGAGTCCACAAGCCGACCAAGGTCACCGCAGACCCATCCACGGTCTCTTCGAGGCGACGGTCGACGGTAAGGCCGCTGTGGTGGAATACGAGCCCGACCCCGACCTGCGCGACACCGAGCAGGTGCCGCTTCTCGAGGAGGGCGGCATCGAGGCTTTTCTGAAACGCGAGGTACTGCCCTATGCCGCCGATGCCTGGTGCGACCGCGACAGCGTTAAGACCGGCTACGAGATCAGCTTCACCCGCTACTTCTACAAGCCGCAGCCGCTGCGGTCGTTGGAGGAGAGCCTCGCGTGATGCAGGCGGAGCACGTCAGGAATGGCGGCCATCCTCCGGAATCCGGGAGGCACCGTCATGTCCAGCTTCGCCGTTGACAACGTCGGAGAGGTCGTGCAGCGTCAGCGCGGTCGCGTGGCTGAAGACTCCCTGTAGCTCGTCCTGCCGGTTCCGCGACCAGAGCTGCCAGACCATGAGATCGGGCCTGGCTGGCGTCGGAAACTGCGCCAGCCGGTACACGCCGCGTGCCTCACGGACCCAGTTTCCGGCCCCCACCTGATACGGGTGGACACTGTCCTCGTAGCCGGCGTCTCGCGCCTGGCGGGCGGTAAAAAAGCCGCCTTGTGCGTGCGCCATCTCGTAGAGTCTGCGGAACGCGGCTGTATTGCGTGGCACGCTATAAAACCTCAAATGATTTGAGGAGTTATAGCCTCTAACGCCCACACCTGCTCAGCGGTCCTCGTCACAGCACGCGCCGCTGGACCGCGGTTCGTCCGGCTGCCGCTAACGGCCAGCTCGGTGCTGCAGGAGAATCGAGGTAATCCCCGCATGGTGCCGCCGTTCGGCCCACGCGAGCGGTGTGGCCCACGGCTCGGCCCCGGCCTCGATCGGGTCGGCCCCGCGCGCCAGCAGCAGTTCGACCAGCGCCACGCGTCCCCAGCGGCACGCCCATCCGAGCGGCGTGCTCTTGAGGAATTCGTCCCGGATGTCCGTGCGCGCACCCGCATCCAGCAGCATGGTCGCCAGCGCCACGCCCACGCCATGGTCCCGCGCGATCACTTCGTGCAACATCGTCTGGCCCGAGTCCGTCGACCGAAGATTGGGATCGCAGCGCTCAAGAATCCGCCGGAATGTGGCGCAGCTGTCCGCCTGTTCGGCTTCGGTTAGGTCCCGATGCCCGGGCAGCGGACGCCACAGTATCCAGAACCAGCGTATGTCGTCACGCGGCCAGCCGATCCGTTCGAGCGCCATGCGCACGATCTCGACACGGCGGCCGCTCGCCCCGCCCCACAGGAGCGCTTCTTCGACCGTGCCTGACTCCAGATGCGGGTCGACTTCGCCCTGAAGCATCCGGCCCGCCAGGTCCACGTTCCCCATGTAGCCGACGGAGCCCGCGTCGATCCAGCCGCCGTGTTCGACCATCAAATCGATCATGGCCTGGTCGGGCGCGTGCGTACGCGGGGATCCGCCGTTATAGGCCGCCCCGATCGCTGAGCCCGCGGTGTACACCGAGGCATTCGGATCCGCGCCGTACGCGAGCAGCAGGCGAGCCATGTCGATCCGTCCAGTGTTGACCGCCTCCAGCAGCGGGCCGCCCGACGAGAACGTCTGCTCTTCGATCTGGCCTAACTGTATCTGCTCGTTCGGGTCGAGACCTCGTTCGAGCAATCGACGCAGCACGTCAGGACGATCGCCCCGCACGGCCGCCTGCAGCACCGCCGTTCCCTGCAGCGACTCGAGCGGGCGTGACGCGAGATAGTCCCAGCGGCCGAGCGCAGCGGCCGGGAGCAGCGTCAGCTCGGCGCCACGTTCGATGAGCAGCGCGGCCATCGCCTCGCGGGCCGACCGGTGCGAATCCGCGGCGAATTCCCAGACCGCGAACTCCAGTGGCGTCCGTCCTTTCCATCGCCAGAAGTCAGGCTGCGACGGCTTGTTCACGTCGGCCCCGTGGTCGAGCAGCCATTTCGCCACCCGCAGGAGGCCGTACTGCGCCGCACGGTGCAGCATCGTCACGCCGTCTGGTGGGCACATGCCGGCAAGCGCGGGCTCAGATTCGAGCACGGCGATCACCGCCCCCTCGCCGCCGGTCATCATGGCGTCGCGGAGACGACGCACACCGTCGTCAAGCGCGTTGACGACGCGCGCGCCGCGCTTTTCCTCGTGCGCGGTCATCAGCGCCACGATTTCGTCGTAGCCGCGTTCCTCGGCAATGGTGCGCGGGCCGGTGGCGTCGCGGTTCGGCCAGATGCCGTCGCGCGTGTCGGCGCCCGCCTCGAGCAGCAGCCGCGTCATTTCGACGTCCCGCGCCATGACGGCGATGTGGAGCGCGCGGATCTCCGAGCCGGACGGTCCACCGGGCAACAAGTCAACAATCTCGGGCCTTCGCGCGAGCAGCGCTCGCACCGCTTCGAGGTCGCCCTTCTTCACGGTGTCGTGCAGCCGCTTCGTCGTGACCCCCTCAACGCCGGCCTTCAGCTTGGGCCAGCTCTCGAATCCGTACGAGCGCGCCAGGACGAATTGCGCGTCGTGCAGGGCAAAGGTGGCCGGCGTCGCGGTGCGACAGTAGGCCTCGACCTCGAGGACGGCATCCGGCGACTGCGCGCGATACGCCTCGAGCAGCTCCCTGGCCTGTCTCCGCAATTGATCGATGTCGGGATTCTCGCGCATCACGCGCGTGGGCGGGTGAGTCGGGCGGACGGTCATGACGAGCTCCTCTCCCGGCCGTGCCTAGTGCACGGCCCTACGCCCGTTGTCCGCTCTACCAGGCAGGAAAAGAGATCATCCTTGACGACGACACGACCGATGTCGGGGTGGACGCAGTCCTTTCCGCGGACGTGGGTGACGCCCCGATGCGCCAGCCCCAGTATACCGCGCGGATCGAGGCGCCTTCTGCGTAGCACGCATGCGGCGGGAGAAAACACTACCCGCGAAAAGACGCCAGTGTTGACTTGACTTAACTGTCCACAGTTTCGTCGACCGTGCATTAAACCGGACGCGGCATCGTCCGCCATGCAGGCCAAATCTAGGCTACGCGGGGCCTCAATGAGCCCGACCACGAGTCTGCGCGAGTACTGAAAGGCCTAAGCGATTCGACGATACGAGGCCTTACACAATTTTCAGTCACCGGAAACCGGTGACCTCGTTGGGTGTTGGGCCACGCGCAGCATCGCGGCCAGATTCCCTCTCAGTTCTATGTGAAGCCGGCTCCCGTGGCCGTCGGTCTTGCCCCGACCCGGCGACCGCAGCGCACGACGTGCGCTCCGAGGGTAATCTGCCGATGAGCAACGAACCAGTCCTGACGTTTATCTGACGTTCATCTGTCACGCGCTACCGTTCAATCAGGGGGCGTTGAGTATGCGTCAGGTGTGGTGTGAAGCGGGGACACGTGCCATGCGCGTCGCTCTGATCAGTGCGACCTTGTCGGTCGGCTGGCCGACCGCGATTGCGCAACAGGTACCCGCAGCGCCATGTCGGGCTTCCGGGGCGCTCGTGCGGATTCCGGACCTGCCGGAAGCCAGCGGCGTTGCGGTCAGCCGGCGCTCGCCTGGGCGTCTCTGGGCGCACAACGATTCGGGCGAGGCTGTGCTTGTCGCGCTCGACACAGAAGGATCGGTGACCGGCCGCGTTCGCGTGTCCGGGATGAAGATTGACGATTGGGAAGCCGTGGCTGTGGGCGCCTGCCCCGGCGGCTCGTGCATCTACATCGCGGACATTGGCGACAACGAGGCCGAGCGCCAGCGCATCACGATTCATCGCGTCCCTGAACCCTCCAATGAGGACTCCATCGCCGTGAAGGACACGTTCCATGCGACGTACCCCGATGGCGCACACGACGCGGAAACCCTGCTCGTCGCTCCAGACGGCGGGCTCTTCATCGTCACGAAGGGTGAAACGGACGCCGTCGGGCTGTACCGATTCCCTCGAGAACTACGGCCTGGCGCGACCCATCAGCTCGAACGCGTGGGCAAGCCTCGCGCATCGGGAAAGGCTTCGAAGACGGAACGGATTACCGACGGAGCCGTATCCCCCGACGGAACCTGGGTCATCCTGCGCACCGGGCAGAGCTTTGCACTACATCCGTCAGCGGATCTGTTCGCGGGCAATTGGACCGACGCAGGCCGTGTTGATCTGAAGGCAATCGGCGAGGCCCAGGGAGAGGGCGTCGCCATCGCGGCGGACGGCACGGTGTACCTGACAGGGGAAGGAGGTGGGAAGTCCCAGCCCGGCACGTTTGCCAAATACTCGTGCTCTCTGAAGCCACGCGATCAGCGCTGAGCCATGCCTCCCACACTGGTTGCCTTCCGCGTTCTCGCTCCCGCGGTCCTCCGTCACGCCCCCATCGTCGGTCTTGTGGCCGTGTTGGGCCTGGTGCTCGGGATCGGGGGCTGCGCCCGACGTCTTCAGCGAGCACAGGTGCTGCCCGGACCAGCGCCGAGTATCGCGGAACTGTGGCAGGAACCCGTTGACCTCGAGCAGCGAGATCTATTTCACGGAGCAGGTGGAGCCGGACTCGCGCCGACGGACACCGTGTTCGAGTTTGTGGCACGGGACACCAGCGGCTGGAGTCCGGGATTCGACGTCAAGGACGCGAACGGGGTCGAGTGGAGTGTGAAGCTCGGTCCTGAGGCCCAATCAGAAGTCGTGACCTCCCGAGTCCTCTGGGCTATCGGGTTCCATCAGCCGGCCACGTACTACGTCGAACGATGGAGTCTGACAGGGGCCGAGGCTGGACCACAATCGGCGGGACGTTTCCGTCCGGAGCTGCCAAGCCAGCGTGTTGTCGGCGAGTGGTCATGGTACGAGAATCCGTTCGTCGATTCGCAGCCGTACCGCGGATTAGTGGTTGCCAACCTGCTGCTGAACAGCTGGGACTGGAAAACGTCCAACAACAAGATCTACGAGCTTGCCGAGCCGATGCGAGGAGTGAAGCGGTGGTACGTCGTCCGCGATCTTGGCGCGTCGTTGGGTCGAACCACTTATCCTGCTGTTCTGAAGTGGTTTCGATTGAGAGGTTTCGGGCAGGGCACGCGAAACGACCTGCCGGGGTTCGAAGAGCAGGGCTTCATCCGCAGCATCGACGATCTATCCCGCATCACCTTCGACTACAGTGGGATCTATCGCGACGTCGTCGACAGCGTCACCCCCGCGGACGTACGATGGGCGTGTCAGCTCCTGTCTCGCCTTTCCGAGCGTCAGTGGAGTGAGGCGTTCCGCGCGGCACGGTACGACGAACAGCACGCGACCCGCTATATCAGTAAGATCAAACAAAAGATCGCGCAGGGCCTGACGTTGACTCGACCACCGGCGTCCTGAGGATCTCCGACGAACGCACGGACCACCCCGAGCCACACGCCTGCGAAGGCCGCTGACCAGTCTGATGCGAATTCTAGTCGTTGAAGACGACCGCGTCGCCGCAGCGGTGCTCTCGAAGGGGCTCCGCGAACACACGTATGCCGTTGACGTCGCCGAGGACGGATCGATGGCCCTCGAGCAGGCGAGTATCAACGAGTACGACCTCATCGTTCTCGACGTTCTCATGCCCGGCATCAACGGCTTGGAGGTGTGCCGCCGGTTGCGCGCTGAAGGCATCGCGGCGCCGATTCTCATGTTGACCGCGCTCGGGGAACCGGACCAGAGGGTGGAAGGCCTCGATGTCGGCGCCGACGATTATCTGGCCAAGCCCTATCACTTCCCCGAACTGCTCGCGCGCGTGCGCGCGCTGCTGCGGCGAGGTCCGGCGCTGACACCCTCGGTGCTGTCCTTTCACGATCTCACAGTGGACACGCGGGCGAGGCGAGTGGAGCGGGCAGGACGCGCCATTGCCCTCACGACGAAGGAGTACGCGCTGCTCGAATATCTTCTCCGCCGGCAGGGCGAGGTGGTCGGCCGAGCCGACATCGCCGAGCACGTCTGGGACGACAGCTTCGATCCGATGTCCAATCTCATCGAGGTCTACATCCAGCGGTTACGCCGTAAGATCGACGACGCTCACCCGGTGAAGCTCATCCACACGCAACGTGGCGCCGGATACTCGCTCGCCATCACCGATGACGCAGGCGTTCAGGATTGATAGTGTCCGTGGCCGGCTGACGTTGTTCTGGGTCGCCGTGCTGGCCGCCGCCCTCATCGCGATCGGTGGGCTCATTTACGCGCTGCTGGCGCGCGCGCTGTACAGCCGGATCGACGACAACCTGCGCGCGGTCGTCCAGATTGCTACCACGTCACTCGCCAACGATCTTGCCGAAGGACAGGATTACGCGGATGCGGCACGGAGCACGGCGGCGGAGCTCTCGTCTCGTCAGCAGATGCTGGCCATCTACGACACCAATGGCCGGTTGCTCGCCGAAGGCGGACGTGACGACGACCTCGAGATCGCGCTGCCGGACGCGAGCACGGTTCCTGCCCATGACGCGATGTTGCTGACCCTGGTGGAGGCCGAAGACGACGATGACCGTCATCGTCTCGCGATTCGGCGCGTGAGCATTCCACCGGCAGGCACTCCCTACCTCGTGATGGTCGGGAGTTCGCTCGAGCCCACAGACGAGGAGCTCGAGTCGCTGCGGGAAGTGCTGGCCTACGTCATCCCCATCGCGTTGGTGCTCGCGGGCGCCGGTGGGTGGTTTCTCGCGCGACAAAGCCTCGCGCCGGTGGCGACCATGGCCGAACGGGCACGCCACATCGGCGCCGACGATCTCAGCGCTCGACTGCCAATCGTCAATCCGCGGGATGAGCTCGGCCGGCTCGCGTCAACGTTCAACGATCTGCTGAACCGGCTCGAAGCCTCGCTGACGCAGCAGCGGCAGTTCATGGCGGACGCCTCACACGAATTGCGCACGCCGGTCGCCACGTCGCGAACTGCAGCCTCGGTGGCCTTGCAGCAATCGCACCGCAACGAGGAGGAATATCGAGAGACGCTGGCCATCATCGAGCAGCAGACCACGCGCCTGACGCGCATCGTCGAGGACATGTTCACGCTGGCGCGCGCAGACGCCGGGAGCTACCCGGTACGTCGCACGCCCATGTACCTCGACGAAGTCGTGGACGACGTCGTTCGTGCGGCGCGCGTCCTCGCGGATACGAAGCAGGTGTCGATCGAGTTGAACGCAATCCAATCGGCGTCGTTCTCCGGTGACGAGGAGCTTGTGCGCCGTCTCATCGGCAACCTGCTCGACAACGCCGTGCGGCATGCGCCCCCGCGCACCACCGTTCACGTTCACTTGAACGAAGAAGCCGCGAACTACCTACTGTCCGTCAGCGATGCTGGGGAGGGCATCCCGTCCGAGAATCAGCCGCACATTTTCGAGCGATTCTTTGGAAGGGACGTCGCAGGTGCGTCATCAGCGGGAGGGGCCGGTCTGGGCCTGGCGCTGGCCCGCTGGGTCGCGAGGGCGCACGGAGGAGATGTCACATTGGTCCGCTCCTCACCCCAGGGCACGACGTTCGAAGCGGTCCTGCCGAACCGCGGCTAGTCGAACACTCGCATTTATCTGCCGTTCATGCTGCGAGTGATACCTTGTCCTTTATTGAAGATCTGGGGGATTTCATGAAGGACCAACGTCAGATGATTCCGGTAGTCGGTCTGCTCGCGACTGGCGTCGCGGCCGTGTACATGGTGGTGCAACTGAAGGGCCAGGCATCGGCACCGAGCGCAGACTTCACCCACGCCGCGCTCGCAGAGGTGCGGGACGCGCAGGGCCAAGTCGTACTGAGCGGGCAGTTCCAGGTGGCTGATGAGGACGACGACGACGTCGAGCGCAAAGCGATGCTCGCACCAACCGGTGTCGATGCCGACGCGACCGGTGAAGCGGAGGTCGAGTTCAGCAGGGATGCGCCGGCCGTCCAGGAGGTCGAGTTCTCCATTCGTAATGTGTCGCCGAACACCACGTTCACGTTCGCCATCGACGGCACCACTGTGGCCACTGCGACAGCTGACGCACGTGGCCGCACGGAGATCGAGGTCGACGTGCGAATGCCCGGAACGACTGCCTCTCGGTGACGCGCCGGACCGGGCGTTCCGTTTGCCGATTTGAACTCAGCCGGTATCGTCGCCCGCCGGCGACTGAATTCGCAACGCCGGGCGGACCGATTCGTGTATCGTGAAGTCGCTCCGCTCGCCGTACCCGAAAGAGAGTTCACGCGCGAGCTGGCACCGGTCGATCCGCACCTCGCCGCCCGCGTGGTGCGCGCGCTCGCTTGGGCGTCGCGCTCGGTGTGGGTCGCCTACCGCAAGTCGAACGCGGAAGGGAGTCGGTCATGAGGCACGCACTTAGCGGCCTGGCGATCGCGTGCGCTCTCAGCGTGTTGCCCTCACACGCGCAGCCGCCAGCTTCCCGGATCCTCAAGCTCGAAGAACTGCGATTCCCCCAGATCGCTGCGCTCGATCGCGAGCGCACGATGTTCATCCTGCCGATCGGCATGCTCGAGGAGCATGGCCCCCACCTTCCGATCGCATCGGACACGTTTGGCGTCATGTTCGAGGCGGACGGCGTGGCGAGGCGCGTCAGCCGAGAGTTGCCGAAATGGCAGCTCGTGATGATGCCGCCGATCCATTACGGTGAGACGGGCGCGAACGAAATCGCGGGTGTCTTCGCACATCCGGGCACGTACGGCATCCGCCACACCACGCTCCGATCGTTGGTCGCCGACATCGGCGCGCAGGTTGCGCAGAACGGCTTCAAGTGGGTTTTCGTGCTGACCGGCCACGCCTCGCCGACCCACGGTGTCGCGGTCAACGAGGCCTGCGACTTCGTAAGCGACACCTTCGGGGTCAACATGCTCCACGCGAGCGGACTCTTCCGCGCGGACCGGACAATTCAGTCCCGAGCGAAGACGATCGCGGCAAAACATTTTTCCGCCGCCGATCTCGCGTCCTTCGGGCTGGATGTGCACGCCGGCGTCGCTGAGACCTCGGTCAACCTCGCGCTTCGGCCCAACCTCGTGGAGGCTGGTTACAAAGAGCTTCCAGCCAACAGCGGGCAGACATTCGACGAACTGCAGGCCATCGCGACCAGGCCCGGGTGGCAGGGATATCTGTCGGCCCCGGCGAAAGCCACCGCCACGTACGGGCGGGCTATCGAGACGTGGTGGGTGGACGGCCTCAGCGAAATCGTCCTGCGCGCGGCGAGCGGCGAGAACTTGTTGAAAGCTCCGCGCGCGCCGGCGGAGCTCGATCCTGGGCGGGCAAGCGTGTTCGACAAGGCGCTCGAGAACGAGCGCGCGTTCGAGGCGAAGCTAGATGCCTGGCTGGCTGCCCGCCGGCCAGGGTAACAGCTTTATGTTCCCGGTACGCGGCCCCCGGCTCGCCGCTTACGCGGCGCGCCGGACGCCACTCGGCAGCACACGTTGCCGCATGTGCGCGACGAAGGTCGCGATGGCGAGCAGCAGCAGCGTGATGGCCGCCGAGCTCATCTCGCCGCGGACCAGATGGAAGACTGTCGCCGAGCCGGTCACGATCATGACGCCGACGGCGGCCCATGTGATCAGCCACGGCATGATCCGCGTCAGTCCGGGAAGAGTAAGTCCGACCGCGGCGAACACTTCCGCTACACCGAGGAAGAGCTAGAACCACGAACGCCCTTGCTTGTGACGAGCCGCGTGGAATCGATGTGGTCGACGATGTACTTGGCATCCCGTCCGACCCCTCCCAACAGCGCGGAGCCCAACGAGTAGAGGAAGGGAAGCCCCACGAAGTAGAGGCCGGGACAGGACTTCACGATGCCGCGATCGTGAGTGGGAACGCCGTTGCGGCTCGGAAGGGAGAGATCGATCCACTCATAATTCGATGTGAATCCGGTGCACCAGATGACGTTCGACACCGCGAGGGTCCTTCCATCATCGAGGATGGGAAACCCGTTCCTCACCCCGGCCACTCGCGGAACTCTTTCGATGCCTGCCGCAGCGAAGTCCTTTCGTCGCACGCGCCCCAAAGGGATTCCGCGAGGGGGATCGAGAAAGTGGTCGCGTACCTTTCTTCCAATGGGTGTCTTCACCGTCAACACCCGCGTCGCCATGAACCACAGGATGGGCGTGATCAGGCGATCGGGAAGGCTCCCGGCCCGGGTGGGTTCCTGGCCCGTGTCCCGTCCCGACAACCATGTCTGGTGGTGGGGAGCGAGCTCGATAGCTATCTCGGCACCGGAGTTACCGGCGCCCACTATCAGAACGCCACCCTCCTGGATTTGGGATGGGTTGCGGTATTCCTTGGAGTGGAGCTGGAGGATGTTGGCGTGGAGCTCGCGTGCGAGCGGCGGGATCCTGGGGTTGTCATACGCGCCGGTCGCGACGACCACGTTGTCGGCGGAGAACGTGACATTCCCGCAGCGCAGCTCGAAGCGGGCTCCGATCCTGGCCAGTCTGTCAACTCTGACCGCGGTGCGCACGGGGAGCTCGAACTCGCGGGCATAAGCCTCGAGATAATCGGCGGTCTCGTCCTTGCTCGGACAAGCGAACGGAGAGCCCGGAAACGGCATCCCCGGTAGCCCATTGTAACGGCCGGGCGTGAACAGCCGCAGTGAATCCCATCTCTTCCGCCAGGCATCACCGATCCGGTCGTTGTCGTCTAGGATCAAGAACGGCAGACGCCGTTGCCTGAGGTGATAGCCAACCGCCAGACCTGCCTGGCTGCCACCAATGACCGCGGTGCCGATGTGCTGGTCGCGCATTCGATCCGCCGTGGGCTCACCGTCGGGAGGTGAGCGACTGGAACGTCAGGTCTCAACGCGATAGATTTCGCGCCGACCGCCCTCCACGAGGTCGTGATAATCGGCCATGGTCTTCCGGAGCGACTCGTCTTCCATGAGCTTCTGCTCGAAGGTGAAGAAGTCCTCGATCCGCTCGACCTCCGCCTCGGCGACGATCGTCCAGAACGGCTCACCCGTGACATCCGTGAGCAGACGAAGGCGTACCTGTCCGAGTTTTTCGAGTACGTTCGAGATGGCCCTGAACTTCTCGACCATCGGTCGGACCTTTCCTGGCTTGCAGTGCAGGATTTCGCGGATTACATACATGTCGCGTCCTCCGGTTCTCGTGACGTGCAGAACTCCACAGGCTTCGCAGCGGCCATGATGCGGCCGATGTTCTCGCTCGACATGAAGTCAGGCAGCGGAATCGCGCCCGTGATCGCAGACAGGAACGCGTTGGTCGCGTCCTGGTTGCCGCGCAGTGCGGCGAAGAGGGCCTGCATGTCGGGCGGGCTTGGCTCGAGGGCCGCCAGCCTGGTCGTGAACTCATACATGGGGCGCACGCGTTCGTTGCGCACGCTTTCGTGGGCTGCCAGCAACCCCTCGAGGGCTGCTGCGCCCGATAGCCCCGCGCTGAGCGCCCCGACGAGCAGCTCGGCATCGACGAAGGCGTCACTCATGCCCTGTGCCGTAATCGGATCTTTGTTGTAGCTCGCGTCTCCCACGAGCGCCCAGCCTTTGCCATACGGCCTGCGCAGGTACCCGGGTACGCCAGCAGTGCCGTACCATGGCTCTTCTCGACGGCCCGCACGTACGCGCGCGGCGAAGTCGGGCGCGGCCCCGAGCGCGCGCCAGACGTGTCCCTCGAGATCGGCGCGCACGGCGGGGAACGTCCTCGCGGGCCAGTTCACCATCACAAGATGGAGCCCGTCGTTGGTGGGCGCACCGCCGAACGCGTAGTGGTCACGGACGTACAGCTCGATATCGTTTTGCCGGACGCCGCTGAAGTACGAGTAGTAGCCGCACGCGGCGACGGGGCGAACGTCGTATTCCGCAGCGCCTACCGTGCGCGCAACGAACGAGTTCACGCCGTCGGCGCCGATGACCATCCGGGCCCGTTCCTCGACCGGCTTCTGGCCCTTCGCGTGGCCTCGAACGCCGGCGACGGCATCGTCGCTGACCAGCAACTCGTCGACGGTGAAGCCTTGCCGAATCTCGACACCGGAGTCGGCCGCTGCATTCACCAGGAGGGCGTCGAGCACCGTACGCCGCGGACAGAACCCGCCCTTGCCGTCGTTGGCATCCGGAATCGTGCCGCACAGCGCGAACGGTCCCACATCGAATGTCATCGGCCGACAGATGGGCGGTGCGCCTGTCCCGGCGAGCTTCTCGAGGAGCCCCCATCGTCCGAGAATCTCAGCGCCATGGGGCCACAGGATGTGTGTCGAGATCGTGTCGCTGGGGAAGGTGGCCTTGTCGACGAGCAGCACCTTGAACCCGCGCCGCGCCAGAAGCATGGCCGTCGAGGCCCCCGCACACCGCGCGCCGACGACGATAGCGTCGTACATCTGATTCCTCCGCCTTCGACCAAGAGGCTATCCGGCGCGCAAAGCTTCTGCATCGGACGGATTACCCAAAATGGCTGCGACGCGAGATTGGGTAATTCTCCGTACGCGGACGGAAACTAGTGGACCGTATCAGCGGAAAGTGAAGTGCCACCCCTGGAATTCAGCGGCGATTTCCGGGCCGCGACGACGGAGCGGCCCGCTTTAGAAATCGAGTAGACAGTCCACTAGATGAGGTTGCGCTGGTAGGCCCAGGCGGTTGCGGCCGCGCGGCTCGACACACCAAGCTTGTCGAAGATGTTGCTGAGGTGGCGGGCAACAGTCTTCTCACTGATGAACAGCGCCGCCGCAATGTCGCGATTCGTCTTGCCGGCTGCGACCAGGCGAAGGACCTGCACCTCCCGGTCGCTGAGCGACCCGGGTGTCTGACGCGCGCCGCGTCCGGGCGGCTCAGCCAGGCGTGCGAGGCATGCCTCGGCGTCGAGCTGCCTGAACAGCCGTCTGGCTGCTTCGAGCTCCAGGCGGCGGCCATCCTCGTCGCCCCGGCGTTCACAGACAGCGGCCATCAGCAGGCAGGTCTGCGCCTCGTTGTACGGCATCTCCAGGTCACGCCAGATCTCCCAGGCCTGGCGCAGAACCGTCCCCGCGCCCGCCGTCTCGCGTTCGGCGAGAAGGACCGCGCCGGTGGCGTGCGCCGATGCAGCGGAGAGGAGCGGCGCGTGGAACGCACTCGCGATCTCCGACAATTCTGCGGCGGCCGTGCGTGCGTTCTCGAGGTCGGCCGCCGCCAGCAGGATCTCGACCGCCGCGGCGAGCACGCGGGCGCGGACCGCGCGGCCGCGCGTATCGGCCAGCACGCTGCGGATCGACGCGGCAGCGTCGGCGGCCCGGCCCTGCGCCAGGCGAAGCAGCGACAGGCCGGGTTGCGGCTTTCGCCCGCGCTCGTTCGCGCGCGAGTACGCCGCTTCGGCCTTCACGAATTCCTCGCGGAGTCGATGGATCTCTCCGACGCGGTAAAACGCCGCGCCCGCCATCGGACGCTCACCCAGCAACTCACACGCGTCCTCGGCATCCTGCGCGGCCGCACGCCAGTCGCCGCGCAGCTGCATGACTTCGGCGCGATAGAGGAGGCACTCGCCGCGATAGCGCACGAGCTCGGGTTGCGCGCCACACCATCGCGCGAGCGAGGCCGTCCACTCGGACGCGCGCCGCAGATCGAAAATCTCGTGGCACCCCTCGAGCACGGTGCAGTAGATATCGCCTCCCATGACAGGCGACACTTCCCCCGCGGTCACCGCGACCATCGCTTCGTCGAGAAGTGAGACTCCCTCGCGGATGCGTCCAAGGAGTATCAAGGCGCGCCCGCGGCCGGCACAGGCAAAGGACACGAGATCGTGATCCCCGTACCGGCGACCGATATCCGCCGCCTCACAAAACACGGCGTCTCCGGCAGAGGGATCGCCCTGCACGATGCGTTGGATGGCAGTCGGTATCAACAGGTACCCTCGCACCACGCAGTCGAGCCGCGTTTCGTCCAGGATCCGCTCGGCTCTCGCGAACCAGCCCGACGCGGGAGCCATGGCGCCGCGCTGCTGCAGGCTGGCAGCGAGCCGGCATGCGGATCGAGCGGCACCTTCGCGGTCGCTCCGCTCGAGGAACGTGTGGTGCGCGCGCTCCCAGGAAGCCTCGCTTTCGGCTTCCCGTCCCGCGAGGTACGCCGCCATCGCGAGGCGCTCGAGATCCTCGGGCTCCAGGAGAGCTTCGCGGTCAGCCGCTTCGAAGAGGCGATACGCGTCGGCCCACGCCCTGCGGTCGTAGGACTGTCGCGCGCGCCCGAGGAGCAGTTCGTCCGTCATGGGTGC
>DASTBU010000113.1:0-70582 GCA_035711845.1 Vicinamibacterales bacterium
GAGTAACGTTCTGGTCGGGATCGTGACCGGCCGAGAGCGAGGGTCGCGGCGTAATCGTCAGGGCTTCTAGTCTACACTCTGGAGAATGACGCGTGTCGTGGAGTGGATTCAGGGGTTCGCGATCTCGCTCGGCGGTCCCGGCCTTTTTCTCATCGCCTTTCTCGATTCCTCGTTCCTGTCATTTCCCGAAGTCAACGATCTGCTGATCATCTGGCTGACCACCCAGCACCCCGAGCGCATGCTGTACTACGCGCTCATGACGACGCTCGGATCCATCGCGGGTTGCCTCGCGCTCTACACGCTTGCCAGGAAAGGCGGAGAGGCGTTCCTGCGCAAACGCTTCCACGAGCGGCACATCGACCGCGCCATGGATCTGTTCCAGCGCTACGGCCTCTTGGCGGTGCTGATCCCCTCGATTCTTCCGCCACCGGCGCCCTTCAAGATTTTCGTGCTCGCAGCGGGCGTGACGCGTGTGAAGCTGACCCATTTCATCACGGCCATTGCCATCGGTCGCGGCGTGCGCTACTTCGGCGAGGGTCTGCTGGCGGTCTGGTATGGGGAGGCCGCCGCGGATTTCCTCCGCGACAACGCGAAGCCGGTGGCGATATCCGTGGCCGTCGTGGTGTTCGTCGGCGCCCTCGCCTATGTTCTCTGGCAGCGCCGCAGGAGCGCGGGCGTCAACGGCAGCATGTGAGAGGGAGCGTCCAGTGTCGAGTTTCCGGTTTTCAGTTCCGGTCTACGGATAGCGGTCGGCGGAGGGTGGAGATGGATTGACGGTTTTCCCGGAAGGCCCGTATAATCAAGCGTTTACTCCCTCTCGCATGACTCCTGAGATCTCGGTCGTCGTCCCGATGCGCAACGAGTCGCCCAACGTGGCGAAGCTGTACGAAGAGCTGACCACGACGCTCGAGGCTTTCAAGCGGCCGTACGAAATCATTGCAGTCGACGACGGCAGCACCGATGACACGTTCGATCAACTGGCGAGGCTGCAGGCGGCGGACCCGCGGCTGCGCGTGATCTGCTTTCGCCGCAACTTCGGTCAGACTGCCGCCTTCTCGGCCGGCTTCGCCCACGCGCGCGGGCGCCTCATCGTCACCTCCGACGGCGATCTTCAGAACGATCCGCGCGACATTCCAGGGATGATCGAGCTGGCCGAAGCACGGCAGGCGGACATCGTGGCGGGCTGGCGGAAGGACCGGAAGGATCCGTTCTTCAGCCGGCGCGTGCCGTCGACGATCGCCAACTGGATCATCTCGCACGCAACCGGGGTCAAGCTCCATGACTATGGGTGCTCGCTGAAGGTGTTCCGGGCAGAGGTCGTGAAGCCGATGAAGTTGTACGGGGAGATGCACCGATTCCTCCCCGCGATCGCGAGCGAGTTCGGTGTGAGGCTCGAAGAGCAGATCGTGCATCACCGCGCGCGCGTGCACGGTTCGTCCAAGTACGGGATCTCACGCACCGTGCGCGTCATTCTCGATCTGCTGACGGTCAAGTTCCTCATCAGCTACTCGACGCGCCCACTGCAGATCTTCGGCCTTTTCGGGCTGGTCCTCAGCTTCCTGGGGCTGCTCACCTGCGGCTGGCTGGCGTACGTGAAGTACTTCCAGCACCAGGGCATCGCCGATCGCCCGCTCCTGCTGCTCGGCATCCTGCTCGTGTCCACCGGCGTGCAGCTCGTCACGCTCGGGCTGCTGGCCGAAATGCTGGCGCGCACCTATCACGAGTCCCAGGACAAGCCGACGTACGTCATCCGCGAGATCCGGGAATCGCTCGGTGTTCGGCCTCGCGAGGCCGTCGGCGCGTAACGCTCGCCACGGGCTCTCGTGTCGCCGCTGTGCCAGGCTCGGCACAAATGTGCGTGTGTTAGACTGAAGGCCCGTTTCATGTCCACAGCTGCGGCCGCGCCCCCAGAGGGAGGCATCTCACTCGAACGTGAGCTGAAGTACGTTCTGCCGGCTGGCAAAGCGGTGCTGGCGCGTTCCGTCGTGTCGGCGTTGTGCCGGCCCGATCCGCACTACCCGGCCGCCATCGTCTCGACGATTTACTACGACACCCCGGATCTGGCGCTCCTCTCGGAGAAGATCAACAGCGATTACCTGAAGACGAAAGTCCGGCTGCGCTGGTACTCCCCGGGACGAGGCGCCGCGACGGCGTTCCTGGAAATCAAATCCCGGGTGGGCGGGCTGAGGCACAAGGTGAGGGTCGAGACCTCCCTCAGCGCGGCGACCGTGGCGGACCTGCCGCTCGAACATCCCGCGCTCGTCCAGGTTCTCGAGCTGGCGAGACCGCTCGGCGTGCCGCTGCCGACCCGGCTCATGCCGGCACTCCTGCTCCGCTACGAGCGGTTCAGATTCATCGAGCCGGTGTCCGCAAGTCGGATCAGCGTGGATCTCGGCATCGAAGCCGTTCGCGGCAATCCGCGGGTCGTTGGCCATGCGTTTCTCCATCGGCTTCCTCACGCCGTCGTCGAAATCAAAGGCCCCGGAAACGACATCCCCCGGGCGCTGCACGCGCTGATCAACCTCGGCGCGCGGCGCGCGGCCTTCTCGAAATACGGCGCAGCCGGGCTCGCCATGCTCAGGTACAACCACTGAGCGCTCCACCCAGGTTCTATGCAGAAGCAGTTTGCTGACATCTATTCCATTCTGACGGGTGCGAACACGCAGGCGATGTCGGAGATCGGCATCGCGGGGTTCGTTGTCCTGATGCTCGTCTCGCTCGCCAGTTCGCTGCTGGCCGCCTTTCTCTACCTGCAGTTCTATGCGAACCGCGCGACGGGGAGCCAAGTGCATCGCGCGTTTCCGCTGCTGGGCGTGTCGATCACCGCGATATTCGTCGCGATCCAGTTTTCACTTCCGTTGTCGCTCGGCCTGCTCGGCGCGCTTTCCATCGTCCGGTTCCGGACGCCGATCAAGGAGCCCGAGGAGATCGGGTTCATCATGCTCGTGATTGCCGCCTCGATCGCGGCGGCGACGTTCAAGCTGGCCTTCGTAGGGCTGATTTTCGTCGTCGCCATCATCGCGCTGCTGGTGCAGTCCCGCGTGGGCCTGTTTCGCAGCGGACAGACCGACGGGGTGATCGTCATCTCGGTGCCCTTGCCGGCCTCGTCCGACGAGTCCGCGATCGGGGACGTACTCCGCCGCCACCTCTCCAAGGCGCGGCTCGAGAGCGTGTCGCGCAACGAGCACGGAACCGTGCTGTCCTACAACTTCCAGGATGTCAGCGAGCGGTCGCTGTTCGCGCTCGAGGGCGATCTCGCCGCCGCGGCCGGCGGCGCCAGCTTCAACATCTACTTCAATCGCGCCGGAGCGCTGTGACCGTGCCGGCGCCGGGCCGGTCGCGCCATCTCGTCGTCCTCGCAGCGGCGCTCGCGCTGGCCGGTGCCGGCGCCGCGATTGAGAGCGCCGGCCTGTTTCAGCGCTTGCGGTTCGCGGTTCAAAGGGACCTCCGGCAGCTTCCGAGCACGCAGGCAGTGGAGCCTGAGACGGTCTTCCGTGGCCTGCCGACGTTGTCGATCTATTTTCAGCCTCAGGACCTTCAGGCGCTGCTCGAGAACAAGCGCGAACACGGTCGAGCGTGGGAGCGCAGGGCCAGTGTCTCGTATTTCAACGAGGGACGGCTCCAGTTTGGCGGCGAAGCGGGCGTTCGCGTGCACGGCGGTGGCAGCCGTATCACGTCCCCGCGGCAAGGCTGGCGGATCTTCTTCCGGAGGCAATATGGCACGCTGAAGGTCCCGCGCGGGGCGATTTTCGGGCCGCACACCGACCCGCTCAAACGCCTCGTCGTGCACAACGACGTTCGGACCGATGCAGACGGCACCCAATGGCACCTCGTCAACCCGCTGGCGTACGACCTCGCGCGCCGCATTGGGTGCATCACGCCCGAAACCCTGCCGGCGCGCTTCGTCCTGAACGGCGAGGACCAGGGTCTGTTCGTGCTCACGGAACACTTCGACGACGAGTACTTCGACGCTCACATGCCGGGGCACCGGGTGACGATGGAAATCGAGGACATGGAAGCGCTTCGGGACACGATTGACGCCACCCGGCCGCTCACCATGGAGGCGGTGTCCGAGCTGTTGGATCTGGACAACGTGACGAGCTGGTTTCTCGCGGTGGTGTTCGCGGCGACGCGCGACGCGTATCAGGGGCCGGGGCAGTTCCTGGACGAAGATCGCGACCGGGCCGGGTGGTTCTGGATCACCTGGGATCTGGACCAGAGCTTTCGTAACTGGGATCTCGACAGCTTTCTTTATATTCTCGAGCGCGTCGGCGAACCTCCCAGGGGACGCCGCGCGAGCGAACCGCGAGGGGTTGTGCTGAGCACGCTCATCGCGGAGGACCAGAACTTCCGCGAGTATCTCGCCCGGCGCATCGATACGATGCTGAACCACCAGCTCACGCCCGAGTTCCTGGAGGAGCGCCGCTCGCATTACGCCGACATCGCGGCAAACTTCGGCGTTCCGACCCGGTACCTCGAACTGGAGCGGGAATTCCTCGCCAGACGGCCGGCATTCGTACGGGCGATCGCGGAACAATGGCTCAATACGGGTCCCGGCGTCCCGGTGTCCATCGAGCGGCCCGACGGAGGTCGGCTGATCGTCGACGGGTTCGAGAAGGGTGACAGCTTCGCCGGGACGTATTTCCCCGGCCGCGAGGTCGTGGTGCAGAGTCCAGGCGCTCGCCTGCGATGGCTGGTGAACGGCGCCCCGGTGGCTGAAGGGGAGGAGCTCCGGCTCGAGGCCGATCGGCCACTCGCGGTAATCGCGTTGGCAGGAAACGCAGCGCCGCCGCCCCCGGCGGCCCGGTCTCCCGTTCCGGAAGCGAAGGCGCCACCCTTGGTTGCAGCCCCGCTCGAATGGCGGCAGATTCCTCCCGGGGCCGTGATGGTCGGCTGCTCTGAGACTGACAGGCAATGCGAGGCGAACGAGACGCCGCGCCAGGAGGTTGTCCTCAGGAGCGGCTTCGAGCTGACCGCAACCGAGGTCACCATCGAGCAGTATGCGGCGTTTGCGCACGCTTCGGGCCAAACGTTGCCGAGGCAGCCGCTCTGGAGCGGGCAGGGGCATCCCGTCGTCAACATCACCTATAACGAGGCGGTGGCGTTCTGCGAGGCGTCGGGCGGTCGGCTGCCCACAGAGATCGAATGGGAGTATGCGGCTCGCGGGGGACGCGGCCAGACGGCGTTCACGACCGGGCCACGGCTCGATCGGGAAGCCGTCAATGGCAAGGGTGTCGGCGGCCGTGATCAATGGGGGATGACAGCTCCGGTCGGCTCCTTCCCCCCCGGTGCATTCGGGCTGTTCGACATGACAGGGAACGTCTGGGAATGGACCTCCACCTGGTATCGCGCGGATGCCGCCTGGGCGGAGCCGCGCCAGGAGGCGCCGACATCATCATCGCCTGACTACCTGAAGACCGTCCGGGGCGGGTCGTGGGACAATACAACGGTCAACCTCCGGGTCTCGAAGCGAGTCGGGTTGTCGCCGCGGGGCCGCCAGAATCTGTACGTCGGCATCCGGTGCGCTCGCTGAAGCTACGCGCCGAACCCTCCACACCATCACGTCGCCGGCATACGCACCTGTGGAGCTTGCGAGCCGCTCGACTTGGCATCGTGCGGTTCCCGTACCGCCTCGGAACCAGCGCCCAATCGCGTGGAGCAATTCCGTGCAATGCGGTTTTTGACTGAATCCGCGACCGTATCGTACTGTTAGGAGTTTGCCGACAATTCATGCGGCCACTCTCGATGGTTTCAGGAAATTCTCCGACAGCCACCTGCAGGACCGAGACGTGTCGATCGACACGCGTCACCCAGGTGCTTGCTCACGCAGCTGTTATCGCCCTGGCCGCCGTGGCGCTCTCGTGCGGCGGCTCGCCCGGCGGGCCGGGGCCCGTCCCGCAGCCCCAGAATCAGCCGCCGGTCATCGCCGGGATCGCGGTCGATCCGGCCCGCGTCGAGCTGAACGAGGAAGTGTCACTGCGCGCAACCGTCCAGGATGCGGAAACGCCCCCGGAGTCGCTCGTCTACGAATGGTCCGCCGATGGCGGGACCTTTACGGGCGAAGGTGCATCGGTCACGTGGCGTCCACCGTCGGACGCCGCGACCCCCGCGGACTTCACGCTGCGCCTCACGGTTGTCGAACGGTACGGGCCGCCTAACGCGTCCGGACAGCAGGCGGAGCACCGCATCACGGCTTCGAGCACCCCTGTGCGCGTTCATGACTCCCCGAAGGAACTCCGCGAGATGTCGCTGCGCTTCCTCGAGCTTTTCGCGGACTCCGACAAGTCGGCGGACGAATGCCTTGTCGACTTCAGCGATTCCTGCCGGGGGAAGGAGTCCGAGCGGGAGGACATCGAGGAGAACCGGGAGTTCTACGACATCCGGTCGTCGTCGTTCGATTTCGATGATGTGAAGATTTCCCAGGATCGGATGTCGGCCAGGATGGTCGTGGAGTGCGAGTTCCGGTCGCGTGTCCGGAAGTGTCCCCCGGACCAGCCCGCGTGCGTCGTGGGGAGTACCGACGAGGTCAGCGGGGATTGTCGGCTGACGGCCATCTACGAGAACCAGCGCTGGTGGCTGTGCGACAGTACCTTCGACGCTGACAACGTTTCAGCGCCGCTGCGATTTTTCGGGAAGCGCTAGGGCGTCCTGTGTCCTCACGCAGGGCGCTCCTCTTTCAGGGCTTCGCGATGTCTTCCTCGCGGATCGGGACGTTCCCATCGTCCTCGGTCGCCCAGAACTCCCGGTCGGCGGAATCGATTTCGCTCAGGACCACCGTGCAGAATCGGCGCCCATCGTGAGCCCTGGCCGATCGAGTGATCCATGTTGTTGTACCAGAACCGCCCGCAGCGGTCCGCGAGAGCAGGTTGAATACTGCGCGAGCAGCCGGAGGTTGCGGGCGCTCGCCCAGATCATTCAGTTTGTAGATCGGAGCTCCAGGTCCAGCCCTCGGTGTCCGGCGCGTGATTGACGCGTGTTTGAAGGGACTCTATACTCAAGTGTTTGTCCGCTCGCTGATTGGCTGACCGTGCTGTGCTTGCCCAAGATGAACGTCATGATGCGCCCGAGGTGCGCCCGCGCCCTTCTCGCCATAGGTCTCATGCTCGCGATTGCCGCCGGCTGCGGCGCTGGTTCGCAGGAGCGGCCCCGAGGCGTCGTTCACGGACGGGGCGCGGGGTTCGCCGACGACCGCGGACCGTTTCTGCCGCTCGGTGCGACTCTCTTCTGGGGTCCGTGGGGGTACAAGTTCGACCGCGATCGTCTCGAGCGACACCTACAGTTCCTGGCCGAGCGCGGTGTCGACTACGTCCGGGTGCTCGGCGAGGTGGGCATGCCTGCGCGCGATGGTTCGGACAGCTGGAGCGATCGCCCGATCGACCCGCGCTGGGCCGATGCGTGTCCTCAGGGCGGCAAGCCTCCGGCGCACTGCGGGTCGTACGATCAGGTGATCGCGGGTTTCACCGACCTGGCCTACGATCGGTATGGGTTGCGAGTGGAATGGACCGTATTCGGCGGCACCGGTTTCACGCCGACGCCGGCGTCGCGGCTGGCGCTCGTCGATCGCGTGCTGGCGATGTCGAAGGGACGCGAGCACAAGATCATGCACTTCGAGATCGCGAACGAGTTCTATCACAACGGCTTCAGGGGACCGGACGGGCTCGACGAGCTGCGGTCGCTCGGCAGACACGTCCAGGACCGGACGTCTGTCCTCGTGGCGCTCTCCGCACCGCGCGGCTCGGACTGCGACGTGATGCGGCGCATGTACGCCGGCGGGGTCGGCGACCTCGTGACGGAGCACTTCTCGCGTTCGGGCGACGAAGGCGGATGGGCGGCCGTGCGCAGTCCCTGGATGCTGCAACATTGCGAGGGACTCCCGCCCCTGAGGAGCAGCAACGAGCCGGCTGGGCCCTTCGGGTCAGTGCGCGCCGAGGGGGACCCGCTGCGCCTGGCGATGTCGGCTGCCATGACGTATCTCTCGGGCGTCGGCGCCTACGTCCTGCACACGGGGCCGGGAATCCGCGGCGGAGGGCGCGCCGATAAAGCGCGCGGACGTCCAGCCGATATCTGGGCTGTCCCGGAGATCGATCGGGTCCTTCAGGCCCTGGCGCATGTCCGGCGCGTGCTGCCCCCGGATCTGCCGTCCTGGAGCAGGCACGAGGCAGGGCAGCGCGATCCCGTGATCGTGGGGGCCGCCCGGGACGGGTCTATTGCTGCGTACGTCGCGAGGCAAGATCGCCGGTTCGTCGTCCTGGCGCTCGATGTCGACGGGCCGATGACCCTGCGCGCGAGCGTGCCGGTCGACCTGCGGGTGGTTCATCCGGTGTCGGGCGCCGTTCTGCGCGAAGGCGCACTGGACGCCTCTGCCACGGTGACCGTCACCGGATCGGCGGCCTACATCATCACGGGAGAAGCCACATCGTAGCCTCGTTTGACGCATCGTCCGCACGCCGCCCCTGGAGCACGAGCCTTCGGCGGCGCTGGCGTGTCGCACGCGCGATTCTGCCGCTGGCGATGGCGGCAGCTGCCTGTGGCGGCTCATCCACCGGCCCGACCCCCGGCCCGTTGAGCCTGACGTGTCCGCCGCAGGTGGAGGGACAGGCCGC
The DNA here is from genome assembly GCA_035711845.1 of Vicinamibacterales bacterium. Taxonomy (GTDB): domain Bacteria; phylum Acidobacteriota; class Vicinamibacteria; order Vicinamibacterales; family 2-12-FULL-66-21; genus DASTBU01. The sequence goes on from DASTBU010000113.1 coordinate 8,604, forward strand.
GGACCCGGCGGGTATCCCCGTCCAGTATCAGGTCACGGTCCAGGGCGGCCGGCCGCCGGCGCCTGTCGTGTGCACGCCCGCCTCCGGCAGCACGTTCCCGGTCGGTTCGACGAGCGTGTCCTGCACGGTCACCGATGCGTCGTTGCAGACTACCGGCTGCACGTTCCCTGTCCTCGTCACGCAGATTCCACGGCTCAGGCGGACGCGGTTTCTCGCGTTCGGCGACAGCATGACAGCGGGCCAGACCAGCCTCGCACCGATGTTGCTGATGACCGTCGGTCTCCCGGATGCGTATCCGGGCCAGCTGGAGCAGAAGTTGAAAGCGCGCTATACAGCGCAGGACATCACCGTGCTGAACCGCGGCCGCGGCGGCGAGACGGCGGCCAGGGGGCTCGAGCGGCTGCCGGGCGTCCTCGACGAGGATCGCCCTGAGGTCCTGCTGCTGCTCGAAGGCGTCAACAACATCCGCTTCGTGCCGACAGAGCAGGTGGCGGAGTATCTCGACGACATGGTCCGTGCAGCGCGGCGGCGCAACATCGACGTTCTCATTGCGACCCTCCTCCCGACCACTGACGACCGCCTCGAGCGCATCAAGGATCTGAACGAGGAGATCTTCGACATCGCTCGCCGGAGGAGGATCGGCGATCCCGTCGATCTGTTTTCCGTGTTCTCGAGCGAGCCGAGTCTGATCGGCATGGACGGCTTGCACCCCACTGCCGCCGGCTACTCGCGGATGGCGGAGGTTTTCTTCGAGGCCATTCGCGAGCGCTTCGAGGAGCATCCGCCCTCAGAATCGATCGCGCTTGGCATGCAAGCCCCTGCCAGCCCCGGACGAGGAGCGCCGTCCACCTCGGCTGCGCCGCCCCCCTCCGAAGAAACGGGGAGCCGTTCGCCCCTCGACGGGAAGCAACGTACCGCCCGAAGACGCGCCCCTCAGCGGTAGGCGCCGATGTACGATCGCCTGCGCCCGATTCCCGGCAGCGCAAAAGAAGCGGACGATCCCATGACCACCCAGGGCACCGACGAATTCTACCGGACCTTTTCCGAGAAGCAGCTGACGCGCAGCGGCGAGGCCCGCCGCCAGCGGATCGAGCGGGCCCGGCTGGACCTGGTGATGCAGTTCGCGCGGCCCCCGGGCAGCATGATCGAGATCGGACCGGGGCAGGGTGGCATCTCGCGGCTGGCTCGCGAGGCCGGCTGGACGTACTCGGCGGTCGAACCGAGCGCCCTGCTCGCCAGGCAGTTGCGGGCGGCCGGCTTCGACGTCGTCGAAGCGTTCGTGCCGCCGATTCCGGCAGCCGATGGGCAACACGACGTCGTCTATGCGGATCAGGTCCTGGAACACATGCCCGGCATCGACGCGGCGCGATCGATGGTCGCGGAAGCCCGCCGGGTATTGAAGCCGGGCGGTATCCTGTTCGTCGTCGTGCCGGACTACCTGAAGGAACGTGGGTTCTTCTGGGACATCGACTACACGCACAACTTCGTGACGACCGAGCGGCGCGTCCGGCAGCTGCTGTACGACGGCGGTTTCGAGATCCTGCAGACCGTCCGCAGCATCGGGCTCGCGCAAGGGGTGATGCGCGACATCCTGGCAGGGGCGTCGATGGTGGCCAACTTGCCAGGCCTCGACCCGCTGTCGCGCTACACCGGAACTGAAGAACTCCTCTTCAAGATCCGAAAGAACCTCTTTGAAACCCTGGCATTCGTGGCGAAACGGCCCAGCTCGTAACCTTTACGATCTGAGCGAAACACAGTAAGATCAGTCGAATGGCCCAGACCTACGCAGCGAAGTACCTGCTGAAAGCCGCTGCGAGCGCCCCCCGCGATCTCATCAACTCCGTGGTGGCGAAGCACCACGCCATCCATCCGACGGTGCTGATCTTCCATTGCACGTTCGTGTGCGATGCGCGCTGCGAGATGTGTTTCAACTGGGAGCGCGGGGACCGCAAGTCCGACATGACGCTCGCCGAGATCGACCACGCGTTCAGCGATCCTCTGTGGAGCAAGGTCGAGATCGCCAACCTCTCCGGCGGGGAACCGACGACGCGGAACGATATGGTGGATGTCGTGCGCGTGATGCTCGACCGGCTGCCGCGGCTGCGCAAGTTCGGCATCAACACCACCGGGCTGACCCCGCACCGTGCCATCCCGATGTTGACGAGTGTCGCCGAGCTCTGCCAGGAGCGCGGCATCATTTTCAGCACGCGCGTGTCGATCGACGGCGTCGGCGACATGCACAATCGGGTGCGGAAGGTGAAGAGCGGGTTCGACAAGGCGTTGAAGACCATCCGCGCGATGCAGGAACTGCAGCAGCGGGTGCCGTTCAACTTCGGCATCTCCACCACGATTTTTTCGATGAACCTGGAGGATGCCGAGAACATCCTCGCCTGGGCCCGTCGCGAGAAGCTGGATATCGTCTTCAACATGGTCCGCTTCACCGATCCCATGCTGGGGAACGCCGACAAGGCGGGCGAACTACGGCCGATCGGCAGGGAAGAGGAGCGAATGCGTGCGTTCTTCATGGAACGCGTCCGCATGGATCCCCTGTTCGATGGGCAGAACTACATCTACCTGCACTACGCGGACATGATCTCCAACGGGTACCATCGCCTGGCACCGTGTCCTTTCCAGTCGCAGGGCGTGATGCTGAACCCCAATGGAGATCTCTTCTTCTGCGAAAACAGCGATGTCGTCGGGAACGTGCGGGACGAGAGCGCGGCGGACATCTACTTCCGAGCCGGCAGCCAGGCGCATCGGGCCTCTGTCCGCGACGAGAAATGCCCCACCTGCCTGAGCCCGTGCCAGATGAACGTGTCGGCTGTCAAACAGGTCGCGCCGTACGTGCGCTTCCTCTTCCGGGCCTCACGCGAGAAGCGACGCGCGCACAGGCTGACGCCGGTGGCGCAACGGTCCTGACGCGGTGGCCTCCAGAGCGGGTCCGGCGCTCCTCAACGTCGTCCTCTTCTCGGGCGGAAGAGGCTCCGGGGTTCTCTCCCGTCTTCTCGTTTCGAATCCAGCCATTCGGCTGACCGTCACCATCAACGGTTACGACGATGGCGCGTCGACGGGGGAAGTGCGCCGGTTCCTCGGCGACAGCCTTGGGCCATCCGATTTCCGGAAGAACGCATCGCATCTCGCGCGGACCCTGCAGACCTGCGACACGGCGCTCGTCGACCTGCTGGATCAACGGCTGCCTCACGCCGCGAACGTGTCCAGCGCGATGGGCTTGAGCGACGCCGTGCGGACTGGCGCCACGGGCAGCGAGGTCCTGGCGGATGTGGCCGAAACGGCTGCACGCCTGACTCTCGGCATCCGGGATCGTGTGGCGTCCAGTCTCCAACGCTTCGAAAACGAGCTCGCCGTGCGTGGTGAGTTCAGCTTCAGTGACTGCAGCATCGGAAACCTCGTGTTCGCGGGGGCGTACCTGCTGCACGAGCGGGCGTTCAACCCAACTGTCGACGACTACTGCGAGCTGGTGGGGTTGCCGGAGGGCCTCGTCGAGAACGTCACCGATGGCACCAACGCATTCCTCGTCGCCATCGACGTCGACAACCGCGTACTGGCGCACGAGGCGGAGATCGTCGATGCGAAGCAACGAAACCGCATTCGCGACATCTATTTGATCGATAGGCCGCTCTCCGATGAGGATCTCATCATGCTGCAGCGGGCCGCGCCCGAGGCCGCTGGCGCGATGCTGGAGCGGCGTGCGGCACCACTTGCGATGAATACCCGCCTCGCAGAACGGATAGCCGAAGCGGACCTGATCGTCTACGCGCCAGGAACGCAGCACTCGAGCCTCTTCCCGTCTTACCTCACACCAGGTCTGAGCGCCGCCATTGCCTCCAATGTCCGCGCGATCAAGCTATTTATCACGAACATCCAGGCCGACGCCGAGATCGCCGGCAGCAGCGCAGTCGACATCATCGAGCGGGCCGTCTATTACCTCAAAGAGAAAGGGCGCGTGCCGCTTCCCGCGCCCGCGTTCCTGACCCACTATCTGATCAACGACCCGGGGCACGCGCAGCAGGGGCTCAGGTACGTGCCTCTTGGAAGGCTCGAAAGTCTCGAAGATCCGCGACTCGTTCGGATCGGCAACTACGAGGAAGGGGTCACCGGCCGGCATGACGCCGAGAAGGTCCTCGGGCCTTTCGTTGAAGCGCTGCTCGCCCGGGGGCATGACCGGCAGCGCGTCGCCGTCTTGCTGCATGGCGCCAGTTCGGCGGATAAGATCAGCCAGACGCTGCTGGAGATGGTCCGGGGGCACCTGCAGGATCGTCCGGTGGATGTCACGGTATTCTACGAATCCGCCTCGTCGCTTCCACCGGAGTTCCTGAAACTGCTTCCGTTCGACGCGCGGCGTGTCGCGCCACTCGCTGGATCCGCCGAAGCGGATCGCGAATTCAGGCAGCTGCTCTCGCGGGAGCGATTCGAGTACGTGATCCTGTTCGAGTCCTCAGGCATGTACAACGGCGAGGACGTGGCAGGACTGGCCGCTCACCTGACGCTTGGGCGCCTCGATGCGGTATGGGGAAGCCGGCGGTTGTCGGTGCGCGACATCCACGAATCGTATCGCCTGAAGTACCGTCACAATATGTGGCTGGGCGCTGTCAGCTATGCCGGCAGTCACGCGCTCAGCCTTCTCTATTTGCTGCTGTATGGACGGTACGTGTCGGACACGCTGTCGGCCGCACGCGCGGTGCGGGTCTCGATCGCGTGCGCCCTCGGTGTCGGGCTGACCGACAAACAGGCGAACCAGCATCTGCTCGCGGCCCTCCTCGGACGCCGCGCGGAAATGTACGAAATCCCCGTGCAGTTCTTTCCGATTTCACCCGAACGTGTCCGGCGCACGACAGTCGGCGACGGTCTCGTCTCCGTGCTTGGCATCGTGTGGAGGCGCCTGATCCCTCCGACACGCTCCACGGAGCGCGAGGGCGACACCACGGCGGCCGCCGGGATGTCGAGCGAGCCATCGGCCGTGGAGGCGGCATCCAGGACCGGCTGGCGGCCCATGGAGTAATGAGGCGCGTCCTGGTAATTCCCGCCGCAGGACGCGGATCGCGGCTGCAGTCTGATGTCACGAAGGCCCTGGTGCCCGTGAACGGCCGCCCGATCCTCGGTCGCTTGTGGGCCATGTATCGTGACTACGTGGCGAGCGCCGTCGTGGTCGCAAGTCCCGCGAACGAGGCCGAGATCAGGAGCTACTGCCAGACGATCGATCCACGAGTGCATGTCGCCATTCAGCGTCATCCAACGGGTATGCTCGATGCGTTGATCGCTGCCGCCGACGACGTGCGCGCAGCCAATCCGGAACGCGTCTGGATTACCTGGTGCGATCAGGTCGCGATTCACCCCCGCACGATCGCGCGGTTGGCCTCGACGGAAACCGACGACCCGGATGCAGCGCTCGCGCTTCCAACCGTGCGCCGCACGAATCCTTACATCCATTTCGATCGCGACGCGGACGGTCGGATCGTCGCCGTGCGTCAGCAGCGCGAGGGGGATGCCATGCCCGTCGAGGGGGAAAGCGACGCGGGGCTCTTCGCACTGGCCGCTGGTGTGTTTCACAAGCTCCGGCAGATCAGCGCGGCCGCAGCAGCGGGGCGCCGTTCAGGTGAGCGCAACTTTCTTCCTCTCATCCCGTTGATCGCCAAAACGGCCAGCGTGATCACGTTCGAATGCACGGACCCGCGGGAGGCCATTGGCGTCAACACGCCTGACGAGCTCCGGCAGGTCGAGGAGTACCTCCGCGCGCGGAGAGATACCTGATGGGCTTCGCAGGAAAGGTCCTGTCCATCGTCATTCCTGCCTACAACGAGGAACGGTTCATCGGGACGCTGCTCGAACGGATTCTGGCAGTGGATTTTCGCTCGGTGGGCGTCCAACCGGAACTCATCGTAGTGGACGACTGTTCGAGCGATCGCACGGCAGAGATCGCGGGCGCGTGCCCGGGCGTGGTTCTGAAACGGCTGACCGTGAACGGTGGAAAGGGGCAGGCTGTTCGTGCAGGCATCGAGATCGCGACCGGCGACCTGCTCATGATCCAGGACGCCGACCTCGAGTACGATCCCAACGATTACCTGCCAATGGTGCGAGCGATCCTCGAAGGCCGTGGGGACATCGTGTACGGCAGCCGATATCTCGGCCACGGCCGGTATTCCGGCCAATCCTGGTTGGCCTATCTCGGCGGTCGCAGCCTTTCCATCGTGGCGCTGATCGCCACTGGCCACTACATCAACGACACCGTCACTGCGCTGAAACTGTTCCCCCGCCACCTGCTGGCGGGGGTGCCGCTCGAGACCAGCGGGTTCGAGCTCGATCACGAAATCAGCGCGAAACTGCTCGCCCGCGGCTACCGCATCGTCGAAGTGCCGATCTCCTATTCACCCCGCAGCAAGGCGCAAGGAAAGAAAATCGGTCTGCGGGACTGGTTTATCGGAGCGCGGACTTACTGGCGTTATAGCCGGGGGTAGCTGCCAGGCCACTATCCACCTGGTACCAGGACACGCCAGACCGCAACGTCTCCCCGGCGCGCCGCCGGCTGGAACAGCTCCCGTGCCTGATCGAACTGCGTGAGGCCGCCCGGATGCGCAGCGCGCTCGACCCGGTCGGCGTACACGTAATCGATGCCGAGCTCTTGGGCGATTCGCCAGGCGCTCATCGCATCGGTCGCCGCATACATCGAGTGCACGCGCTCGCTCCGATTGCGGTACTCCGGAACGTTCAGCAGAGAAATCGGGAGCCCTGCGGCCATGCGCCGCTCGGCAAACGACGGAATCAAGCTCCACGTCTCACGCGTGCGCGCCAGCGCGTCCATCTGGACGACGGCATCCGGCGGCGTCTGCGTACGGATCCAGTCCAGAACGGCCTGCTCATGAGGCGAGATCTCCACCGTCCAGCGGAACCCCGGACCCATCCGACTATTGCCGACATCCTGTGCGTTCCAGTAATCGATCCCCGTTGTCGACAAGCCGAAGAGCGCCAGCACCCCGATGAGCCCGATCGCCCCGCGCGATCGGGCGCGCGAGACAGTGCCCGCGACGAGCACGATCAGCAGCACCTGCAGAATGTGTCCGGTCCGGAACCCAATCCAGGCTTCATCCACGTTCAGCCGCATTCCGAACATCGCCGCCGCGGTGACGCCGCATCCAATCGCGGCGGGCGTCAGGCGTGCTCTGTCCGGTCCACGGAGGGCGAACAGGAAGCCCGGCACCGCGGCGAGCAGGAGCGGTCCGAGTGAGAGGAGCATGGTGAGCAGCGGCTGGCGTGCCGCGGGCCCGGCGAATCCGACCCTGATGGCGCCGCCAGCGCCTTCGGCCACTTCGTTCATCATCGCCCAGACGAGCGCAACAACCATGGGTACGGTCGCCAGAAGGTGGAGGCCGACGAACCTGACGTTCAGCCTCCTGGATACCACATCGGCAATGACGCTCAGACCATAGACCATCGCGACGAGCGCACCGACGAAGGGATTGAAGGTCATCGCGCCAGCCAGACAGATGCCCACGAGCAGCACTGCGCTCGGAGCAAGCGAGGCGCCGGCCCTGGTGACACTGATGAGAGCAGGAATCGCCAGGGCCAGCGCCATCGAGTGCTGCGGGTTGTACCACAGGGCGCGTGCCAGCCCGTCGATTCTCAGCCCGCCGAACCGCCACGCGCTCAATGCATCGATGTTCAGGTCGGTTACACCCGAGAGCGGACGATCGCGGTGGTACAGATCGACCAGTGCGTACGTGCCTTCGAAGCTCGCGGCAAGCAGCCCGAATGCCACGGCTGCGAGCACGCATGACCCACGTGGCACGGCGGTCCACGCGAGCGCGAAAATGGAGGCCATGAACGTGAGCGCCGCAAAGAGCGCGGTCACTTTGAGCGCACTTTCCACCGCCAGCGGAAGCGCGCGCACAGCAGCGGCCGGCGGCTGAAAGTAGGTCCAGTAGTAGTGGAGTCGCTCGCCGTTGAGGTACGGATTGCGCGGCGGCATGTCGCCCTTCACGAGTTCTGCGGTCAACGCCATGTGCCAGACGAAGTCTGCCGTAAAGTAGGCGCGGTAGAGCCGCGTACCGTCCGGGCGCTCGGCGCCCACGCGGGCGAATGGTGGAACGACGAGCACCGCGGTCAGGACGAGCAGAGCCGCGAGTGCCCGCGAATCTCCGCCGCGCCACTCCGGGAGCTGGTTCTTCGTATTTGTCAGCCTTCTCTGAAAGACAGAGCTGCGCTTACCGTGGCGGTGCGCAATCCAGCCGGCGGCGGCTGTCGCGGTCCACACGAGCAGGCCGACCGCAGGATCCATCCCGGCGCGGACCCCGATCCAGACCGCGATCGCGGTGAAGGCGTACCCAACGGCGGAGCCGCCGATAATCGCGATTGGATGGCGGCCGAAGAGCGCCATTCCGACCGGCCATCCCGTGGTACTCGCGAGGATCAGGAGCACGAAGTAGGCAGCACCTGCCAAACCTGCCAGTACCCAGGCAAGCATCGCGGTTGTCACAGCGACAATGGCCGCGAATCGACGCAGGGGGAATTCGTTCATGCGGATCCACAGAGGTCATCATCGCGACGCGTGGGAGGACCGGTCGCATAGAGCAGCGCCCCTGGAAGGTTGCCCACTACACCGAGCGCCAGAAAGAGGACAGACAGCGTGAATGCAGCCGCCGGTTCGATACCAACTGCGCCGAACATCCAAACGAATGCCGCCTGGCTCGTCCCGATGCCGTTGACCGTGATCGGCAACAGCATGATCAACAGAATGAGGGGCACGAATGCAAAATACATGGTGAGATCCGCGCGAATGGTGAGCGCCAGGCCGAGCGTCCAGGCTTCCAATACACGTAGCATTTGAACGACGATCGACGCGGCCAGGACAGCCGCGAGGCGGCGTCGATGTGTGCGGTGGCGCTGGATGGCTGCAATCAGATCGGCAGCGAGGGTACGCAGCCGTGCGCTCGGTACCACGCGCGCCACACGGTGCGCTGCGGCCGCTGCACGGTCACTGAAGATCCAGGCAGCGCCGGCGCCGGCGACCGCAGCTGTAAACGCGAATGCCCAGACGATCACATGCTCCGTCGTCAGTTTCCGGCCGAGCACCAATCCCATCGCCGCGAGCACGAGGAGGCCGATCACGCCGAGCAGGCGATCCAGCAGCACCGACGCGGCGGCTTCTCCCGCAGGCACACCGAGCCGTGTCGTACCGACGGCGCGAATCGCGTCTCCGCCGATGCTGGCGGGCAGAAACGTGCCGAGAAAAGTGCTCACGAAGAACAAGCGCATCGCAGGGCCGAGCGCGGGTCGCCGCACGGCGTCGATCACGCCGAGCAACGCAACCCATCGCCACCCCATGAGGGCGCGATCGATCATGACCAGCGCGACTGCCGCTACGAGAGGGGCAGGGCGAGCCTGATCGACCGCTCGGAGGATTGAACGCGCGTCGGTTTGACTCAGCACGACGGCGGTCAGTCCGATGGCGACGGCCGCACGCACCACTCGAGACAGGAAGATCACGCGCACGGTGCCGTATCGCGCCCCGAACCAGCAGGAGCTGAGGTCACTGAGCGACCAGTATAATACCCAGTTGTATGCAGCGTCGTGTGTCAGTGCGAATGAACCCGGCGCTCGTCGGCATCCTGCTGCTCGGTCTCGTCCTACGCCTCCTCTTCATTACAGCGCCGCTCCTCGACGCTCATCGCTGGCGGCAAATCGACACGGCCACGATGGCCCGCTATTTCTACCAGGACTCGCTGAATCCGCTGTATCCCCAGGTCAACTGGGGAGGTCCTGAGGGCTATGTCGAAAGCGAGTTTCCACTGGTGCCCTGGATTGCGGCCCTGTTGTACTACGCCTTCGGTCCTGACGACGTCTGGGGGCGTGTGACGAGCGTCGCGTTTTCTATCGGCTTGATCCTGTCCCTTTACTATCTCGTCGCGGAGATCAGAGGCCGTCCGGCGGGGCGTGCGGCGGCGCTGCTCGTGGCCGTCTCACCCGGCGCGGTTTACTACGGGCGGACATTCATGCCCGATACGGCGATGCTGTTCTTTTCCGTCGCAGCGGTGCTCGGCGTCGTCCGATATCTGCAGACGGACAGCCGCCGCGCCCTGATGTGGGGAAGTGCGGCGCTGGCCCTGGCGATTCTCGTTAAGTTGCCGGCGATCCTGATACTGGCTCCCATTGCGGCAGCAGCCGCGCAAGCCCGTGGACGCACAATGCTCGCGGACCGCCGCCTGGGGCTCGCCGTCGGCGTTGCTCTATTGGCGGCCGCGGCCTGGTACATCCACGCGTATTTCATCTTCCGGGAGACCGGCCTGACATTCGGGATTATCGCGCATCCGGCACGCACCTATCCACCTGTGATCGCGCCCGGTCCATGGCCCGACGTGTTCTCGAAGTGGAGTTCGGTCTCGCTGCTGACCGACATCGAATTCTATCGTCAACTGTTGCACCGTCTCGTGCGGCTTCATCTCACGCCGATCGGATTGGCCGTGGCGCTGGTGGGCCTGCTGACATGGCGGGGGAAATGGAGCATGGTGCCCGGCGGCTGGCTGATCGCAGTCGTGGCATTCATTCTGGTTGCGGGCGAGGGCAACATTGCGCACGACTACTACCAGCTTCCCCTCGTGGTAATTGGAGCGATGTACTTCGGAGCCGTCGCGGCTCCGCTGTTCGACCGGGACTGGATCCGCGTGCGAATCGGCGCAGGCTGGTGGGCGCCCGTCGCCGTGGGCGGCATCGTACTGGCAATGGCGCTGCTGATGTTCTTCGAAAGTGGTGTGATCCGGACCCACTTCCGTGCAGGTCGCCTTGACACGGACATGTTACGGGCCGGCCAGGCGGTCGATCGGGCTGTGGGCAATCCCAAGGCGCTCCTCGTCGTCGTCGATGATTATGGTGTCACCTCACCGGTGCTGCTCTACCTCGCGAACCGGCGCGGCTGGAGTTTTGGCCCGAGAGATCTTGCGCCGTCGACGCTCGAGTGGCTTCGTCGGTTCGGGGCCGACTACTTCGTCACGACGGACTGGTCGGACCTGCAGAAGGACAACGGCGACCTGTCGAATTATCTGTCGCGGTACCGACCGATTCCGCTCCCGGGCGGACCGGCCGGCACCCTCCTGTTCGACTTGAGGCAGACCTCGGAATAGTCAGTTGCAGGTCGGTCGTGGCTGGTAGGTACGGGCATGTGGCGTGGGGCCATAGATGCCCCACACGAGATCGAGCACGCGATCGGTCGCATCGTACGCGCGGCCAATATCTACGCCGATCCATTGCTTTCCGTCGTGCCACGCCAGGAAATCGACGCTTTTTTCTGGGCCGCCGCGCTTCATGTTCCAGGCGAGATTCATGCCGCCGCAGATGCCGGTCTCGATAATCCGATCGCGCAGGAACTCCATATTCGCCTTGCGCCGCGAGACGCTCACGCCGGCGACCAGGTACTCGGGATACTTGCTTTCGACACAGGCCACGACAGCCGGTCCGTTGCTGGGATAGGGCTTGCAGCGATTCGTTCCAGGGTTTGGATTCCCGCCGCCCGGATTGTCCCCACCGCCCCCACTCTTCGAGGAGAGAAAGGCCTGCGTCGGCATCCATTCGCCCGTGATTTCGGCATCGGCGGCACGGGCCCGCCAGAAATGCCGGTCGTCGAGCGAGAGGTCCCGGTCAGCCGTCCACGCTGTCTCGCCCGGACCTTCCGCAACGGTGCCTTGGCTGACCACCTGCCCAAACGCCTGATCCATGGCAATCTGAAAGGAATACTTGAGGGGGCCCACTGCCTGATTCCGGTCTGCGTTGCGGACCCTCAGGGTCGGGCGGCGTGCCGCTACGCGTGCGTTGTTGATGGGCGCGAGCGCAACAGGTTTTCCAAGCGACGCGCGCGGCAGGACCTCGAATTGAGCAGTCGCAAAGGGGCCGGTGTTCGCGCCGTCTTCGGCCCGGACCCGCCAGTAATAGGTGCGCGCGAGCTCGAGCCGGTCCAGTTGGACGCTCGTCCGGCCCTGCCCGGGTTGAATGCCACTGCGGGCGAAGACTTTCGTGCCGAAGTTGCTGTCGACCGCGACCTCGAACTTGTAAGACAAAGGTCGCACGCCTGTTGAGCTCGCGTTTTCGATAACGAGCCGTACGGGTTGCTGGGATTCACGGACCCTGGACCCCTGAGCGGGCTCCAGCAGCCTCGCCGAGGTGATTTCCACACCGGCGATGGGCCCGGCGACCGATGGGCTGAGCGGACTGGAACTCTTCTCGGCCTCGCATGCGCTCGCCAAAAGCAGGCCGAAGACGAGAGCGACGAAGTGGAAAGTGTTGGTATTCATGGGAACCCCAGGTGTAAGACACATGTCCCACTATAGATTTTCGGTCGATGGCCGGGCCGGCTATAGAGACCGTGCGGGGAGAGCCTCAGCGTAAGCCAGGCCCGAATTGGTGTCAAAGGGCACCCTCCGCGCTGCCGGGGCAGTAGAGGTCAGATGGTCTCCAAGGCGGAGCGTCAACGCCGCCAGCGTCAGAGTCGGGTTGGCGCTCGAGCCCCCTGGAAATGTGGACGTAGACGCGACGTAGAGGTTCTCGAGCTCGTGGTAGCGCAGGTTCGCGTCTACGCAGCCATGCTCGGTCGTTCCCATTCGGGTGGCCCCAAGCCAGTGGTAGCTGCCGGAGAACGTACTGAGGTGCTTCACTTCCGCGCGCGGCAGGCGCTGTCGCACAGTGGCCACGGTCCGCTCGATGCAGTCGCCGAAATAGGATGGATACCGGTGAACAATCCGCGGAATTGCCTGACCCGATTCGGTTATCCGCTCCACCGTGACGGTATGCGCGGCCAGTGGCTGCGTCTCGACGGCGAACCAGATGACGAGGGTCGATCCCCACTCACGAGCGAAGTGCTGTCGCACCGACCCTCCCTCGTCGGCACGCCGTTCGATGGCGATCCGCAGCAGATCCCGCACGACGACGTCGCGCGTCATCTCGCCCCGGTTCAAGGACAGCGCGCTCGGCTTGATTTCACCCAGCATTGACACCGGCAGATCCGGGGCGATCCGATCGAAGAAGGAGACCAGCATGCCGGTCTGCGCACTGTCGGCGTAGCCCGGACGGGTGTCGAGCCCGCTCCCATAGATCGCGAGCTCGAAAACGGGATGGTCCATGTAGTAGCGACCGAGGCTCGGCAGCTTGGGGACATCGGGCGAGCGCTGCAGGAGCAGGCATGTGTCGATGCCATTGCACGCCATGACGAATTGCCGTGCGTGAATGCGGTGTCGGCCACCCTGGGCATCTACGCAGGTCACTCCGGTCACACGACCCGCAGCGCAATGCAGCTCCACGGCCAGCCAGCCCGTCTGCAGCTCGATGCGATCCTGAATCGCCGGATACACGGTATTGAGAGCGGTGCCCTTCGAGTCGATTGGACACAGGTGACATTCGTTGGTTGCACAACATTGTGGGCGGCCGCCGATCTCGCGGGAGGGCCGTACCGTTGGCACCTGGGTGACGCTGCCTTTCCCGAAGATTGCTTCGCAGGCGCGGTCCGAGGGACTCAACCGGTGCGGTGGCAGGGGATAGTCGAAGTGGCCGTGAAACGGCGGACGCTCAGAGTTTCCGCTGACGCCCAGCCGGTTCTCCGCTTCCAGATAATAGGGCTCCAAGTCCGCGTAGGACATCGGCCAGTGTCGGTCGGCGCCGCCAAAAGCGTCGCGGGCGAAATGCGACGGATGCATGCGCGGAACGTTGCCGAAAAAGATGTTCGTGCAGCCACCGAGGTTGTAGACGGGCCAGAAGACGTACTGGTCATCCCAGCGAGTACGCGGTCCGGAGGGCGGTGGCTCATGCCGGAATTTCTGCGGGCTGCGATTGAAGGGGAGGGGGTCATCGTGCGAACCCTGCTTCCTGCGCTCTGCGAATGGCATCGCCGTGCCGCGCTCGATCAGGAGAACCCGTCGCCCCCGCGCCAGCGCCCGCTCGCCGAGCAGCATACCGGCTATGCCGCCTCCGAGGATGCAGAGGTCTGCCTGCCGCTCACTCCGCAAGGAGGCCATCGCAAACACTGCGCCGATCGGGGAGCGCTGGATACCCGACGAAGGCGAACGTCCGGCTTCGATCGGCGATCAAGTGGAAGGTGAGATCTACCGCACGCGCCGTGCGCTCGCCACCCGGCCGCTCCAGCCCGTCGCGCAGTTCGCGCAGCGCGTCCGGCGCCAAGCGCTCGAGCCAGACCAGTTCCGAGGCCGACAGATCCAGGATTCGCACGATCGCCTGCCGATCGGGTTCGAGGCGCTGACACCCCCATAACGGTGCCAACACGGCACCCCCGAGGAGTGTGGCGAACCGACGGCGATGCATAGGAAACCCCGGACGACGCGACGAGGCTGCGCAGCCGCGTCGCGTCGGAGCCTCAGTTAAGACAGGGTTCGGGATTCGGCAGGGGATCGAAGAATGCACGCGGCGCGTGCATGTGCCAGCCGAGTCTCAGGGTTTTTGACGTGTCGTCGTAGCCGCCAGCAATGTCGACACCCCACGTCTTGCCTCCGGTTTTGTACGCCAGAAAGTCGTAGCTGTGTTCCGGACCACCTCGCTTGAGGTTGCGGCCCATCCGATGGCCGACACACAGGCCGACTTCGATGATGCGGTCCCGCAGGAAAGCCATGTCCTCTTTGCGCTTGCTGAGGCTCACGCCCCGTTTGGTTCGGTCCGGATAGCTTCGCTCGACGAACTTGACGATTTGGAAAGGGTCCCTCGGGTACGGTCCGGGCGGCAGCAGCGACGGTGGCGCGACCATCTTGAAGGTCACCAACTCGGACCAGGGACCGTGTCGGCTCCCCATCTCCGCGCGCGTTCGCCACCGGAAGGTGCCCTGCGCGAGCGCCCGTGGAGGTTCCCAGCTGGTCCTGCCACCGCCGGCGGCGTTCAGTCCGCTCTGCACGGGTTCACCGTTTTCCTTCTGGACCTCGAACCGATACACCAGAGCGGGTGTTTCGCCGAACAGGGCCTGTGAATTCGTCACCGTAAACGGAGGACTGGCATCATTGACCTCTGCGCCGCTTGCGGGCGAAATCGGTCCAGGCGCCGTGACCTTGAGGGTGCTGCCGTCGGCCGCGGCGGCGGCAGGGTCCGGGGACAGCGGTGTGGGACTGTCGTTCGCGCACGCCACGGCAACCGTCAGGGCTGCCGCTGCGCCCATCGTACACAGCATTCGTATAGACATCGAACGTTTCTCCGAAATAGCCAAACCGGATCGAGCATCTGCGCCGGGGAGGCGTACGCATTTAACCATCGTGCTCGCCGCTGGGCAGGCGAAACGCGACGTGCGGGGATAGCGGGAAGCTTACGGGCACCGTGAACGCTTGTCAAGCGCCCTGCGCGCGAATCCCTCTGGAGGGAGGGTATTCGCCGGGCACCCGGTTCGGCGCGTGCTATCATGCTCGCGCTTTTCCGCAGCGCTAACCCCAATTACTGAATCCTGAATTCGAGGAGAGAACATACGTGATGAGGAATGTTGTACTGGCGGCGGCACTGGTCGTTGTCGCCGCGGCACCGGCACAGGCTCAGATGATGAGCTGGCAAGATCGCGGATTCGTGAATTTCAGTGCAGTTCTGCAATCCGGCCCGGGGGACAGCAGCCTGAACGGGACGTTCGAGCTTTACCTCCAGACGGGCACATACCAGGGACCCTGGGACCTCAGCGGCGGCGCGGCGCTGGACGTCTCCGGCGGTCTCCGCGTGTGGCGCAACCTGGCGGTCGGCCTCGGGTATTCCAGATTTTCCGACTCCGCTCCGGTGACCCTCACCGCGCAGATCCCCGATCCCCTCGTTTTCGACCAGCCTCACGAGCGGGTGATCAGCACCGGTAATCTCGACCACTCACAGAATGCGGTCCACATCTCGGCCACCTGGTTCTGGCCTGTGACCGACAAGATCGATGTGGCGATATCTGCCGGCCCGTCAATCTTCAACGTGAAGGCCGACACGGTGACCGGTATCGAGGTCGAGCCGAACACGACGATCCCGACCGGAGTGGTGGTCTCTTCGGCAAGTGAATCGGGCGTCGGCGGGCACATCGGCGTGGATGTGACGTACCTCATCAAGTCCAAAATTTCTCTCCTGCCCGGCAGCCCCTCACTCGGGGCGGGTTTACTCCTCCGATATGCGGGCGCGTCAGTCGATCTGCCCGCCGTCGATTCTTTCGACGTTGGGGGCTTTCAAGCGGGTCTCGGCGTTCGGGTGCGCTTCTGAGTTGTAACGAGGGCGATCCGCACGTGGCCCCTTCCTGACGTGAACGATCCACTTCGATTCGTGCGCGGTCGGCCGCTCATCTATCTGGCGCTGTTCGTCGCCGCGTTTGTCACGTATTCGTCGAGAGCGCATCAGTCCGGACGGCTCGCCGCGCCACCCGAGCCCGGCGACTCGCACGACTACGAGGCGATTGCCTACAATCTCTGGAAGCTGCGCGGATACGGTTACTACTGGAGTGACGCGGGATACCGGGCCCCGTATGAAGGGGCCGGCCCGTACGGCAGCCTGCTCGCGCGGCAGTCCGAATATTATCCAACGGCGTACCGGCCCCCAGCACTCCCCGTGATGTTGTCGGTCATCTATGCCGTGGCCGGCAGAAACTTCGCAGTCTGGCGCATCGTTAATTGTGCGATTGTTGCGGGGGCCGTCACGCTTGCGGCGGCGATCTCCGCGCATTTTGCGGGTCTGCTGGCTGCCCCGCTTTGTGCGGTTCTGTTGCTGCAGAGCGCGCAGCTGACACGCTATTCCCAGATGTTCATGACCGAAGGAATCGCCGCATTCCTGGTGACGCTCCTGGCATTCACGTGGGTTGCCAACAGCAGAACTCAATGGACGATTGCCACGGCTGCCAGGCACGGTCTGGTGCTTGGCGCTCTGCTGGCGGCGCGCAGTATCTTCGTGGTCTGGACGCCCCTGGCGGTGCTGGTTCCGCCGGTTCGGGACGCTTCGGGTGCGACACGGCCCTGGCTCGGCAAGGCGGTCTGCGCTCTCTGCTGCCTGCTGGTCATTGGTCCCTGGTGGATGCGCAACATCATCGTGACCCGGTCGTTCATGCCCACCGGAACCCAGGCCCCGCTCAACCTGCTCTCCGGGTTTGGGCCGCGGGCCTTGGCCTATCACGGCCTGTGGAGGTCCGACCGCGAAACGGGCACGGAGGAGTTGCGAGCCCTCAAGATAGATCCCTTTTCACTCGAGTACGAAGTGCGACTGGGGAAGATCCGGTCAGCGATCGCATGGAGATGGATGCGGGAGCACCCGTCGGACGTACCGCGGCTCATGGTCCTGCATGTCTGGCAGGAGGTCAGGCCACGGGGTCGCTTCTCCTGGGACTGGCTGCTTCCCGCGGGTGTTCTTGCGCTGCTGTATTTCAGGAAGGCGCCCGGCGCGGCTGCGATTGGGCTCATGCTGCTCGCACAGATCATGAGCGTGGCTTTGACCTGGGGAGCCGGCGGTCGCTTCATGGTCCCAGTGCAGCCGCTCCTCATGGCGCTCGTGTGCGCGATGGTCGTCGCCGTCGTGGCGCGTGGAACCAGCCTTGGAAAGGCGCGGCCCGGCCGCGCGCCGCAGCCGGCATGAGCGAGCCACTGACGCTACCAATCGAGGACCGCGCCGCCGAGAACGCCCCGCGCGGGCGCTGGAGCCGGACCAAACAGCTGCTGGCCGAACACTTCGACAGCCTCGCATCCGGGGCGGTCCCCTGGAAGCGCAACCGGTACTATCACAAGGAGCTGGCCCAATTCGTAGGATTCCTCGTTCCCAACCACTCACACGTCCTCGAAATCGGATGTGGTGATGGTGGCCTTCTCGCCTTTCTTCGCCCCCGGCGAGGCGTGGGGATCGACCTGAGCGAAGGGATGGTCCGGCGCGCCGCGCAACAGCACCCGGAGCTCCATCTTGTCCAGGGGGACGCCGAGGATCTGCCCGCCAGCGGCGAGTTCGACTACGTCATCCTGTCCGACCTCCTGGGCTATCTCGAGGATGCCCAGGCCGCATTCGACAACCTTCACCGCGTCAGCTCCTCCGAGACGCGCGTGATCATCACGTACTTCAACTACCTGTGGGAGCCGGTCCTGAGCCTGGCGCAGAAGCTGAGGCTCATGACGCCCCAGCGCCGGCAGAACTGGCTGGCGCTGGCAGACATCGAGAACCTGCTCTTCCTGAGCAATTTCGAGGTGATTCGGAGCGGATACCGGCTGCTGCTGCCGAAGTGGATTCCAGGGATCTCCTGGGTGGCGAACCATCTCGTCGCCAAGTTGCCGGGCATTCGCAAGCTCTGTCTCGTCCAGTACGTCGTCGCGAGGCCCTCGGTCCGGCGTCCAACCGAGCCGGCGCGGTACTCGGCGTCGGTGATCATTCCCTGCCGCAACGAGCGGGGAAACATCGAAAGCGCGGTGGCGCGCATGCCTCGCATGGGACGCTCGACGGAATTGATCTTCGTGGACGGCAACTCCACCGACGGGACCGCCGCGGAGATCGAGCGCGTGGCGCGCGAGTACTCCGGCCAGTGGCCGATCGCGCTTCTCCCGCAAGGCAACGGAACCGGGAAAGGCGACGCCGTTCGCAAGGGGTTCGCAGCGGCCACAGGCGACGTTCTGATGATTCTCGACGCGGATCTCACCGTCCCTCCCGAGGACCTGCCGAAGTTCTTCGACGCGCTCACCTCCGGGAAGGGAGAGTTCATCAACGGAACGCGCCTGGTCTATCCCATGGAGCGCCAGGCCATGCGGACGCTGAACCTGCTCGGGAACAAGTTCTTCAGCCTCGCCTTCACGTGGCTTCTCGAGCAGCGCTTCCGCGACACGCTCTGCGGAACGAAAGTCCTCTTCAAGCGCGATTACGAGAAGATCGCTGCCAACCGCCACTACTTCGGCGACTTCGACCCGTTCGGTGATTTCGATTTGATATTCGGCGCGTCGAGATTGAACCTGAAGATCGTCGAGGTGCCGGTCCGCTACCGCGAGCGCACCTACGGCGTGACCAATATCAAGCGCTTCAGCCACGGCTGGCTGCTGCTGCGGATGTGCGGCGTCGCCTTCTACAAGTTGAAACTGAACTAGCGAAGCTGCCTCGGCACTCAGGCCAACTGGTGCGCCTCGTTCCTGACGAACCAGTCGTAGGTTGACGCGATCCCGGCACGCAGCTCGATGCGATGCCGCCAACCGATCTGATGGAGGCGGGAAACGTCCAGCAGCTTTCGCGGTGTGCCGTCCGGCTTGGAGCGATCGAACGTCAGTTCGGCCGCGGGGTACACGACGTCCCTGACGAGTTGGGCCAGCTCGAGAATCGAGAGGTCGTCTCCGGTCCCCACGTTGATGTGTTCCGCGGCGTCGTACCGCTCCATCAAATACACGCAGGCATCGGCGAGGTCGTCAACGTGCAGGAACTCGCGGCGGGGTGAGCCTGTACCCCAGATCACGACCTCCTTCTGGCCCGCGATCCGGGCATCGTGGAACTTCCGGATCATGGCGGGCAGCACGTGAGAGCTTTCCAGATCGAAGTTGTCGTGCGGTCCATACAGGTTGGTCGGCATCGCGGAGATGAAGTCGCAGCCGTACTGCCGGCGGTACGCTTCGCACAGCTTGATCCCGGCGATCTTGGCGATAGCGTATGGCTCGTTGGTAGGTTCGAGGCGCCCGGTCAGCAGGTGCTCCTCCTTCATCGGCTGGGGGCACCCGCGCGGATAGATGCAGGAGCTTCCCAGGTACAGAAGCCGCGTCACCCCGTAGAGATGTGCCGCGTGTACGACCGTGCCATGAATCATCATGTTGTCGTACAGGAATTCCGCCGGCCGGGTGGAATTGGCCAGGATGCCTCCGACGGTGCCCGCCACCAGGAACACGTACTCCGGGCGGTTCGCGCGGAACCAGTAGTTCACCGCCGCCTGGTCCCGCAGGTCGAGTTGTTCGCGTGTCGCAGTCAACAGATTGCTGAAGCCGTCCTGCTGAAGCCGGCGAACGATGGCGGAGCCAACCAGCCCCCGGTGGCCGGCAATGAAGATGCGAGCGTCTTTCGGAAATTCCATCGTCCCTCTGTCAGGCCCTTCGGCGGAGCCGGTCGGCTGATTCCGACGGCCGCGCCGCCCGAAGGCGGCCGAGGTACGTGACCCCACCCGCCAGGGATACGATCAGGATGAGTGCAGCGCCCACGAACGAGACCAGCAGCGCAGATTCGAGCGGAAGGCCCAGCCGGGAGAAATAGAACCCGAAGGTCGCCTCTCGCACGCCGAACCCGTTCATCGACACGGGCAGCATCTGAACGATGAACGTGATGGGAACGATCACCGCCAGTTCCATGGAACCGATCGGTATCTGCATGCTGGACGCAACCGCAGCATAGAAGGCTACCAGTATCGCCTGCACGGCAATACCGCCGGCAAAGCACCAGGCGAGAGCACCCGGAGCTTCGCGAAAGCGCGCAAGCGCGTCGGCCATCCGACTGAGCCGTTCGTCGACCCATTCCGGGTGCAGGATCCGAAGGGGTTGCAGCAGCCGCATGAATTCCTGCGGCATCAGCAGAGCGGGGGTCGCCACGACCGCCGCGAGTCCGAACCCGGCCCAGAGCACTTCTGGGGAGACGCCGGCGCTCTCGGGCCCGAAGCCTGATGCAGACGAAGCGCCTATCGCGGCGATCAGGACGAGCGCGAGCAGCCCGATCCCGCGGTCGATCAGCACGATGGTCGTCGCCAGCGTCTTCGAACCCGCAGCCCGCGCCGTATCGGAAACCCGAACGACATCGCCGCCGATATTGCTGGGCAGGAAGTTGTTGAAGAAAGTGGCGACGAAGAAAGACGACGTCAGACGGCGGAATGGGAGCCAGATGCGCTGGGCCCGGAGGAGCAGCCCCCATCGCCAGGCGCTGACAAGGAGCATGGCCACGTACAGGCCGAGCGCTGCGACGAGCCAGGCCGCTGAGGCGTTGCGCGCGACGGTCCACAGGCGGGGAAGCTCGACGCGCGAAAGGAGAACGGCCAGCAGCGCAAGGCTGACGACCCCCTTCAACCCCTGGACCAGCCATCCACGCATCCGCGACGGCTGCCTGGAGTCGTCGAGGGCCGGTGACGATGAAGGAAAATCCTGCACGGTGCTCACACAGAATAACCTTAACCTGCGGAAATGGCGAGACTTACGTTGACCTTTCCGAACAGCTTCCGTACAATTCCGCAGATCAAGCCGTGAAAATCCTCATGATAGCGCCGGAGCCTTTTTTCGAGCCCCGGGGCACGCCGTTCAGCGAGTTCCACCGAATCCGAGCGCTGCTCGAGCTTGGCCACACGGTCGATCTCGTCACGTATCCTTTCGGCCAGGACATCTCGCTGCCGGGCCTCCGGGTATTCCGCTGCGTCCGCCCACCTTTCATCCGCGACGCGAGAATCGGGCCTTCGCTTGCAAAGATTCCCCTCGACGCGGCCGTTGCCGCGACGACGTTGCGGCGTGCGCTGACGGAGCGGTACGACGTCGTGCACTCACACGAAGAGGGCAGCTTCATGGGTGTCGCGCTCGCCTGGCTGCTCGGCGTGCCGCACCTGTACGACATGCACTCCAGCCTGCCGCAGCAGCTGAGCAATTTCTCGTTCAGCCGATCGCGCGTCCTCAAGAAGATGTTCGAGGTCATGGAGCGATTCGTCATCCGGCGGTCGCGGGTGGTGATCGTCATCTGTCCACAGCTCGAAGAAACCGTGCGGGGAATCGACGCCAGCGTCCCGGTGGTGCTGATCGAGAATGCGCCCGGCTCAGGAGATACCCCGATCCCAGGATCGGGCGCGTCGATTCGACGGGAGCTTGGCCTCGCGCCGGAAACGGCGATGGTCCTCTACACTGGCACCTTCGAGGCGTATCAAGGCCTCGATCTCCTGTTCGACGCAGCCGCGCTGGTCGTTGGGCGCCTGCCTGATGTGAGGTTCGTGCTGGCCGGAGGGCGTCCCGACCAGATCGAGCAGGCCCGGAACGCTGCAAGCCGGGCGGGAATCTCCGGGCATGTGATCTTCGCCGGGCAGCGAGCGGCGGAGGAGATTCCGGGCTATCTCGACGCAGCCGACGTGCTGGTGTCCCCGCGAAGCACGGGGACCAATACGCCGCTGAAGATCTATCAGTATCTTCGAGCCGGGCGTCCAATCGTGGCCACACGGCTGTTGACCCATACTCAGGTGCTCACCGACGACGTGGCCGTGCTGACGGGGGCGACAGCACAGGCATTCGCCGATGGAATCATGCGGGCCATTACCGACAGGGACGAATCCCGGCGGATCGGCGAGCGGGCCCGTCAGCTGGCCGACAGCAAGTACAGCTACGAGGCGTACCTCGCCCGGACCCGCCGTGCCTGCGAGTATCTGACGCGGGAACCGGCGCCGGAAGTGGCGGGGGGCGTGGCGTGAACCGTTCATCGAATCCGCGCGCCAATCATTACAGCTACTCGGTGTACTCCGACCCGGCAATGGCCGAGTCGTTCGACGAGCTCAGGTTCAGCGGACCGATTGGTGAGCTGCTGGCGCGCGCGCAGGAGGAAGTGATTGCGCGATTCCTCGAGCCTGTCGCGCAGCGTACGGTGCTGGACGTCGGAACGGGCACCGGCCGGGCAGCGATTGCGCTGGCCCGGCGTGGCGCCTCGGTCACGGGCATCGATGCCTCGTCGGAAATGCTGGCGGTTGCCAAACGACGCGCGCTCGCGGCGCGGGCCGATGTTTCGTTTCAGCAGGGCGATGCGCACGAGTTGCCCTATCCTGCAGCCTCGTTCGACAGCGTGATCTGCCTCCGCGTGCTCATGCACACGCCTGACTGGCGCACGTCGCTCGGGGAGCTCTGCCGGGTCGCCGGCTCGCGGGTCGTCTTCGACTACCCGGCGCTTGCGAGCGCTGCAGCGCTTCAGTCAGGCGTCCGGCGAATCGCACACGTGGCGGGAGTCCGCGTGGAGGCGTACCGGGTGTTTTCGGGGAGAGCGATTCGGTCCGAGCTGGCCAGGCATGGGTTCCGTCTCCGCGACGCGCACAAGCAGTTCGTGCTGCCGATCGTCTTGCACAAGCGGATCAATTCTCCGGCGGCCACCGAGCGGGTGGAGGGCATTCTCGCGAAGGCAGGCTTGCGTGCGCTGCTGGGATCGCCGGTCACCGTCGTGGCGGAGCGTTGCGCGTCCTCGTAACCGGCGCCACCGGGTTCACCGGCGGGCACCTGGCGCGCGCGCTCGTCTTTCGTGGGCAGCAGGTGCGGGCGCTCGTGCGCGACACGGGGCGGGCCGAATCGCTGCGCGCTGGCGGAATCGAGGTTGTCGCAGGTGACATCACGGACGAGGCGGCAGTACGCCGCGCCTGCGCCGATGTCCGGATCGTCTACAACATCGCAGCGATCTACAGGCAAGCAGGGCTCGGCGACGAAGCCTATCGCGCCGTGAACGCCACGGCGGCCCGCATCATCGTTGAAACCGCCGCTCGATGTGGGGTCGAGCGCGTGGTGCATTGCAGTACGGTCGGAGTGCACGGGGACGTAAAGCATCCCCCCGCGAACGAGGACGCACCGCTCAGGCCCGGCGATATCTACCAGCAGACCAAGCTGGAGGGCGAACAGCTGGCGCGGGACGCGGGAGCGCACGCCGGGATCGAAGTCGTGATCGCCAGGCCGACAGGCATTTACGGCCCCGGCGATCGGCGCTTGTTGAAGCTGTTCCGCGGGGTTGCGCGACGGCGCTTCGTGGTGCTCGGGACCGGCAGGATTTTCTACCACCTGACCTACGTGGACGATCTCGTCGAGGGCTTCCGCTTGTGCGGCGAGGTTCCCGGAGTGGGAGGGCGGACCTATATCCTCGCGGGTGGGGAAGTCACGACGCTCAACGATCTGGTTGCGTTGATTGCGGCGGAATCCGGCGTGAAGCCGATTGGATTGCGTCTGCCGGCCTGGCCGTTCTGGATCGCCGGCGCGGCGTGCGAGGCGGTCTGCGCGCCGTTCGGTCTGGAGCCGCCGCTCTACCGCCGGCGCGTGGACTTCTTCACGAAGAGCCGGGCGTTCGATATCGGCCGCGCTCGGCGGGAGCTGGGGTATTCGCCAGCCGTCGGGCTGCGCGAAGGGATCCGAAGAACGCTGGAGTGGTATCGGGCCGCAGGATGGTTGTGAGGTGAGCGACATCCCCCGGGCGCAAGAGCAGCTGTTCGACCGCGGGCGGTCGGCGCGGGAGAAATATGCCGCGCTGGTGGTGGGCCGCCAGGGTTGGGGGGCGTTGCTCTGGTACGAGCTGGTGGTGCTGATGTCGCAAGCCGTACCGGGCGCGCTCGGGCTCGCGTTGAGGAAGATCCTGTACCCGTCACTGCTCGGCGCTTGCGGCCGGAACGTCATCTTCGGACAGAACGTAGTGCTCCGACACCCTCACAAAATTCGAATCGGCGACGATGTGGTCATCGACGACAATTGCCTCCTGGACGCGAAGGGGGAGACCAACAGGGGGATCACGATCGGGAATCGGGTGTTCATCGGCCGCAACAGCATCCTGTCGTGTAAGAACGGCGACATCGACCTGGCCGATGGCGCCAACATCGGTTTCAACTGCGAGCTGTTCTCGGCGAGCCGGGTCAGCATCGGACGCGATACGCTGCTCGCGGCGTACTGCTACCTCATCGGGGGCGATCACGATTTCAGCGATGTGTCCCAGCCCGTGATCTCGCAGGCCCGTCGATCGGAAGGTGTGATCGTGGGGGCCGGCGCGTGGCTGGGCGCGGGTGCGAAGGTCCTCGATGGTGTCAGCGTGGGTGATGGCGCGGTGATCGGGGCGGCGGCGGTGGTTCGCAGCGCTGTGCCGGCCGGGGCGATTGCGGTCGGCGTGCCGGCCAAGATCGTGGGTCAGCGCGGTGAGGTGGCCTCGTCTTGAACGCGGAGCAGCCCCTGGAGCCCGGACGGAAGCTGAATATCCTGCAGGTGTGCGACCACCTCGGCTGGGAGGGTTCGCGCATGCACGGCGTCAAGCGCCTCTTCGCCTGGATGATCCCGCGCTTCGACCCCGAGCGGTTCAACGTGTCGCTGGTGAGTCTCAGGAAGAAGGACCTGTCCGAGGAGACGCTCGAATCGTTCGGCATCGATATCACGTACCTGCACAAGTCCAGGTTCGATCCGGCGACGCTGCCTGCGCTCCTCAAGGTCGTCGATCGCAAGCAGATCGATGTCCTGCACCTGCACGGCTACGGCGCCACCACTTTCGGCCGGCTTGCGGGCTGGATGCGGCGGATTCCCACGATCCTGCACGAGCACGCGAACTTGACCGACACGCCGTGGTTTCAGAAGGCGGCCGATCGGCTTCTCGTGCCCGCGACCGACATCGCCATTGCCGTATCCCGGAGCACGGCCGATTTCGTCATGAAGGCGCGCCAGATGCCGCCCGACAAAGTCAAGGTGGTGTACCTGGGTGTGCCGCTCGAGGAGTTCAGCCGGCCGCGAAGCGCCGCCGAGATTGCGGCCGCGCGCGAGGAGCTCGGCATCGGGCCGGGCGAGTTCGCGGCGGGGACCGTCACCCGGCTGCACGATTCGAAGGGCAATTCGTTTCTCGTCGAGGCCGCGCGCCTCGTCTTGAACGATCGTCCGTTCGCCAGGTTCTACATGTTCGGCGAAGGACCGCTCCGCCAGCCGCTCGAACAGCAGGCGCGAGCGCTGGGGCTCGGCGACCGCTTCGTGTTCGGCGGCTTCGTCCGCGACGTCGCGCGCGTTGTCTCCGCCTTCGACATCAGTGTGTTTCCGTCGCTCTGGGAGGGAACTCCCCTCACGGTCTTCGAAGCCCTCGCGATGGGTCAGCCGATCGTGGCGACCGACGCGGACGGGCTGGTGGATGTGCTGACGCACGAGCACGACGCGATGATCGTTCCAAGACGCGACGCGCCTGCGCTCGCCGCCGCCATCATCCGCACGATCGACGAGCCTGCCACGCGCGAGCGACTGGGGACGGCGGCGCGCATCACGGGCCAGCAGTACGACATCGCCGCGTTCGTGGCGAAGATGGAACGGTTGTATCTGCTGCTCCACCGACTGTCCCGGACCACGCGCCGGCAGATCGTCTCGCGCGCCGATCTGTCGTTTCTGACCTCTCGTTCCCGAGCATGATCCGCGAGAGGGCAGTCGAACGCGCGTCTCCCGAAACGATTGCCCATCCGGTCCCGCGGTCGGTCGCTCCGGGACTGCTGCTCGCGGCGCTGGTGCTCTGTGTGTACGGCGGGCTCGCGTTGAGCGTCGATTTTCCTCGAGCGGCAGTGGCGATTCACAGCGACGAGGCGACGTACTACATGATGGGCCACAGCCTCGCGGAAGACGGCGATTTGACCTATCGCCGCGACGATCTGCTCCGCGTCTGGCGCGACTTCTCGACGGGGCCGTCCGGCGTGTTCCTCAAGAAGGGGCGCGACATTGTCGATGGCGGTTTGATGTTCCGCCCCCCCTTCTTCTGGACCACCACCAGGGATGATCCGGATGCCACGCGGCTCTACTACGGAAAGTCGTTTATCTATCCACTGGTCGCGTGGCCATTCGTCGAGTTGTTCGGCACCAACGGGTTCCTGCTGTTGAACGCCGTGCTGATGGCTCTTGCCGTGTGGTGCAGCTACCTCTTCCTGCACGCTCGGACGGGTCCGATGGTGGCCGTCCTGCTGGCCGGTGCGTTCGTGCTGGTGACGGTCGTTCCCGTCTACTACGTGTGGATTGCTCCGGAGCTGTTCAATTTCTCGCTCGGCCTGCTGGCGTATTTCTGCTGGCTGTACAAGGAGGTCGAGTCGCGCGAGCGGGCGCCACGCGTGATGCGATGGCTCTTCACGCCGTGGGGCGACGTCATGGCCGCCGCGCTGCTTGGAATCGCCACGTTCTCGAAGGTCTCGAATGCGGCGCTCTTCCCGCCAGTCGTGGTATGGCTCGCGTGGCGTCGCCGCTGGATGTCTGGTGCGGCCGCGGCCGCCGTGTTCGCCTTCGTCACCGGCGGCCTCTTCGCGGCGAACATGGCCATCAGCGGGGAGTGGAACTACCAGGGCGGCGACCGCAAGACCTTTTACTACGAGTTTCCCTTTCAGACCGCCGGGGCGGGTTTCGAGGGCGTGGTGCGAGCCAGGGACGAGGCGCTGACCGACGTCATCTTCAACCGTTCGGTCTTCTTCACGAACCTCGTGCACAACGTCAAGTGGTACTTCGTCGGCCGCTACTCGGGCCTGGTCGCCTATTTCTTTCCGGCTGTCTTTGCGCTGGCTGCCTTCCTCCTCGCGAAGCGGCGCCGCCCGTTCTGGCAGTATCTCGTGCTGGCGGCAGGTATCGGCCAGATTCTGCTGTTCGTCATTTCGCTTCCCTACACGTGGTTTGGCGGAGGAGGGTCGGTCGGGAATCGTTATTTCATGGGTGCCTACGGGGTGTTCCTGTTCCTGATGCCGCCCATCTCGCGGGTCTGGATGGCGCTCGTGCCCTGGGCTGTCGGCGGCCTCTTCATGGGCAAGCTCGTGCTCAACCCGTTTGTCGCCTCGGTCCGGCCCGGTGAATACGCCGACGCCGGTCCTCTTCGTGTGCTGCCGGTCGAGTTGAGCAACGTGAACGATCTCCCGATCAACACCGACCACGCGCGCGTTCGCGTCTGGTTCGGCGATAACCCGGGAGTGGGAGATCCCGGCTTCCAGATCTACTTCCTGGACAAGAACGGCTACGGTCCGGAAGGCGACAAGAGCTTCTGGGTGAAGGGGACCTCGCGCGCCGAGTTTCTCGTGAAGGGGGACAAAGCCTTCAGACGGCTGGTCATGATCCTGTCAGCCGGCCCCGTTCCCACCCGGGTGACGGCCCGCGTCGCGGGCCGGTCCCAGAGCCTCGCGCTCGGCGCCGGAGAATCGCAGCAGGTCTATTTCTCGCTGGGCGACGGCTATCCCTACCAGGGCCGCTGGGTGTGGACGGCATCGGTATCGAGCAGCGATGGCTTCGTGCCGCTGTTCTACGAGCCTTCCGAGGATGCGCGGTATCTCGGGGTGCGGGTGAAGCCGATGGTCGTTCCATGAAAAAGACCCGATGACCAGGATCGCGGTCGTGACGTCGAGCCCGCCGATGGTCGAGGGCGGACACATGGTCATCGCGCGATCGCTCGTGCAGGCGCTCCGAGAGGCCGGGCACCATGCGGATATCGTGGTCACCCCTCAGAACCGTTTCGGCCGCCAGGCATCGTCGTATATCGCCACCTGGCTGACCGACCTCGGCACGGCAAACGGAGAGCCGATCGACCAGGTGGTCAGCCTTCGGTACCCCAGCTATGCGGTGCGGCACCCGAAGCACGTCTGCTGGCTCAATCACACGATGCGTGAGTACTACGATCTGTGGGATCGATTCAGCGCGACGCTCAGCACCCGCGCGCGTGTCAAGGAGAGGATACGCAAACAGATCATCCAGGCCGCGGACCGCTACCTGCTCACCCGGAACGTGACGAGGCTGTTCGTGCAGTCGAAGACGATCCAGGATCGGCTTCGAATATGGCCGGAGTTGAAGTCCACGGTCCTTTACCCTCCGCCGCCGCAACGGGACTATCGATGTGACGAGTACGGCGACTACATCTTCATGGTGTCGCGGCTGACACCGCTGAAGCGCGCCGACCTGCTCCTGCAGGCGCTGGCGACCCCCGACGGGGCCGGCATTCGGGCCGTCATCGCGGGCGATGGAGAAGAGAGGGAGCGTCTGAGCCTGCTGATCGACAGGCTCGGGCTGAGGCATCGCGCGAGCCTGGTGGGTCCGCTGCCCGACGACATTCTCCTCGACCATCTGGCCAGGTGCCGCGCGGTCTGCTTCCCGCCGTTTCAGGAGGATTATGGGTTCGTCACGGCCGAGGCCTTCGCGTCGGGCAAGCCGGTCGTGACTTGCCGCGACAGCGGCGGCCCCGCCGAGCTCGTACGCGACGGACTGCAGGGGCTGGTCTGCGACCCCACGGCTCCGGCGCTCGCCGCGGCGCTGCGGCGATTGATGAAAGATCAGACGCTCGCTCAGACGATGGGCGCCGAGGCCCGGCGGTCCGCCGCGCAACTGAGCTGGGCCGACGTGGTTCGGCAGCTGACAGGCGGATAATAATGCTGAAGGCTGAATGCTGAATGCTGAAGGCGAAGGCTGAAAGCTGAAGGCTGAAGCTGACTGCCGACTTGGACGGCTGGCTGAGACTGACGACCACCGACTGACGACTGACGACTATGTCTTATTCCTCCCCCTTGGAAGCCCGGATCGCGAAAAAGGTGACCAAGGCGATCGCCGACTACTCCCTGATCGAGGATGGCGACCGGGTCATGGTCGGTCTCTCCGGCGGAAAGGACAGCTGGGCGCTGATCCAGATCCTCGAGGTGCTGCGCAAACGCGCGCCGATCGACTTCTCGCTGGTTGCGGTCACCGTCGATTCCGGTTACGACGGCTATCGCCACGACCTGATCTCGCGGACCTGCCAGGAGCGTGGCTGGGAGCACCGCATCGTCCACACGGAGATTGGCGAGGTGATGGAGGATCTGCTCGACGACAACGCGACGCCCTGTTCGCTCTGCGCCCGGTTCCGCCGCGGCGTCCTGTACCGGCTCGCGAGCGAGGTCGGGGCGTCGAAGATCGCGCTCGGTCATCACCTGGACGATTTCGTCGAAACCCTGTTGTTGAACCTGTTCTTTGCCGGCACGCTGAAGGCGATGCCGGCGCGGCTGGTGTCCGACAACGGCGCGCACGTCGTGGTGCGCCCGCTCGTCGGCGTGACCGAATCGGAGGCGCGAAGCTATGCGAAGCAGCAGCAGCTTCCGATTGTCGGGTGCTGTTGTCCGGCGTGCGGCGACCTCGGCCTGCAGCGTCAGCGGGTCAAGCGCCTGATTGCCGAGCTCGAGGTCGAGCACCCCGAGGTCAAGAGCTCGATGATTCGTGCCATTGCGAACGTCGCGCCTCGACATCTGCTGGACCGGCGGCTCAACCCGCTGCCGGAGTTGAGAGACGCCGCGCACCGGTCCGGCGCCGTCCCGCTTCCGCTGATCCAGCGCTGAGGGGATGCGAGCGGTCGTACAACGGGTCGGCTCAGCCTCGGTCAGCGTGGCCGGTGACATCGTCGGACGCATCGGCTCCGGCCTTCTGGTCTTCGTGGGCATTGCCGGTACGGATGGCCCCGAGGACGTCCACTACATCGGGTCCAAGATCTGCGACCTCCGCATCTTCGCCGACGAGAACGGCCGAATGAACCGTTCGGTCATCGAAGCCGGCGGCGCACTGCTCGTCGTGTCGCAATTCACGCTTGTGGCCGACTGCCGGAAGGGCCGCCGGCCTTCCCTGGATGGCGCCGCGCCCCCGGCGCTGGCCGAAGCGCTCTACGACGACTTGATCCGAGGCCTGCGGGAGAGAGGGCTCCCGGTTGCGACAGGGGTCTTTCAGGCTCACATGGAGGTGGCGCTGGTCAACGACGGCCCCGTCACGATGCTCCTGGACAGCCGGCGCGTGTTCTGACAGTCCATCTCGGATGGGCAGCGAGGAGAGGTTTTCACAGATGCGGAAGACGATCGTTCTGAGCCTGTGCGTCTGGATGACGGCGACACGCGCATCCGCGCAGCAGCGGCCGCTCGTGACCGAGGATCCGGAGACGATTGGCTCCGGCATCATCCTCATCGAGGGCGGTCTCGACTACCAGCGCGACCTGTTCTACCCGACCTCCGGGTTGACGGGCAATCTGCTGCGGCTGCCCCTGTTGGGTGTGAGTTTCGGGTTGGGCTCCATTGCGGAGCTCCAGATCGACGGTGGCTTCTACAATCGGCTGTCGGTCACCTCACGCGCGCGCGCGCCGCTGGCCAACGAGCTGACGTTTACCGGAGACAGCACGACTGACATCGAAGACCTGGTGATTGCGACGAAAATCCGTCTTGTCAGCGAGGCGCCGGGCCGTCTGGCGTTGGGTCTGCGGCTCGCGACCCGCCTGCCCAACGCCAGCACCGAGAGCGGGATCGGGCTGGACACCACCGACTTCTTCATGTCCTTCCTCGCCGGCAAGACGGTCGAATCCATTCGGATCGTCGGAAATCTGGGGCTGGGCATCCTCACCGATCCTACGCGAGGGTTCCGACAGAACGATGTCATCACTTACGGGTTCTCGCTTGCACGAGCGGTTCAAGAAGGCGTCGAGATCGTCGGCGAGGTCAACGGGCGATGGCAGACGCGTGAGCACGACACCCCACCCGGCACCGAGAGCCGTTCCGTACTGCGCGCCGGCGGCCGCTTCACGCGCGGCACCGTCCGAGTCGACGGCGGCCTGATCCTCGGCCTCACGTCCCGCGATCCCAGCATCGGCTTCACTGCCGGCCTAACCTGGGTCTTCCGCGGCTTCACCGTGCCCTAGACTCTGCACGTCGCGCCTCGCACGTGGCACGTCGCACGTGACAAGTAGCACGTGGCACGTCGCACGTGATTCAGACGCGATACACCTCCCTCACCCCCGCTATCTCCGCCTCCCTCCGCGCCTCGTCCCACCCGAGCTCGGTTGCGGCAGTGCGCGCGCACGTCGCGAGTGCGGTCTCGCTCGGACACTCCAGGGCACCGAGGCCGGTGCGCCGAATCACGATGTCAGAGAGCCGCACGGCCTGCTCGCTCCAAATGGCGTGGACGATCTCGGCGCCGATCGTCTGCGAACCTGGTGCGACCGCGTCGCGGAGGTCGGGACGATCGCGGGTGAGCCGGAGGATGGCGGCGGCGGCTTCGCCGTATTTGGTGATGAGGTGGCGAATCGTGGGCAGCGGCACCTCCAGCCCCAGTGTCCTACCGGTTTCGATCGCCAGGGCCTCGTGATCGGCGATCCCCGCACCCGGGAGCACCGTCGTCGCGGTTCGCGACTGAGGGAGCCGTCGGTGGAGCCGGCGGGCAATGGCATCGACAACGCGCTCCGCGAGACCTCGCGCTGTCGTGTACTTGACCCCGACCACGGTGACGGCGCCCTCGGCATTGTCGGCCGCGTGGTCGAGGATTTGGGGCGCTGGCTGGAGTTCCGCACGTCCCTCACGTCCTGCAACCGCCGGAACCAGTCCTCGGTGCACCAGCGTGACCTCGGACCTCGTCAACGCGAGCGTGGGAAAGGCGTCGTTCACTTCGCGAAGCCATCCCTCCAGCTCGCTGGAGGTGACGCCTGAGGCCTCGGGCTGCACGAAACCCGGCGACTGCAGAGTGCCGATGAGGGCGCGTCCCTGCCATGGCACGAGCGTCAGCATCCGGCCGCCTGGTCCGGGTGCTGCCAGCGCGATATCCTTCGCGTGCCGCGATGTGACGAGATTGGCGGCTTTGAGCAGCGGAAACGCGCGCTTCGCGCCGAGCAGGGCCGCGAGCTGACCGGCACGAGCGCCGGCGGCATTGACCGTCATCCGCGCCCTGATCGGGAAGGTGGCGCCGCTCAACCGGTCGGTGACCTGCATGCCCGCGATGCGCGTGCCCTCGCGGATGGGCGCCACCGCCTCGGCGTAATTCGCGAGATCTGCTCCCGCCCTGTCAGCCGCTGCGGCGAACGCAAACGTGAGACGATCGGCTTCGACCATCTGGTAGTCGTACCATTGAGCCGCGCCGGTCAGGCCTTCCTGCCGAATGCCCGGGAACAGTTTGAGCGCAGCCGCCTTCGAGATCAGGCGCGGGGCGGGCAGGTGCAGTTCCGGCTCCACGCCGTCGTTTCGATGCCGGCCAAGCCACCGATCGATCCTGAACGCTGCCCGGAGCGCCGTCCGTCCCCGCCAGACCGATGAATACGTGCCGACGATGAACGGCAGCGGACGAAGGAGCCAGGGTGCGATGCGCGCCAGGGCGCGGCGCTCGTAGATCGCCTCGCGCGCGCGATCCAGCCGGGCGGACTGCAGCGAACGGAGCCCGCCGTGGGCGGTTCTCTGATGGTTGAACGAGATCCCGCTGCCGTAGTCGGCCGCTTCGACCAGCGCGGTTCGGAGGCCGCGGCTGGCTGCCCCGTACGCGATCGTGAGGCCGTGGATGCCGCCGCCCACGACCAGAAGGTCGTAGTCGGATGCTGCCAGGTGTGCGAGATTGCGCGGGCGCATCAGGGAATGCGGGGTCCTTCAGCCATCAGCCTTCAGCGTTAAGCCTTCAGCATTCAGCATTCAGCCTTCAGCCTTCAGCATTCAGCCTTCAGCATTCAGCCTTCAGCATTATAGTAGTGTCTCGTGCCATCACCGGCTGCGCCTACAACAGACGATGTTCGCGAGTACTGGAATCGCCACATCCATGATCTCGAGATCACGAAGCACCCGGTAGGGTCCCCGGGGTTTTTCGCCGATCTCGATCAGTACCACTTCGAGAAGCTGCACCATCTGCTGCGGCTCGTCGATTTCGACGGGTATCGGGGCAAGCAGGTGCTCGACGTCGGATGCGGGGCCGGGACGGACCTCGTCCGGTTTGCGCGCGGCGGCGCGCGTGTCACGGGTGTGGATGTGTCCTCGTCGGCGATCGCGCTCGCGCGCGAGAACTTCGCGCAGCAGAAGCTCGATGCGGACCTTCGCGAAATCGATGGCGAGCGGCTTCCGTTTCCCGACGCGTCGTTCGATGTGGTCTTCGCGCACGGAGTCGTCCAATATGCCGCCAACGATCGCGCCGTGGTGGAGGAGTGCCGGCGCGTCCTGAAGCCGGGTGGCGAGGCGGTTTTTCAGGTGTACAACCGTATCTCCTGGCTGAACGCGCTGTCGAAGCTGATGAAGGTCGGCCTCGAACACGAGGACGCACCGGTGCTGAGAAAATACAGCGCGTCCGAGTTTCGCTCGCTGCTGACAGGATTCCGCGAGGTCCGTGTCGTCGAGGAGCGCTTTCCGGTCGAGTCGCGGCTGCACCGGGGCTGGAAGGGCTTTGCCTTCAATACTTTCTTCGTCGGGGCCTTCAACGCGCTCCCGCGATCGCTGGTCCGCCGGTTTGGCTGGCATCTTCTCGCGTTCTGCAGGAAATGAGACTGGTCAAGGCGCACGCGTTCGGTAACGATTTCCTGCTGGCCGACAGCGGCCAGGTTCCGCCCGGCACGGACCTGGCGACGCTCGCCCGTCTGGTCTGCGCGAGGCATCGCGGCATCGGCGCCGACGGGCTCATCGTTTTCGACCTGACCGAGTCCGGCGCGTCAATGCGGCTCCTCAACGCGGACGGGAGCCCCTCCGAGATTTCCGGCAACGGTGTTCGCTGCCTCGCCGCCTGGATCGCCGCGAGCCGCAACCTCCCTACGGGCAGCGTCGTCGCGATCGAGACCGATGCCGGATCCAAGCAGCTGGAGCTGTTGAAGCGTTCCGACACCGAGGCCGCGTTCTGCGCGGCCATGGGGCAGCCGCAGCAGATCGAGCGTCTCGCCCTGACCGTGTGCAGCCAGGTCGTCAGCGCCGTCACGCTCCGCGTTGGCAACCCGCAGTGCGTCGTGCTCGGCCCGGTGACGGCTGAACGGCTGCACACGATCGCGGCCGGCCTCGCCACGCATCCGCATTTTCCCGAGGGCACCAACGTGGAGCTGGCCACCGTGGAGACCCGCGACCGGATCCGGATTCTCATCTGGGAGCGAGGCGTGGGGCCGACGGAGGCGTCCGGCACGGGGGCCTGCGCGGCGGCGGTCGCGGCCATCGAGTTCGGCGGCGCATCGCGGGATGTGCAGGTCGTCTCGCCGGGCGGGACGCAGCGCGTGGAGTGGCGCCCCGATGGTCTCTATCTCACCGGGACGGCATCCCTGATCGCCGACATCCTCTGGGGAGAGCGGTGACCGGGGACGAGCCAGCCGGGCTGCGCACGCTCCACGAGGCCCGCGGCAGCCTCGAGGTCTATTCGCCTGCTGAGGAGCAGTTCAACCGCCGGCGGCGCAGCGTCGGGATGATCGTCGCGCCCATTCTTCTGATCGGACTGCTCATCGCCCCCCTTCCAGTTCCCGCTCCCGCACATCGCCTCGCGGCGGTTCTGGCGATGATGGTGGCGCTGTGGGTCACCGAGGCGCTGCCGCTGGCCGTAACCGCCCTCATCGGGCCGGTCCTGGTGATCCTCCTGCAGGTGGCCCCGGCCCGGGTGGCATTTGCCCCGTTTGCCGATCCCATTATTTTTCTGTTCATCGGCAGCTTCATGATTGCCGAGGCCATGTTCGTTCACGGCCTCGACCGCCGGATCGCCTATGGGGCGCTCTCCTCGCGGATGGTCGGCGGAAGCGCGACGCGCATCCTGATTACGTATGGTCTCGTGGCCGCCGCCATCTCGATGTGGATCAGCAACACGGCCACGACGGCGATGATGTTCCCGATCGGCGTCTCGATCGTCGCTCGCCTGACCGAAGGCCGTGAAATGGATCCCGGCAGCCGGAACTTCGGAATCGCGATGATGCTGATGGCGGCCTTCGGCGCGTCGGTGGGTGGGATCGGCACCCCCATAGGCACACCGCCCAATCTGATTGGCATCGGCATGCTGAGCCGAATCGCCGGCGTCGAGATTTCGTTCTTCAAGTGGATGCTGCTGGGTGTGCCAATTGCCCTGGTGCTGTTCGGGTTTCTGGCGCTGTACTTGCGGCTTCGCCTGTTGCGGGGGGTGACGCTGCAGACCGAGCGAACGGATCGTTTCCGCGACGAGCTCCGGCGGCTCGGGCCGTTGACGGTGGGGCAGCGCAACACGCTGCTGGCCTTTGCCATGACCGTTGTCCTCTGGCTCTTCCCCGGTGCGCTCAGCATCGTGGGACTGGGGAACACCGCCGTGGCCCGCAACTTCTCGGCCGCCGTTCCGGAGTCGGTGGCGGCCATGGTCGGCGCCATCCTGCTCTTCCTGCTGCCGACGAACTGGCGGGCCAGGCGATTCACGCTCGTCTGGAGCCAGGCCGTGCGGATCGACTGGGGCATCATCCTGCTCTTCGGCGGGGGGCTCGCCATGGGCGAGCTCGCGTTCTCGACGGGGCTGGCCGAAGCGATGGGACGGGGCATCACGACCTGGCTGCCGGCCGAGTCCACGTTGTCGCTCACGATTCTCTTCACGGCCGTGGCCATCGTGATGTCGGAGGCCGCCTCGAACACCGCCTCCGCGAACATGATTGTGCCCGTGGCCATCGCCGTATCGCAGGCCGCCGGCGTCAATCCCCTTGAACCGGCGCTGGGCGCCACGCTCGGTGCGTCCATGGGCTTCATGATGCCCATTTCCACTCCGCCAAACGCCATCGTGTACAGCTCCGGTTACGTGCCGATCACGCAGATGATGCGCCACGGGCTCGCCCTCGACGTCGCGGGCTTTGCGCTGATCGTCGTTCTCGTGTCGGCGCTGGCGTGGATTTTCTAGCGGTGCCTGGCTGGTGCGGGGTGCTGCGTGCCGGGCGGCCTCTCTTCGCTGCGCCGCTTTCTTCTTCTTTGTGGCGGTCCGGGGCTCTGGCTTCGAGCGACAGCGGCGCATCGCTGGTCAACAGGACGTCGCAGGTCCTGCAACACCGGACAGCGCGCGGCTGTGCGAAAAGGTGCAATATTCGTCAGCGATCAGCGGCGCCGGCGAATCGTCCTGGAGCGATTGGAGAGCTCGCTCAGGGCCCGGATGTGCTCGCCAGCTTCGGGAATGACATTCTTGACCGAGGCTGTCGCGTCCGGGTACCGCTCGTTGGCCACGTGGGTGCGCGCTTCTTGCAGGGTGCGATCGATGCGTTCGGCGGTCTTGCGGGCGGGAGCGAGCTGCTTTGCGGTCACTTTGCCGGCTTCGGCGGCCTTGAGCGCGGTGCGCAGCTGCTGCAGGGCGTTGCCAGCGGCCGTGATGGCGACTTCGGCCTGGGCGCGCGCACGCGCCTTTTCGTCGGCCGCCTGCCTGGCGGCTTCCTGTGCTCTTTCGCTTGCCGTCAAGGCGCGTGAGAGGGCGGTCCGGTAGTCCCGTTGCGTCACGGCGTCGTGCGCCTGCTGGAGCGCCGTGGTCGCAGCCGTGAATTCCTCTGCCGCGTACCGCTCCGCTCCCGCGGCGCGGGCCGCATCGATCGCGCCCTGGGCGCGATCGATTTCTTTCTGCGGTGGTTCGGAACAGGCGCCGCACAGGATCAGTGCGGTCAGAACGGCAGCGAGGCGGCGCATCTGTTGAAAGTATATCAGCCCGGTGGTTGTCGGCCCGGCCTCGCGGCGCGTGCAGGACAGGTCGGCGGTCGCGGGGCAGGGATGGTGTACGATGAAGGCGGTTGCCCCGCACGATCGGCCGCGGGAGAAGCTGCAGCGCCTGGGTGCCGCAACGCTCGGCGACAACGAGCTCGTGGCCATCGTGATTGGTCATGGCCGGGCAAATGCGAGCGCGCTCGATCTGGCGAACACGCTCCTGACCGGGGTCGGCGGCCTGCACGGGCTTGCGCGCGCGCGACCGGACGACCTTCTCCGGATTGTCGGCATCGGGCCGGCGCGGGCCGCCCAGGTCCTGGCCGCGGTGGAGCTGGGACGCCGGACACTGACGCGCGCCGGACGCCAGCGGGTCCAGGTGACGTCGCCGCGCGCCGTGGCCGAACTGCTGCTGCCGCAATACGGCAATCGCACCGTCGAACAGTTCGGCGTCGTGCTGCTCGACACGAAACGCCGTGTCCTGCGGATCACGGTGGTGTCGGTCGGCACGCTGGACTCGAGCATCGTGCACCCGCGCGAGATCTTCCGCGAAGCCACGGCGGCCGGTGCGGCTGCGCTCGTGCTGTTCCACAATCATCCTTCCGGCGACCCGGAGCCGAGCACCGAAGATGTGCAGCTCACGCGCCGCCTGATGGCAGCCGGCGTGCTCATGGGCATCGACGTGATCGATCACGTCATTCTTGCGGACGTCCGGTATTGCAGCTTGAGAGAGAAAGGTGTCATCTGACTTGGCGAGGACGGTCTACTTCGATTGTTTCTCCGGCGCGTCCGGCGATATGGTGCTCGGGGCGTTGCTGGATCTCGGCCTGCCGCTCGACGGCCTGCGCGCCGCGCTCGGCAGCCTCGCCATCGATTTCGGACGGATCTCGGCCGAGCGGGTCCTCCGGGCGGGCGTGTCCGCCACGAAGTTCCACTCGACGGTGGAGCCTGCCGATGCGCCCGCCGATCTCGAGCGCGAAGCGTCAGCCGTACACAGCCATCAGCACGGGCATGGGCCTTCCGATCATCAGCACCCGCATCACCATCACCATCATCACAGCCTCTCGGACATTGCGGGATATATAGAGCGGTCGGCGCTCTCGCGCGAGGGAAAGGATCGCGCGCGCCACCTGTTTCAGCGGCTCGCGGAGGCCGAGGCCGGCATCCATCAGATGCCGCTCGATCGTGTCCACCTCCACGAAGTTGGCGCGCTCGACTCGATCATCGACATCGTAGGCGCCGTGTACGGAATGGACTGGCTGGGCGCGGACGAGATCGTCGCCTCGCCGCTCAACGTCGGCAGCGGGACGGTCACGTGCGAGCATGGCGTGTTCCCGGTGCCCGCACCGGCGACGACGCTGCTGCTGCGGGGCGCCCCCGTCTATGCGGGCACCGTTGCGGGCGAGCTGCTCACGCCGACCGGCGCGCTGCTGATTACCGGCTACGTCCATCGCTATGGCGCGCTTCCGCCGATGCGGCTCGAGGCCATCGGGTACGGCGCGGGGGCTCGCGACGTAAAGGGTCACCCCAACGTGCTCAGGATCCTGATGGGCGAGAGCCCAGCCGACCACGCAACGGAGCCCATCGTCGTCGTCGAATGCGAAATCGACGACATGAATCCACAGCTGTTCGGGCCGCTGATGGACCGGCTGTTCGATGCCGGCGCGCTCGACGTGTTCTATGCGCCGGTGCAAATGAAGAAGAACCGGCCGGGTACGCTCGTTACGGTGATTGCGGCGCCCTCGGTTCGGGACGCCGTGGCCGGTGTGCTGTTCGCCGACACCACGACCATCGGCGTGCGGTATCAAGAGGTCCGGCGCGAGCGCCTGGAACGGGAGGTACGCGAGATTGAGTCGCCTGTGGGCGCCATCCGTTTCAAGATCGCGATTCGCGACGGGCGGATCCTGAACGCGTCGCCGGAGTTCGAGGACTGCGCGCGGATCGCTGCCGAGCGCCGGATGGCGATCAAGGACGTTCAGGCGATTGCGACCAAGGCCTGGCTCGACGCGGCACAGGCAAAGAAGTAGGAAGGCAGAGGCGACGTTTCGATGGCACGGTTCTACCTCACGACGGCAATCGACTACGTGAACAGTCGTCCGCACCTCGGCACGGCTTACGAGAAAATTGCCGCAGACGTGATTGCCCGCTACAAGCGGCTCGCCGGGTTCGACACCCATTTCGTGATGGGCAACGACGAGCATTCCCAGAACGTGTTCCGCAAGGCACGCGAGCTCGGTCTGG
Source organism: Vicinamibacterales bacterium (assembly GCA_035711845.1). Lineage (GTDB taxonomy): Bacteria > Acidobacteriota > Vicinamibacteria > Vicinamibacterales > 2-12-FULL-66-21 > DASTBU01. The sequence continues at coordinate 47,824 of DASTBU010000113.1, forward strand.
AGCCGCAGGCGTACTGCGATCGCATGGCGCAGGAATTCATCGACGTCTGGAGACGGCTCGACATTTCGTTCGACGACTTCATTCGCACCACGGAACCACGCCACCGGGCGGGTGTGCAGGAGCTCGTGCGGCGCATGACAGCCGCAGAGGATATCTACGAAGGCCACTACGAGGGGTGGTACTGCGTGTCGTGCGAGGCGTTCAAGCAGGAAAAGGATCTCGTCGACGGGCTGTGTCCGGTTCACTTGACGAAGCCGGACTGGATTCGCGAGAAGAACTACTTTTTCAGGTTGTCGCGCTACCGCGACGCCCTGCTCGAGCATTTTTCCCGTCACTCCGGATTCCTCGTTCCCGATATCCGTCGCAACGAGATCCTCCGGCTGCTCGAGGCCGGACTAGAGGACATCTCGGTCAGCCGGGCGGGGCAGTCCTGGGGTATCCCCATGCCGCAGGACTCCACGAGCGTGGTTTACGTCTGGGTCGATGCCCTGATCAACTACATCACGGCCGTGGGCTTCGGCACCGACGCGGAACTGACCGAGCGCTGGTGGCCGGCGGATCTGCACGTGATCGGCAAGGACATCACCCGGTTTCATGCCGTGATCTGGCCGGCCATGCTCATGAGCGCCGGCCTGCCGCTGCCGCAACAGATTTTCGGGCACGGCTGGGTGCACGCGAAGGGCGAGAAGATGAGCAAGTCCGGCGGCACCGCCGTGGACCCGCTCGAGGTGGTCGATCGCTTCGGCCCGGACCCGTTGCGACTCTACCTCCTGAAAGAAATCTCGTTCGGAAGCGACGGCGACTTCACGTGGGAGCGGTACGAGGAGCGCTACAACGTCGATCTCGCGAACAATCTCGGCAACCTTGTCAGCCGGATCGTGGCGATGGCGCACAAGTATCGCGCAGGCGCGTTGCGGCCGGGCGGCACGCCCGGGCGCCTGGCGGAGGTGGCGACGCACGCACGTGCCGAGTACGAGCGGGCGATGGACCGCCTCGCGCTCGAAGAAGGCGTCGCGGCCGCGTTTCGGATCGTGGACGCGGCCAACGAGTATGTCGCGAGTACCGAGCCGTGGACGCTGGCGCGTGCGCCGGAACAGGCCGACCGACTGAGCCAGGTGCTGTTCGACGTCGCCGAAGCCGTCCGCATTGCCGCGATCCTGCTCTCGCCCGTGATGCCCGCCTCGGCGATCGAAATCCTGCGGCGTGTCGGGGCCGGGCAGACCCTGTCAGAGATGAGGCTCGACGGTGCGCGCTGGCGGAACGATGGTGAGCGGGTCATGATCAAGGCGGATTCGCTCTGGCCCAGGACGGACTCGGCGTCCCGCTCCGCAGCCAGGGAAGAAACGAAGGACAGGAGCAAAGACGTGGAACAACCGAAGGAGGCCACACCCGCCCAGCCGGCGACCGCGCCGGCGGCCACAGCCGTTGGGGCGCCGCAGCCCGCCGCTGGGTCGGATCGGATCAGCATAGACGACTTCATGAAGGTCGATCTGCGCGTTGCTAAGGTGCTGACCGCCGAGAAGGTTCCCAACTCGCGGAAGCTGGTGAAGCTCACCATCGACGCGGGCGCTGAACAACGCACGCTCGTGGCTGGAATCGCCGAGGCATACGAGCCCGACGCGCTCGTCGGGCGCACGATAGTGATGGTGTTCAACCTGAAGCCCGCCAAGCTCATGGGGATCGAGTCGAACGGCATGGTGCTGGCCGCCAGCCCCGATGGCGGCAAGCCAGCCCTGGTGGGCTTCGATTCGGACATCGCGCCAGGCACCCGCGTCAGGTGAAGTTGGAAGGGAAGGTTGAAGTGCTCATATGTTCGACAGCCACTGTCACCTTGCTGACGACGCGTTTGCGGCGGATCTCGACGAAGTGGTGGCGCGCGCGCGTAACGCTGGCGTGACGAGCGCGTTGTGCATTCTGGCAGCGGGCGACGACAAGGAATCCGCGGCAGCCGCTCGCCTCCGGGCGCTCTGGCCCGCGGTTCGGTTCTCGATCGGCGTGCACCCGCATCAGGCAGCTCAGTTTGCGGCCGCGCCGCGACAGGCGGCAGACGTCGTGCGCCGGGGGCTGCAGGCCGAGGGTGCGCTGGCCATCGGGGAAATCGGGCTCGATTATCACTACGACTTCTCGCCCCGGGACGTACAGCGCGGCGTCTTCGAGGCGCAGGTGGCACTCGCCAGGGAACTGTCGCTCCCCGTCGTGATCCACACACGGGAGGCGACCGACGACACCTTCGACGTCCTGCGCAGTGCAGGCGAGCGAGCCGTACGCGGTGTGTTTCATTGCTTTACGGGCGACGTGCCCATGGCCCAGCGTGCGCTCGAGCTCGATTTCCACATCTCGCTGTCCGGCATCGTGAGTTTTCCCCGTGCGAACGAGCTCCGCGAGGTGGCTGCCATGATCCCGGCCGACCGCCTGCTGATAGAGACCGACGCGCCGTACCTCGCCCCAGTGCCGCATCGTGGGAAGCGCAACGAGCCGGCGTTCGTGGCCCGGGTGGCCGAGATCGTTGCCGAGGTGCGACGGCTCCCCGTCGACGAGATCGCGGAGACGACGGCTCGGAATCTCGACACCCTTCTTGGGCCAAATCCATCCCTTCAAAAGGCTTAGCGCGTTGACACTCCCCGCAAGACTCCAGTATTGTGGGGCGACCGACCGGACCTAAAGCGGCACACCTTTGAGCGACACTGCGCAGAAATCAACCGTCTCAGCCGATCTGGCGCAGATCTTCGAGCCCATACGCGAAGATCTGGATGCCGTGGAACGCGAGTTCGTCCGCCACATTCAGTCGCGCGTTGCGCTGATCCCCGAAATGGGGCGCTACATCCAAAAGAGCGGCGGGAAACGCGTTCGACCGGCCGTACTGCTGATGGCGGCACGACTCAGCGGGTACCAGGGAGACCGCGCGGTGCTGTACGCGTCGGTCGTCGAGTTCATCCATACGGCGACCCTGGTGCACGACGACATCATCGACGGCGCGGATCTCCGGCGCGGCCGGATGGCGGTGCACTCGCGGTGGGGCAACGACATCACGGTCCTGCTGGGCGACTACCTCTACATCAAGTCGATGGCGATGGCGCTCACCCAGGATTCGCTCGAGATCATCCGTCTGCTGTGCGACGTGACCCTTCGGATGATCGAAGGTGAGCTGTACCAGCTGACCAAGACCGGCGACGTCGACATCACCGAGGATGAGCACTTCGAGATCATCCGGCGGAAGACCGCGTTTCTCTTCGGCGGGTGCGCCCAGATCGGCGGCTTGCTGGGAAGCGTGACTCCCGAGCAGGAAACAGCGCTCAGGGAATACGGCTTCAACCTCGGGACCGCATTTCAACTGGTGGACGACCTGCTCGACTACACGGCCGACGCGGCGGCGCTCGGCAAGCCCATCGGCGGCGATCTCCGGGAGGGCAAGGTCACGCTGCCGGTGATTCAGCTGCTTCGCCGCGGCGATCCCGAGCCCGATCGCCTGATTCGTGATGTCGTTCGCGAGCGATCGGTCTCCCCCGAGCAGTGGCGCGAGATCCTGCGGCTGCTTCACGAAGCTCGGTCGCTGGACTTCGCTTACGATCGCGCGCTCGAGTACGCCGGACGTGCCAAGAACTGCCTGTCGGTGTTTCCGGCCAGCCGGGAGCGCGATGGGTTGCTGGCGTTGACCGATTACGTTCTCTCCCGCGATCGGTGAGCGCGCGGCTTCCTCTGTTCTCAGCACCCGTTCCGCTCGCTCCCGGCGGCGTCACCGCCTCACCGGTGCTGCGTCGATGGACCCTCTCACTCGCATAAACCAGCTCCGGGACGAAATCCGCCACCACGAGGAGCGGTACTACGTACACAGCGATCCGGAAATCACCGACGATCAGTTCGACGCGCTCGTCCGAGAGCTCGAGGCGCTCGAACGCGAGCACCCCGATCTCGTCACGCCGGATTCGCCGACCCAGCGAGTGGCCGGCCGCCCGGTCGAAGGGTTCGAGACGGCCGAGCACCTGCAGCCGATGCTCAGCCTGGACAACGCCTATTCGGAAGCAGAGCTGCGCGCGTTCCACGAGCGCGTTCGAAAAGGCGCAGGGACGGCGCTCGCCGCCGATCAGCCAGTCGAGTACGTGGCGGAGCTCAAGATCGACGGCCTGAGCATCGCGCTCACCTATGAGGCCGGCGTGCTGGTGCGCGGCGTGACCCGCGGTGATGGTGTGCGCGGCGAGGACGTCACGTCGAACGTCCGCGTCATCCGGCCGCTGCCGCTCCGGCTGCACGAGGGGCCTGCCGGGCGCGTGGAAGTGCGCGGGGAAATCTACTTGCCGCGCAAGTCGTTCGAACGGGTCAACCGCGAGCGCGAGGACAACGAGGAGCCCCCGTTTGCGAACCCGCGGAACGCGGCCGCCGGGACGATGCGGACCCTGGATGCTGCGCTGGTCGCGCGGCGCGGCCTCGGCGCGTTCGTGTATCAGGCGGTCTTTCCGGGAGCCCGGGAGCACGCGCACCATTCCGAGACCCTCGAGCAGCTTCGCGCATGGCGGCTGCCCGTCGAGCCTCACTGGCGTAAGTGCAGTGGCATCGACGAACTGCTCGCCTTCTGCCGCGAGTGGCAGGACGGCCGGCAGGTGCTCGATTTCGACACCGACGGCGTCGTCGTCAAAGTGGACGATCTCGCGCTGCGCGAACGGCTCGGCACGACCGCGAAGTTCCCGCGTTGGGCCGTCGCGTTCAAGTTTCCGGCACAGCAGGCCACCACCATCCTTCGCAGAATCGAGGTGAACGTCGGCCGCACCGGCGCCGTGACCCCCTACGCCGTGCTCGAACCGGTCTTGCTCGGCGGCTCCACGATTTCGCTCGCCACCCTGCACAACGAGCAGGAAATCGCGCGCCGCGACCTCCGGGAGGGCGACACGGTGATCATCGAAAAGGGCGGAGACGTGATCCCCAAGGTCGTCAAGGCGATCGAGACGAAGCGTCCGGCCGACTCCCGGCCCTGGGTCATGCCGACACGCTGTCCATTCTGTGACAGCGAGCTGCACAAGCCCGAGGAGGAGGTGGTCTGGCGCTGCCCGAACTCGTCCTGCCCGGCCAAAATCCGCCGCGGCCTCGAACACTTCGCCTCCCGCCGGGCGATGAATATCGAGGGACTCGGGGAGTCACTCGTCGACCAGCTGGTCACGACCGGCCTCGTGAACGACTTCTCCGATCTCTACCGGCTCGATCGAGAAACGCTCGCCAACCTTACCAGCATCTCCATCCGCGAGGGCCGCGAACTGAAGCGGCGGCTCGGCGACAAGTCGGCAGCGAAATTGCTCGCGCAGATCGAGCGCAGCAAGGGCAACGATTTCTGGCGTCTGATCTTCGGGGTGGGCGTCCGGCACGTCGGCGAGCGCGGCGCCCAGGCGCTCGCCAGGGCCTACGGGGATCTCGACGCCTTGCTCGTGGCATCGGTCGAATCACTCGAGCGCGTGCCCGACATCGGCGGCGTGGTGGCCCGATCGGTTCGCGAGTTCCTCGACGAACCGAGGAACCGCGAGCTCCTCATCCGGCTTCGCGACCTGGGCGTGAACACCGTGTCACGGGAACCGGTTTCGGGCGCTCAACCGCTGGCTGGCCGGTCCTTCGTGCTCACGGGAACGCTGTCCTCGATGAGCAGGGAAGAGGCAGCGGCGGCCATCGAGGGGCTGGGTGGAAAAGTCATCGGATCCGTCAGTCGGAAAACGAGCTACCTGGTCGTCGGGGACGACGCCGGCAGCAAGTTGGACCGGGCCCGGGAGCTCGGCGTGCCGATCCTGACTGAACAGGAGTTCCGGACGCTTATAATGGAGGGGCAGTAGCACCTGCGACTGCGTGAAATGGACCGTCGATGTCGAAGCGCTTCACGATCGTCACCGTCGCCCTGGCCATGTCCGTGGCGTTTCTGGTGGGCCTGATCCTGGCTGGCGGGCTGACGCAGGCGCCGGTCGTCTCATCCGCGCCCGCCACGCCTCCGGCCCCGCCCGCGGCTCGCTCGCCACGGCTCACCGGCGCGGCCACGCTTCCCTCGGTCGTGAACTTCGCCGATGTCGCGGAGCGGATCAACGCGGCGGTCGTGAACATCGATTCGACATCGACTGGGGCCAACCCGTTCGCGCCGCAGCGCTACTTCCGCCGCGCGCCGGACGATCCCGACGGGCCCGCTCCCCGCGACCGCGACACGCCCAACCAGGGCTCCGGCAGCGGCTTCATCATCGACGACGAAGGCTTCATCCTCACGAACAATCACGTCATCGAGTCCGCTTCGCGGATAACCGTCACGCTCGCGGACGGACGCACGTTTCGCGGCGAGGTCGTCGGCGTCGATCCGGCCATCGACGTCGCGCTGATCAGGATCTCTGGCACGACCAATCTGCCGGAGGCGCCGCTCGGCAACTCGGACGACCTCAGGGTTGGCGAGTGGGTCTGCGCAATCGGCAACCCCCTGGGCTACCACCACTCGGTCACCGTGGGTGTGGTCAGCTTCATCGGACGCAAGCTGTTCGACCCCAGCCTCGACGACTACATCCAGACCGACGCGGCAATCAATTTTGGCAACAGCGGCGGGCCGCTCATCAACTCCCGCGGCGAGGTCATCGGCATCAATTCGGCGATCAGCTCCCGCGCGAGCAACATCGGTTTCGCGGTGCCCATCAACCAGGCAATTGCGATCCTGACCCAGCTGAAGACGAAGGGTCGTGTATCCCGGGGCTTCATCGGCGTCACGCTCAGCGACGTCACGCCTGACCTGCAGCGGGCGCTCCGGCTGGACGTGTCCCGCGGCGCCATCGTCCAGGACGTCACCCCGCGCTCGCCGGCCGAACGGGCCGGCCTGAAGCCGTACGACGTGATCCTCGAGGTCGAGGGTCGCATGGTGTCGACGAACGAGGAGCTCATCAAGGATATTTCGGCGCGGCAGCCCGGTAGCGTGGCGCGGCTCGAGATCCTGCGCGAGGGGCGCCGGCAGATCCTGCCGGTAAAGCTGGCGGAGCGCCCGCCGCTTGGCGACGACCTGGCGGCCGGGGACACAGACTGGCCGTCCTCGCAACGAAGCCGTCGGCAGCCGCCGCCAGACACCGCAGGGCTCGGTGTCTCGGTTCGCGACATGTCTCGCAGCTTAATCAACCGGCTCGAGGTGCCCGGCGACGTGCAGGGCGTGATCGTAACGAAGGTCGATCCAAACGGTCCCTCGCATCAGACTCTGCGCGCCAACTACGTGATCCTCGAGATCAATCGGCGTCCCACCCGCTCCGTGGAGGAGTACCACCGGCTCGTTGATACAATGCGGGCCGGCGACGTGCTCGCGGTCTACTACTACAATCCCGTCAGCGCGCAGCGTGAGCTCGTGACCGTCACACTCGAGTGATCCCGCTACATGGCCGCACGCATCCTGTTGATTGACGACGACGCGGGCATCCGCGATTCGATGCGGATGCCCCTCGAATACGAGGGGTACGAATACCTGTCGGCGGCGAGCGCCGAGGAAGGCGTCGCGCTGGTGCAGCGCGAATCGCCCGACATCGTGTTCCTCGACGTCAAGATGCCGGGCATGGACGGCATGGAAGCCCTCAAGCGCATCAAGGCGATCAACGAGGCCGTTCCGATCGTCATGATCTCCGCGCACGGAACGACGTCGACGGCCTTCGAGGCCTCCAAACGGGGCGCCGTGGACTTCATCGAGAAGCCCTTCGGGGCCGAGCGCCTGCTGGTCACGATCCGCAACCAGCTCGATCGCACGCGCCTGATTGACGAAAACAAGTCGCTGCGGCGCGCCGCGGAAGTCCGCCATCAGATGGTGGGCGACAGTCCGGGGCTGCGGCAGGTGGCTGAGGCCGTCAGGCGGGCCGCGCCCACCAATGCCACCGTGCTGCTGCTGGGGGAGAGCGGCGTCGGCAAAGAGCTGGTCGCAAGAGCCGTTCACCGCAACAGCCTGCGCAGCCGGGAGCGGTTCATCCAGGTCAACTGCGCGGCCATTCCGGAAGAGCTGATCGAATCGGAGCTGTTCGGTCACGAAAAAGGCTCGTTCACCGGTGCAACCGAAAAGCAGATCGGCAAGTTCGAGCAGGCCGACCGCGGCACCATCTTCCTCGACGAAGTCGGGGACATGAGTGCGAAGACGCAGGCGAAGGTGCTGCGCGTGCTGCAGGAGGGGGAGGTGGAGCGGCTCGGGTCGGCGCGTACGATCAAGGTCGATGTCAGGGTCATTGCCGCCACCAACAAGGATCTGGAGCAGGAGATCCACCGGGGCACCTTCCGCGAGGATCTGTACTTCCGGCTCAGCGTGATCCCGGTTCGGGTGCCGCCTCTGCGCGACAGGCGCGAGGACGTCCCGCCGCTCGTGCGGCACTTCGCCGACCTCTTCAGCCGGGAGAACAACCGGCGGCCACCGCGGTTCACGCCGGCTGCGATGGAGTTCCTCCAGAAGGCGCGTTGGAAGGGGAACGTCCGCGAGCTCAAGAACACCGTGGAACGCCTGATTATCATGACGCCGGGGGAGACCATCGACGTCGACGATCTGCGCGACGTGGTCAGGCTTGAGTCCAAACCGTCCGTAGCCGATAATGAGAAGGAACGTCCCAACACGCTCCGAGAGTTCAAGGAGTCGGCGGAACGGGCGTTCCTCGTCGAGAAGCTCCGCGAGAACGGCTGGAATATCTCCAAGACCGCGGAAGTCATCGGAACGCCCCGCAGCAACCTGTACAAGAAGCTCGAGCAGTACGGGATCTCGCAGGAGAACGACTCATAGGAATGCTGAATGCTGAATGCTGAATTGATTGGAGAGTGCTGATTGCTGAGTTGATTCGTCGTCCGCCGCAGCAGGCCAGGCGATCGCCCGCCTTCGCTCGCTTCGCGAGCTTTGGCGCGACAGGCCCGCCCGGTGCAGGAAAAGACACCGAGAGCTTGCCGCGCCGAAGCCCGCGTAGCGGGCGGAGGCGAGAGGAAAGTCCGAACTCCGCAGGGCAGTGCGCCGGGTAACGCCCGGTCAGGGCAACCTGAAGGAAAGTGGCACAGAAAACATACCGCCCCGACGTGCCCGGCACGTCGGAGTAAGGGTGAAAAGGTGCGGTAAGAGCGCACCGCGCCCGTGGCAACATGGGTGGCAGGCAAAACCCCGCACGGAGCAAGGCCAAATAGGGAGGCGCTTCAGGACGGCCCGTCCGACCGCCTTCGCCAAGGCTACGGCGAGCTCGCCGTAGCTGAAAGCGGAGGTGAACGCCTCCGGGTAGGCCGCTCGACTCCGCCAGTGATGGCGGGGCTAGAGGAATGATCGTCACGCCGTCGCTCGCGCCCCGAAAGGCTGCGCGAGCGAAGGCGGACAGAATTCGGCTTACGGCCCGCTGCGGCGGGCCTTTTTTGTGTGGGGACAGGCTCCTTAAGGTGCCTGTCCCCTTAGAGTGCCTGTCCCCTTAGAGTGCCTGTCCCCTTAAGGCACCCGTCCCGCGCACGCTTATTGCTAAGATTCACGGTGATGGCTCATTACCTCGTTACGGGCGGCGCGGGTTTCATCGGATCCCACCTGACGGAGGAACTGGTTCGCCGGGGACATCGCGTCCGGGTTGCCGATTCTCTGGTCACGGGCAGACGCTCCAACCTCGATCACGTTCCGGACATCGAATTCCTCGAGGGCGACCTCGCCGAACTGGACGTTGCCCGCCAGGCTGTCAAAGACGTGGATTTCGTCCTGCACCAGGCAGCGATTCCATCCGTGCCGCGGTCGGTCAGCGATCCCATCACATCCAATCGGGCCAACGTCGACGGGACCCTGAACGTGCTCGTGGCCGCTCGGGACGCGCGCGTCCGCCGGCTCGTGTTCGCCGGCTCCTCGTCGGCGTACGGCGACACGCCCACGCTTCCCAAGCACGAGGGAATGCCCAACACCCCCCTGTCCCCCTACGCGCTGCAGAAGGTGGTCGGGGAGCAGTACCTCCAGATGTTCACGAAGCTCTACGGCCTGGAAACGGTCAGTACCAGGTACTTCAACGTTTTTGGTCCGCGGCAGGACCCATCGTCACCCTACTCCGGGGTGATCTCGGTCTTTGCGACCGCGCTGCTGGACGGACGCTCGCCGACGATCTTCGGCGACGGCGAGCAGACCCGCGACTTCACCTATATCGCCAACGTGGTCGATGGCGTCCTGCGCGCGTGCGAGGCGGACGACGCCAGCGGGCAGGTGATCAACGTCGCGACGGGCGGGCGGGTCTCCCTCAACACGTTGTTCGAGACCATGCGGCGCCTGATTGGCGCAGATGTTCAGCCCCGATATGCCGAGCCGCGGGCCGGGGACGTCCGCGATTCGCAAGCCGACATCGCGAAAGCCCGCCGGATTCTGGGATACGAGCCCGTGGTGAGCTTCGAAGAGGGGCTCCGGACGACGGTGGCGTGGTACCGCGCGTCCCGGACCGGCGCGGGAGCCAGCGCCTAGGCCAGGATACTTCACCGACAAACGAGCGGCTCGGAGACGACTCATGTCGGCGGGCCGAAGGGCGTCACCCAGCAACTCCCCGCGTCCCGTCGTCAGCCTCAGTTGACATTCCCGCGCACTCCCGCGCGCACCCGGCGCGTGCGCTCGGCACGGCCGTGACCACAACTCCGGCGGCTACCACATTTTCCACGGACATCTGCGTGCCGATCGCTTCTCGGCAGTGGATTTGCCCTCCAGCGCGGCGGTCCCCACGCACCATCGATATCCACAGTGGCTCGGACCTCTCACTTGGCGGATCGGGTGGTGGGGATCCTTACAGGCCGAGCCAGTTGTTCGCAGAAGGAGGCCACATGCGCGCTCTGTCGTTCGTCACGGGAATTCTGCTCGCCTCGTTGTCCATCGTCGCCCCTGTCGCGCACGCGCAGGAAAAAGCTGCCAAGCCGAAGCCGTCTGCGTCGGTGGCTACACCCATCAACCTGAACACCGCGACCGCCGCGCAGCTCGAAGGGCTGCCCGGCATCGGCCCCCGCACCGCGCAGCTCATCGTCCAGCACCGGGAGAAGAACGGCAACTTCAAGAAGGTGGAGGAGTTGATGAACATCAAGGGTATCGGGGAGAAGAGCTTTCTGAAGATCAAGCCGATGGTCACGGTGGGCGGAGAGAAAGAGCGTCCGGATCAATCTCGGTAGGAGGGCGCCGCGCCCATGGCTCACAGGAGACGTATCGAGACGGTCGACGCGAAAGGCCTGACGCTGATAGAGCTGATGTTCACCATGGCGCTCGGCGTCACCATCACCGGTATTGCCGTTCCGCTGATGGGCAACGCCGTCGATGCAATCCGCGCGGCCTCAGCCGCGCGATACATGACAGCTCGCATCATGAGCATACGCATGGAAGCTGTCCGTCGATCGACCTGCGTGGCGTTCAGGTTCCAGCCGGTCGGCAGCGACTATGCGTTCGCGCCCTTCGAGGACGGGAATGGCAACGGGATCAGGACCATGGACATCCAGGCGGGCATCGACCGTCAGCTCGCCGCGTACGAACGGCTGGGCGACAAGTTCAGCGGGGTTCAGTTCCGGTTGGCGGCCGGAACCCCTGATGCCGACGGTGTCGTGGGACCGGGCGAAGACGGGGTCCGTATCGGCGCACCCCAGATTCTGACCTTGAGCCCCGATGGATCGGCATCGTCCGGGACGCTGTATCTGGGCGGCAAGGGCGGCCAGTATGCCGTGCGCGTGTTGGGTGTCACCGGCCGAACGCGGGTCCTCTACTTTCATCCAGGAGATCGCACGTGGTCCGCCCGTTGACAGAACGTCGCGCGCATAGCCGCTTCGGCCATCCGACGATATCGCCGCTTCAGGCGGTCCTCCGCCCCGGGCATGCGGTGTCGGTGGTGAATCTCAGCGCCGGTGGCGCGCTGCTCGACGGGCCGCGGCCGCTGCGGCCTGGCTCGCGGGTCTTCCTGCAGGTCACGGTCGCCGGCCAGACCGGCGGGCGTACGGCTCACGTGCTGCGCTGCGCGGTCGCGTCCGCGCTCGTCGGCGCCCTCGCCCGTGGCCTGGCGGCAGGGCGGGAGGCCGGCCACCTGCGGGACCGGTTCGAGGAGGAGCTTCGATCGCTGGTCCGTGCGCGATCGATTGCCGTCCGGGACGAGCCGGAGCCAGCGGCCGCTGATGTAATGTGTTTCGACATTCCGGCGAGTGCCTCTCACACGCGAGCGCGGATCGAAGCGGTGTTCGAACCGGCACGGATGCTCGATGGCTGGACGTGTCAGATTCTCGACTCCGCGACACAGCTCGGCTCTGGTGCTCGAGGTCGAGCGCGCCCAGGGGAGGGCGCCGCTCTCGGCCCGCAACCGGGCCGACGGCGCCACGCCATTGATAGGCTCGAGCCCCGCGATCCGGGACGTCCGGGAACGAATCGAGCGCGTGGCCGCCACCGACTTCTGCGTCCTGATTGAGGGCGCATCAGGTCCACAGCCGCACCGCAATTTCATTGAGATTTGAGGTGAGCCTGCGCTCGGTCGAGGCCACGGGGCGGTGGCGCGAGTGGGGGGAGGATGCAGAGAGGGTGAAGCGTTTGTGTTTCCCGGTCCCTCGGAACGGAAATTGTCAGAGTCGCCTTGAGAACTTCGAGATCTGGCTCACCAGCCATACGACAGCCACGATCACCGCTGCGCCGACATAGTATTGACCACCCTGGCTGCTCGAGCCAGCATCCATCGTCAACAGGCTACCGAGACCCGCCCAGAGGACCAGCCCGATAAGGGTGACGACGGCAAGGATGCCGATCGCGGCAAGCGCTCGCTGCATGGATAAAAAGGATGGGCGGCAGATCCTATCACGTCGCGGAGTGCCTGCTTGGAGCGAGTGTTCCATCCGGGGATATCCTGCATCCGGCCACAGCCGCATCGCAGTTTTATTGAGGTTTCTGTGAAGCTGCCCTCGGTTGAGCCCACGGGGAGATGGCGCGAGCGAGGGCGGACGCATAGGGGATGAAGAGTCAGCCGGCCTGACCGCGTCCCCAGGAGATCGCGCTGCCGCAACGACGTCCTGCCTCGTGAGGGGCGACCCGTGGCATTCTAGACGCTGCGGCGGCGATGGCGGGGAAGACCCGGATAAGCTGCGAAGCTCCATCGCTGCACTGATAGATTCGCAGCACCGGCCTTCGTCAGCTTCATCCGGCCGCTGTGCGGCTCCCTCTCCGAAGGCTCCCGATCCGCCCACACCAAAGACGATGCGGGCCTACTTGACCGGAACGGAGAGGCCTTCGAGAGGGGTACCCTTCTTAGCGATGTAGAAGGCAAGGGCCTTACCGGGTGCGCTGGCACTTGCATTCTTTACGTTGTGAACTTCCCCGGCCGCGGTCTTGAATGCCTCCCCCGCCTTAAGAGTCATGGGAGCCTTGCCCTGCACCTCAAGGACGACCGAGCCCTCCAGGATATATACGATCTCGTTGCCGGACTGTGTGTGCTGGCCGCTCTCTGCTCCGGGCGGGAGCTCCCGGAGAACCAAGATGCCTTCCATCCCCTTGGCGCTCGTTAGCTCGGCCCGCTGCAGCTCCTTCCCGGCCTTCAGAGGATCCTGGGCACTTAACATGCGGCTACCAAGGACACCCAGAGCAAGGCCCAGGACCCACACGACGGCAACTAAAACGTGAACACGCTTCATGGAGCCCTCCTTCAGAATGACAGGTTCTATATCATATGCCCAGCGACGAGGAACCCGATTGTTCTGCGCAGCTCATACTTGCGGGGGGTTGACCGAAGCCGCTGGCGCGGCGAACGCTACGCGTGGGATTATCTGCAGCCTCACCGAGGAGAAGTCCGATGCCTGGTTAATGGAGAACTTCGACCCTGAGATTTGTACGGACGCAGGCGGCCGCGTGCCGTGGCGCATCAGGCCCACAGCCGCACCACAGTTTTATTGAGGTTTGATGTGAGGTTGCCGTCTGTGACCGCGACGGGGCGGTGGAGGGAGGGGGTGATCGGATATAGAAGACTCTCCGCATTCCGAAGATCCAGGTAAATGACCGGACCCTGCGCTCAGCTCCCGGCCGGCGTATACTCCGGCGCAGGAGCACCTTCCTTGTCCCTTACCGCGGGCACGCGGCTGGGCCCGTACGAGATCCTCGGCCTCCTTGGCGCCGGGGGCATGGGCGAAGTCTACAAAGCGCGCGCGACACGCGATTGGATCGCACTGTCGCGATCAAGATCCTTCCACCGCAATTCGCTGATCCGGAACACCGCGCGCGGTTCGAGCGCGAAGCGCGGACGATTGCGGGGTTGTCCCATCCCCACATCTGCACGCTCTACGACATCGGTCAGACGCAAGAGATCAGCACAAGGCAAGCCACGCACTACCTGGTGATGGAGTATTTGTCCGGGGAAACACTGGCCGACCGGCTGCGGAAAGGCCCCTGCCGCTCCACGAGGCCCTGGAGGTTGGGGCACAGATCGCGGAGGCGCTCGCCGCCGCCCACCGCGCCAGTATCATCCATCGCGATCTGAAACCGGGCAACATCATGCTGACAAAGTCCGGCGTCAAGCTGCTGGACTTCGGGCTGGCAAAACTGAAGGAACCGATCGGTGGCCAAGGGCTCGCAGCGACGACACTGTCCGCACCAACGCAGACTACGCCGCTTACCGGACAGGGGACAATCCTCGGCACCCTGCAGTACATGGCGCCGGAGCAGCTGGAGGGCAATCAGGCTGACGCGCGCACCGACATCTGGGCCCTTGGGCTCGTGCTGTACGAGATGCTCACGGGTGAACGGGCGTTCAACGGACAGACTCAAGCCAGCCTGATTGCCGCGATTCTCGAGAGGCGACCCACGCCTATCACGTCAATCAATCAGCTCACGCCGCCGGCGTTGGACCGGCTCGTCCTCCGGTGCCTTGCAAGGTACCCCGACGAGCGTTGGGAAAGTGCGCACGATATTGGCGATGAGCTCCGGTGGATCAGTCAAACGGCCACGACGGTTGCTGCATCGACTCACCGCCGAACGTGGCAGCAGATTGCCACAGCGCTTGCGCTCGTCGCTCTCGGCGCGGTGTTGGGCACGATGGTGGTCTCGAGCCGGCAGTCAAGTCCCCGTCCACCTCAGATATTCCGGTCAGTAATTGACGTTTCGCCGGCTGACGGCTTGCACTCCGGTGGATCGCCACTGGAGCATGATGGACGCCCGTTTCGCACAGCGCTCGCCATAGCTCCCGACGGCCGGACCCTCGTGTTTTCCGGCGTGCAGGAAAATCGACGCCAACTATATATGCGCCTGCTGGAGCGGATCGAGGCGGAACCGGTGGCCGGCACCGAAGGCGCGGAGGGACCCTTCTTTTCGCCCGACGGAAAATGGGTGGCGTATTGGGTAGGCCGCGAACTCCGCAAGATCCCGCGCGACGGCGGACCACCCGTGAGCATTTGTCCGTTTGGTCCGTCGTTTGGTGCAACGTGGGATGCAGAAGGTCGAATTGTATTCGGTCGAGCGAGCGGCGGACTGTGGCAGGTTTCGGCGTCCGGGGGCCGCCCGGAACAGTTGACGATGCTCGACGACGCGAAAGGGGAAGTAAGCCATCGGCTTCCACACACGTTGCCAGGTGGTGACGTGCTCTTCACCATCACGTATAACCGCTTTCCGCAGTGGACGGAGACGAGTCTTGCGCTTTTCTCGCGCCAGAGTCGCACGCATAAAGTGGTGCTCGAAGGTGGCGCAGATGGTCGGTACCTCAGTAGCGGCCACCTGGTATATGTCCGGTCGGCAGTACTGATGGCGGTTCCCTTTGACCTGCGCCGTCCCCAAGTAACTGGCGAATCTGTAGGACTCGTGTCCGACGTCATGCAGTCCGCATATGGGCGCAGGTCCACCATCGACACGGGAGCAGGTCAGTTCAGTATCTCTGCCGAGGGTACCCTGGTCTACCTGCCGGGCACTGTCGTACCCGATGACCGACGTTTCCTGTACTGGGTTGATCGCGCCGGGCACGCAGAGAGGCTTCCGGTCCCTGCGGGCCCGCTCGTGCAGCCGCGCATTGCCCCCGACGGCGAACATCTGGCTTTCCATACAGCGCAAGCGCAGCAGGACATCTGGATTTACGATCTGGTGCGCCGCAATGTGACTCGCCTGACCAAGGAAGGACGAAACGCCACGCCCGTTTGGTCACCCGACGGTCGGAGGATTGTTTATCGATCCTCTATAACAGGACCCGATAACTTGTTTTGGCTTCCGGTTGATGCCAAGGTCCCGCCGCAACGCCTCACGACGACATCAGAGCACGAAGTACCAGCAGCATGGTCATCTGATGGCGATGTGCTGGCGTTCTACAGGCTGACTGACACAGAATTTGAATTGTGGACGCTCTCGGTCGACGGCGATGGGACAGGCAACAAGATCATGGGAGCAACGAACGCGCAAGGCGGAGCCGATTTCTCCCCGGACGGAAAGTGGGTCGCGTACGCCACCACGGAGACAGGGCGGTGGGAGGTGTACGTGGAAGGATTTCCCTCCGGCACCGGTCGGCAGCAGGTGTCCACTGATGGCGGCATGTCGCCAGTGTGGCGACACGATGGCCGCGAGTTGTTCTTTGTTTCGGCAGGCTCAGACCCCGACGAATCCAGTTCTTTGCGTATGATGGCGACCGCGGTTTCGATCGGCCCGGTCCCGCGATTCGGCGCGCCGAGACTGCTCTTTGAGGGGCCGTACGAATCCAGCTATCCGGCGCGGGGCTACGACGTGGCACCCGATGGTCGTCATTTCGTGCTCGCCCAGCGTGAACAAACGCCTGCGGTACCGCTCAAACGATTCGTTCTCGTTCAGAACTGGTTCGAGGAGCTGAAGTCGAAGGTGCCGATTACGAAGTAGCGGCAGTTGCCCTGTCCCGCTTAGCACGCCGACCCGTCCCGATTCAGCGAATCCGACCGTGCCAGAATCAATTGACGACGAGCATCAGGCCCACAGCCGCACCCCAATTTCATTGAGGTTGAGGTTAGGTTACCGTCTGTAACCGCGACGGGGCGGTAACGGCGGCAGCGCGGAGGAACTCACTGGCATTTCCTTCGGTAGGCGCACGAGCGAGACGCACGACGCCAAAGGAGCTGCGATGGTGACGGTGGAGCCAGCGTATGCCTCTGCTGTGGGACGCGCCAATCGGCGGGGCGCAGACCGGCGGGCGTGCTGGCGGCGCGACCGGGCCGACGGGGCGGCGCCGCTGATCGGGTCGGGCGCCGCCATTCGCGAAGTCCGGGAACGGATCGAGCGCGTGGCGGCCACCGTTCTGCGTGCTCATCGAAGGGAGCATTAGGTCCACAATCGCACCCCAGTTTTGTTGAGGTTTCAGGTGAGGTTGCCGGGGCATGGGAATGACGGGACGTTGGCGCGAGCGCGTGAGTAGTAGGCAATAGCCCCCGGTTGGGCTTCCAAGCGACCGCGGGACTCGTGTGTCCGTACAGTTTGCCAGGCGGCGTATACTCCGGCGCAGGAGTGCCACCTTCCTTGACCCTCAAGGCCGGCGCGCGGCTGGGTCCCTACGAGATCCTCGGCCTGATTGGCGCCGGGGGAATGGGCGAAGTCTACAAGGCGAAAGACACTCGCCTCGATCGCACGGTCGCGATCAAAGTCCTTCCCGATGACATCTCCGCCGATCCCGACCGCCGGGCCCGCTTCGAGCGGGAGGCGAAGACGATCGCCGCCCTGAGCCACCCGCACATCTGCACGCTCTTCGACATCGGCCGGCACGACGGAACAGACTTCCTGGTGATGGAGCACCTCGACGGGCAGACGCTCGCATCACGGCTCCAGGAAGGGGCGCTGCCGCTCGAGGACGCACTGGCGATTGGAATCCAGATCGCCCACGCGCTCGACAAGGCGCACCGCGCGGGAATCGTTCATCGAGACCTGAAGCCGGGCAACATCATGCTGACGAAAAGCGGCGCCAAGTTGCTCGACTTCGGGCTCGCCAAGGCTCGGCCCACGGCCGCGGCAACCACCGCGACGACGGTTCTGGCGACCGGTCAGGTGCCGATCACCGGGGAGGGCACGATTCTCGGCACCTTGAAGTACATGGCGCCGGAGCAGCTCGACGGAAAGCCTGCCGATCCACGCGCGGATATCTGGGCCTTCGGCTGTGTGCTCTACGAGATGCTCACGGGCACTCGCGCTTTCGATGGCAGCAGCCCGGCCAGCGTGATCGGCGCGATCATGTCCTCGTCGCCGCGTCCGGTGCAGGAGCTCGCGCCGGTCGCGCCGCCCCTGCTCGATCGGATCGTGCGCGGGTGCCTCACCAAGGACCCGGAAGAACGCGCGCAGAGCATGCATGATGTGCGAAACGACCTCCGCTGGATCGAGGAGCTCGGCACGCCGGCTGCGCGGCCGGCGGCGCCGTCGCGTTCGCGAAAAGCGCGCGTGCTCCTGCTGGCCGCATCCGCACTGGCGCTGGCCGGCGTCGTTGGCACCGCCTATCTTGTCGGGCGGCAAACCCGTATTCCGCCCGAGCAGATCCGATTCCACGTCCCGGCGCCCGAGAACTTGCGGTTCGTGGCCTCGCACGCGATGTCGCCCGACGGCCGCCATATCGTCGTCGTCGCAACCGATGCACGCGACGAAACGCATTTGTGGCTCCGAACGCTGGATGCCGAGGAGGGACGACTGCTCCCGGGAACCGAAGACGCGTCGTTCCCTTTCTGGTCTTCCGACAGCGGCGCAGTCGCCTTCTTCGCGGGGCAGCGGCTGAAGCGCATCGATATCAGCGGTGGTCCACCGACCGTGATCTGTCGCGTCGAAACCGGGCGAGGCGGCGCGTGGGACTCGGACGGACAGATTGTCTTCGCGCCTACCAACACATCGCCGTTGATGCGAGTCGCCGCGTCGGGCGGTGAGCCGTCGGCATTCACCGCACTCTCCGAGGCGTCAGGCGACATCAGCCATCGGTTTCCCAATCTGCTGCCCGGCGGTCAACTCCTTTATTACGCCATGAGGCGGAACCCGGCCGGGAACAGCGTGATGGTCGCATCCGCTCGTGACCCGGGCTCTGCCAAGCAGCTGTTCCAGAGCGAGACCACGGCGGCGTTCGCGGCCGGCCTCTTGTATTTTGCTCGGGATGACACACTGTTCGCACAACCGTTCGACGCGACCGCCGGTGCGCTCGGCGGCGATCCGATCCCGATCTCGAATGATGTGGCCTACGCCGGAATTCTTGGCCTGAAAGCATTCTCGGTGTCGGCCGACGGGTCGATCGTATTCCGGCGGAACAGTCCTGTGGTGACACAACTGGCGTGGGTCGCGCGCGATGGCCGTGTGCTTCACGACGTCGGATCGCCCGCTGTGCAGGCCGACCCGACGCTGTCTCCCGATGGCACCCGACTGGCGATTGCCCGTCATGACGGCAACCAGTGGGACATCTGGGAACTCGATCTCGACGGCCGGACGTCTACACCCGTTACCCGTGATGCGGAGGAGGATTCCGCACCGGTTTGGTCGGCTGATGCCGCACGGATCGTTTTCAGCTCACGGAGGGGGCCTGGGCGCAACATCAACCTGTACGTGACGGCACCTGACGGTCGTGGCGCCATTGAGACGGTTTTCGAGGGGACTGCCAGCATGTCGGCGGGCGGGTGGACTGACAAGCGGATGCTCGTGTGGCGCCAGGCCGATGCGCCGCCCCGCAGCAATATCCGGACGCTCGCTCCGGACGGCAGGCCGACCGTTCTGCTCGATCCCGGCGCAACCCTGGAAACGCCGAGCGTTTCCCGCGATGGACGTCTGCTGGCCTACACGTCCAATCAATCGGGGCGCCGCGAGGCATATGTCGCGGCGCTGCCTCGAGCTACTCCGGCGCGTCAGGTTTCTACCGCCGGCGGCGCGCAACCACGATGGCGCCGGGACGGACGCGAACTCTACTATGTGTCCGCAACCGGCGACCTGGTCGCGGTGCCGATAGAGATGCACGGTGAAACGCCGGTCGGCGGAGCCCCGCGGGTCCTCTTCCCGGCAGGCTTGCGGGACTCTGCCGTCGTCGCGCAGTACGACGTCTCGCCGGACGGGACGCAGTTTCTCCTGAACCGGGTTCACCGCCGGTCAGTAAACCCGCTCACAGTCGTCCTGCACTGGCCGTCTGGCGCCGGCGCGCGTCCGAGGTGACGATGAGGCGAGGATGACGGGGGAGCGAGCGGGAAAGATGGTGAAGTCGATCGTAAACAAGAGCTTCGATGCTCCCTCCCGCGCGAGGCGAGGGCCGCCTCCGCGCTCAACCACCCCAGTGTCATCACCGTCTACGAAGTCGGCCGCTTCGATGGACGACGTCCGGCGAGACCTGTCGCCGACTCGCCTGCAAGGAGATCCTAAACCCGAGGAATTCTCACTCTCGATGTAGCGGATTTTGGGGGCAGGGCACCGCCACTTGCAGAGTCACGTTTCCCATCGTCGCGCGCTTCTTCACTGCCTGGCGCCTCAACGGAAGGCAGCCTTGCCCGAAATCTCGTAAACCTAGGTTCGAGCTTATCGCTCTCGCCGGGGCCGGGCGGTGTCGTGTGGATCGCTCTGTCGGGATCAGGAAGTGGAGACACCGCCAGGCCATTGCGTTACCGCCCGATGCGATGCAGCTCGCCGACATCTGGCGTTTGGCCGGTCAGCCAGCCTTTTGCCACCTCGAACAGCACGACGGGCTGAGGCTTGTTGACCTCCAGGAACACGGCCGCGTGAACGTCGACACCGATGAGCACGAAGCGCGGGTCGTCTGGCGTGCCGTGGCGGGGATCGCCTTCATCGGGAAACCACATTTTCCAATCCGGTGCGTACAACTCGCGGATCTTCTGACGATCCCGCGAGATCGTGGCCAGACCCGAGACCGAGATCCATTCCCGCGTCCGATCCTTGTAGTACGACAGGTTCACGTGCGGGTCTGCTTCCAGATCGCGGAGCTTGCCGGTGCTCTCCGAGGTCACGAACCACAGGTCTGCTCCCGCGGCGCGCTTCTGATTTGCCATCGCGCGTGACTCGAGATGCCCGTCCGGGCGTCGTGTCGTCATCATCGCAATCTCGATCTCGTCGATCAAGGTGTAGAACTTCTCGAGCTCGGCTGTCATGGGTCCTTCCTGATGGTGAGACCGCACTGCTGCGCGATCTCGGATAACTGACGCGAGACGCGTCGCGCGTCTGCGATGAATGAAGCGACACGCTCTGGCACGCACCCGCGCGCCAGAGGTGATACCAACCGTGCGAGCCCTATATCGCGTTCTCGGTACGGTCCGACCCGAGCTGTTTGACCATCTTATTGTAGAGCCCGAAGATCAGGAACGTCGGTGCCCACTGTCCGACAAAGAGACTGACGTGCCTGTTGCCCATTATCTGGAGCGTAGCGGAGACCGCCATCGAGCCCACCGCCATCCACAGAAACGCATCGGACGGTACCTTCGCTGTCTGATTCTCGATTGTCTTGGCGACCCGTCCCTCCGAATGCGCGTAATCTGCCCTAGCAAACTCCGTTGCCATCGTTATCCTCCACTCAGTCATTACCGTCGACCGGTTCTTCTTCGTGCGGTCGATCGGTTCGTCATGCAACGGAGATGCCCGTTAGAAACCGCCGGTCCTCCCGCGAGTGCCCCAATGAAGGCGCGTGGTGTCTTCAGCTCATCACGCGGCCTGGCGAGCGCTCGATCTTTCGGCTCCGCGTCCACGCTGATCTCCGAACCGCCTCCCTGCCTGAGCACGTGCATCTCTCTGTGATGAATCGAGTAGCAGGAGTCCATTCGTGAGCTCAGCTGCCTGACGGATGCCTCGTCCGGTGAGTTGAGCACTCCTGGAACTTGTCCACGGTGAGTGGATACCGGGATACCAACCTCGGCATCCTAGCGGCGAGCCAGGTGGAAGCGGCATGCTCGAGCCACCACGAAACTGTTTCGCCGCCTGTGGTGCGAGGAATGAGGTGCGGCTGAGTATCCACACCCCCATTGATGCGCGCTGACCCGTCAGGATGCGTCGCAGTTCCGGTGGTCCCAGCGGCCGGGCACCGATGGGACGACCTCGGAGGATACTCGCGTCGCGGAGCGTAACCCACCGGTCCGGCGGAACGCCATGCCTCGCCAGGGGACTGCCTATTCAGTCCGTCTCACTCGCGTTCAAGCGCTGCAATAGTCTTCATGAGCTCGCGAACGAGTGCAGGCGGGAGATCACCGCGAGACTGTTAGCGAACGCCCAAATGCGGCCACGACCGAACGTCTAAAAACCGGCCACTGCAGGTAGGGGTTGTCAATCATCCTTGAGGGTTCTGTTCCTCAAGGATGTCGATGCCTAACTACCTGAAAATGCCGAAGAAATCGCAAGTTCTCGCCCTGTTGGAGCTCGGATGGAGCTACCGACGCATCGAAGCGGAGACCGGCGTCCGTCGCGAGACGGTCAGTCGGTACGACGGGATGCGCCGGGCAAATGCGGCCAAAACGTTCCCCGGCTCTGCCCCGCCACCCCCCGGCGAATCTCCTGATCTTCCCAAGGTCAGTGGGTCAAATGCGGCCAAAACGTTCGCCGGCTCGGACGCAAACCCGGCCAAAACGTTCCCCGGCTCGCCGCCGCGGCCGCGCTTCACCGCAGCGGTGTATCGCACGGCCATCGCCGAGAAACTCGATGCCGGTCTGAGCCTGCAGCGCATCTGGCAGGACCTGGTCGAGGAGTACGGCTACGGCGCGAGCTATGAGTCCGTGAAGCGCTTCGTGCGGACGATCGCACCCACGCGGCGGGCCGTCGGTGTCTTTCACTGTGCGCCCGGCGCCGAAGGACAGGTGGACTTCTTCCGCGGCGCGCCGACCTTGGACGTCGGGACGGGCGAGTGGCGACGGCCGTGGGTGTTTCGGATGACCCTGGGCCACT
>DASTBU010000114.1:0-43108 GCA_035711845.1 Vicinamibacterales bacterium
CCGCCTTCGCGCCGCCGAGTTGTCCGGCCCGACTCTCCTCGGCTTCGTCGGGGTCTCGCCGCAGCGCTGCTGCGCGAAGCACAGCTCAGGCGTTCTCGAACGCAAGCGATTCGGCAAGCCTCGGGTCCCGCAGCGGTACGAGCGCCTGCCGTCGCATCAGCCAGCTCGCCGCCGCCACGAAGCACCCGCCGACCGCGAGGAACGCGGCCACGTCCAGAGCGGACGGACGAACTCCGTCGGCATGGAGCGTCGGCATGACTTGCCAGTAGAGGTCCACGAAATGCATGGCGAGGAGCCACACTCCGCCCAGGACCAGGGTCGATTCCCTGCGCTTGACGGCGCGCCCCATCAGGAACAGGAACGGAGCCCCGAAGTGCCCCGCCATGAGCAGGATCGACACCGCCTTCCACGAACCCTCGAGCCGCGCCTTGAACCAAATCGTCTCCTCCGGGAGGTTCGCATACCAAACGAGGAAGAACTGGGAGAAGGCGATGTAGGCCCAGAACGCGGTGAACGCGAAAAGGAACTTTCCGAGATCGTGCAGGTGCTCGGCGCTGACGACGGTGTCGAGGAGCCCCGCGCGGCGCGTCGCTGCCGCGACGACCGAGAGGAGCGCGATGAACCCCACGAAGGAGCCCGCGAAGAAATAGACGCCAAACATGGTCGAGTACCAGTGCGGCGTCAGCGACATGATCCAGTCGAACGAGGCGAAGGTCTGGGTCAGGGCGAGGACGATGATGGCGGGACCGGCGAGGCGGCGCAGCCTGGCGGATACCGCGGGATCCCCCGTCGCGTCCTGGCCGCGCGAGAGCCGATAGTAGAAGAGGGCGATGACGGACCAGCATCCGAAGTAGATCGCCGCCCGGATCAGGAAGAATGGCACGTTGAGAAAGGGCTCCTTCCAGTGCAGCAGCGCATCGTGCTCGGCTGCTCCGGGAATACTCCACGAGTAGAGATCGCGGAGGCCGAGGAGCAAGGGGAGGAACAAGGCCGCCATCACGGGCAGCGTTGCGAAGGTCGTCTCCCCGATCCGGCGCACCACGATCCCCCATCCTCCCTGGGAGGCGTACTGGATCAGCACGAAGAAGAGCGCGCCGAGGGCCAGGCTCAGGAAGAAGAGGAACGACACGAGCCACGAGAAGAAGAACTGCTTCGGGTTCGCCGCCCCGAGAATCGCGCAGCCCAATGCGCCCAGCAGCGCGCAGCCGGCGCCCAGAGCCGGCAGCCGGTTCCACGGGTGCGCCGGCGGGATCGTGGCTTGTTCGGGCCGCAGGGCCACGAGGGGGTCAGATCTTGGTTCTTGCATCGATGTCTGCTCCAGGGGACAGGGCTCGAGAGTCGGAACGCAGGATGACGTCACATCGAGAGGACAACGATGCAAGATTCAAGATCTGACCCCCGACCCCAGGAGCTCGACATTTCGTGCGCCCAGCGATTCCAGCAGCTTCGGTGTGGCCGCCGAATCGAAGCGCGGATCCCACGATTCGATCGAGATGAAAAAGGCGTCGTCGGTCACGCGCTCGAAGAGCCGGGATTGGAAGAGCGGATGGTGGTGCATGGGGAGTCGGTTCAGGCCGAACATCCCGAAGACCGCGCCGAGCGAGGCGAAGAGGATCGCCACCTCGAACGTGATCGGAATGAACGCCGGCCAGGCGTTGTACGGTTTGCCGCTGATCACGAGGGGGTAAGCGACGGTGTGAACCCACCACTGCAGGAGAAACCCGAGCGCGGCCCCCCCCAGCCCCATGACGAGGACGATCCAGGGAAGCGGGGACCGCCGGAGCCCCATCGCTCCCTCCAGCCCGTGCACCGGGAACGGGGTGTGGGCGTCCCAGCGCGTGAACCCTGCGTCACGCACCCGCTCGCACGCGTGGTAGAGGTCCGCTGGCGTCGCGAATTCAGCGAGGATTCCGTAGTGCGGTCCGGTCGGAAGCTGGTTGACGAGCAGCGCCATCACTGGGCTCCCTCGGGCGCGGGCTCGGAGGCCGGGGGCGCCGACCGGCGGTCCCGGGTCTCGCGTTCGGGGCCAGCGGGCCAATGCGGATTGGCCTGCGGCAGGACTGTCTTGACTTCGGCGGTGGCCACCATCGGAAGGAAGCGCACGAACAGGCAAAACAGCGTGAAGAAGAGCCCGAAGCTCCCGAGCAGGCACGCCACGTCCCAGACCGTGGGAGTGAAGTAGTCCCAGGCCGACGGGAGGAAGTCACGGTGCAGCGACGTCACGATGATCACGAACCGCTCGAACCACATGCCGATGTTGATGACGATCGACAGCACGAACAGGATCGGGATGCTCGTGCGTGCCTTCTTGAACCAGAAGATCTGAGGGCTGATCACGTTGCAGGTGATCATGGTCCAGTAGGCCCAGGCGTACGGTCCGCCCGCGCGGTTCAGGAACGTGAAGAACTCGTAGGGGTTCCCGCTGTACCAGGCGGTGAAGAACTCCGTGGCATAGGCGTAGCCGACCATCGTCCCGGTCACGAGCATGATCTTCGCCATGAGGTCGAAGTGCCGGAGCGTGATGATGTGCTCGAGGCGGAACGCCTTGCGGCAGATCACCATGAGCGTCAGCACCATGGCGAACCCCGAGAAGATCGCGCCCGCGACGAAGTAGGGCGGGAAAATCGTCGTATGCCATCCGGGGAGGAGGGAGACGGCGAAGTCCATCGAGACGACCGAATGGACCGAGAGGACCAGCGGCGTCGCGAGGGCTGCGAGGAGCAGGTAGGCCGATTCGTAGTGGTGCCATTGCCGCACGGAGCCCCGCCACCCGAGGGCGAAGAGACCGTAGGCGAACTTCCGGGTGCGCGTCGTCGCCCGGTCGCGCATCATCGCCAGATCCGGGATCAGGCCGACGTACCAGAACAGGGCCGAGACCGTTCCGTACACGCTGACCGCAAAGACGTCCCAGAGGAGAGGGCTCCTGAAGTTGGGCCACACGTCCATCTGGTTGGGGATCGGGAACATCCAGTAGGCGACCCAGACGCGTCCCACGTGGATCCCCGGGAACAGCATCGCGCACATGACCGCGAAGATGGTCATCGCCTCCGCCGCGCGGTTGATCGAGGTGCGCCATTTCTGGCGGAAGAGGAAGAGGATCGCTGAAATGAGCGTCCCGGCGTGCCCGATGCCGACCCAGAACACGAAGTTCGTGATATCCCAGGCCCAGCCGACGGGGACGTTGAGTCCCCAGATGCCGATCCCCTCCCAGAAGAGCCACGAGACCGCTACGCCCAGAAGGCCGAGCAGCGCGAGGGAAGGGAGGAAGACGAGCCACCAGCCGATTGGTGTCGGCCGTTCGACCGCCTCCGCGACGACCTCGGTGATCGAGTGGAATTCCGGCGAGCGGAGGATGAGCGTGGGGCGGCCCGCGACAGGGTTGTCCAGCAGCTCTGCTTCCGTCTGGGCCAAGCTGTTCACCGCCTAGAGGTTTTGACCGACCGGATTCCGAGTACGTGAGTGAAGTTGTTCGCTCAGCATTCCCGGTCAAGGCGGTCCCCGCGCTTGCCCCGCCGAAGCGCTCGAGCGCGAAGGCGGGTCAGCGCGGCGTTATCAAGCGTTGTCACCTAGTGTCGCGAGGCGGAGCCTCGTCGGTCAGAGGCGCACCCTCGCTCGAGTCAAAAGGGTGGCCGTTTGTACCATCGCGCATCGCGGGGAGTCAAGCATCCGCCTCCGCGCGCTCGCCTCATCACGCGCTTCGGCGCGACTCATCCGCCTCCGCGCGTTCGCTCATCACGCGCTTCGGCGCAACTCGTCCCTTCGCTGCGCGCGTGCCCCGCCTACGCCAAAGCCTTCAGGCAAGGTCCCGCGCTCAGCGCTTCGCGCGGAAGCGGATCGTCACCCACGGTCCGGCGAGAGCGTGAGACCGATCTGCTTGAGGAGCGGTTCGACATCCTCTCCCGAGGCAGGTATGCAGGCGAGGATCCTCTCCCCGTTCTGCCCGACCCACGGGTCTGCCCCCGGAAGCGCGCGCACCGCCCGGCTGGCGCCGAGGAGCCATTGCCAGGCCTCCTGCATCTTGGTTGCGAACTCCTGGAGGAGCGACGGCGCTCCTCCCGCGCGCAGGATCCTCGAGATGCGCGTGGCCAGCTCGCGCGCCTCGACCAACCCCGAGTTCATGCTGTGCACGCCGACCGGAGCCGCCTGGTGCGCGGCGTCCCCGGCGAGCCAGACCCCTCCGTTGCCGAAGCTCCGCGTCAGGCGGTGCTCGAACAAGCCGAGCGTCGACCAGTAAACCTGGGTCGGCCGCGCCGTGAACCAGGGCGCCCTGGCGGCGACGAGCTGCGCGAGCCGCTCCATCGATGCCTCGTGCTCCGAGGCGTCACGGATCTGAAATCCCCAGCGGCACCTCCCCTCCTCGAGCGGCCAGTAGACGCTCGTCAGGTCGGGATCGAGGATGACACGCACTTCCGCGGGAAGCTCCCCCGTCGCCTCGATCTCGTAGACGGAGAAGATCTGGCCCGCGCCATGCTGCTCCATCTCCATGCCGGACATCCGCCGCACGGCCGAGTCGTACCCGTCGGCGCCGATCACATACGCCGGCCGGATCGTCTGGCTTCGCACGACGACCCACTCGCTTCGCGCGACGGGGTAGCCGGTCGCCACCTGGTCGAGCTCCGCCACTTCCGCCCGGGGAGCAGCGCCGTCCGCGCTGAGGGCCTGGAGCCGGTGTCCCCAGAGGACCTTGACCCTTTTCTCGCGGAGCGCCTCCTCCGCGGCCCTCTCCAGGAGGCTCTGACGGACGACCAGGAGATACGGATGCTTGGACGCGAGGGCCGAATAGTCGATCTCGGCGCGCCGCTCCCCCCCTTGGTAGTAGGCGACCGTCGTCAGCTTCCGCCCCGCGCCGATCAGCCCTTGTGAAAGGCCCGCCTCGTCGAGAATCCGGAGCGTGCGCGGATGGATCGCGAGCGCGTAACTGTGCTGGGTCGTGCGCTGGTGCATGTCGATGATCTCCGCACGGACCCCGTTCTGCTGCAGGAACAGGGCCGCGACGAGACCGACCGGACCGGCGCCGACGACGAGGACCTCAGGATCGGGGTGACGGGGCATCTAGCTCCTCTTTAGTAGTTCTGAGTTATGAGTTCTGAGTTCTGAGTTCTGAGTCATGAAGTCACGGACAGAGCCCGTCGGCTCGCAAATGGATGTAGATCACAACACGGGACGGACGACTGGTGACTCTTAACTCACAACTCATAACTCGAAACTGAAGACTACTGTCTTAGCTACACTTCCCCCAACTGCGCGACGATCTCGTCAATGGGCGCCTTCGCGCACGGGAACATCGGCGTGTCGCGCTGCGTATAGAGGCTCGCCTCCGTATAACGCAGCCGCCCCACCAGATCGACGAACTCCTGCGGGTAGTCCGAGTCGAACGCCACCATGAAGTCCTGGTCATCGATGCCGTAACTGTAGCTGGTGTTCAGGTGGACGCCCTTGAACGGCGCGGAGGCGGCGATATGCTCGTCCATCATCCCCTGCCGCGCGTGGGGCGAAAGGCGGTACCACGACCGGGTTTTCGTGAACGGGTACACGAAAAGGTACTTCCCCTGGCCCGCCAGCAGCTCGACGCTCTCCCCCGCGCCTTTGATCTTGTTGACGTACGGCGACCGTCGCTGGAGCGACAGGAAGCTGTAGACCTGCACCAAATAGGCGCCCAGCCGCGATCGCCTGATCGCCGCCTCCATCGATTGGAAGCACAGCGGGTCGAACGCGATCCGCCAGAGCATGAAGTCGACGTCCGCGCGCAGGCCCACGAGTGAGTACGTGCGGAGGATCAGGTCGTCGGACGACTCCCACTTCCGCACGAGGTCGACGAACCCGGCCGCCGCCGCGCGCTGCTCCTCGGCCGGAAGCCGCCGGAACACGGGGTCGAGCCGATAGAACGAATAGTTCAGGAACTGGCGACGCTGCCTGTCCGGGCCCTTGCCCGAGACGATCCCATTCGGATCGAGGTCGACGGAGGGGCCGCGGCGGGGCGGCGGGCCGGCGCCACCCGGAGAGTGCTCCATGCTCATATTTTGCGTGGCGGCCAGCGGCCGAACGAACACGACGCCGGAACCTGGACGCGCTCGGACTCGGCCTCGCTGGAGACCGTGATCGACTCGATTCTGAGTTTTTGAGTCAAGTGTGCATGCGAGCGAGGCGCCGCCTCTCAAAGGTCTGCGGTTGCGCCTCGCCAGCCACGTGAAGAGGCAACGTATGTCTCCTGCCAGGGATTGTCAAGCGTGTGAAGCCCCTGCGTGAAGCCGCTGGGGCAGCATTCATTCACCGCCCCTCCTCCGCCACTCGCCGGTTGGCCCGACCGGCGCCGCCGGTCTCCCCGTAGTATCGATATACTGAGACTTTGGAGCTACTTCAGGGTCAGAGTTCAGCGTCAGGAGTTCACGTTCGGCTTTTCGATCGTGTCTACGCTCAAAGACG
Organism: Vicinamibacterales bacterium; assembly: GCA_035711845.1. GTDB lineage: Bacteria > Acidobacteriota > Vicinamibacteria > Vicinamibacterales > 2-12-FULL-66-21 > DASTBU01. The sequence goes on from DASTBU010000114.1 coordinate 6,424, forward strand.
ATCTCGCCTCTCTCAAAATCGATCAAAGCGCCCGTGCGGGTTCAGGCCGTCGTGTCGGCTGGATCGTCTTGATTGTTCTGCTGGTGGCCGCTGGAGGCGGCGCGTGGATCTGGAGCCAGCGCGTTCAGGCCGCTGCCGTTCGCACGGTGGCGCTCGAGAGCCGCTCCAGCGCCGCCGGAACTCCCGGCTCTGTCCTGAACGCGTCCGGGTACGTCACGGCCAGACGGCGCGCGACCGTTTCGTCGAAGGTCACGGGCAAGGTGATCGAGGTGTTCATCGAAGAGGGTCAGGCGGTTCGCAAGGGGCAGATCCTCGCTCGACTCGACGGCTCCCAGATCAGGGCGGCGCTCGACGTTGCGAGGGCTCAACTCGAGGCGGCGCGACGCGGCGCCGCCGAAGACGAAGCACGGCTCGAGGAAGCCCTGCTGACGCAGACCCGGCTCAACCAGCTCGTCAAGGAAGGCGTGGTCGGGCGCGCTGAGGTGGACTCCGCGAACGCCACCGCCGAATCGTTCAGGGCGCGAATCGCGCTGGCTCGTCAACAGATCGAGGTGGCTGAGGCCCAGGTGCGCGCGCGCGAGACGGATCTGGCCGACATGGTGGTGCGTGCGCCGTTCGACGGGGTGGCGATCTCCAAGGATGCCCAGCCGGGCGAGATGATCTCGCCCGTTTCGGCAGGCGGCGGTTTCACGCGCACCGGCATTGGAACCATCGTGGACATGTCGTCGTTGGAGATCGAAGTGGACGTGAGCGAGAGCTACATCAACCGCGTGCGTCCGGCGCAGCCCGTCGAGGCAGTGCTCGACGCGTACCCCGAGTGGCGCATCCCCGCCCACGTGATTACGACCGTTCCGTCCGCGGACAGGCAGAAGGCGACAGTACGGGTACGCATCGCATTCGACGCTTCGGCAGGCTCAGGGGCGCCCCGGGCCTCGTCGAAGGGCGAGGAGCTCGATCCGCGGATCCTCCCGGATATGGGCGTGAAGGTGTCGTTCCTGGCGGACCGCGCACCGGAGCCGTCCGACGCGCCGGTCCGTCCGCTGCTGTTCGTCCCCAAGACGGCGGTGCGGACGGCGGACGGGCAGTCGGTGGTCTTCCTCGTGCGCGGCGATCGTGTCGAGCGCCGTGCGGTCAAGCTGGGCCGGGAGGACGGCGATCAAGTCGAGGTGCTGTCGGGTGTAACAGCAGGGGACCGCGTCGTCGTCGAGGGTCCCCAGACGCTTGTCGACGGCGCGAGAGTGAAGGAGCAGTAGATGGAAACGCTGGTCAAAATCCAGAACCTGCACAAGGTGTATTTCAGGGGCAGCGAGCGCATCGACGTCCTGGAGGGTGTCACGCTGGACATCCCCCAAGGAGATTTCCTCGCGCTCATGGGCCCGTCGGGCTCGGGCAAGACGACGCTGCTGAACCTCATGGGAGGGCTGGACGCGCCGTCGGAGGGGTCGATCGAGGTGGCCGGCGATCGTATCGACAAGATGTCGGGCGGCCGCCTGGCGGCGTGGAGGGCGCGGCACATCGGGTTCGTCTTCCAGATGTACAACCTGCTGCCGGTGCTGACCGCTGCGCGCAACGTGGAGCTGCCGCTGCTGCTCACGAAACTCTCATCCGCGGATCGGAAGCGCCGCGTGCAGACCGCGCTCTCGGTCGTCGGGCTGGGCGATCGGGCGAGCCACTACCCGCGCCAGCTTTCCGGAGGACAGGAACAGCGCGTCGGCATCGCGCGCGCCATCGTCACCGATCCGACGCTCCTGCTCTGCGACGAGCCGACGGGCGATCTCGATCGGAAATCGGGCGACGAGGTGCTCGACCTGCTGCAGACGTTGAACCGCGAGCACGGCAAGACAATCGTGATGGTCACGCACGATCCGCACGCGGCCGCCAGGGCGCGACGCACGCTGCACCTGGAGAAGGGGCTCCTCGTCGAGGAGGTCGCCGCATGAAGTTCCTGCCGCTGGTCTGGCGCAACCTGATGCGCCGGAAGATCAGGACGTTCGTCACGCTCCTGAGCATCCTTGTCGCGTTCGTGCTCTTCGGGGCGCTGATGGCGGTGCGCGCCGCGTTCAGCATGGGCGTCGACGTGGCCGGAGCCGACCGGCTGATGATGATCCACAAGGTCTCGATCATCCAGCTGCTCCCAGGGAGCTACGGCGAGCGAATCCGCGCGGCCGAGGGGGTCACCGAGGTGTCGCATGCGAACTGGTTCGGCGCTTACTATCAGGAGCCGGCCAACTTCGTGCAGAACATGGCCGTGGACCCCGAGACGTGGCTCAGGATCTATTCCGAGTACGAGCTGCCGGAGGACCAGAAGAAGGCCTGGTTCGAGGATCGCACCGGCGCCATCATCGGCGCCGATCTCGCCAGGCGGTTCGGCTGGAAGGTCGGCGATCGGGTTCCGCTCATCTCGCCGATCTACCGCAAGCCCGACGGGTCCCCATGGGACTTCACGATACGCGGCATCTACGACGCGTCGAAACCGGGCGTGGACAAGTCACAATTCTTCTTCCACTACGCCTACATCAACGAGACGTTCCGCAACACGGTGTTCGGCAACCAGGTCGGGTGGTACGTCTTCAAGGTGGCGGACCCGGCGACCTCCGATCAGCTGGCGCAGCGAATCGACGCGATGTTCGCCAATTCGCCGGCGGAGACGAAGACGGCGACGGAGAAGGTGTTCGCGTCGGACTTCGCCAAGCAGGTGGGCGACATCGGCGCCATCATGGTCGCCATCGCGGCGATCGTGATGTTCTTCATCCTGTTCGTGGCCGGCAACGCCATGGCGCAGTCGATTCGCGAGCGCACGAATGAGCTCGGCGTGCTGAAGACGCTCGGCTTCGGGGACGGACGGATCCTGGCGCTCGTGCTCCTGGAATCCTGCCTTGTCGCGGTGGTCGGCGGAGGCCTCGGGCTCGCCATCGCCTGGATCATCATCGCACAGGGCGATCCGACGGGCGGGCTGCTCGCGATCTTCCACTTCCCGATTCGCGACCTGCTCATCGGGGTCGGACTGGTGATCCTGCTCGGGATCACCACGGGCCTGCTGCCGGCGTTCCAGGCGAGCCGGCTCAAGATTGTCGACGCGCTGCGGCGCACGGGGTGAGCCATGAACTGGATGTCGCAAGTCATTGCCGTCACCGGCGTCACGTTCCGGTCCATCGGCCAGCGGCTCGGCTCCTCCGTTGTCGCCGTCATCGGGATCGCCGGCGTCGTTATCGTGTTCGTCGCGGTGCTGTCCATCGCCGAGGGCTTTCGGCAGGCCATGCGCGGCACGGGCGATCCCCGGACGGTCATCGTGCTGCGATCGGGCAGCGACACCGAGATGACCAGCGGCCTCTCCGGCGAGGACGCACGGCTCATCTCCGAGGCCCCCGGCCTGGAACGCGGGCCCGGTGGAACACACGCATCGCCCGAACTCTTCGTCATCGTCGGCCACCCGCTCAAGCGCACGGGGACTGATGCCAACGTACCGCTTCGAGGCCTGTCGGAAGTTGCCCTGCGGGTCAGGCCGCAGTTGAAGATCACGGACGGGCGGATGTTCCGGTCGGGCACGAACGAGATCGTCGTGGGCCGCGCCGCCTCGCAGCAATTCGCGGGGCTGTCCGTGGGTTCGACCGTCCGCTGGGGTGAAAGCGCGTGGCAGGTGGTCGGCATCTTCGATGCGGGCGGCAGCGTTGCCGAATCGGAAATCTGGTGCGACGATCGCGTGCTGCAGGCGGCCTACCGTCGTGGCAATTCCTACCAGTCGGTGTACGCGCGGCTCGAATCGGTCGATTCGCTCCAGACCTTCAAGGACGCGCTCACGACGGATCCGAGACTGAACGTCACCGTCATCCGGGAGCCCGACTACTTCGCCCAGCAGTCTCAGTTGCTTCAGACCGTGATCCGGACGGTGGGGTTCGCGATAGCAGGGCTCATGGGTCTGGGAGCGATTTTTGGCGCCGTGAACACGATGTACTCGGCCGTCGCCAACCGCACGCGGGAGATCGCGACCCTGCGCGCGCTCGGGTTCGGCAGCGGTCCTGTCGTGATCTCCGTGCTGGCCGAAGCCGCGATCCTGAGCATCATCGGCGGCATGGTCGGGGGCGCGCTCGCGTGGGCCGGCTTCGACGGCTACCAGACGGCGACGATGAACTGGCAGTCGTTCAGCCAGGTGGCCTTCGCGTTCGCGGTGACCCCATCCCTGCTGGTCCGGGCGATGCTGTACGCCCTCGTGATGGGCCTGCTCGGCGGGCTGGCCCCAGCCATTCGGGCCGCACGCCTGCCGGTCGTCACCGCCCTGAGACAGCTCTAGCGGCATTGAAAACGCCGCGCGGGCCCGCCTTCGCGTTTGCGCTTCGGCGAGGCAGGCGCGCGGACGGCCTTGACCGAAAACTTGACTCAAAGGCGCAGGATCGAGCCGGTCAAGGCCTCTGGCGCATCGCGGCCGCCGATGGTGCGCCTGCCGCGCAAGGCGCGATGGCGGGACACCTTCTCGCCGTAGCATTTCGCGACAACCGCGAACACAGGCCCTACACGAGATCCTCGCCCCGTTGCTGACCTCCGGCCCACAGTTCAGCCCTGTCGAGTCGGCAAGGCCATGGACGACAAGCGGTTGCCGGTCATCGAGACCTGCGGTCCCGGTGATCCCCAGCGCAGGCATACCGCTTGCTTTTCGATGACGCCAAGCCACGAAAACTGGGAGACAGGGGGCCCACGGAGGGTCGGTTCTATGCGTATTGACGAAGTGCTGCAGCGAATCCAGGGCGAATATCTGGAGATGCCCGGTCTTCGACTGACGGCCGCCCAGGCACAGCGCCTGTGGGGGCTCGAGCGCGACGTCTGCGATGCCTTGCTTGGAGCCCTGGTCGACGCAAAGTTTCTGTCGCGAACGCGCGATGGCGCGTTCGTGCGGGTTGATGGTGCGCAGCCGGGGACCCTCGGCGTGCGTCGCGGGCATCGAATGGCCGTTGCGTAAGTTTCGTCACCCACCGGTGCCGGCCGGCTGACAACCCGCCTCGTCAGCCAATGCAGGCCGGCTCGTATCCTCGATCCCGGGCGCTCCGGCGCCCGCGGCCGGCTGGTCGGAGGTTGAAGGCAGCGAGGCCTTCAGCCTTCGACTTCACCTCGCACTCGAGACATTCGTCAGGGCCTCGAAGAGCTCGGCGTTGTCCGGCTGCTCAGGAATCTCGTACTGGCGCGTCCAGGCAATCTTGCCCTCCTTGTCCACCAGAAACAGCGCGCGCTCCGAGATCCCGTCCCGCTCGCGAAAGACCCCATACTTCCGCGCGACCTCGCCGTGGGGATGGAAGTCGCTGAGAAGATCGAACGAAATCGATCCAAGCGACCTGGCCCACGCTGCCTTGGCCGGTTGGGCATCGACGCTGATGCCGACGACGACGGTATCAACCCCCGCAAACCTGGGCAGATCCCCTTCGTACGCGCACATCTGATTCGCGCAGACTGGTGTGAACGCCAGCGGGTGAAACGCCAGCAGGACGTTCTGCCGCCCGCGGAAGTTCGACAGCCTGATCGTTCCGCCGCGGTGGCTCCGCAGCTCGAAATCAGGAGCCGGATCGCCAATTGTGAGAGACATATGGACAAGTTACCAGTTACCAGTTACCAGCTACCAGCTACCAGCTACCGGTTTTCAGTTGGTCGCTATTTCAGTGTTTGAACGGCGACGACGCGGGCAATCATCCATTCACCGTCCTCGCGCCGCATGGTCAGGGCAAACTCACGCGCATCCCTCGTCCGACGCGACGTAGGCGAGCGTTGAAGGATCTCCGCGGTCAGGTTCACGTCGGCCGTCTGCCCGTCCGGCGCGACCTGCACGTTGACGTCGGCCAGATCCAGCTGGAATTCGGCCATGCGCGACTGCAGCCGCAGCGCCATCCCCATCAGCATCTCGCGGCCGCTGATTGGCGCCGTCCCGTCCCCGAGCTCAACGCTGACGTCCTCCGTGAAATAGCTGGCAAGCGATGTCGCCTGTGTCACGGCCCCGAGGCCTTCGGGCGCGTGCGTATTCGCCTGGACCTCGAGTGCCTCGAGACGCTTCCGGACGGCCGATCGTTCGTCGCCGAGCCAGGAACACGCCGCCTGGGAGAGGAGCAGGACGATGAGCGCAGGCACAAGTCCCCTTCGCGGGACCATCAGTACACCAGCCTGCCCAGAATGCGGCTTCCCTCCACGCGCCCGCGGTCGGAGGTCCCCCGGTTGTCGCCCGCCACGAAATATTCCGAGCTCCCCAACGTCACCTCATCCAAGTCCCACGGCTTCCGATGCCGAACGTAGGGCTCCGCGAGCGGAACCTCGTTGATGTATATCTGCCCGTCGCGCACCGAGAGTCGTTCCCCGGGGAGGCCGACGATGCGCTTGATGTAAACGACGTGAGGGCCGGCGAGCTTGATGGCAACGATGTCGCCGCGCTGAGGACGGGATCCGAGGTAGGCCATCCGGTTGACGAAGGTCAGCTTGCCGGTGCTGTAGGTGGGAAGCATGCTGTCGCCATCGGCGCGGACCGGCAGGAGGATCCAGCGAAACGTGATGATGCACGCGACGGCGAGCACGAGGATGCGGACGGTCGTGCGTCTGGGATTGGGTCCGAAGATGACGCGTCGGACGCTGCTCACGGCTTTCTGAGTATATCGTCCGACGCGACGACGGTGCGCCTGTGGATCAAGGGCGCTCGGAATAGGGAGCGATCAGCCCGCGCGCCCCGCGTGCCACCGTCACGTAGATCGTTTTCGTGTCGTCGCCCTGACGATAGACGGGGAAACCGTGGTATTCGCCGATTCGTGTGAAGCGCGACGAGTCGAGCTCCACGGCAGGTCCGCTGATGAACCACCGGCGATCGAGGTACTCGACGAACATGCCGTTGAGCCCTTCGGGCAACTGCGCGCTGACGAGCGGCCCCAGCGGGTACGGCTGCTCCGGAGCTCCCGTCGTCGCTACCGGCTCCGGCTCTCCGGGCTGCGCCGCCCCTGATGGAACGTCGTGTGGGGAGACCGGCACTATCTGCATCGGCGGAGCAGGGGCGCGCGCGATCCCCGCGAGCGGGCCGATCTGTTCCTCGTACGGGCTGACGATTGGAGACGACGGCAATCTGCTGCCGGACGTGCCGGCGAGGTCGCCGGAGCGAGGACGTTCGTAGGGCTTCATCCACCCGCCGGCCAGCGGCACGTACAGCACGCTGTAGGGCTCGAGCGTGGTGCGGCTGTACAGCGGGATCCCGCGGTAGTCTCCGCTGCGCACCATCTCGTAAGGATTGAAATAGATCGCCGGGCCGGTGGGATAGTAGACGCTGCCGGAATGCGTGATGGCTTCGCCGTTCAGAAACCAGCTTTCGTTCTCGGCCGTGACAATCGGCGTCGGAGAAGGATGGAATATCACCTGCGCCCACCCGGCAGCCTGAAGCGTGGCAAGTACTGCGGCGACCGCGAACAGCTGGGGAGCTCTTCTGCGCATGTCGACACCTCTGATGCCACTGTGACACCAGAGGTCCGATCGCCGCAATCGCCAATATTGTCATCGACTCGGGGCTCGGGGCTCGAGCCCGCGTCCCAACGCTTCAGCGCTGCTCCTTCATCCAGTAGCGCGCGAGGCCCTGCCACGAGTAGTCGAGTCGGCCCGCGCGGCCGTACTGGGCGGCCTCCTCCTCGCCCACGGTCCGTTTCAGCTCCTGCAGGCCCGCCTCGACGAACAGCTGTTCGCGACGCGCGTCGTCGAGCTGGGCGTCTGCGAGCAGCCGGCGAGCCAGTCGGCTCCAGCCGGCCAGCCGCTCGAACAGCTGCTGGAAGTGCGTTCGAGCGCCGTGGAACGGCCCGAAGTGTGTGAGAAACAGCGTATCGGGATCCCAGGCGAGAATGCGATCCGCGCTGGTCCGCCAGGCCTCGAGATCGATGTCCGGCGGCGGGGTCGGCGGCATGACGAATGTCCCTCCAGTTCGACGGATGCCCGCTGTGTCGCCGACGAAGGCGACGCTGCCGGAGGGATCGAAGTAGCTGACGTGATGCGACGCATGCCCGGGCGTATACTCGACGCGCAGCTCGCGGCCACCCGCCGCAATCGTCTCACCGCCGGACAGTACTCGAACACGCTCGGCGGGGACCGGCAGGAACTCGCCCCAGAGCCGGTCCATATCCGCACCGTACAAACGGGCAGCGCTCGACAGCAACCGCCGCGGATCGATCATGTGCGGCGCCCCGCGCTCGTGCACGAGCACTTCGATGCCGGGGTTGGCCTTCAACAGCGATCCGGTCGCGCCGGCGTGATCCAGGTGGATGTGGGTCAGGAGCACCTGACGGATGTCGGTGACGGCGATGCCTCTCTCCACCAGCGCGCGCTCGAGGGTCGCGAGGGTCGACGCCGGTCCTGGATCGACGAGGGCCACTCCCCCGGCGCTCTGCAACACGGCAGTCGCGATGATCCCGGGACGTTCCAGGAACTGCAGATCGACGTAGTCCATACCGGAAGCCAGCGTGGACATCAGCGGCCCGCCGCCGTTGTCGTACGAGCTGTTCGATCGTCCTTGTGGACGACGCCGCCTTTCATCACGAACACGACACGCTGCAGCTCGGTGATGTCCTTCAGCGGATCGCCGGCGACCGCGATCAGATCGGCGAAGCGGCCGGGCTGAATCGAGCCGACGGTGTCGGTCGCGCCCAGCAGCGCGGCGGCTGCACGCGTCGCCGACAGGATGGCCTCCATCGGGGGCATGCCCGCTTCGACCATGTAGCCGAACTCTCGCGCGTTCTCGCCGTGATTGGACACACCGGAATCGGTGCCGAATGCGATCTTCACGCCGCCCGCGTACGCGCGGCGAAACGAATCCTGAATCAATGGGCCGATGCGCGCCGCCTTCTCGCGGACCGACGGGTGCAGGCCGCCAGGCTGCTTCGCCATCTCCGCAACCGTCTTGCCCGCGATGATGGTCGGGACGAGGTAGGTGCCATGCTGCTTGAAGAGCGCGATGGTTTCGCCGTCCAGATAGGTGCCATGCTCGATGGAATCCACGCCGGCCTCGATGGCGGCCTCCATTCCGCGCTTGCCGTGCGCGTGCGCGGCCACCTTCATGCCGAGCATGTGCGCGGTCTGGACAATCGCCTTCATCTCCGCGTCGGTGAACTGCTGGAGATCGCCGGAGTCGTTGATCGAGAGCACGCCGCCCGTCGCCGTGAACTTGATCAGATCGGCGCCGTACTTGTGCTGGTAGCGCACCGCCTTGGCGGCCTCTTCGGGCGAGTCGACGATGCCGTTCTGCCAGGTGGCGTCACCACCGAGATCGGGACGAAGGCCACCCTGATCGCCGTGGCCGCCGGTGATGCTGAGGCCGTTCCGCGCCGTCCAGATCCGCGGACCCGGCACGAGCCCCTCGTCGATCGCCCGCTTCAGCGCGACGTCCGCGCCGCCCTCGGCGCCGACGTTCCTGATTGTCGTGAACCCCGCATCGAGCGTGCGTCTGGCATAGAGCGTCGAGCGCACGGCAGCATCGACAGGGCCCATGGTGACCGCCCGCACGATCGCGTCGGCCGTTCCCTCACCCGTGATGTGCGTGTGGGAATCGATCAGGCCGGGAAGGACGGTGGCGTTGCTCAAGTCGGTCACGCCTGCGCCGGCCGGCGGAACGAATCCCTCCTGCACGCCGATGATGCGGCCGGCGGCGATCAGGATCGACACCCGCTCGCGAGGAGCGGACGCCGCGCCATCGATCAACCGTCCCGCGTGCACGACGTGATCGGGACGCGGCTGCGAGGCGTGCTGCGCCTCCGTCGCCACGATTGCGGCGCACGAAGCCAGCACCGCGACCAGCACGGCTGTCCATGAGTTCGACATTCGTCTCTCCTGCCCGAGATTCCAGGTTGACGGCTGAACCTTCTGAGCGTACCAACCTGGCGGGCGCGGTTCAAGGCTCCGGAAGTTGGGACACAACGGTCAGCACGGGGTCACGGGCTTCGGCCACGTGGCAGTCACAACTGGGTATTGCACGGCGGGGCTGCTAAAATCAAGGAAGTACAACCCATGGCCGGGACCGAGCGACAGACGGGTGGTGAGGTCCTCGAGCGGACCCGCCAGGAAACCAAGAAGCCAGAGCTCTACAAAGTGCTGCTGCTGAACGACGACTACACCACGATGGATTTCGTCGTGGAGATTCTCGAGTCGGTGTTCCACAAGCAGCCCGCCGAGGCGTTCCGCATCATGATGGCGGTGCACACGCAGGGCAAGGGCCTGTGCGGTGTCTACCCGCACGAGGTTGCGGAAACGAAGGTCACGACGGTCATCGAGCTGGCGAGGGACAACGGGTTCCCGCTGCTCGCCGCCATGGAACCGGAATAACGAGGAATCCCCGGGCCCGCCGGGGCCGTCATAGCAGTTGGTACCCGATGTTCAGTCCATCTCTGGAAATTGTCCTCACCGTCGCCTACCGCGAGGCCACTGCGCGGCGTCACACGCACCTGACGCTCGAGCACCTGCTCTACGCCCTGGCGCACGATCCCGACGGCGAGCGGATCCTGGCGGCCTGCGGGGCGGATCTTCCGCAGCTTCGGCGGGACCTCGACACGTATCTCCAGGAATCGGTCGAGCAGTTCCCGCGCGGCCAGCAGAAGGAGCCGGAACAGACGCTGGCCTTTCGACGCGTCCTGCAGACCGCCGTGCTCCATGTCCAGAGCGCCGGACGACAGGAAGTGCAGTCGGGAGACGTGCTGGCGGCTGTGCTGCAGCAGAACAAGTCGCACGCAGCTCAGCTGCTCTCCGCCCAGGGCGTGACGCGGCTCGACATTCTGCAGTACATCACCCACGGCATCGCCAAGGTGCCCCGCGCCGACGCGAGCGAACCCGACAGCCCGGGAGCGGACGCAGAGGCCGGCGGCGGCGATCGTGGCAGCGCCACGGCGCGGGATCCGCTCGCAGCCTACGCCACCAACCTGACCGCGCGCGCCCGCGCGGGCGAGCTCGATCCGCTCATCGGCCGCAGCCAGGAGCTCCAGCGCACCATGGAAATCCTGTGCCGGCGCCGCAAGAACAATCCGGTGTTCGTCGGAGACGCCGGCGTCGGCAAGACGGCGCTCGCCGAAGGTCTTGCCACGCGGTTGCTCGGCGACGACGTGCCGGACATCCTCGAGGGCGCGGAAGTGTTCTCCCTCGACACCGGGGCGCTGCTGGCCGGCACGCGCTTCCGCGGCGATTTCGAAGAACGGTTCAAGGCAGTCATCGCGGCCCTGTCCAAGCGTCCGATGCCGATCCTGTTCATCGACGAAATCCACTCGACCGTCGGCGCCGGTGCAACGACAGGTGGCACCATGGACCTGGCTACGCTCATCAAGCCCATCCTGACGACGGGCCAGCTGCGCGTGGTGGGCTCGACGACGCACGAAGAGTTCAAGCACGTCGAGAAGGATCGGGCGCTCGCGCGGCGGCTGCAGAAAATCGTGATCGACGAGCCGTCCATCCCCGAAACGGTCAAGATCCTCGAGGGCCTGCGTTCGCGCTACGAAGGCCACCATCGCGTCCGCTACAGCGACGATGCGCTCGAAGCGGCGGCCAAGCTGGCGGCGCGGCATCTGCGCGACTACAAGTTGCCGGACAGCGCGATTGACGTCATCGACGAAGCAGGCGCGCGAACGCGACTGGCCCGCGCCGCGAAGGCCGAGGACTCGGCCGCTGCGGAGGACAGACGTTCGGCCGAGCCCGACACACCGCGCAGGACGTCGAGCGCTGCGAAGCGGGCCGATCGCGATCCACTCGCCGCGATCGCCCAGCACGAACCACCGGCCGTCCAGATCACGGCCGAACAGATCGAGGACGTCGTGGCCCGCATGGCACGCATCCCCGCCAAGCAGGCGTCCTCCTCCGATCGCGATCGGCTGCGCACCCTGGAGGAATCGCTCGGCCGCGTCGTCTTCGGACAGGAAGAGGCCGTCCGGACCGTTGCCCGCGCGATCAAGCGGTCCCGCGCCGGTCTCGGTCAGCCCGATCGGCCCGCCGGCTGCTTCCTCTTCACCGGCCCCACGGGCGTTGGAAAAACCGAGCTCGCGAAGCAGCTCGCGCTGCATCTCGGCAACGAGTTCATCCGCTTCGACATGAGCGAATACATGGAGAAGCACGCCGTGGCACGGCTGATCGGCGCGCCTCCGGGGTACGTCGGCTTCGAGCAGGGCGGGCTGCTCGTGGACGCCATCCGGCAGCACCCCTATGCCGTGGTGCTGCTGGACGAGATCGAGAAGGCGCATCCGGACATCTACAATATCCTGCTCCAGGTGATGGATCATGCGACGCTGACCGACAACAACGGCCGCAAGGCCGACTTCCGTCAGGTCGTCCTGATCATGACCTCGAACGCGGGATCGCGCGAGATGAGCGCCGGCGCGATCGGCTTCTGGGAATCAAACGATTCCGCGCGCGGCGCCGACGCTCGGGAGAAAGTCGCCCGGCAGCGTTCGAAGCAGGCCATCGAGAAGGTCTTCAGCCCCGAGTTCCGGAACAGGCTCGACGCCATCGTGTCCTTCGGGCCGCTCACCCCGGCCGTGATGGAGACCATCGTCGAAAAGTTCATCCTGCAGCTGGAGGCGCAGCTCGCCGAACGCCGCGTGGCCTTCGCGCTCGAGCCCGAGGCCCGGCTGTGGCTGGCCACCAAGGGCTACGATCCGACTTACGGCGCACGGCCGCTCGCCAGGGTCATCCAGACAGAGGTGCGCGATCCGCTCACCGACGAGATCCTGTTCGGACGGCTCGAAAACGGCGGCACCGTGACGATCGCGTTGAAGGACGATACACTGGACTTCCGCATCGATCGGGCGGCGCCCGCCAAGGCGCCGGCGCCGGCGGAATAGCCGCATCCCGTCTGCAGATCAATGTCTGACAACGAACACGAAGTACCGGTAAAGGTCGTGGACCGGCGCTGGTGGGCGAACACCGAGGCCGCCGGCGCCGCGGCCACCGATCCCGACGCCTCCAGGCCCCGGAAACCGACCTACGTCGAAGAGCTCGAGCAGCAGCTGGCGGAAAAGGACAAGCAGGCGCAGGAGTACATCGCCAGGTATCGGCAGGCCGCGAGCGAGTTCGACGAGGCGCGATTGCGACTCCGGCGGGAAATCTCGAAGGACATCGAGCGCTCGCGCCGGGAGATTCTGGCCGACCTGCTCGAGGTCGTCGACAACCTCGATCGCGCGCTGGATGCCGCCAGGGCATCTGCGTCCCCCTCTGATGCCCTGCTGCAGGGCGTCGAGATGGTCCGCCGTCAGTTTCTCGGAAAGCTCGAGGGGTTCGGCGTCACGCGGATCGAGGCGGACGGACAGCCGTTCGATCCCAATCTGCACGAAGCGATCACCCGTGTGCCCACCTCGTCCCCCGACCAGGACGGCACAATCGTGGGCATCGTGCGTCAGGGCTATCGCATCGGCAACGACGTGCTGCGGCCGGCCGGGGTGGCTGTCGCCACCGTCGAAGTCAACCGGTAGTGACTCCGAATCAGGAGTCGACTCGCCGTCGAACCCGCACCGTGGACGACTTCACGAGGCTCTTCCGCTAGAATAGAAGGGCTATGCCCCTTTTCGAGTACACGTGCCGCGACTGCGGCCGCACCTTCGAAGCGTTCGTGACGGCGGCCCGGCCCGCCGGATGCCCGTCCTGCGAGAGCACCAACCTCGACAAGCTGCTCTCGAGTCCGGGGATGGTGGGAGCTTCCGGGACCGAGCGGAGCCAGCCGCAGTCGCAAGGCTTCGGCGGCTGTGGCGCCGGCGGGGACGCCTGCGCCTGCCGCGCTGGCTTGGAATAACTCCCAACCTCCAGCGGCCAACTCCCAAACTGGTCAACGCCCAACGTTCAACGACCACTCCCAACGGCCAACTCCCAACGCTCGGGTTCTGAACTTTTGGGAGTTGGAGGTCGGGAGTTGGAGACCGTTTGGAGGTTGGGACTTGGAGGTTGGAATTCTGGAATGATAAGGTGCACGCGGGCGTCCAGAGCTCGCGGGTGGGCTCCGCGACGGCCGCGTGGCGCCTGTCACCTGACACCCGCCTCCACCGGGCTCCCGGCGAGGGAAGCGGGCAACCGAACATGTACTCACGCGACGAAGTGAAAGCCATCACCGACAAGGTGATGAACATGGCAAAGGCCGACGCGGTCGAGGTCGAGTTCTCGGGGGGCGAGCGTTCCGCGACGCGCTTCGCCAACTCGAACATCACCGCCAACATGGTGCAGTTCGACCACACTGTCTCGGTCACGATCCACCTCGGCGGCCGCTCGGCCTCGTCGTCCACACGCGAGCTCGATGACGCATCGCTGATGCGAGCGATCGAGGAGGCCCGGAAGCAGGCCGAGACGGTCCGCGAAGAGCGGGAGGCGCTGCCGCTCATCGAGGGACCGCAGGACTACATGGCGGTCGAGGCGGCCCTTGCGAGCGGCGTGAACTTCGGGCCCGCCGAGCGCGGGCAGATGGTGAAGCAGAGTCTCGACATCTGCCAGAAAAAGAACGTCATCGGATCGGGCTACATCCCCAAGGTGTATCAAACCACCTGCTCGGCGAACTCGAAGGGGCTGTTCGCCTATTACCAGTATGCGGAGGCGGGGTTCATCCTCACCTGCCGGACGCCCGACGGCGGCGGTTCGGGGTGGGCGGGGATCACCGGCATCAAGGACGTGACCCGGATCGATGCCACGGAGTTGACCGAGATTGCCGCCGACAAGGCGGTCCGCAGCCAGAAGCCCCGCGCCGTCGAGCCGGGCCGCTACACGGTCATCCTCGAGCCTCGCGCCAACGCGCGCTTCCTGTCGCTGATGATGGGCCTGTTCAACGCCCGCTCGGTGGAAGGCCCGGTCGGCAACTACTTCACCGGCAAGGAACCGGGAGCGTCGAAGGTCGGGGAAAAGCTCTTCAACGAGGCGTTCACGCTCGAGAGCGATGTCGGCAACGACATCCTGCGGCAGACGCCCGTCGGGCCCGACGGCATGGCGGCGCGGCCGATCACCTGGATCGACAAGGGCGTCCTGAAGCACCTCTTCTACGACCGCACCTGGGCGCGGCGGCAGAAGAAGGACCCGACGCCCACCAGCACGAACATGAGCCTCGTCATGCAAGGATCGGACACGAGCGTGGAGGAGATGATCAAATCCACCAGGCGCGGGCTGCTCGTCACGTTCTTCTGGTACATTCGCGGCGTCGATCAGGCGAGCCTGCTGAACACCGGCATGACGCGCGACGGCCTGTTCCTCATCGCGAACGGCGAGGTGACCGCCCCGGTGCAGAACTTCCGCTGGAACATGTCGCCGCTCGTCGGCTACAACAACATCACCGCAGTCGGCCGGCCCGTACCCATCCACATGGGCGAATCGTACGACGGCCCCGGCACCGCGCTCGTGCCACCGGTGCGGATCGAGGATTTCTTCATGACGTCGATTTCGCCGGCAGTGTAGCTTGTCGCGTGTCACGTACGACGTGCGATGTTCAACGTGCGACGTGCGACGTGCACGTGCCACGTGCCGTCGCACGTCGCATGCCGCACGTGACAAGCCGCACATCGCACATCGGACGTCGCACCTCGCACGGCACGTCGCACGTCACACGTGACACCCAGCACGTCGCACGTCGCACATCGCACGTCGTACGTGATTTGAGGCCACCATGAAACGCAGACACTTCGTGAAGACGATGGCGATGTCGGGGGTGGCGGTTGCCGCCCACGACCTGATTGGGGAACTGCTCGCCCAGACCCCGCAGGGGCGGGTGCTCGAATCGAAGTTCAAGGGCCTCTCCGACGTGGCGCTGGCCGAGGCGAAACGGCTGGGATGCACGTATGCCGACATCCGTTTCACGCGCAGCACGAACATGGGCGTGACCGCCAGGGGCGGAAACCGCGACTTCGAGGATTTCGGCGGACGCGGCGACGGACGCGGTGGTGGACGTGGCGGACGCGGCGGCGGCGGGTTCGGCAGGGGCGGCGCCGCAGGGCCGTCGGGCGCGGCCGGCTTCGGCGTGCGGGTGATCCACAGCGGCGTCTGGGGCTTCGCCAGCAGCCCGACCGTGACGGAAGAAGAAATCCGCCGCATCACCCGCATGGCTTCCGAGGTCGCGAAGGCGAGCGCCATCGCCAAGCGGATGGACGTGATGCTCGCGCCCGTGCCGGCGTACACCGATTACTGGGTCACCCCCGTGCGGAAGGATCCCTCCCGGCTCTCCGAGGACGAGAAGCAGGCGCTCGTCCAGAAGGTCGTCGACATCGTCACGAAGACGAAGGACGTCACCAACGTCAACGCGAGCGTGCAGATCGAGCACGAGTGGAAGTACTTCGCGAGCAGCGAAGGGTCGTACATCGAGCAGGAAGTCTGGTCGACCAGCCCCTCGTTCACCGTCACCGCGCGCAGGGACGGGCAGACGCGATCGCGGACCTTCACCGGCGAGATGATGACCGGCGGCTGGGAGATCGCCGAGCGGGCGCAGATGGTCGAGAACGCGGAGCGGATTGCCGCCGAGGCCGTCGAGCTCTGCACCGCGAAGCCGATCGACATGGGCGTGAAGGATCTGATCCTCACGCCGTCGCATGCGATGCTCACCATCCACGAGATCGTGGGCCATGCCACGGAGCTCGATCGCATCCTGGGCTACGAGGCGAATTACGCGGGTACCAGCTTCATCAAGGTGGCGGACCTCGGCAAGCTGAAATACGGGTCGAAGCTGTTCAACGTCACCGCCGATCGCAACCTCCGCGGCGGCGTCGGCACGGTCGGATACGACGATGACGGGGTGAAAACGCAGGAGTGGCCGCTCGTCCGCGAGGGCATCCTGGTCGGGTTGCAGACGAACCGGGAGATGGCGCACCTCATCGGCGAAAAGGAGAGCCGCGGATGCACGTCGGCCAGCTCGTGGCGCGATTACCCCTTCCTGCGGATGCCGAACGTCCACGTGGACGCCGGACCTCCGGGATCGCCCACGCCCGAGGAGATCATCGCGGACACGAAGGACGGCGTCCTGATCGACGGCCGCGGCAGCTACTCCATCGACCAGCAGCGCTACAACGGGCAGTTCGGCGGAAATGCCTTCTGGGAGATCAGGAACGGCCGGAAGACGCGCATGGTGACCAACGTCACCTACAACGCCATCACGACCGACTTCTGGGCGAACCTCGATGCCGTCTCGGGGAAGGAATCGTGGCGCATGTTCGGCACGGGCGGCGACGCGAAGGGCCAGCCTACGCAGACCAACAGCATCACGCACGGCTCGCCCTGGCTGCGGATCCGGAAGATCCTGGTCGGTGCCGCGTACGCCTGAGCACAGCAGCGTCGAGCGCGGAGAGTAGCCCAGGCGCCTGGTTCAGGCCTTTTCGGGAATCCAGTCTAGACTCGCTTGACTCTACGGGCGCCGTAGGCTGGGGAAGGCCGAAAGGCCTTCCTCTTTTTGGACTCTTCTCCCGCCTCCCCGGAAGACGCCATAATGGCGAATCCGCCCTTGTTCGAAGCCTTTGAAGGCGAGGAGCGAATCACATGACTGAAAAGATCCAAGCGCGGGGTTACGCACACCCCGAGCTGCTGGTTTCAACGGACTGGGTCGGGCAGCACTTGAACGACCCGGCCATCCGCCTGATCGAGTCCAACGAGGACACGCTGCTGTACGCGTCCGGCCACCTGCCGGGCGCGGTCCACGTCGACTGGACGTCGGACCTGAACGATCAGATCCGGCGCGACTACATCACACGTGAGGGGTTCGAGAGCCTGATGTCGAGAATCGGCGCGGCCTCCGACACGACCGTGGTGTTCTACGGCGACAAGAACAACTGGTGGGCGTGCTACGCATTCTGGGTGTTCCAGCTGTTCGGTCACACGAAGGCCAGGGTGATGGATGGCGGGCGCGTAAAATGGGAAAAGGAAAAGCGCCCGATGACGAGGGAGGTTCCCACCTACGCGGCGGCAACCTACAAGTCTCAGGACCGCGCCGACGCGAAGCACCGGGCATTCCGCGACGAGGTCATGTCGCACGTCCAGGCGAAAGGACAGCTGGTGGACGTGCGAAGCCCGGAGGAGTACGCCGGGACGCGGCTTCACATGCCGGACTACCCCAACGAGGGCGCGCTGCGAGGCGGGCACATCCCGGGCGCGAAGAGCATCCCCTGGGGCCGCGCCGTCAACCCGGAGGACGGCACGTTCAAGACAGCCGACGAGCTGCGCAAGATCTATTGCGACGAGAAGCAGCTCTCACCATCGGCCCCGACCATTGCCTACTGCCGCATCGGCGAGCGCAGCAGCCACACGTGGTTCGCGCTGAAGTACCTGCTCGGATTCGATAACGTGCGCAACTACGACGGCAGTTGGACGGAGTGGGGAAACCTCGTCAATGTACCGATAGAGAAGTAATCAACCAGAGCCCCTGGCGCGCCGTAGCCTTGGCGAAGGCGGTCGCCTGAGCCCTACCTGCCCGCGAATGCGGAGTAGAAACGATCGCGACGAGCACGATGAGCACGACGCCGTCGCGATCGTCGTGATCGTTTGTAAACCCTGAACACAGGGAGTCGAGAAGGCGAATGCGCCGTGTCGATGGAACATGGCGCGCGGTCGGCCGGCTGACGGCGACAAGAGATTCTGATCGATTGAGCCACCCGTCATGCCCAAGAAGCTCGACCAGTTGCTCGACACCTTCGACATGTTTCCCGACCCCGCGGATCGGACGGGCATGCTGCTCAGTTATTCCGACCAGTTCAGGGAAGTTCCTTCCGAGATCGCGACTCGTCCCTTTCCGGCAGACCACCAGGTGCCGCAGTGCGAGTCGGACGCGTACGTCTGGGCCGTGAAGCGGCCCGACAGCACGCTTCAGCTCTACTTCGCTGTTGAAAACCCGTCCGGCGTGTCGGCCCGCGCGCTCGCAGCCATCCTCGACCGCACGCTGTCAGGCCGTCCCGCTTCCGAAATTGCGCAAGTCTCCACGGACATCGTCGAGCGCATCTTCCGCCAGAACATCTCCATGGGAAAGGGCATGGGGTTGATGTCGATGGTGCAGGCCGTCCAGGCGCTGGCTAAGATGGCGCTCAGGGAGTAGTCTCCCGCCTTCGCGCCACCCATGACCCGCCTTCGTGCGACCGTCAACCGCGCTTCGGCGCGGCAAGCCCGCCTTCGTGCGACCGTCAACCGCGCTCCGGCGCGGCCAGCGGACGGCGATCGACTATATTGTCCCCATGATTCGTCAGTGCATCGCCGCCACGGCCCTGGTTGTTCTGGGGCTCGTCGCCAGCCCTCTTGCCGAAACGCCCGCGCCCATTCGCGGCTTCTTCGAGCACTCCCTCCAGGCGCAGCGGGACCGCGAGCAACGTTATCGTGCGATCCCGAAGCCCGAGAACCTCCGCGAGTACATGCGCGTCATCAGCGAGGAACCGCACCATGCAGGCTCGCCGGGGAGCCGGAAGGTCGCCGAGTACGTGCTCGCGAAATTCAAGGAGTGGGGCCTGAACGCCGAGATCGAGGAGCACGAGGCGCTGATACCGTTTCCGACCGAGCGCAGCCTCGCGTTGGTCGCACCGGAGATGTATCAGGCGACGCTCCAGGAGCCACGGGTCGAGGCCGACAAGGACTCCGCCGATGCGAATCAGTTGCCGACGTTCAACGCCTACTCCGCCGATGGCGATGTGACGGGCGAGCTCGTCTACGTCAACTACGGGACGCCGGAGGATTACGAAGAGCTCGAGAAGCTGGACATTGATGTCAAGGGCCGGATCGTCATCGCGCGATACGGGCGCAGCTGGCGCGGGATCAAGCCGAAGGTTGCCGCGGAGCACGGCGCGATCGGCTGCCTCATCTACTCGGACCCGAGAGACGACGGGTTCTTCCAGGGGGACGTGTATCCAACGGGCCCATACAGGCCGGACCAGGGCGTGCAGCGCGGCAGCGTGATGGACATGCCGGTGTACCCCGGCGATCCGCTGACACCAGGCTGGGGCTCGGAACGAGGCGGAAGAAAGCTCGATCGTGCCGAGTCGGCGACGCTGATGAAGATCCCGGTGCTCCCGATCTCGTACGGAGACGCGTTGCCGCTGCTGCGCAACCTCGGCGGCCCTGTTGCACCCGAGGGATGGCGCGGCGCGCTGCCGGCGACCTACCACGTCGGCGCCGGGCCCGCCAGGGTCCGGCTGAAGCTCGCGTTCGACTGGCAGGTGCGGCCGCTCTACAACGTCATCGCGCGCATCGAGGGCGCCGAGCTGCCCGATCAATGGATCCTGCACGGAAACCACCACGATGCCTGGGTCAACGGCGCGTCCGATCCGACGAGCGGCAATGTGGCGCTGATGGAGACCGCCCGTTCGCTCGGCGAGCTGCTCAAGGCCGGCTGGCGGCCGAAGCGCACCATCATCCTCGCGTCATGGGATGGAGAGGAATGGGGGCTGCTCGGATCGACGGAATGGGCGGAGAAACACGCAGAGGACCTCGACCGCAACGCCGTGGTCTACATCAACACCGACAGCACCGGCAAAGGCTGGTTGTCGATGGGCGGCTCGCACTCGCTGCAAGCCTTCCTCAACGAGGTGGCGCGCGACGTTCCGGATCCGCGAAAGGGAGCTGACAGCGTGCTCGACGCCCGCAGGAAGCGGAACATCGAACAGGCCCGAACCGAAAGCGACAAGGCCCGGGCGCGCCAGGGTGACGTCCGGCTCGAGGCGCTGGGTTCCGGATCCGACTACACGGCGTTCCTCGACCATTTGACGATTGCCTCGCTCAACCTCGGGTTCGGAGGCGATGGCGGCGGGGGCGTCTACCACTCGGTCTACGATTCGTTCCACTGGTTCACGACCTTCTCCGACGGCGACTTCTCGCACTCCACCGCCCTTTCGCGCGTGGCCGGAACGGCCCTCTTGCGTCTCGCCGATGCGGATGTCCTTCCGTTCGAGTTCAGGGGCACTGCGACGACGCTTCGGGATTACGTGGACGAAATCGAGAAGCTGGAGGGCGCGGCATCGATCGATTTCTCGCGGCTCCGGACCGCGATCACCCAGGTGGCCGCGGCAGCCGACACCTACGAGGTCGCCGTGAAGCGGCTCACGGCGTTCGATGCGAAGTCGCTGGCGGAAGCGGGCCCGGATCTGGACGAGTTGAACCGAATCCTCTATTCCACCGAACGCGCGTTCAGTCACGCGCCCGGCCTGCCCCGCCGCGAATGGTTCAAGCACCTGGCCTACGCGCCCGGGTTCTACACGGGCTACGGGGTGAAGACGCTGCCGGCCATCCGCGAGGCCATCGAGCAGCGGCAGCTCGAGGAAGCGCGGACCTTCGTGCCGATCGTGGCGTCGGCGCTGGCTCGACTGGCGGAGGAGATCAACCGCGCCACGGACATCGCGAACGAGCTCACCCGCTGATGCACAAGAGCCGAAACACTCGAAGAGTGTCCGGCAGGACGCGGCGAGCGTCGCGATGGCTCCAGGGTTGCGTTCGCGAGCGATCAGATCAGCCTGGTGGTACGAACCTCGATGATCACTCGTCGGTACGGACGACCGATCTGCGGCTCCGATGGGAATCGACGACGTGCTGACCGAGCCGCTTGCTGAGGAAGACCTTCGACTCTCCGGCGTACACGGGATGTTCCACGAAGCGGACCACATCGAAGTGGAGCTGGGCGAGCGTGCTGCGCATCTCGTAGAACTTGTTCTTGGTTTTGACGACGATCTCGTCGAAGCCGTTCTCGAGCGCCCAGACCTCCTGCTCTTCCGTGAGCGCGCGAAAATGCCCCTGGCCGCGCCAGTCGGAGCGCGTGCCTCCGATCCACTGATAGAGGATGCGGCGACCGTCGAACCTCACACAGTCCTCCAGCTGAGCCACGAGGTCGGCCAGCTTCGGATCGGTCTCGCTGCTGCGCAGTTCATGCGCAACCTTGAACGATACCGGTACGACGGTGGAGGGATCATCCGGCAGCGGCGCCTCGGCCATCAGGATCTGGTGATCCCGGTTCCCAAGGCGCTGGATGACCTCGGCTGCAGACTTCTTTCGGGGGAAGTCGAGGAAGAATTCCTCGATGTACTGTATTTCCAGCGCTCCCTGATGGAGCCCGTACTGTTTGATGAGGTAGTCCACTCAGGTCAACTATATCGCGGTTTCTGACGGGCGGCCTGGCCGAACCTTCGGGCTACTCGGGCCGATATTCACGCGTCGTGTGGTCCCGGATCTCGTCCTCCGTGTACCACGCCCGGCGCAGTCCGTGCGACGCGAATATCCGGATCTGATCGCTGCTGTGCCGTGACTCGAGGTCGGATGTCTGGCCGTAGGCCAGCACGGACCAGCCGGTGACAGGCTGGGAGAAATCGACGAGCAGCACCCACGCATCGCCGAAGCCGGCAAGCGGTTCGCGGCCAGACATATTGCCTGCCACCCACCTTTTCTCGCCGTCGACCTGGTCGAAGCGCATCACGCGGAAGCAGCCGTACGTGCCGCTCACGCCATCGCCGGGCAGGTCGAGGGATCCAAAGCGGAACCGATTGACCTCCCCCCACGCCACCCGTTCGCTTCCCCAGCTGGCGCGCGTGGCGCGAACCGCCGCTTCGAGCTGCCGCAGCGCTTCACCCGGATCGGAGAGGCCAGAGGGGGTTGCGGTCGGGTTTGCCGCGCTCCACGGCGTAGCGAAGGGCTGGCGCACCGCCGCGGCATAGCCGTCCCAGAACTGCCGGAACAACACTGCGCCCTGACTCCCGGCGCCGACGGTGTTGTCCCAGGCCTCGAGCGCCGCGGCACCCGCCAACAGGTCTTCCGAGGCGCGATCGAGCGAGCGTGCAGCGTCGACGAGGGAACGCTTGACGCGGTCGGCCAGCAGCACGCGTGTGTTGTATTTCAGGCGGATGACGTCCGGCACCGTCAGCGCTGACGATCCATCGAGGAGCTGCAGCGCGAGCTGCGGCCGCAGCGCGAGGGGCCCACGCTCGAAGTGTGATGGGTAACGGCTCATGTCGATGGGATCTCTCGAGGAGACGAACTGCGGCGGGTTGTTCGCGTTCTGAACATATCCACCCGGCGGGTTCAGCAGCCTTGGGAGGTCGTCCACATCGTGGAGCCGACGCCAGAGATCGGACGAACGCGAGGCCTCGACATCGAGGGTGTAGTCCACGCCCCTTTTCCGGATCGGCACCCGACCGTTCCACAGGTAGAGGATGTTCCCGTCCGCATCCGCGTACGTGAAATTCGACGTCGGCACGAGGTTCTTGCGCATGGCAGCCAGCCATTCCCGCAACGATCGAGCTCGACTCAGGATGTAGAAACCCTCGAAGTATCGATGCGCATCCAGCCGTGTGGATTTGACGACGAACACCCGGGCCCTGGTGCGGTGAATCACCGGACCGATGTCAGTGCTCCAGAACGTGCGCGACTCGTCACCCACGGTTCCATCATCGTTGCGGACCCTGATCGTGGTGTCACGCCGGATGAGCGGCGTCGATCGCCCGTCGAACAGGTAATGGTCCGGCCTCGTCGGGTCCACTTTCAGCGCAAACACGTCGTCGAGGTCCGGCGCATTGTTCGTCGTGACGAACCCGAGACGATCGTTGAACCCCGCTCGGAGAACGGGTATACCGACCAGCGTGGAACCGTAGAAGTCGATGCGGCCGGGCACGCGGACGTGCGCTTCCCAGTAGAGGGACGCCCAGCGGAGATGCGGGTTACCGAGGAGGATGGGCTTGCCGGATGCGGTCCTGGATCCGCCCACGGCGAATGCGTTCGAGCCAGGCCGATCCGCCCGGACATCCTGATCCTCGAGGGGCTCGGCGCCGCTGGATTCCTGGTACCTGCTGCGAAGCTGCCGCTGCAGCCCCGGCCCGGCGAGCGACGTGACGGCGGCGGCACGGCTGGCGGCAAGGACGTCGGCTGGCGTGATCTCCGGCATCCATGCCGGCAGCTCTGCACGGTGGGTTGCGACATAACGGTTCACTCCCGCCGCGTACGCCGAGATGATCATGCGGTAGAGATCCGAGATCTCCCCGACGGCGCGCTGCGAGACGTTCACGTTGTCGAAATGCGCGATCTGAAAATCGTTGTCGATCCCGCCCCTGCCGAAATACAGTCCTGCCAGCCCCCTCGCGCTCAGGTACCGCCGTCCGATCTCTGCCGCGTGATCCTCGGCCTGCGCGTAGCCGAACGCGAACGCCGCGGCCTCCTCGGTCTGCGCCAGGATGTGCGGAATGCCGAAATCGTCGCGTCTGATGATCGCCTGTGCGGCAAGCGTGTCCGGATCCGGCAGAACCGCCCGACGAGCGCCGCACGCCGACGAGAGCAGCACAAGCGCACAGGAGGCGGCAACGAGCGCAACGCGGAGACACATACGCGTCAGTCTACAGGACGCCAGCCGTGGACCGCTCCCGAGATCCACTGGATTCGCGTGCCCACGAAAAGCCACGTCGTAAACGGATGCGAGCGACGATCACGACGATCGCGACATATCAAAATGGCGTCGCGATCCGCGCGGTTTCGTGATCGTCCCGCTGAAACTTTTCCGGGTTGCGTGGTGCCAACGGTGAACGCTCTCCGTACTCGCACCGGACTGGTCTAGTGGACTGTCTACTCGACTTCTAAAGCGGGCCGCTCCGTCGTCGCGGCCCGGAAACCGCCGCTGAATTCCAGGGGTGGCACTTCACTTTCCGCTGATACGGTCCACTAGGACGCCGGCCTCGTCGCCTCGTCGGCCGGCCCGCCGGCGGCCATCTGCTGCGCCACGATCAGCTCTCGCGCGGGTCCGCGCAGCCTCGGGAGCCGCCGCGCGAAGACGAGGCCGCCGACGATGCACGCCGCGCCGCCGATCGCGACGGTCACCGGTGCGCCCAACGGGGCGGCGAGAGCGCCGGCCATCAGGGACCCCACCGGAGCCATGCCCATGAACATCATCGAGTACACCGACATGACCCGGCCGCGCAGCCTGTTCGGCACCATGGATTGGATGAGCGTGTTCGACGCGGCCATCTCCATCATCATGAAAAAGCCGGCGGGCACGAGGAGCAGCGCGGAAAGCCACAACGACCGGGACGTCGAGAACGCCATCAGGCAGACCCCGAATCCCGTCGCGGCGACCGCGACCCATCGCCCCAGGCCCGACACGCTCTTGCGAACGGTCAGGCTGGCGGCCGCGGCAAGCGCGCCGACGCCGGCCGACGACATCAGGATGCCGTAGGCGTCGGGACCGCTGTGCAGCACCCGGTCCGCGAAGATCGGCATCAACACCGCATACGGCATTCCCATCAGGCTGACCAGGCCGAGCAAAACGAGCAGCGCCCGGATTGGGGCCGCGTGCCAGGAGAACGAGAAGCCCTCGATGATGCTCTCCCACGCGGAAGTGGGATCAACCAGCCGCACAGGGGGACCGAGGCGCATTCGCAGCAGCGCGGCGATCACCGCGACGTAGCTGAGGCCGTTCAGCAGGAAGCACCAGCCTTCGCCGACGGTTGCGACGAGGATGCCGGCCACGGCGGGGCCGACGACCCTCGCGCCGTTCACCATCGAGGAGTTCAGCGCGATGGCATTGACGAGGTCCTCGCGTTCGACGAGCCCTACGATGAACGCCTGCCTGGCGGGGATGTCGAACGCGTTCGCCAGACCGAGGATCGAGGCCAGCACGAAGATCTGCCACACTTCGATCAGCCCGAACAGCGTGAGGATCCCGAGCATCAGTGCGAGGACCATCATGGCGGACTGCGTTGCGACGAGGATCCATTGGCGGTTCGCGCGGTCGGCGATCGCGCCGCCGAGCGGCGCGAGCACGAAGACCGGGATCTGGCCGGCAAACCCGATGAGCCCCAGGAGCGCCGCCGATCCGGTCAGCCGGTAAATCAGCCACCCCTGCGCAACCGTCTGCATCCACGTGCCGACGAGCGACACGAGCTGTCCCGAGATGAAGAGCCGGTAGTTCCGGGCGCGGAGGGCACGAAGCGCGACCGGAAAGGACATTCAGAGATTGTACGGGATGGTCGGGGCCAACCTCATTCCGCGCGGAGCGCCAGAATCGGATCGACTCGAGTTGCCCGCATCGCGGGAACGTAGCTGGCAATCAGGGCGACCCCCGTCAGCACGCCGGCGACCGCGGCGAACGTGAGCGGATCGCCGGGCCCGGTAGCGAACAGGAGCGACGTCAGCATCCTGGAGAGGTAATGCGCAGCCACCATCCCGATGGCAACTCCTGCCCCGGCAAGCACCATGGCCTGCCGTACCACGAGCCCGAGCACCGTTCCGCGCTTCGCCCCGAGCGCCATGCGGATGCCGATCTCGCGGGTACGCTGGGCAACCGAGTACGAGAGGACGCCAAAGATGCCGATAGCCGCGAGGACGAGCGCGACACCGGCGAAGATGCTCAGGAGCAGCATGTAGAACCGCGGCTGCGAAATCGATGCGGCGACGAGTGTGTCGAGCGTCCGCACGTTAGAGGCCGGCATGTTCGGATCGACTTCGTAGACCGCACGGCGGGCAGGCTCCGCCACAGATTCAGGTGGAACCGACGTCGCGAGCACGACGCTCATGCCATGAATGGGCCATTGCGCGTAAGGGAGGTAGAGCTGTGGCGGCTCCGCTTCGGCAAGTCCGGCGTCCTTGACGTCCCCGATGATGCCGACCACTTCCCCGCCGGCCGTCGGTTTACCCTCTCCACGCCCCCAACCGAGCCGGATCTTCTTGCCGATCGGATCCTCGTTCGGGAAATACTGCTTCACCGCTGCCTCGGTGAGGAGGACCACGGGCGGCGCGCCCTCGCGGTCGAACGCGTCGAACAACCGGCCGCGCTCGAGCGGGATGCCGATCGCCTTGAAATACTCCGTGGTTGCCACGCGCACCTGCATCGCCGGCTGCTGCGAGGGTGGGACCGGCGGCCGGCCGTCCACCTCGAACGAGAGCACGATGCTGGCTCCGCTCAGCGGTAGCGAGAGCACCGCTCCGGCCTCCTGAACGCCCGGAATGGCGCGCAGCCGCGGCAGCAGCTGGTCGAAGAAGCTCACCTCTTGTGCCTCGTCGCGGTAACGGGAATCCGGCAGCGTCAACTCGAATGTCAGCGCCTGCGCCACGCGGAAACCGGGGTCCACCGACGCCAGCTTCGCGAAGCTGCGAATCAGCAGGCCTGCCCCTGCGAGCAGCGTGACGGCCACGGCCATCTCGGCAACCACGAGCGCACCGCGCATCCGCGCCCCGCTTCGGCTCGTCAGCGCGCCCCGTCCACCTTCCTTCAGCGTGCTCGCGAGGCCGGTTCGTGTCGACTGAAATGCCGGGACCATTCCGAAAATGAGGCCGGTCGCCAGTGCCAGTCCGAGCGTGAAGACCGCGACGGTGGTGTCCACGCCGACATCGTCCAGGCGCGGAATACCCTGCGGCCGGAGTTCGATCAGGAACTCGATGCCCCAGACGGCGATCAGCAGGCCGAGGCCTGCGCCGATGAAGCTCAGGATGACGCTTTCGGTCAGGAGTTGACGGACAAGGCGCCAGCGCCCCGCGCCGAGCGCCGCGCGAACGGCCATCTCCGACTCGCGCGCGGCGGCACGCGCGAGCAGAAGGTTCGCGACGTTGGCGCATGCGATCAGGAGCACCAGCCCCACCGCGCCGAGCAGAACGAGCACGGCCGTACGGATGTTGCCGACCGTCGCCTCGTGCAGGGAGATGGCCGTGAAGTCCACGCCTTCGTTCATGTCCGGATATTGTTTCGCCAGCTGTTTGCCGATTGTCTGCACCTCGGTCGTGACCCGATCGAGCGGCACGCCGGGCGCCGCTCGTCCGACCACGGTCAGGTACCACGACGCTCGCTGTCCCGAGAGGAAGGCGGTGGTGTACTCGATGGG
This sequence comes from Vicinamibacterales bacterium, assembly GCA_035711845.1. Taxonomy (GTDB): domain Bacteria; phylum Acidobacteriota; class Vicinamibacteria; order Vicinamibacterales; family 2-12-FULL-66-21; genus DASTBU01. The sequence continues at coordinate 34,149 of DASTBU010000114.1, forward strand.
GGTCCAGAGAGCGCGGTCTGCCGGGTAGGAGAATCCCGGCGGCATGATGCCAACGATCTCCTTGGAAACGCCGTCGAGCGTAACGGACTTGCCGATCACGTCTCCATCTCCACCGAAGCGCTGCTGCCACGCGCCGTACGAGAGCACGACGACGTTGGTCCTGCCAGGCTGGTTGTCGTCGTCGCTGAAGGTCCTGCCGAGCAACGGCCTGACGCCCAGCAGGTCGAACAATCCGGCGGAGATCTCGGCCGCGTCCAGGCGCACGGGCTCGCCGCGGCCCGTCAGAATCGTGCGATAGCGCGAGAGAGCGGCGGCATCGGTCAGCGTGTCGCTCAGCTTCCGCAGGTCGGTAAAATTCGGCCCCGACATCGGAGCGCGTCCGCCTTCTGACAGGTGATAGAGGGCGACCAGGCGTTCGGGCTCGTGATAAGGCAAGGGCTTCAGCAACACGGCGTCGACCACACTGAAGATCGCGCTGTTGGCCCCGATGCCGAGCGCGAGCGTGAACACCGCAACGAGCGTGAACCCCGGGCTTTTCACGAGCCGCCTGAGCGCGTACCGAACGTCCTGGCCGAGCGTATCCATGCGCTTCTCCTGAAAAGGGGGATGAACGGCGGGATGGTCTTGCGAGGATCGTACCGGCACCACGAGAAGGTGGATTCCTTTGATCCTAAGGGGTTAGCGGTTCCCTGCGGACTGGAAGGAAAGCCGGATCATGTCCGCTGACGGATAGGCGCAATCCCGCGATCGAACACCGAAAAGGAGGACTATTCGAATCGCCAGGCCCCGTTGATGCGCGCGTAGATCACCTGGTCGCGGGGGGCTCCGTACTTGACGCTGCTGCTGCGCAGGGTGCCCTCGCGCACGTAACCCGCCTTCTCGAGCACGCGGGCCGAGCCGATGTTGTCGGCGAAAGGCAGCGCGAACAGCCTGAGGACATTGAGGGAGCGAAACGCGTGCTCGGTGACCATCGTGAGCGCTTCGGTGACGATGCCGCGGCCCCAGAACTGTTCGCCGAGCCAGTATCCAATCTCGGCTGAAAACCGTTCGACGTCGCTTCCGCGGACGAATCCGATTCCTCCCGCCGCCTCGCCTTCCACCTCGATTGCCAGGCTCGTCTGCGGCTCGGCGGCGGCGCAGTGCCGCAGGAAGGCAACCGCATCGGCCCGCGTGTAGGGATGCGGAAAGCGGTCGCGCAGCTGTTTCGCCACATTGATGTTGTTGGCATGGCGCACCAGCGCATCCGCATCGGACGGATGCCAGAGGCGAACGGTGCAGTGGGGAGATGTGAACATGTTACTTGTCGCACGTGACAAGTCGCACGTCGCACCGTCGCACGTCGCACGTCGTACGTGACAAGTGGCACACTAAAACAACCCCCTCCCTATCGTCCTCAACCACCGCTCGCTCTCGCGGAATGTCGGGCATGCGGAGGCAACCAGGCGCCAGAAGCGGCGCGAGTGGTTCTGTTGCCGGATGTGCATCAGCTCGTGGATCAGGACGTAGTCGCGGACCTTGACGGGCATCTGCATCAGCCTGAAGTTCAGCGTGATGTTGCCGGTCCGCGCGCAGGATCCCCACCGCGACCGCTGGTTCCGGATGGTGACCCGCCCGACGCGCAGGTCGTGGGCCGCCGCCAGCTCGTGGAGGCGCGGGATCAACTCGGCGTGCGCCAGCTCCCGCAGATCGCGCTCGATGACATCCCGCAGGTTCGTCAGCGAGGCAACCGCGAGCCGTCGATTGCCGTACGAGATCACGTAACCGTCACCATGGCAGAACGCCGCAATCGTGACGGTGACGCCGCGAAACAGAATCTCCGAGCCGGCGTGCCACTCCACGGGAGCATGCTCCGCGCGCACGCGCCGGCGCTCGCGCTCGATCCACCTGGCGCTCTTCTCGACGAACGCCTGCGCCTCGCGCCGGGATCCGCCGCGGGGAACGGTCACACGCAGCGTGCCGTCGGGCCGCACCCGGAGGATGAAACGGCGCGCGCGGCGCATTCTGACGAACTCGACCCGCTCCTGGACAGGCCTTGCCCGGCCGGGCGTGGTCTGCGGGGTGAGGGGTCCGCCAGGCGAGGTGTCGGCGCGCAGGAACGGAAGATCGAGCTGCACGAACGTGCCGACATGATAATGCAGGTCGGCACGCCCGGTCAGCGGTCGCCGTCACTCGTTGCGCAGGGCAACGATCGGGTCGACGGCCATCGCGCGACGGGCGGGGACGTAGCTCGCCAGGAGCGCTACGAAGGTCAGAAACAGCGCCACGCCGCCGAAGCTCACTGGATCGGTCGGCGTGACGTTGAAGAGGATCGACTCGATGAACTGCGTGGCGCCGGCCGCGCCGATCATCCCCAGCACGATGCCCAGCCCCGCCAGCTTCATGCCATGGCCGAGGATCAGCTTCAGCACGTCGCCGCGCTCCGCGCCGAGCGCCACACGCACCCCGACCTCCTGCACGCGCTGCGAAACAGAGTAGGAGAGCACGCCGTACACGCCTATCGAAGCCAGCAGCAGTGCAATCGCGCCGAACACCGAGAACATCCAGCCGAAGAGCCGGAACTGCCAGAAGTTGAGCTGCCTCAGCTTCTCCATCGTCTGCATCGAAAAGACCGGCAGCGCGACGTCGGCCTGACGAATCTGCTCGCGGACGGCCGAGGTGATGCGGGAGGGTTCGCCCGAGACCCTGATGGTGAGACCCGTGTTCAGCGCGGGGTCGAGCGAATACGGCACGTAGGCGGACGGGAAGATCGGCCTGTCGCTGTCCCCCTGGAAGTGCCGGAAGTCCCCGATCACCCCCACCACCGTGAACCACTCCGGCTCGCCTTCCCCCTGAAACTGGAACCGGCGGCCGACCGGATCCTCCTGCGGCCAGAACTGCTCCGCCATCGTCTCGTTGATGAGGGCGACCGGAGTGCGCGTGAATTCCTCGGAGTCGGTGAGGTCACGCCCGCGCAGCAGCGCGACGTCGAGCGTGCCGCGGAGGTGGGGTGACGCGGCGATGAAGGTGATGCGCGGCGCCTGCCCCTCTTCGACGGCCCGGCCCTCCACCTGGACGGTTCCGCCGCTGCCGCCCGAGCCGAAAGGGATGAAGTTCGAGGCGAACGCGGCCTGCACACCGGGAAGCCCTTCGACCCGGCGCACGATGTCCTCGGTGCGCCGCGCTTTCGCCTCGGGCGAATCGTACGCGCTCCCCGGCAGGTAGAACCGCATCGTCATCAACGGCGAGGTGTCGAAACCGGCGCTGCTGTCCTGCACGTTCAGAAAACTGCGCACGAAAAGCGAGGCGCCGACCAGCAGCACCAGCGACATGCCGATTTCCGCGACGACCAGCCCGCTCCGGAGCCTGGCGCGGCCACTGCCGGCCGCGCCGCGCCCACCCTCCTTCAGGCTTTCCTGAAGATTGGACCGTGCGGCTTGCAGCGCGGGAGCGATGCCGAAGACGATCCCGGTCAGGATGGAGATGCCGACCGTGTACGCCAGCGATCGGGCGTCGAGGCTCCAGTGAATGAAATACGGGACCGAATCGGGAGGGATGCCTCGATCGACGAGGCGGATGCCCACCCACGCGACCAGCATTCCGAGCGGCGCGCTGATGAGCCCGATGACCATCGCTTCCGTGAGCAGCTGACGTACGATCCGCCACTTGCCCGCACCGAGCGCCGAACGGATCGAGATCTCCCGGTGGCGGACCGACGCCCGTGCCAGGAAAAGGTTCGCCACGTTCGCGCACGCGATCATCAGCACGAGGGTGACGGCGCCCATCATCGCCAGCATCATGACCTCGACCTGCGGCGGAACCATCCACGAGCGAAGCGGGCGGACGAGGGCCGACCACGACTGGTTTTCCTTCGGATAGGTGGCTTCCAGACGGCTCGCGAGGGCGGTGAGATCCGTGCCAGCCTGCTCCATGGTGACGCCAGGCCGGAGGCGGGCGAATACGCCGAGGAATCGCGACTGACGCGGCGATTCGTTCTGATAGGGCGCTATCGGGACCCATAGCCGCTGCGTTTCCGGAAACATGAAGCGCGGGGGCATCACGCCGATCACGGTGTGCGGCGTGGCGTTGACCAGAATCGCCCGGCCAACAATCGACGGATCCCCGTTGTAGCGATGCCTCCACACGTCGTCGCTGAGCAGGACCACTGGTGCGGCCCCCGGCCTGTCATCCTCGGGCCCGAAGTCGCGGCCGAGCGCAGGTGGCGTGCCGAGGAGGCTGAACAGATTCCAGGAAATCGTCGCGCCGTCGTAACGCTCCGGGTCCGTCCGTCCATCGGCAATGGTCAGGCTGCGCTGGGTGAAGGCGGCCATGCCGGACAGCGTGCGGTTCGCATCCCGCCAGTCCCGGAAATCCGGGTAGGACAGGCCGGCGCGGGTCACGCCAAGAGGATGGTTCGTGGCGTTCAACACCACGAGGCTGTCCGGATCTGGGTACGGCCCGGGCCGAAGCAGAACGCCATCGACGACGCTGAAGATCGTTGCGTTGACGCCGATGCCAAGGGCGAGGCAGACGACAGCCACCAGCGTGAACCCCGGCGACTTGCGGAGCGTCCGCACCGCGAACCTGAGATCCTGGAACAGCATAGGGGCTTATACGAGGCTGGCGCGGGGCCGGTTCGGCGCTGGCCACGATCGTCCACAGACGCGGCCAGCCTGGCGCCGGATCACGTTTATCGGCTGGGGACCACCTGGGTGGGCGCCGGGCTCGACGTCGAAACGACCAATGGCGGCGTGAAGCTTCGCGTGCCTGAGCAGTATTCGGTGCGCCTCGAGGCGAGCATTCGCAACCGGGGATGCAAATCGACTTTTCCGTCACGGTGCGGGGCCGACTGTCCAGCGAGATCGCGGAGAACATCGGGGCGGGCCAGCCCGCTCATCAGGGTCAGGACCAGGAACGGCGGCATGGGTGTGATCAAGAGATAAATCTGGAAAAGCCTCTCCACCAAGGCGCCGGCTGAGCCGGCGGCTTGCCCTCCCGGGCCTCCGAACCGGCGACACCCACGCACCGTCAGTACCTTCAGATCCGTCCGACCGGCCTCACGCCCCTCGCGTCGCGCCTGCCTCCTGTATTACTCTCAAAGGTTGGCCGCCGGAATGAATGAAGCTATGAGACGTACTGTGCATCTACGACACTTTGCCGCCTTTTTGTTGGTCCTCTCCCTTGCAGGCGTCCCCTGGGCCGAAGCCCGGCAACAGCCCGCCCCGCGCGTCCTGACGCTCGAAGGTGCCCTCGAACTGGCCGAGGCTCGCAGCGAGCAGATGGTCATCGCCCGTGCGGGCGTGGACCGCGCCACGAGCGATCAGGTTCGCGCGCGGAGCGACCTGTTTCCACAGCTGACGGCTTCGGCGTCCTACGACCGGGCCCTGGCGTCCGAGTTCTCGGGTCTGTTCGACAGCACCCCGTCGGCCTGCACGCCGTTTGTCGCTGATCCATCGGGCAGTACGGATCAGCGCCTGACCGAGCTCGAGCGCGCGGTGGACTGCGGGGCCACAGGCGCAACCACAGATGGTGAGCTGGGCGATTTCGAGGATCTCCCGTTCGGCAGGAAGAACACGTATCGGTTCAACCTGTCGTTCTCTCAGAACATCTTCTCCGGGGGCCGTATCGGGGCCCAGCGGTCGATCGCCAACGCTGGCCGGCAGTCAGCGGAGATCTCGCTCGCCTCGACCCGTGCGCAGCTTCTGCTCGACGTGACACAGGCGTACTACGATGCCGCGCTCGGCGAGCGCCTGCTCGTGATCGCTGAGGCGACTTACAAGCAGGCGGACGCGACCTATCAGCAGACGCGTCTCGCCTTCGAGGCGGGAAGTCAGCCGGAGTTCGAGCTGCTCCGGGCGCAGGTCGCGCGCGACAACCAGAGGCCGGTCATCATCCGGAGTCGCGCGAACCGGGACATCGCGATGCTGCAGTTGAAACAGCTGCTCGAGATCCCTCAGTCCGAACCTCTCGTGCTGTCCGAGTCGCTGGAGGGAGATACGCTGGCGCCGCCCGCCCGCTTTGCATCGCACGTGCTGCTCGCCGTCGAGAGCACGATTCCAGCGATCGACCGTGCCCCCGTACGACAGGCCGAGACGAACATCCGGCAGAGCGAGGCCGCGGTGGACTTCGCGCGATCGCAACGCTTCCCCACCATCAGCGTCACCTCCTCCTACGGCGAGGTCGCGTATCCGTCAGGGACTTTCCCGAACGATTTCCGCCGCAACTGGACCGTCGGCGCGATCGTGCAGGTGCCGGTCCTGAACGGCGGCAGGCTGCGCGCCGAGGAAGCGATGGCCCAGGCGGATACGCGAATCGCCCAGGCACGGCTGCAGCAGGCCCGAGAGCTGGCGCTGCTGGACACGCAGTCGGCGTACGAGGAGCTGCGGGCGTCCGTCGCGTCGTGGGAAGCCAGCGCGGGGACGGTACAGCAGGCGCAGCGCGCGTACGAGATCGCCGAGTTGCGCTATCGGGAGGGCGTCTCGACGCAGCTCGAGCTGAGCGACGCGCGGCTCCTGCTGGTGCAGGCGCAGGCCACCCGCGCGCAGGCCGGACGCGACCTGCAAGTCGCCCGGGCCCGCGTCGCACTCCTGCCCGACCTGCCGCTCGGCACCCTCGGCGCGACGACCCCGACGCTCGGGGCGTTGTCGAACGGCCAGAGGTCGCAGCCGACGACGACACAGACGCCGACGCCGGTGATTCGGGCAACTGGTGCGCAGGCGGTTACGGGGAGCGGCGGGGGGCGATAGGCGGGGGTCGATAGACGAAAGGGCTGGAGACACGTGAGGACGGAGACCATGGGGAGATCAGGGAGAGGGCTGGTCGGCTGCGGGGCGTTGATTGCCGCGCTGGCGGCCGCGACCTGCGGCGGCAACGAAGCCAGGGAAGCCACCGAACCGGCGCCCATCCAGATTGGAGCGGAAAGCGTGGTGGTGGTGAAGCGCGAAGAGCTGCGGACCGGTCCGATCATCTCGGGGCAGCTGAGCGCAGCACGCGAGGCCACGGTCCGCGCGGAAGTTGGCGGCTCGCTCGTGCAGATGACACTCGAGGAAGGGCAGCCGGTGACGCAGGGCACGGTGCTCGCCCGCATCGCGGCGCGCGACTTGAGTGACGCGGTGACCTCCGCCAAGGTGGGGGTGGAGTCGGCCGAAGCCGCGCTGAAGGTCGCAGGGAGCGAGGCCCAGAGGACGGAAACTCTCGTCAAGGGAGGCGCCCTGGCCCAGCGCGATCTGGAGAACGCCCAGAACGCGGTCGCCACGGCGCAGTCGCAGCTCGCCGCGGCACGCGCGCGACTCTCCTCCGCTCAAGCGCAACTGGCCGACACCGTGGTCCGGGCGCCCCTCACCGGCGTCGTGAGCGACAAGCCGGCGAACGAAGGCGACGTGGTCACGCCGGGGACCGCGCTGTACACGATCATCGATCCATCGAGCATGCGGCTCGAGGCCTCCGTCAGATCCGACGAGATCGGTGCGCTCAAACCCGGTATTCCCGTGGAGTTCACGGTTCGCGGCTACGCGGGACAGACCTTCAGCGGCAGGATCGAGCGCATCAGCCCTGTCGCCGATCCGGCCACGCGGCAGGTCCCGATCTTCGTCTCCATTCCGAACGTGAGCGGCAGGCTGATCGCCGGCCTGTACGCCGAGGGACGGGTGGAAACGGAAGTACGCCGCACCCTCGTCGTCCCCGGCAATGCCATCGACGAAACGGGCGGCGCGCCCGTCGTCACACGCTTGCGCGACGGGAAGGCGGAGCGCGTCGATGTCAGGGTCGGCATTCGCGATCGCGACACCGAGCGCGTCGAGATCCTCGCGGGTCTGTCGGAAGGGGACATGGTCCTCACCGGGGCAGCGCGCAGCGTGACCCCGGGCACAGCGGTCACGGTCAACAGGTAACACCGATGTTCATCTCCGATTTTGCGATTCGCCGTCCGGTCATCACCATCGTCACGATGCTGGCGCTCAGCGTCTTCGGCATCGTCGCGCTGATCAATCTCGATACCGACGAGTTCCCCGATGTGCAGCCGCCGATCGTGGCTGTCGCGATTGCTTATCCCGGGGCGTCGCCCGAGAACGTCGAGCGGGAGATCCTCGAGCCCATTGAAGAGGCGATCTCGGGCATCAGCGGGGTCGACCAGATCAACTCCTCCGGCCTCGATGGTTTCGCCACGTTGATCGTGGAGTTCGCGTTCGAGAAGGACCTGCAGGAGGCCACGCAGCAGATCCGCGACGAGATCTCGGCCATCCGCAACGATCTTCCGCCCGAGATGGAAGAACCGATCCTGACGCGATTCGACCCGGCGGACCTGCCGATCGTGTCGATGACGTTGTCCTCGACCCGTCTCAGCGGCGCGGAGCTGACGGCGCTGGCCGATCCCGGCATCACGCGCCAGCTTCGCGCGCTGCGGGGCATCGCCGAGGTCAACGTGGTGGGCGGGATCGAGCGCGAAATGACCGTGGAGCTCCTGCCTGCGGCGCTGCAGGCCTCCGGCGTCGGCATCGGCCAGGTCGTGCAGGCCATCCAGACACAGAACCTGGCCGCGCCGGTCGGCCGCGTCACCGGCGATCTCGACGAACGAACCATCCGGCTGCGCGGCCGGCTCGAATCGCCGGAGGATTTCAAGAACCTCGTCGTCACCGAGCAGGGGGGCCGCGTCATCCGGCTGGGCGACGTCGCCAACGTCCACGCCGGGACCGAGGAGCAGCGATCCGCGGCGATGTACAACGGCGAAGAGGCGGTGGGGATCGACATCGTGAAAGCAAAGGGCAACAGCACCACCGCGGTGGCTGACGACGTGCGGCGCGAGGTCGCCGAGATCCAGCAGCGCCTGCCCGGAGACGTGTCCCTGAAGATCGTGCGTGACGCGGGCGTACGCGTCGAGCAGTCCGTGGACAACGTCAAGGAAGCGCTCGTCGAGGGCGCGGCGCTGACCGTCCTCGTGGTGTTCCTCTTCCTGAACTCCTGGCGATCGACCGTAATCACCGGTTTGG
>DASTBU010000115.1:0-22152 GCA_035711845.1 Vicinamibacterales bacterium
GGCGCGTACGTCAAGAAGCTGACCAAAAAGTGAAGGGGCGGCTCGCGAGCCGCCCATCCCCTGCATGTCCCTCAACTACCTCGCCACGCGTTTCACCTGCAGCTGGCCGTGGAGCACGATGGTGCTCCTCTGCGACGGACGCCTCGTGTGCGGCTGTGCGGACCCGTACGGCAAGCGCGTGCTCGGCGATGCAAAGGCGGAATCGGTCTCCGCGGTCTGGACCGGCGAGCGCGCCTCGTCCCTCAGGCGGGACATCAACGGCGGAGGATCGAAGTTCTGCGGCGACTGCCCGCTGAAGCTGCCCCTCGAGAAGGACGAAGCGCCCCCGCAGCGGCCGCTCGAGGTTTCCGCCCTGCCGTCGCGCCTCTACATCGAGTGCACGGCCGCCTGCAACATCTCGTGCGCGCAGGCCTGCTGCGCCCCAGAAACGGGCATCACCCGGACGCGGCACGCCGGCATGCTCGACTTCGAGATCTTCAAGCGCGTGGTCGACGAGGCCGCGCCGTCGCTCCTGCGTATCGATTTCTTCAACTACGGCGAGACGTTCCTGCACAAGCGGGCGATCGAGATGTGCGAGTACATCAAGGCGCGCTACCCGCACGTGTACCTGTACACGAGCACGAACGGCCTCGCGTTCACCGAAGAACAGGCAAAGCGCCTCGTGCACTCCGGCATCGACGAGGTGACCTTCTCGATTGACGGCGCGACACCCGACTCCTACGCGATCTACCGCCGCCGCGGAGACTTCAACAAGGCCATCGGTCACCTGCGCACGGCCGCCGAGGAGAAGCGCCGGAGAGGCCGCGATGTGCCATTCATCAACTGGCGCTACATCCTGTTCACGCACAACGACAGCGACGCGGAGATGCAGCTGGCGCGGACCATGGCCGGCGGGATGGGCGTGGACCGGCTCTGCTGGGAGCTGACCGACCACCCTGAGGACATGTACTCGAGACGCTTCGTGCGCGGCAGCGCCGACCTCGAGGCCATCAGGCACGAGGTCTGGGACGACAACAACCTCGGCAACGCGATCCCCGGCGCCACGCCGCGCGCCCGGATCGATGTGAAGGGACCTCTGGGTGCACTGCCGCTCATCGCGAGAAAGGGCCGGCCGTTGGAACTGTCGGCCACGGTCACGAACCTCTCGACACGCGCCTTCCCGGCGCAGGCGAGCTACGGCCGCCGACTCGTGCGCCTCGGCGCGCAGTTGTGCCGGCCGGACCGACTCGTGATCGACCGCGACTTCGAGCGCGCCTGGTTGCCGTCCACACTCGCACCTGGCGCGAGCACGGACGTGCCGCTGCGCCTCACGGCGCCGCCCGAGACGGGCCGCTACGCGCTGAAGTTCGATCTGGTGAGCGAGGGAATCGACTGGTTCGAGTCGTGCGGCTCGCCAACCACGACGAAGACGCTAATCGTGATCTGAACTAGTACCGCGATTCTCCGCGATTCATTTGAGTTGGCATGAACGCGGGTCCTGGCGCCCGGCAGCCCCACCCGTCCTCGGCGCCCAAAGCGCTTGTCACGGCTGTGGCGCCTGCGCGGCGGGCGGGGCGGGGCCCCCGGCGTGCGTTTTCTGCACGCTGGGGTGCCGAGGCGCCCCGCCGTGCGCCACCCGCGTCGAAGCGTCAACTCAAATGAATCGCGGGAAAAAGGTCCACCTGAGGTCACGCTTCGACACTTGGAGCAGCCGAGCGCCAGGACCCGCGTGCACGTCAACTCACCTGAATCGCAATGTGAGCCGCCTGGCGGCCATCTGGGAGGCTGAATCGTAAGTCTAGAGGCTAGTTCGCCAGCCGCGCCGTGGCCTTGGCGCGCGCGCCGGCAGCGACCGGCAGGACAGCGGCGTCGGCCGGCGCTTCGACCAGGCGCCAGGCGTCGGCCTCTTCCAGGATCCTTGCGGCAAACGCCGTGTGCAGCGCGTGGCCGCCCCGATGGGCAACGAGATGACCCACGACCGGGTGCCCCACCAGCGAGAGATCGCCGATGACGTCGAGGATCTTGTGCCGCACGAACTCGTCGTCGAAGCGCAGCGCGTTGTTGAGCACGCCGGTCTCGCCCAGGACGATCGCGTTGTCGAGCGAGCCGCCGAGCGCGAGACCGCGCTGGCGCAACATCTCCACTTCCTTGAGGAAGCCGAACGTACGCGCCGGAGCGATCTCCTCCACGAAGGTCTCTTCCGTGATCCGCATCGTCCGCGACTGGTGACGAAGGAGCGGGTGATCGAAGCTGATGCTGTAGGTGACCTTGAAGTGCTCCGAGGGATAGAGCGCGATCCGCTTGTCTCCCTGCGTCAGCGAAATCGGACGCAGGACTTTCAGGTACCGGCGCGGGGTCGGCAGCCGTTTGACGCCGGCCTCGTTCAGAATCAGGTAGACCCAGGGCGCCGCGCTGCCGTCCATGATCGGCACTTCGGGGTGGTTCAGTTCGACAATCGCGTTGTCGATGCTGAGCGCCGTGAGCGCCGCGAGCAGGTGCTCGACGGTCTCCACCGACACAGCCTCGCGCGTCAGGCCGGTCTGATACTGGATGCCCCCAAGGTGCGTCACGGTGGCTGGGATCTCCAAACCACCGAGATCCGAGCGCTGGAACCGGATACCGTGATCCGCTGGAGCCGGCTTCAGCGACAGGGTGACCTTGTTCCCGGAATGGAGACCGATTCCGGTGCAGGAAACGGGTCGGCGGAGGGTGCGCTGCGCGTTCATGACCTCTCAGATCGGATGGGGGCCTATCCGAGCTCAGCAAATCTCCTGCCAGCTCGAGCCGGCAAACTCACCTGCACGTAAACTGTTGATGGTAAGTGACTTTAGAACAAAATGACGGGTGTAGAACCGGGCCGATGACCCGCGGTTGTGGCTGTCGAACCACAGCCTCGAATTCCGAGAGTGTGGCGATTTTACCACAATGGAAAGAACGGCTGCATTCCTCATCAAGTCCTCACGAGGCGGCCTGCACCTTCCGTGGACCGAGAAGGCCGGACAGAAACCGCCCCGTGAAGGATTCTCGGCTCCGGGCGACCTCCTCAGGAGTCCCTCGCGCAACAATCCGGCCGCCCCCCTCTCCGCCTTCAGGGCCGAGATCGATGACGTAGTCGGCCGATTTGATGACATCCAGATTGTGCTCGATGATGACAACCGTGTTGCCTTGATCCACGAGCTTGTTCAAGACGTCGAGCAGCTTGTGCGTATCCTCGAAGTGGAGCCCGGTGGTCGGCTCGTCGAGGATATACAGCGTGGTTCCGGTCCCCCTGCGCGACAGCTCTTTCGACAGTTTGACCCTCTGGGCCTCGCCGCCGCTGAGCGTCGTCGCCGACTGACCCAGCTCGATGTAACCGAGCCCGACATCCTGGAGCGTCCGGAGCTTGGTGGCGATGGGCGGAAAGTTCTCGAGGAGCGGCAGGGCCTGATCCACCGTCAGGTCGAGCACGTCGGCAATCGACTTGCCCCGATACCTGATCTCCAGGGTCTCGCGGTTGTAACGCCTTCCCTTGCACTGCTCGCACGTCACGTATACGTCGGGAAGGAAGTGCATCTCGATGGCAATCACGCCATCACCCTGACACGCCTCGCAGCGCCCGCCCTTTACGTTGAAGGAGAACCGGCCGGGCCTGAAGCCGCGGGCCTTGGCCTCGGGAAGCATCGCGAACAGCTCACGAATAAACGTGAACAACCCGGTATACGTCGCAGGATTCGACCGCGGCGTCCGGCCGATTGGCGACTGATCGATCTGGATGACCTTGTCGAGCAGCTCGATGCCCTCGATTGTCGAGTGCGGGCCCGGCTCGTCGGCGGCCCGGTACAGCAAGCGCGCCAGCGCGCGGTAGAGGATTTCGTTCACCAGGGTGGACTTGCCCGAGCCGCTCACACCCGTCACCGTGGTCAGCACGCCGAGCGGGATCGCGATGTCGATGTCCTTCAGGTTGTTGGCACGCGCGCCCCGGATGACGATATCGCCGCGAGTAGCCGGCCGGCGGGTCTTCGGCATGTGAATCGAACGCTCTCCGCGTAGATAAGCGCCCGTGAGCGACCCCGCGCCGTCCTCCAGGAGCTGTCCCGGCGTTCCCTGAAAAATGACGTGGCCCCCGTGCTCGCCCGCGCCCGGGCCGAGATCGACGACGTAGTCGGCCGTGCGGATGGTCTCTTCGTCGTGCTCCACGACGACGACGGTGTTTCCCAGGTCGCGCAGACGCGCGAGCGTTGACAGCAGTGCACGATTGTCCCGCTGGTGCAGGCCGATCGATGGCTCGTCGAGCACGTAGAGCACGCCGGTCAGGTTGGAGCCGATCTGGGTGGCGAGACGGATGCGCTGGCCTTCTCCGCCCGAGAGCGTCGCGGCGCTCCTGCCGAGCGTCAGGTATCCGACGCCCACGTCGTTGAGAAAGTGCAGCCGGTCCCTGACCTCACGCAGGATGCGGCTCGCGATCAGAGTCTCCCGATCCGAAAGCTCCAGCCCGTCCACGAGCGCGACCGCTTCGGCGATCGGCAGGTTCACGTACTCGGACATGGTCCTGCCTTTGACCCTCACCGCGCGGCTCTGCGGCTTGAGCCGCTCGCCCTGGCAGGCAGGACAGGGCCGAAGCGCGCGATACGGCTCGAGGCCCTCCTGCTCCATCCACGTGCCTTCGTCGTACCGGCGTCGCAAGTTCGGGATGAGGCCTTCGAAACCGGCGCCAAACGGATCCGCCTGTCGTGTCTTGCGCTGACGACCGGTCCGGGCCTCGGGCCGCCTGGCCGACGCGCCCGCACCGAAGAGGAGGATGTCTCGAACCTTGCGCGGCAGCCGTCGAAACGGGAGCGCGAGATCGATACCGAATGTCTTGCTGAGGATCGTCAGCGCCTCGCGCACCAGCTTGCGATCCCCCTTCGCCCACGGTGCGATTGCCCCATCCTGGAGCGACAACGACTCGTCGGGAATGATTCGGGCTGGATCGAAGTCGTACACGGCGCCGAGCCCCTGACATTCGGGGCATGCGCCGTGCGGTGAATTGAACGAGAACGCCCGGGGCGTCATTTCCGGCATGCTGACGCCGCAGTATGTGCAGGCCAGGCGCCGCGAGAAAAGCCGGTCCCCGCCGTCAAGAGTATTGATGACGACGACGTCGGCGGCGAGTCCGAGCGCAATCTCGACCGACTCGGCCAGCCGGCGCTCGACGCCAGGCTTGAGGATGAGCCTGTCCACGACGACATCGATCGTGTGGTTCCGCCGGCGGTCCAGCTTGATGTCTTCGTCCAGGGAGCGGGACTGGCCGTCCACACGGACCTTCGTGAAACCGCGCGCTCGCAGCGCGGCAAGCTCCTTCTTGAACTCTCCCTTTCGCCCGCGGACGATCGGCGCCAGCACGTTGATGCGTTCCTCGCCAGGCGAGAGCATCACCATGTCGATGATCCGCTCCAGCGACTGCGAGGCGATCTCTCGTCCGCACAGATGGCAATGCGGGACGCCGATGTTCGCGAACAGAAGGCGAAGATAGTCGTAGATCTCGGTGACCGTTCCGACCGTCGAGCGGGGATTCGAGCCGGTCGTCTTCTGCTCGATCGCGATGGCAGGAGACAACCCGTCGATCAAATCGACGTCGGGCTTTTCCATCTGCTCGAGGAACTGGCGGGCGTAGGACGAGAGGGATTCCACGTACCGGCGCTGGCCCTCGGCGTAGATGGTGTCGAAGGCCAGCGACGACTTGCCCGAGCCCGACAGACCGGTGATCACCACGAGCCGGTCGCGCGGGAGATCGACGTCTATGTTCTTGAGGTTGTGGACGCGCGCGCCGCGCACCGCGATCCAGTCGTGCGCCATACGGACTGCTCGGAGTTTCCCCGAATTCCCAAAACGACGATTTTAGCATGGGGGATCGATGCCGCCCGCCGGAGCGCCCGGTCGAGCCGGCCAGTTGACTCCCGGGTCGGGGGGGCGGCTCAGGCAGCCGGCGGCTTGGCCGTTGCAGCGAAGCGGTAGACAGTGTCGTTCGACGCGACGACCATCCGGCCCTCGCCGTCGAACGCCAGCCCGATGAGGGCTCCACCGGACAGGATGCGCTCCTTCTCGTGGGGCCTGTCGAGCCTGATTCTGAAGAGCGCGGCATCCCCGGCGATGGCATCGACGACGTACAGCGAGCCCGCGCGATCGAAGGCGAGCCCCTGCGGACGGCCGAAACCCGCCGCAAATTCTTCGACGGCGCCTGAGGGCAGGACCCGGTAGATGACGTCGCGAGAGGAAAGCGTCGGCGCCGAAACGTACAACGCGCGATCGGGGCCGAACGCGAGATGAAACGCCGCAACGCTGGGCGGAATCGCTGCGACCTGACTGACACGGCCATCGACGAAGGTGAGGATCGAGCCGGAGCGGTCCCCCACGAACAGATTCCCGTCCGGCCCGAACGCAATCCCGCACGGAACGCCCAGGTCCGTCGCATGGATCGTGACGCTCCCGTCGCGCCCGACGCGATGGACATTCCCGTCGAAACGGCTGGAGACGTACAGGTATCCATCCGGTCCGAACGTCAGCGACGTCGGATTGGGCAGATCGGTGACGAAGGGCTCACGGGTTCCGTCTGGCCGCACCCTGTAGACGGCAACCGTGGCTTGCTGTCCGCGGGACCCGCTGAACGTCACGTAGAGATTGCCGTCGGGATCGAAGACCGGATTGTCGACCAGGTGGAGCCCGGTCGCAATCGGCGCGCCCACCTCGACGTAGGCCGTTTCACCCGGGGCGCTTTCGAGCCGGATGGGCGTGTGGCCGCCGTCCAGTCCGGAAGGCACGATCACGGTGACCGCGTGAGGGGAGGCGAAGGCAACCCTGGCTGGAATGGTTCCGACGCGTACTTCAGGCGGCCGTTCGTCGCTCAGCAGCCCGTCGCCCGAAATCGTGACTCGCCCACCCTCTACGGCCCACAGCGGATGGACCCCGCTGATGCGGGAGAGCGCTGCGGTAGTCATGGGAATTGACGAGTCGACAGCGAAAAAGACAATGGGGAACCGATGCGCACGAGCGCTCGATCACGTCTCGTCGAGCGGCAGGTTCCAGTAGAAGTAGTCCCGCCAACTGTCTGGAGCGTTCTTGAGGCCGACCGTGATCCGGACCGCCGGCGCCCGTTCCGGCCGTTTCGGCATCCTGATCAAGTGCATCCGGGCTTCGGCTGGCGTGCGGCCGCCCTTCCTGCGATTGCAGGAAATGCAGCACGTCACGATGTTCTCCCAGTCCTTACGGCCGCCCTGGGCGACCGGCACGACATGATCGAACGTCAGATCCGACGTGGCGAACACCTTCCCACAGTATTGGCACGAGTGATCGTCGCGCGCGTAGATGTTCGCACGTGAAAACGGTACGTAATCGATGTTCCGCTTGATCCGGATGAACCGCAGCAGGCGGATGACCGAAGGGAGCTTGAACTTGAAGGACGGGGACCGGATCTCCCTCTCGTACGTAGAGATAACCTCGACCTTCCCCTGGCACCAGAGCGTGATCGCCTTCTGCCAGTGGACGACCTTGAGGGGCTCGTACGTCGCGTTGAGAAGGAGCGTCTGCTCCATAAAAGCCTGAGTTATTGTGCCCGATGCCGCCGGATGTGTCAAGGTATCGGCCGCGTAACAGGATTGTTTGCAGCAGGTTATGGCGTGTATGATGATTCGGCTGTCCTCGCTCGATATGATCGTGGCGCCTCGGATGTTCAGGTTTTGCACAGTCCTGATTTGTGCCGGCTGGCTCGGGGGATGCGCGTCCACCGGCGCCGTCCCCCGTCCGTTTCCGGCAGCCGGGGACCGGGCGCCTGCCACCGCGCCGACGGCGGGCCGCCGCGACACCGCGGCTGAGGGCTACGCCATCGCCGCCACGGCGCTCGAATTGCGGGGAGCACCCTACCGGAACGGCGGCGCCGACCCTTCGGGCTTCGACTGCAGCGGGTTCATCTGGTACGTCTTCGCCGAGCATGGCCTGGCGCTGCCGAGGACGGTCGAAGAGCAGTTTCGCGAGGGGATCCGCGTCGATCCGGACGCGCTGGCCGCCGGAGACCTCGTCTTCTTCCGGACCGACGGTCGATCCGTCTCGCACGTCGGCCTGTCGATCGGGGGCCAGCAGTTCGTGCATGCCCCGAGCTCGCGGGGAAGCGTCCGGGTCGAACACCTGGAATCGAGCTACTGGCGGCGGCGCTTCGCCGGGGCACGCCGCCTTCGCTGATCCTGCAGCCCTTCAGCCCTCAGCCGTGGATTACGCCGCGCGGTATCTCTTGCGCGTGAGCCGCCGGGTCTTGTCGTCGGTGAACTGACGGACGTGCAGGTCGTTCTCCGTGTAGAGGACCGGTTGAGTCAGCGGCTTGATCGGCTCGACCCGAACGGACTGGTCGGGCGGCGCGATGTCGAGCGGTTCCATGTACCGCTGCGGAAACGACGGGAAGTTGCGAAAGGTGGTGGCGACAACGCCGCCGAAGCGCTGGTTGAGACCGGAGAAGTCGTGCTGCAGGAAATCGTAGAGCGCCGGGTCCGGCGAGCTGGCCAGGTACGACCTGACCATGTGCGCGACCTCTTCGTAGAAGTGAGGCCCGTGCGATCGGATCGAGTCGCTGCCGTCGGCGCGAACGAACCGTCGAATGCCGCTTTCGTCGGGATCGATGTGGTAGAGCTCGTGAAAAATGGTGTCGAGCTTGGCAAGCCAGGGTGCGGCACCGGGGTAGAACTCGGCCTTTCGCGAGCGCTCGAGGCTCTGATCGCAGTACCGTGGCAGGACGAAGGAAATCAGATACTTGATCGTCTTCGGCCCCAGCTTCACCACCGGCGACTTCGTGACGAACCATTCGGATCGCCGCGTCAGCTGCCCGGTGCTCCGATCGCGCCAGAAATAGTAGCCCGGCTCGCTCTCCGGAAGAGTCAGGCAGTGGCAGGTGGCGAACGCTCCCTCAGCCTCCGACCGCCCGAACCTGCCGAACACGAGGACTTCCGAGAGATCGATGAACGAGAGCTGTGGCGTTCTGCGCACGGCGTCCTCCATCAGGAGCGCGATGCGCTGCGTGTAGTTGATCATGCCGACACACGACGGCCGGAGGCAGACGTTCTCCGGCACGCGTCCTTGTCGCATCAAAAAGGGAGCTGTGATGCTGTGTGATGCGACTATAAGGAGTGGGGGGTGGGTCTGTCAAGGTGAACAGATCGCCCTTTAATAGCCGAGATTACGGTGTTTACAGGAACGTGAGCGCGCGACCAGAATCGTCATCGTCCGCCGGGCGGCTTGACGGGAGCGCCCGGTAATGTCGTGGGCGGTAACGCCTGTCCAGGCAGAACCGCAGGCACGCCTTCAGACGCGGGCAGCGCCCCGGGCCCGGACGGTGCGGCCGCGTTGGCCGGAGGCGTGACGGCGCCCATCCGCCGCAAAATCATCTGTTGCCGCCTGCGCAGCCGCGCGGTGGGCGCGCCCGGATTGAGCACGCGCGGGTTGATAATCGCCGCGGCCAGCAGTGCCGATTCATCGGCGCCGAGCGCCGACGCCGGCTTTCCAAAATACGTTCGAGAGGCAGCCTCGGCGCCGTAGATGCCGTCGCCCCATTCGATCACGTTCAGATACAGCTCGAGGATCCGCGGCTTCGTCAGCTCGACCTCGAGGCGGCGCGCGATCAACAGCTCACGGACCTTCCGAATCGGGTTCTTCGAGGGGGACAGATACAGGTTCTTCGCAAGCTGCTGCGTAATCGTGCTCGCGCCGCGCGCGAATTCCATCCGTTCCATGTTGATCTCCATCGACTCCTTGATCTGCTCGATGTCGATGCCCGTATGCGTCCAGAACGCCGCATCCTCCGCCACGAGGACCGCGCGCTTCAAATTGGCGGAAATGCGTCCATAGCCGACCCACCGGTACATCCGTCGAGGCTTCTCGCCCCGGCGCCTGGCTTCGTCCGCCCGGATCCGCATGAACGCAGTCTCTTCGGGATTCTCGGTGCGCAGGACGCGTACGTCAGGCAGCGTGAGATAGAGGTACGCACCACACGCAAAGGCGATCGCGAGAATGCCCGCAGCGGCCCGCCCGATGATGCGGCGCGTCGGGCCGCGCCGGCCGCGCGCCCACCGCCCTTCAACCCTCGACAATGATTTTGATGCGATCGCCGGTACGGGGCGGCTCGCCGGGCTGATAGTTGTTCATGATCGCGAGCGTGGCCGGCTTGATCAATCCACCGGTGCGCTTGGCGATCCCTTCCCACGTATCTCCCTGCCGCACCGTGTAGAGATCCACCAGGTTCGGCCGGATCCGTTCGGCCTCGGCAGCCGAGAGCGGACGGAACGAGCGGATGGTCTGCGCGAACTCCGGCTGCGCGGACTCGAACGAGTTGGCGGGCGCCAGCCCCGCAAGAACGTAGACGTTCTTCTGGTGGACGATGTGGGCGGCGAGCGTGACGACGCTGCCGAGGCCCTCCATGTTGCCCTGATAGGTGCCGACGTAGGCGTCGAGGCCGTTGATATCGGCGCGCTGCCCGCCCGCGTGGCGCCAGCCGGAGCTCGCCATGCTGTTTCGGGCGACCTGCTCGATCGAGCCCTGCGGGTTCTGAACGAGCTGCAGCAGGGCGTACTTCTGCTGCTCCGGAGCCTTGGCGACCACCTGCGTCTTCGTGTTCTGGATCTCCCAGCCTTGGGGAAACGTGATCCCGAAACGGAGGACGGGGTGAAGGAACTGATTGCCGCGAACGATCCCTTCGCTCGGGCTGTCACCGAAGATGATGCCATCGATGGCGTCCTGATACTTCGCCCTCGCCTCGACCGGCTCACCCGGCAGCTTCGTTGCGGCCTGATCGATCGCGGGTTGGATCTGCGCAACGCGATCGGCGGGAGCGGGATGCGTCGAGAGCCAGTTCGGCACACCCTTTCGGCTGCCGCTGGCCTCGTCGAGCCGTGCGAGCGTGTTCAGCATGCCCGCGACCCCGGACGGATCCCAGCCGTTCTGTGCCGCATAGCCCACGCCGAGCTGATCGGCCTGCAACTCGTCGTCGCGTCCGTACTGCAGGAACATGACGCTGAACGCTGTTTCAGCAATCC
The DNA here is from genome assembly GCA_035711845.1 of Vicinamibacterales bacterium. Lineage (GTDB taxonomy): Bacteria > Acidobacteriota > Vicinamibacteria > Vicinamibacterales > 2-12-FULL-66-21 > DASTBU01. The sequence goes on from DASTBU010000115.1 coordinate 11,007, forward strand.
CCTGGAAGGGCCGGGCCTCCGGCACGAAGATGCTCAGCAGCGTGAGCCCGATGCCGGTGGTCGTGGCGCGTGTGTACTGCTGCGCGGCGTGCCGTGCCGCCACATGTCCGATCTCGTGTCCGAGGACGCCCGCGAGCTCCGCCTCATCGTCGAGAAACGGCAGAATTCCGCGGGTCAGGTAGATATACCCACCAGGCAGCGCGAACGCGTTCACCGCCGGCACGTCGACGATTGCGAACTGCCACGGAAGATTCGGACGCTCGGACGAGCGCGCGAGGCGTTGGCCGACCTCCTGGACGTAGCGCTGCAACGCGGGATCGTCGTAGGCACCCATCTCCTGGCGGACCTGGACGTCCATCTCCTTCCCGATCTGGATCTCCTGCGCCTCGCTCATCAGGGAGAGCTCGCGCTTGCCGGTCACGGGATTGGTGGCGCATGCCGCGAGCGAGACGATCAGGACAGCGGGGAGCAGGCCCGCACCGGCGACTCTTCTCAACGTGAACGCGTCCATTGGGGGGACGATCACTGTTTCACCAGAGCGGACGACTGCAGCTCCGCGAGCGCAGCGCGTATCTCTGCGACCGCGCCGGCCGACGCCGGGGCCAGGGGCGGCCGGGGCTCGCCGCCCACGAACCCCGCGAGCTCCATGGCGGCCTTCAACCCCGGGATCCCGTGGCCGCTCGTGACGAGCCGGGCGAGAGGTGTCAGCCGCGCCTGAAGCGCGCGCGCCTCCGCATGGCGTCCGGCGCGGCCGTGCTCGTGCAGCGACACGCAGATCTCCGGAACGACACAGGCAACCGCGAGAATCCCGCCGCGGGCCCCGACACAGAGCGCAGCGTAGAACGTGGGAGCAGACCCGGCGATCACGGCGAATTCCGCTCGAGACGCGTCCACAAATGCCGCCACCTGTGCCGTGTCGCTTCCGGTCTCCTTCACGCCGGCGATGTTGGAGTGCTCCGAAAGACGGGCCACCGTCTCGGGCGCAAGGTTCACGCCGGTGACGGCCGGGTAGTTGTAGAGAAGGACGGGAACGGGCGACGCGTCGGCGACGGCGACGTAATGACGCACGAACGCGTCCGCAGTCATGCGTCCTCTGTAGTACGACGGCGTCCGCACCAGTACGGCGTCCGCCCCCAGACGGGCAGCCCGGGCGCAGGCAGCGATGGTCGCGCGGGTGGACTCACGCCCGGTGCCGGCGATCAGCAGCCGGCCCGCACTCATCGCCTGGCGCGCCTCGTCGATCACGCGATCGGATTCGTCCTCGTCGAGCAGCGGCGCTTCGCCATTGGAACCGAGCGCCACGACGCCGCCCAGCCGCGTGCGCATCCAACGCTCGACGTTGCGGCGGATTCCGGCTCCGTCAATCTCGCCCGCCCTGAATGGCGTCGCCATCGGCGGAAACACGGCATCGAACGTCATCGGCCGGAGCGTACCGGGGGGAGGGGGGGAAGTCAACTGGTGGCCCATTGCAGATTGCACATCGCAGTTTGCAGATCGCGGATGGCAGATCGCAGATTACAGGGGGGACGAGCGAACGCCGAGAGCGAGAATCAGAAAAGGCCAGGACGCGACGGAATCGCGCTCCTGGCCTGGTCGAGAGTTGGACGGGCTGGGGTTTCAGTGCACGCTGGCGCCGGCGGGGGTGCGGCCCCGCTGCCAGTCGTGGTCGAGGATCGTCCAGAGCGTCTGATCCAGGAACTCCCCATTCCGGAGAAACGACTTGCGCAGCACGCCTTCCTGCGTCGCGCCGATCTTCCGCAGTGCGCCGTTGCCGCGGCCGTTGGATACCGCCGCCCGGGCCTCCAGGCGGTGTGTGCCCACGGCATCGAACGTGAACTCGATCACTTTGCGGGCGCAGTCGACGAAGAGGCCGCTTCCCCAGAACGCCGATCCGAGCGCAAAGCCCCATTCGGCCGTGCCGAATCCCGGCTCGAGCTGGCGGACCTGGAAGATGCCGACAGGCGTATCCATGCCGTGCGGTACGACCGCGAAGCAGATGTAGTTACCCGCTGCCCGCTCGCGATGTGCCCACGCGATGAAGCGCTCGAACCCCTCGACCGTCGTCGGGGGCGGCGAGATGAAGCGGGCGACTTCCTCCGTGGACAACATCGCCAGCAGCGCCGGCGCGTCCGAAATGCGAAGCTCCCGCATTGTGGCGAGCGATCCTGTCAGCACCGGCAGCTTCTGCCTCCAGTCGCTCGTGGTGACCTGCTGCGCCGCAGCAATCACGCCGTTGACGTCGGCGATCGACTCGGAATCGACGAAGGGCATCTTCTCCATTACAGCCCCCCTCCCGGCGCGGCCACCGCCGAGCCCATGACGACGTCCCACGAGAGGTTGCTGTAATCGTCCCCCGCTCCACACGGGTCGTCGTACATCGGTGCGCTGCCACCCGACGTGCCCCACACGATGTTCTCGCCGCTGTCGCTCGTGCCCCAGACGATGTTCTCGAGGTCCAGCGTCGTGCCCCAGACGATGTTCTCCACGTCGAGGGCAGTCCCCCAGACGATGTTCGTCCCCCACACGATGTTCGTCCCCCAGACGATGTTCTCGCCGTCGGCCGCCGTCCCCCAGACGATGTTGGTCCCCCAGACAATGTTTTCGCAGTCGTTATTACGCCCGCACGCGGTTCCCCAGACGATGTTCTCGCCACCGTCGGCCGTGCCCCAGACGATGTTCTCGCCGTCGAGGCTGGTGCCCCACACGATGTTGGTGCCCCAGACGATGTTCGTCCCCCAGACAATGTTGGTGCCCCAGACAATGTTGGTGCCCCACACGATGTTCTCGCAGCTCTCGGTGGCGCAGACCGTGCCCCAGACGATGTTCTCCCCCTGGGTGTCGCGGGCAGTGCCCCAGACGACGTTCAGGCCCCAGGCGCTCGCGCTGGGCGAGATCACACCGCCGGACAGGCGATGGTTGCCCCAGAGGATGTCCCGGCTCCACATGGACGACATCGGATAGGTCTGACCCCAGGACGGCCTGGCGAAGAACCTCGCGAGCTCGACCGCGCCGTAGCTGTTCAGGAAGCCGGCGCCCTGCGTGAGGGGATCGTAGTTGCGCTCCTCCGATGTGTACTGAAGGACAGCCTTGACCAGGTTCGGCGTCAGCGCAGGATTTGCCTGGAGCATCAGCGCCACGGTGCCCGAGACCATGGGGGCCGCCATGCTGGTGCCCGTGAGGCTCAGATACGGCTTGTATCCGCTCCCATTCGTTCCGCTCACCAGATATGCCGCCTTGCTCGTGTAGAAGGCGCTGGTGGGATCGCTGAGCGAGACGATGCCGGTCCCCGGCGCCACCAGATCCGGCTTGGCAATGAAATCGATTCGCGCCGGGCCGCGCGAGCTGTACGGCGCAATCACGTCGTCGAAGCGCCAGGCCGTGCCGCCCGAGTCGGAAGCGCCGACCGTGAGGACCCACGGGGCGTTGCCGGGAGAGGCGATCCCCCCGTAGATGGTCCGGCCGTCGCTCGTGCGGCCAAGATTGCCCGACGCCGCCACCACGACAATGCCTGCCTCGACCGCCCGTTTCGCCGCACGCGTGAGCGGGTCGGTCTCGTAGGACTCCGTAACCCCGGCGCCCACAGACAGGTTGATCACCCGGATGTTGTGTGCCGCGCGATTCGTCACCGCCCATTCGAGCGCAGCGATGACATCGCTGATCACCCCCATGCCGCGATCGTCGAGCACCTTGAGGCTGACGATGTGGGCGGCTGGCGCGATGCCGGCTCTCGCACCGCTCGAGTCGTAGCCGTTGCCCGCGATGATGCCGGCGACGTGCGTGCCGTGTCCGTTGTCGTCGTACGGCGTCGCACGGCCGTTGACGAAGTCCACGAAGGCGGTGACGCGCTGCGATCCGCTGGTACGCACCGCAGTCGACGAGCCGTTGTATGTCAGGTCATCATGCCAACTGGTGATCCCCGAGTCGATGACCGCCACGCCAACGCCGGCGCCGTCGTACCCGAATCGCCACTGCGCGGCGCGGGCACCGGTCGTAAGAGCCGAGCGGCCCGCGTGACCCCTGATGGGACGATCGGCGTGGATGCTGACGATGCTGCCGTGCTCGGCCAGCTTTCGCAGTTGGGCGTCGGGCAGCTCGACGACGATGCTATCGATCAGCTTCAGCCGCTTGACGAGCCGCCCGCCAAGCTGCGAGATGTGCTCGGAGGGATCGATGCCGGGCTGAAGCACCACGATCGCGCGTGATCGCCCCCCAGGGTTGTCAGCGCGACGTCCCAGAGCCCGATCGAGCTTCTGCCCGGGCTGCGCCGAGACGCTGGCAGGCGTGGAGATGACCGCCAGGCAGGCAAACGCGAGGAGCCTGCCAATCCATGAGAGTTCTCGCCGTCGAAACAACATCGGAATCGTCCTTCCCATACCTTCCGGGTTCGCCAGAAGTGGTCAGCAGTCGCTGCTATCGAGACCCGCTCGGAGTCCGAGCGGTGGGTGTTCGTCAGTTCACTAGCGTCAGTGGATCGCCGCCGGGCCCGCCGCCCTGCGCCGGCGCCAGTCGTCGCGCACGATCGACCAGAGCGCCTGGTCGTAGTACTCCCCGTTGCGCAGGAAACTGCGGCGGAGGACCCCCTCCTTCACCGCGCCGATCTTGGCGAGCGCCCCGTTGCCGCGCCCGTTCGCCACAGCGGCGCGGGCTTCCAGGCGATGGACACCGAGCGTGTCGAACGCAAAGTCCACAGTGAGCCGCGCAGCCGCCAGGAACACGCCGGTGCCCCACAGGGTGCGCCCGAGGGCAAAGCCCCATTCCGCCGTTCCGAAGTCGGGATCGAGCTGGCGGATCTGGAAGATGCCGACTGCCGTGTCCATCCCCTCCGGCACCACGCCAAAACAGATGTAGCGCCCGGCGCTCCGCTCCTGCAGCGCCCAGGCGATGAAGCGCTCGAATCCGTCCACCGTCGTAGGAGGTGGAGAGATGAACCGGGCCACCTCGCCGACGCTCAACAACTCGAGCAAGGCGGGAGCGTCCGAAGGCCGCAACTCCCGGAGCGTGACGCCCGACCCGCCGACGGTCGGCAAGCGCAGCCGCCAGTCCGTTTCGCGAGCCGGCACCCACGCGTGCGACGCAGCTTCGTGTTCGATGAGTGCCGGGCGAATCGAGATATCCATCTGTGCGCTGCTCCCGGGCGCGGGCCCCAGGCAGGTGGACGCACCTGCCAGACACGCCACGGCAGAGCAAGGCGACGGCCAGACCGGCCGGGCTTGGGCAGGTTAGGAGAAACGACTGATTACAAAAGACTTGGGTTGAATGACTGAAATGGTATCTTCGGCAGTGACGCGAGTCTATGGCCCGTTTCGGGACATACAACGTTGTAATCGCGCCGGTGTAAGCGCGCAAGTGCTTGAAAACACGTAGCTTGTTCGAATGTTCAAAAGTGTCACATAAGTGCAGGTTTGGAACACAATGTGAAACAGGCTGTAAGTGGTTCTACAAGTGGGCTTTGTAAGATCGCCCCAGCGCACTGACTTCGGATATGGCTCTTGGAGCGACAAGATTGACAGCCAGGACCAGCAACGCAATCGCTCCTGCGGGCGCAAGCAGCCACGGTGCTTCGGCCAGCGCGCGCCCCCGCCCCGCCTCCTGCAGCATGAGCCCCCAGCTCGCCGCAGGCTCCCCGAAACCGAGCCCCACGAACGAAAGTGTCGCCTCGGCCAGGATGAAGGCGGGAACGAGGAGCGTGGCATGGGCGGCGAGCAGACCGCATGTCGCCGGCAGGAGGTGCCGCAGCAGCAACCGCGCGCTGGTCGCCCCGGCCGCGCGGGCGGCCTCGGCGTACTCGCGCGCGCGCTCGGCGGAGATGACCGCTCGCACGCCTCGGGCCGCGATCGGCCAACCCACCAGCACGAAGACCGAGACCATGATCCAGAAAATCTCAGCGGTCGTGAGCACCAGCGGCGCGGCGGCCCGCAGGGCCAGCACGACGTAGATCGCCGGCAGCGCGATCACGAAGTCGGCGACCCTCATCAGCACCTCGTCGAGAGCGCCGCCGGCATAGCCGGCGACGGCGCCCACCACGGACCCCAGCAGCAGCGCGCCCGCAGCCGCCAGAAAGGCCAGTCCAAGCGAGAGGCGCGCGCCGGACACCAGGCGGGCCAGCACGTCCCGCCCGAGCGCGTCGGTGCCGAGCGGAAACCAGGGCCCTCCCGCCCGCGAATCAGCCGACACCAGGCTGCCTTGCATCATTCGCAGCGGCATGGGGTGCTCCCGGTCTTCGAGGAACCGTCGTTCGAGACGATTGTCGAGGCGAAGGGGATAGACGAACGGCAGCCGCCACCGGCCATTCCCATCGACGATCCGCGGTGGCATCGGGGGGGCGTAGACGAAGTCAGAGAATTGGCGGGCTGGCGGATTCACCGCAACGAAGTCGGCCGCCACCGCCAGCATGACCATCAGGCCGAGGATCGCTGCGCCGGCCTTCCGGAACCCGGATACGGTCACCGCCCGTCCGCCACGCGCGGGTCGGCCATCACCAGCGCCACGTCGGATGCCAGGATGCCCGCGCCCAGGAACACGGCACCGGTCGCCGCGCAGCCCGCGACCAGATACAGATCGCGAGCGACGAGCGCCTCGTACATCAAGGCGCCGAGACCCGGCCACGACATCACGATCTCGACCACGAACGATCCGCTCAACACCGTGCCCACGAACACGCCGTAGAGCGCCAGCACGGGCTTGAGCGAGAGGCGGAACGCGTGCCGCCAGACCACGCGAGCCGTGGAGCAGCCACGCGCACGGGCGTTCAGCACCGCCGGTTCCGCGAGCGCCTCGCGCATCGCCTGCGACTGCAGCCGCTCGAGGGCCGCCGACATGGGCAGCGCCAGAGCCAGCGACGGAAGGAGCAGGTACCGCACCGTGTCGCCGACATCCTGCGCCGGCAGCGCGCCGAATCCGCCGACGGGGAACCAGCGGGTGGTCGACGCAATCAGCAGCAGTACCAGGGAGATCACCAGGGGCGGCAGCGACAGGAGGACGATAGACAGCCCGCCGGCCAGCCACGCTCCCGGTCCCTCGCTGCTGCCTGTCAAGACGCCGCCCGGAATGCCGAGGAGCGTGGCGATGACGAGCGCGCTCAGCCCAAGGAGCGCCGTGTTGCCCGCGCGCTCGCCGATCAGTTCCCGAACCGGCCGCCGGTACTTGAGCGATTCACCGAAATCGAGGTGCACCGCGCGGGCGAGCCAGTCCGCATACTGAGACGCGAACGGGCGGTTCAGTCCCAACCGCGCGCGCTCCGCGGCAACCGCCTCGGCGCTGACTTCGAAGCCTGTCAGGTGATCTCCGGGCGCCAGCCGGACGAGGAGCAGCGCTGCCGAGGAAACGAGAAGCACCATCAGGCCCGCTACGAGCACACGACGGAGGACGAAGCGAACAAGGCCTTGCTGCACGATTTCGCTTTCGGCTCCAGCGGCGTCCGCCGTTACACGGCGCGGTCAGCGCGATGTGGCGGCCCCGAGCGTGTCCGCGCTCCACAGCAGCTGCGGAATCTGCGGCGCCGGTGTCGGATTGACCACGCGTTGCGAGGTCGCCAGCATCAGGCGCGGGGCGACGAAGTAAACCAACGGGAGCTCCTCGGCAAAGATCCCCTGGATCTCGGCAAATACCTGCCGGCGCCGGCCGAGATCCGGCACGGCCGCGTTGTCGCGCATCAAGGTGTCGATGCGGGACTCCCATGCAGTTCCTGGCGTCTTCTGTGCCGGGTTCCAGAAGTGATACGCGCCCGAGCTCAACCAGAAATCGGAGTTGAGCCAGGGGTCTGTGACGCTGGACTGCAGCCCGAAATACATGGCGTCGTAGTCCCCGGCCTGCCATCGCGTGAACAGTCCGCCGGGATCGAGCGCAACGATCTCGACGGCGACACCGACCTGCCGGAGCTGCTCCTGGATGACGGTGGCGACGCGCTCGCGGTTGTGTCCCGCCTGCGTCATGATCGAGAACCGCACGGCGGCGCCGCGCTGGTCCTCGAGGCTGCCGTCGCCGTTAATGTCCCGGAGGCCCAGGGTAGCCAGCAACTGGCGCGCGCGTGCCGGATCGGGACCCGGTGCCGGCCGGTCCCCGTCAAACCACGTCCGGTTACCGGGCGTGACCGGCCCGCTGATGGGGACGGCGGCGCCGAGATAGACGGTGTCGATGATCGCCTGTCGGCTCACCGCCCACGACACCGCCTGGCGGAACTCCCGCCGGCGCAGCCACGCCCGCTGTTTGTCACGGGCCGGCGACGGCGTCAGGTTGAACGCAAGGAAGTCAGGGTCGAGGCCGATGCCCGCCTCGATCAGCCGGATGGCGCCGCTCTCAGCGCTCCGCTTGAACCCGGAGTAGTCCTGGGGGCGGATCTCGCCACTCGACATGAGATCGATCTCGCCCGCCTCGAGGCGCAGCCCTTCGGCGGTCTGATCCGGCACGATCGCGATCGTGAGCCGGTCGAGATACGGCAGGACCTGGCCCTGGGCGTCGCGCCGAAAGTAGTGCGGATTCCTCTCGAGTACGACCCGCTGGCCGGACACGTGCTCCACCAGCACGAACGGTCCGAGGCCGACCACGTCCGTGACTGGCTTCGAGGGCACCCACTCCTCCGCAAATCGCCCAGCCTCGAGCGCAGAACCGAGGCGGTGCTTCGGCAGAATCGGGAGATTGTCCAGGAGGCGCAGCCCCGGCGCGAACGGCTCGGGGAAGCCGAGCACCACGGTGTGCGGATCCGGAGCGGACACGGCGAGCGCCTTCCCGTTCACTCGCATCGACGCCCCGATCGAGCTCTTCAGCGATTCGTCGTACGCCGCCCGGAACGAGAAAACTACGTCGTCCGACGTAAACGGCGCCCCGTCGGAGAACCGTACACCGTGTCGGAGCCGCAGCGTATAGGTCAACCCATCGTCCGATCGCGTCCAGCCTTCGGCGAGCATCGGCTCGAGATCGTCGGTCGAGCGATTGACCCGTACGAGCCGGGCATGAAGGAGGAGCGACAGCAGCTCGGTCGCCGCCCTGGCGCCGTCGGGCGCGTATCGGTTGTAGGTCGACGGGTCCGATCGGAGCGACGCGACGAGCTCGCCGCCAGGTGAGATTCTCGCGGATTTTTCCGCCGGCGTAGGGCTGCCCACCCCCCTCGACGCCACCCGCCAGACCCCCCATCCCAGGGCGGCGATGACGACGAGCACGAGGAGCGCTTTGAAGGCTCTGGTCAAGAAATGAACCTGGGTGGCCAATGGATTGGCCGGTCGCAAACGCGCGGTTTCCGGGCCTTTCGCGCGGGTATGAGCTACCCGTCGCCAGCTTTTCGACCGGGCGGCCAAGTTGTTGGCTGCCCTCCGTCGACGCGAGGCTTTTCGGGTGTGCACATGGTAGTCGATGCGATCCGCGAGTGCAACCATTCTGCACCAAAGAGTCCTATCGAGGCCTGTGAACCAACTCTTCCATTGAAGGTCCGGCCCGAATTGTCGGGGGTGGCACGTGGCGTGCCTCAGCGGCCATCGTTAGCTTCCCCAAGCAACTCAGTTACTTACGCGGGCCCCTACGATGTCGAGATTTCTCTCGAGTGCTGTTCGCCGCGGCGCGGTTCTGGTGGCTGCCACCGCCTCGTTGACGCTGGCTCTGACCACACCAACCGAGGCGGGACCGGGGCGGGCGCGGCTCTCCCGGGACCTCGCCCAGCGCCTCTCGTCAGGCGACCAGGGACCGACACGCGTCATCGTGTCGGGCAGTCCGCAGGAAATCGAGACGCTCGCGCTGCGCTACGGCGCGCAGATCAAGAAGCAGTTGCGCGGTCGTGCGGTCCTCGAGGTCACGGGCGGGCAGCTCGACGCGTTGAGCCAGGACCCCGACGTCGATCACCTCTCGGGCGACGTTCCGGTCCGCAGGATGATGGCGGCGACGAGTGAGGCGATCGGCGCCGACCAGGTGTGGACGGGGGTGCTGGAGGGCGTTCGCGGCTACACGGGCAGCGGCATCGGCGTCGCGGTCATCGACTCCGGGGTGGCGATCCATCGCGACCTGGCCGGTCGCGTCGTGGCGAGCGTCGACTTCACGGGGTCGCAGGGCCGCGACGGAAATGACGCGTTTGGACACGGCACGCACGTGGCGGGGATCATCGCGGCTTCGGCCGCCGGCGGGCGCGCGGGCGTTGCGCCGGGCGCGAACATCATCAACCTCCGCGTGATTGGAGACGATGGTTCGGGCAGCACGAGCAGTGTGATCGAGGCGATCGACTGGGCGATCGAGCATCGTAGCCGCTTCAACATCCGCATCCTCAACCTGTCGCTGGGCCATCCGGTGTTCGAGTCCTACACAGAGGATCCGCTGTGCCAGGCCGTACAGCGCGCCACCGACGCGGGCATGCTCGTGGTTGCGGCGGCGGGCAACTTCGGCAAGACGGAGGACGGCCGGCCGGTCGTGGGCGGGATCGTCTCGCCGGGCAACTCGCCGGCGGCGCTGACGGTGGGGGCGCTCAACGCGCGCGGCACCGCGGTGCGCTCCGACGACATCATGGCGACCTACAGCTCGCGCGGGCCCACGGCGATCGACGGTGTGCTCAAGCCGGAGATCGTGGCGCCGGGCAACCGGCTGGTCGCGACCGCCGCGTTCCAATCGCAACTGGCGGCTGCGCACCCCGATCGCGTCGTAGTGGCCGCCGGTGCGACGAGCTACATGGAGATGAGCGGCACCAGCATGTCGGCCGCGGTCGCCTCCGGCGCGGCCGCGCTGCTGCTCGAAGCCACGCCCGGCCTGCGCCCGGCGGAGGTGAAGCTCCTGCTGCAGCTGACCAGCTCCCGAGTCGCCAACGCCGGGCTGATTGAAGCGGGCGCGGGCAGTCTGAACATCGCCGCCGCCGTGGGGCTGGCGAGCCAGGGGCACGTCACGCCCTCGAGCATAGCCGGCGAGCTGCAGGAAATCAGCGGCATTCTCGTCTCGCTCTCAGGTCTGTCTGTTGGACATGTCCCGGGCCTCGACCGACCTCTTGCTTGGAGCGGACTCGCGCCAACATCAAGCATCTTCGGACCCTCCACGGTCAACGCCGACGGCGTTGTTTGGACCGATGGCGTTGTCTGGACTGACGGCGTTGTTTGGACCGATGGCGTTGTCTGGACCGATGGCGTTGTCTGGACCGATGGCGTTGTTTGGACCGATGGCGTTGTCTGGACTGACGGCGTTG
>DASTBU010000116.1:0-19657 GCA_035711845.1 Vicinamibacterales bacterium
GATCAAGCTCGACAGCAAGGGCCCCGTGTTCTTCCGCCAGCTGCGGCACGGCCGGGCCGGCTCGGAGTTCCACATCTTCAAGTTCCGCACCATGGTCCAGGACGCCGAGGCGCAGCGCTTCGCGCTGGCCGAGCAGAACGACCTGGAGGGCGGCGGCCCGCTGTTCAAGCTGCACGAGGACCCGCGCGTGACCCGCATCGGGCGCTTCCTGCGCAAGTCGAGCATCGACGAGCTGCCGCAGCTCATCAACGTGCTGCTGGGCGACATGAGCCTGGTCGGCCCGCGGCCGGAGCGGCCGGTGTTCATCAGCCGCTTCGCGAAGACGATCCCCAGCTACATGGCGCGGCACCGCGTCAAGGCGGGCATCACCGGCTGGGCGCAGGTCAACGGCTGGCGCGGCAACACGTCGCTGCAGAAACGCATCGAATACGACCTGTACTACATCGAGAACTGGTCGGTCGGCCTCGACATCAAGATCATGTGGCTCACAGTGCTGAAAGGAATTCAGAAGCACGCATACTGAAGCCTGAAGGCGTCGACCTTCACCTTCAAGCTTCGGCCTTCAGCCTTCAGACTTCTGTTTGATCCTGCCCAAAATGCCCAGAGTCGTCATCACGGGCGCCGCCGGCTTCATCGGATCGCACCTCGCCGAGGCGCTGCTCGATCGCGGCTACGCCGTCGTCGGCATCGACAACCTGCTGACCGGGAGCACGGAGAACATCGCGCACCTTGCGAACCGGGACTTCCTCTTCCTCAAGCACGACGTGACCAATTACGTCTACGTCGAGGGGCCCGTCGATGCAGTGCTGCACTGGGCCAGTCCGGCGAGCCCGATCGACTATCTCGAACTGCCGATCCCCACCCTCAAGGTGGGCGCGCTCGGCACGCACAAGGCGCTCGGGCTCGCGAAGGCCAAGAGCGCGCGATTCGTGCTCGCCTCCACGTCCGAGGTGTACGGCGATCCTCTCGAGCATCCGCAGAAGGAGACCTACTGGGGTAACGTGAATCCCATCGGCCCGCGCGGCGTCTACGACGAGGCCAAGCGGTTCGCCGAGGCGATGACGACTGCCTACCACCGGTATCACGGGCTCGACACGAAAATCGTGCGGATCTTCAACACGTACGGCCCGCGGATGCGGCTCAACGACGGGCGCGCGATTCCTGCCTTCATGAGCCAGGCGCTGCGGGGGGAGGAGATCACGATCTTCGGGACGGGCCAGCAGACCCGCAGCTTCTGCTATGTGAGCGATCTGGTGGAGGGTGTGCTGCGGCTGATGGAATCGGATATCAACGATCCAGTCAACATCGGCAACCCTCACGAGATGACGATCGAGCAGATCGCGAAGGAAATTCTGACGCTGACCGGTTCACCGAGCCGGATCGTGCACCGGCCCCTTCCCGAAGACGATCCGAAGGTCCGACAGCCGGAGATCACGCGGGCCCGGACCCTGCTCGGATGGGAACCCAAGGTTTCGCTGGAGGAAGGCCTCCGGAACACCCTCGCGTACTTCCGGGCGAAGCTCCACGCCTAGCTGGCCTGTTTCTGTTTGTCCGTCGCGTCGCCGGACTTCGAGCGCGCTTGCCGGATGCCTCGCTGGAGTCGCTCGGCCAGCTCGCGCTCGGCCTGCAGCCCCTCCATCGTGGTGTGCGCCTCGCGGATCATCGCTTCCAGCCGGCCGCAACTCTCGAGCGCGGTCTCCGTCGTGGCGCGCTCGGCGGAGAGCGCCTCGACCCTGGTGCGAACGTCCTCGAGCACGGTCAGAATCGCATCCGACTGGCCCTCGACGCCCTCGGCGATCGGCTTGTTGTTCCGGATGGCTGACAGCTGGGCCTCGCTCACCCCGATCGAAGCCACGAGTGCATCGATACGCTCCCTGATACCGTCGATCTCGCCGCGATGGACTTCGATGTACTCGAGATCTGCGCGGTTCTGCGCGCTGATCTCGTGAATGCTCTGCACCTGCTGCCGGACGGCATCGACTGCTGCCTCGCGGCTGGCCACCTGCTGAATCCGCCGTTCGACCTCCGCGGTGAGCGACTGCAATTCCGCCAGCCGTCCCTGGAAGATGCCCAGCCGTTCGTCCGTGGAGGCCAGGGCCCGGCGACGTTCGTCCGCGGCCCTGGTGCTGTTCTGCAGCTGCAGCATTTGCTCTTCGGCCGCCTTCATGTGCTCGTCGACACGCGCTCGCTCGGCGGTCAGGCGTTCGACCCGCTTCTCGACGTCTTCGGCGAGCGCCGAGACCGACTCCTGCCGTCCGGCTGATGCGCGGGCGAACTCGTCGACCTGCTCGAGAGACAAACGCAGAGATTCGAGCGCCTGCCCTTTCTCGAGCACGGCCTCGGCTCGTCCGGCCGTTTCCTGCATTTCGCGCGACAGCTGACCGACGCGGGACGAGATCGCCATGATTTCCGCGTCCCGCGCCAGCAGGCCATCGACCAGCCGGCGCAGAGAACCCATCGAGGCCTCGAGCTGCTTCGCGCGGTCGTCCATCGCGCTGATTTCACGTCCGCCGGCCGCGAGGCGGTCGGTCTGGAGCCGCACCAGCTCGGTAATGGACGAACGGGCCTGTTCCAGCCGTTCGATCTCGGCAAGGAACTCGTCGCGCGCGCGGATCCCGGTTTCTAGCGTTGCGGCCATGTCGCGCGTAGCGCGCTCGGCCCGTTCAACGAGCTCCTCCGCCCTGGTCGTGTGCTGCGCTGCCTCCCGGAGGCCATGGATCTGGGCCTCCATGCCCTGGATCATCTCGCTCAGCCGGTTCGATTCGGAGACGGCGCGTTCGACCGTGGCTCTCTGGTGCTCGAGCGAGTTGATCTGCTGTGACACCCGCCGGGCAAGGTCCTGCAATCCGGCAATGTGCTCCTCGGCGTGCGCGGCTTCGTGCTGCAGCCGTGCGACTGACTCGAGCCGCCTCTCGACGTTCTGGACCATCTCGGCCGCGTTTGCCGCCCTGCCCTGCGCCTCCTGGGAAGCGTCGCGAATCCTGGTCAGCTCCGCCGACACGCTCGAGGAGCTCCGCTCGATCTCCTCGAGCTGCGATCCAAGACTGCTCGTCCGCTTGCCGAGGTCAGTGGATTCCTGGGCGGCTTTGCGAATCGCCTTCCTGACCTGTTCAACCGTGCCCCGCTCGTCTTTCAGGGCCGAGAGGCTGGCCTGGGCTTCAGCCGCTTGCGCGGAGAGCTGCTCGATGGCCTGGCGGTGCTGCATCAGCTTTCCGTCGGGTGCGGTCAGGTGTGCGGCGTCGCTCTCGGCGCGCCTGACGCCTGCCATGAGCGCTTCGACCCGTGCCTCGATTTCATCCAGCACGTGCGCCTTCGACTCGGCCGCATCGATCCGTTCGGTGAGGTGCTCCAGACGCTCATTGGCACGCGTGACGAGCGCGTCGACGTTCTGCAGCGCCTTGCCGGCCGCCGTCAACCTCGAGGCCTGCAGCTGGAGCTGCGTGAGCATGGTGCTGAGCGCCGCGCGCTCCTCCTTCGAGCTTGCGATCAGCCCCTGCAGCTCACCCGCCGCCGAATTGCCCTGCCCCTTCTTGAACGCCTCGAGCATGAACCCAATCCTTCCTGCGTGACCCGTCGACCTTCAACCTTCAACCTTCAGCCTTCAACCTTCAACATTCAGCCTTCAGCATTCAGCCTTCAACATTCAGCATTTCCTAGTGTCCCAGCCTCACGACCTGGCCGAGGTAGTGAAAGGCCGAGACGAGCGTGATGGCCAGCGACGCATAGACGAATGTCGTGACCACCATCGACTCGCGCTCCAGGTAGTTGAAATAGAGCGTCACCACACCAGTCAGGATGTAGACCGCCGTGGCGATTTTGCCGTAGATGGATGGCCGGAACGTGCGTGGTCCGACCGCGAGGTTCACGACCGCCACGGTGGCAACAATCGCCACATCGCGGCTGATCACGAGGACGGTAAACCACAACGGCAACCGGTTGGCCGATCCGATCCCCGGCAGGGTCAGCATGACGAACATCGTCACCAGCAGCAGCTTGTCCGCCATGGGATCCAGCCAGGCGCCGAGGGTGGTCTTCTGGCCGGTCCATCTGGCGATCAGCCCGTCGAACAAATCCGTAATCCCAGCCGCGAAAAACGTCACCAGCGCCCACCCCCGGTATCCGTACAGGAGGAGGATCACGAACGCCGGAATCAGAAGCATCCGGAGAATTGTCAGCTGATTCGCAGCCGTGAGATTCATCGACCGCGGCTTTCGGCCAGGTCCTCGAGCTTCTTCACGGCTGCAACGGCCTCGGATCCAGTCACAGCGCGTGCCAGCTGAAAACTGCCGTCTTCGAGTGGGCGCATCACGCCGGCCTCGACCGCGAGGGACGCAGCGGGATAGGCCAGGTGGCCCGCAGAGACATCGGGGAAACGCCGGCGCGCGGTCCGCCACGAGGCAGCGAGCGCGGGCTGTTCGGCCGCGATGAGCGACAGGACCTTGCTGGTGGCCAGGGCGAGATCGGACCTGCGGACGACCGCCCCGGGCTGAAACGTGTGGTTGCCGTAGACCTCCATCACACCGACGCGCGTCACTTCCATGATCCACGGCTCCGCCCAGCTCGCCCTCGCGTCGGTTATCACGACCGGGTTCTGGGAGAGCGAGCGCTTGATCAGGTCCCCAAGATGGACACCGAAGAGTGCGGCCAGTTGCGCGCGCGACACGGCCGGAGAGGTTTCAATCTGCCGGAACTCGAGTGGCATCCCGGCGACGACGAGCTTCTCGCGCAGATCTTCGATGCGTGTGTCGATCTCGTCACTCGGTTCGAGGGCGGCCGCCGCTTCGTAGGTCTTCACAGCAGCGTCGAGATCTCCCTGCTGTTCATAGAGCTGGGCAAGGAGCGTGAGGGTGCGGACGTCGGTCGGTTCCAGCTGCGCGGCCTGTTGCGCGTGCTGCAAGGCCGACGGGAGGTCCCCTATTCGTCGTTCGATCGACGAGAGTTCCCTGAGCAGAAACGGACTTTGAGGCGAGGCCATGAGCGCCCGTTTGTAGGCCTGCCGCGCCTCTTCCAACCGTCCCGCGTCAGCTGCGTTCCGCGCCGCCGCCACGTCGTCCTGCAGCCCGCGGAAGCGCAGCACCTCCACGCGGCTTCGAAGCTCCGTGAGATCGGGATCGGCCGCGACTGCCGCTTCGAAGCTCTCCAGCGCACGGTCGCGTTCGCCCAGGGCAAGGTGCGCTTCCCCCCGGCCAACGAGCGCTGGGACGTAACGCGGGTTGGCTCGGACCGCGCGTTCGAAGTGCGACACCGCGGACTGATGGTCGTTTTTCGCCAGACTCACGTACCCGAGACCCGCCTCCGCCGGATAAAACGAAGGCGCCAGCTTGAGAGCCGCGCCGAAGTGTCGCTCCGCAGCCCGCAGGTCGCCAGCCTGCAGCCACAACCAGCCGGCGTTGTGCCGTTCCAGGACGGCGGGCGTTCCGGGCTCGCCGGGTGGCGGTTCGGGAAAGATGAAGTCGGGGTACCGTGCAGCACCGCCGGGCGCGGGGAGATCGGGTGCTTTCGGGGCGCAAGCCGGGGCGACGGCCAGAAGGCTCAGCACGAGCAGGTGGCGTGCCACGATGATGACCTTCTGTGAGCTCATGACGTCCGTACCGGAACGGCAGCGAACCTGTCGAGTACGCGGCGCGGCACGTCCGCCTCGATCGAGACGTGACCGTCGGAGGCGACGTGCCGCAGGATTCGTCCCAGCCGATACAGCTGCGAGATCTGCTCGCGGTCTGCCTCCGACGAGCCGTCGAACTCGAAGGTCACGCGAGCCGTATCGAGGGCGAGTCGCGCTTCCATCACGGCGATGATCTCGTCGCGGCCTTCACCGCTCATCGCCGAGACCCGCAAGCCGGCGGGATAGAGCATCCGCAATCGCTCTCGCTCGACAGGGTCCAGTCGATCGCACTTGTTGAAAACGTCGACCGTCGGGACATCGCCGGCGCCGACCTCGGCCAGCACCCTGCGCACGGCTTCCATATGACGTTCGCGCTCAGGGTCGGAGGCATCGATCACGTGCAGCAGCAGATCGGCCGCTGCAACTTCCTCGAGCGTGGCCCGGAACGCGGCGACGAGGGGGTGGGGCAGCCGCTCGATGAAACCGACCGTGTCGGACACGAGCAGCTCGCGGCGGTCGGGCAAGCGCACCTTGCGGATAAGAGGATCGAGCGTCACGAACAACGCATCCGAGGCGACAGCGCCCTGCCCGGTCAGCGCGTTGAAGAGCGTTGTCTTGCCGGCATTGGTGTAGCCGACGAGGGCTACCATCGGGACCGCCGCCTTGTGTCGGCGCTCGCGGAGCTGCGATCGCCGCCGCCGCACGGCGTCGATGTCCTTCGACAGCACGCTGATGCGGTGACGGATGCGCCGGCGATCCGATTCGAGCTTGGTTTCGCCTGGGCCCCTGGTCCCGATGCCGCCGCCGAGCCGCGACAAGGCTGCGGCCGACCCGACCAGGCGCGGCATCAAGTACTTGAGCTGCGCGAGCTCGACCTGGAGCTTTCCTTCGCGGGTTCGCGCTCGCCGAGCGAAGATGTCGAGGATCAGCTGCGTCCGATCGACGACTTTCCGATCGCATACCTTTTCCAGATTCCGAAGCTGAGCGGGGCTGAGCTCGTTGTCGAAGATCACGACGTCGGCGTCGACCTCGTCACACGACAAGGCGAGCGCTTCTGCTTTTCCGCTGCCCAGGAACGTAGCAGGGTCGGGCCTGGGCCTTTCCTGCAGGACTCGGAGGACGACGCGGGCGCCGGCAGCGGCGGCGAGGCCTGCGAGCTCGTCGAGTGAATGTTCCGCGTCGAACTGTCGGGATGGCCCGCTCAACAGCCCAACGAGCGCGGCGCGTTCCCTGGCGTCGGACGGCTGCTGCGCCGGCAGGTGCGTTCGTTTTCTAGCCGTCATCCGCTCGTTCATCGATCTCAGTGCGCCGCTCCGTCCTCGCTGGCCCTGTCGCGGATCTTAGCACGCGGTCCCAGGCGATGGCCCCGGCGCGAAGCAGCCGGAAGCCGTCGTCAGTGGCGGCGACGATCGTCGAGGGCGGGCCACCCGGTGCGGGTCCCGAGTCGAGCACCGCATCGATTCGGTCGAGCAGCGCGGGATCGAGCTGCGACAGACTTGCCGGCGCCGGATGTCCTGACAGGTTGGCGCTCGTGGCGGTGATGGGGCTGCCGAGGACGCGAGCCAGCGCGCGCGCGACCGCGTGCGCGGGGACGCGGACGGCGATCGTGCGGCCGCCGGCCAGAACACGCGCGGCGAGGCCAGGTCGCGCGGGAACGACGATCGTCAACGGTCCAGGCCAGAAACTCTCCGCCAGGCGCAGTTCTTGCTCGCCGAACTCGCCGATGCGCTGCGCCTGCGCGAGGTCCGCGGCAATCAACGGTATCGGTGTGCGCTCGTCGCGGCCCTTGAGGACAAAGAGCCTTTCGACCGCATCTTCGCGCCGCGGGTCCACCGCGAGGCCGTAGAGCGTGTCGGTCGCATACGCCAGCACCCGGCCCGCGCGCAGCAGCGTCACCGCCTCCCCCACGACCTGCGGGTCCGGCCGATCTGGCGAGATCGTCAACGTGATCATGGCAGGAATTGCACAGGGGGACAGGCACCTTAAGGTGCCTGTCCCCTTAGGGTGCCTGTCCCCCTCATAACTCCTCCGCCGCCGGCGCTCTCGCGGGGGCAATCGGCGATGACACCATCAGCCTTCGGACCAGGGTTGCGAGCGCGAGTAGCGCAGTCGCGTCGAGCAGGAAGACCGCCCGGATACTCACGGACGCCAGCATCCCATTCAATATCGGGCTCAATGCAAGGCCGGTGAGCGACGCCGTCGTCAGGAGCCCGAAACCTGCGCCCCGTGCGGCGGGCGGAATGACGGAGCCTGCCGCGGTGTAGGCGGCCGTGGTGGCCAGACCAATCGCCACTCCGAAGAGCGGCGTTCCGAGAAGCAGCGTCAGCGTCTGTCCCGCAAACACGTAGACGAGCGCACCGACCGACCCCACGGCGGCGGCGCCAGCGATCAGGGCGCGCGGCGAGTATCGACGCAGCAAGTGGCCGCAGATCTGATTGCCAAGCGCGGCCGCGCCGGCAGTGATCGAGAATAGAATCCCCGAGACGAGCGGCGCGCGGTCTGCGGGCGTGCCCAACTCGCCGACATAGAGCGGAAGGATGGGACCGACGCTTCGATCGACGAACTGGAGCCCGAAGACCACCGCCATCAGCAGCACGAAATTCTCGAACGCGAGCACGTTCCGAAACGTGACCCGAACGTCCGCGCCGCTCGACCGCTCCTTTTCCATCCGGCGCTCCCGATACATCACGAACACCAGCACGGCCGCGACGAGGTAGAAAGCCGATGTGACGAGGAACGCACGGCGGAGGCCGACAAGTTGTGCGACCGTTCCCCCGATCACAGGACCCAGCGCCGGGCCGAGCCGCTGCGCCGTCTGAACGATCCCGATCGCATAGGCCATCTGGTCTGGTGGCGCCGTATCGGCCGCCATGGTGAGCGTGAGCGCGCCGTAGCCGGCAAACAGTCCCTGGAAGGCCCGAAGCGCGAACACGTGCCACGGCTCGCTCACGAACGCCATCGCCGCCATGACGACGACGAAGCTGAGGAGGGAGCGCTCCACCATGACCTTTCGGCCGACCCGATCGGCGAGCCGCCCCCAGAGCGGCGCCATCAGTGCGGTGACGGCAGGGGTCACGCCGAGGCTCAGACCCGACCACAGGGCAATCTCCCCGACGTCCTCCACCCCGAGCGACTGGAAATACAGCGGCAGGAAGGGCATCACCAGCGTGAAGCCGGTGAACCCGATGAAGCTGGCGGCCGTGACCGCGAAGAGATTCTTTTTCCAGGTCAAGCGATAAGAAATGCTGAATGCTGAATGCTGAATGCTGAATCGAATCCTGTCGCCGAGCCAGCCTCAGTATTTAGTATTCAGCACTCAGTATTCAGCATTCAGCATTCAGCATTCAGCACTTCAGAATCTCACCCTCACCATCCGCGACTGCTCGACGTGAATGGTATCGATGAACCGGATGCGCGGGGGATCGCTCTGCATGACGAGAGAGGAGGTCCGGGTGCCGTCGCCGAAGAATCGGACACCCCGCATCAATGTGCCGTCAGTCACACCGGTGGCTGCGAAGATGATCGTAGAACCCGAGGCGAGGTCCTTGGACGTGTACACGCGCCGGAAATCCGTGATCCCCATCTCACGACAGCGTTGCTCGTGCTCGGGCTTGTTGACGACGAGGCGAGCAAAGATTTCTCCGTTGAGGCACCGCATTGCTGCCGCGGTCAACACGCCTTCCGGCGCGCCGCCGGTCCCCATCACCGCGTGGACGCCGCTGCCGACGACCGCGGCGGCGATGCCGGCCGACAAATCGCCATCTCCGATCAACCGAATTCGCGCGCCCGTCGCCCGAATCTGCTCGATCAGGGTTTCGTGCCGCGGACGATCGAGCACGATCACCACGAGGTCCTCGACGTCGCGCTCCAGACATCGCGCGATGGCACGGAGGTTCTCGGAGACGGGCGCGTCGAGGCTCACGGCCTGCTTCGAGCTCGGACCAACGACCAGCTTTTCCATGTAGAGATCGGGCGCGTGCAACAACCCGCCCCGATCCGAGGCGGCGAGCACGGCGATCGCATTCGGCGCACCCGTCGCGCACAGGTTCGTGCCTTCAAGCGGATCGACGGCGATGTCGACTTGCGTCAACTCGGTGCCCGGCTGCCCACCCTTCGCGCCGAGGCCAACCTTCTCGCCAATGAAGAGCATCGGCGCTTCGTCCCGCTCCCCTTCCCCGATCACGATCGTGCCGTCGATCGCCACCGTGTCGAGACACTTGCGCATGGCCTCGACGGCTACCTGATCGGACTTGTGTCGATCCCCTTGGCCCATTGTATGGGCGCAGGCAATGGCCGCCTGTTCGACGACCCGAAGGAAATCGAGTGAAAGATCGGAGTTCATGGCCTCTCGCTCCCCGCCACCACTAGGCGCCGACCTTGTCCGAAAAGGCCGGCAGATCGCACCGGGTCGGGCGGTCTTCGCGGAACCCGAGCACGTAGTCGGCCTGCATCAGCTTGTGGATTTCGCGCGTGCCCTCGTAGATCACCGCGCCCTTGCAGTTGCGGTAGAAGCGCCCGACAGGATATTCGTCCGAATAGCCATTCGCGCCGTGGACCTGCACGGCATCCCCCGCCGCGCGTTCGGACGCGACCGTGGAGAACCATTTCGCCAGACCGGTTTCCCGTGTGTTCCGGCGTCCCTGATTCTTGAGGAAACCGGCGCGCAGCCAGAGCAGCCTCGAGGCCTGGTAGTCCGATTCCATCTGCGCGATCATTTCCTTGACCAGCTGGTGCTCCGCGATTCTGACCCCGAACGTCTTGCGCTCCTTCGCGTAGCGGATGCTGGCGTCGCGGCAGGCCCGGATGAGGCCAGTCGCGCCGGCTGCGACGGTGTAGCGCCCCTGGTCGAGCGCGAACATCGCGACCTTGAATCCCTCGCCCGGCCGGCCGACGAGGTTCTCCTCGGGCACCTCCACTTCTTCCATCTTGAAAAAGCCCGTATTGCCCGCCAGAATGCCCCACTTTTCCTTCAGGGTGCCGCTCGAGAAGCCCTTGAAGCCGCGCTCGATGATGAACGCGCTGATCCCCGACGTATCGCGCGCCTTCTTCTTCTCGAGGTCGGTCCAGGCGAATACCAGGAAGTTGTCGGCCACGTCTGCAAGCGAAATCCACATCTTCTCGCCCGTCACCCGATACCGGTCCCCTTGCTTGATGGCGACCGTCTGAATGCCGCGGACGTCGCTGCCGGCGGCGGGCTCGGTCAGGCCGTAGGTGGCAATCTTGCGCCCCTGGGCCTGCGGGACGAGGTAGCGCTTTTTCTGATCCTCGGTGCCCCACGTCAACAGAGATAGACAGTTGAGCCCAGCGTGCACCGACATGATGACGCGCAACGACGTGTCGACGTATTCCAGCTCTTCGCTGATGAGTCCCAGACTCACGTAATCCATGCCCGCGCCACCGTAGTGCTGCGGGACCGAGCACCCTAGCAGGCCCATCTCGGCCATCTGCGGGAGGATGCCTGGATCGAAACGGTGTTCCCGGTCCAGCTCCCGGATGCGCGGAGCGACTTCCCTCGCGGCCCATTCGCGGACCGACTGCTCCAGCAGCCTCTGCTCCTCGGTCAAATCGAAATCGATCATGATGGCGTCCTTCAGCAATAGAAAATGAACGGCCTATTCTAGTCCTAATGATGTGAGAGGGGGACAGGCACCCTAAGGGGACAGGCACCCTAAGGGGACAGGCACCTTAAGGCACCTGTCCCCCTCGGCAGAAACTGCAACACCTCGTTGGAAATGACTGGTCAGCTCCGGTGGACCTCGATCCGCGTGCCGCGGGCCATGTCGAATTGCTGGCCGGCGTGGCCCGCATTGACCGATAGCTCCAGATTGTCGGAGCTGCCGAAGAGCGCGCACAGTTCGCCACGCTCCATTTCCGTGTAGGTGGACACCAGCCGCGCAACCGGGTACTCGCCCGCGAGAATGCGGACGGGCCGTCCATGGGCAAAGGCCTCGAACGTTCGCCGATCGATGTTCGACACCAGATTGCCGAACCGATCGGTGATGAGCACCTCTCCCGTGAGGACATCTTCGGCAACATGGGGCACGGGCAGCGCGAGCTGATGACAGATGCCGGCCGGCCGGCCGAGAGCCGAGAGCTGGATCCCCCGGGCGAGCCACGCCGCCGCAGGGGCAAACCGATCGCGTCCTTCGAAGGTTCGACTGACCGTCGGGCGGGCGTACCGTCGCTCGGTGAGCTCGACCACCTTTCGAGGCGGATCGTCCCGGAAAACCGCGGTCAACACGCCGTTGTCGGGAGCCACGAACCGGAATCCCCCGGCCTCGGCCGCAATCCCCCGCCGCGATGACCCCACGCCGGGGTCCACGACGACCAGGAAGATGGTGCCGGCCGGAAAGTAACGGTAGGTCGCTCCAAGCTGCAGCGCCCCACTCAGGACGTCATGGGGCGGGATCTCGTGGGTGATGTCCACGAGCGTGACGTCAGGGCTGATCGCGAGGATCACCCCCTTGATGGTGCCGGCGTAGTGATCCTGACTGCCGAAATCGCTGAGCAGCGCGATGATCGGAGACATTGGTAGAGGATAACCCGACGACACGCGCGGCGTGCCACGTCCGACCGGTGGCGGGCCGCATACGCCAGTACTCGGTCAGTGCCGCAGAAGCTGGCGAAAAGTGGCATCGCCGGTACCCTAACGCTGGCGCGGAAAAAAACGCCCTTTCCACATCGGTCCGAGCGACCCGCCTTCGTTCGACGTGCGGAGGGACCGGCTACCGGCGTCGCAGCAGCATTTCGCGAGTGCTGCCCTTGAGGAGGAAAGAGTCCGACACGTTCAGCCCTTCGAACATGCGGATGATGTCGCGGTTCTGTAGCACGCGTTTCGGACCGCCTGCGCCCGCGTGGGCGCGGTGCCTGAGGCTTGTGTCGTCGACGATCTCGTACTTCGTGAACGGTGCCCGCTCGACGGGGATCGAACAGAAGAACCCCATGACGATGCCCCCCGGCTTGAGCATGCGGACGATCTGCCTGGCGAGGATGGGGGCGGAGGTCTTGTCAAGGAAGTCGAACACGTCCCAGCACAGGATGCCATCCACCGTCGCATCGCCGTGGCGGAACCGCTTCTCGAACCCCCCAGGCAGCTGATCCAGCGTCCCGGCCCTGCTATGCCGATCGATGTCGGCCAGGAGGTCCTCGATGAACAGCTTGCAGCCCAGACGATCGCCGAAGTGCTCGACGTTGGTTCCGACGACCGGACCGAAATCGAGCAGTGTCGGCGAGGGCTGCTGCATGAGCGCCGAGAGGAACTTCGGGAGGCCCTTCGACGCGACCACCGGTTCGTGGGACGAGCCAGTGACGCCTTGGGCCAGCCCGGCTTGCTCGGGCCGCTTACCGCTCCATTTCAGGATGGCTGTGAGCATGGGTGCAGCGAGGACGTCGACTGTGTCCGGCGCAATGCGGCCGGCGCACCAGACGTCCTCGTCCGAGATGATCGCGGTCGATTAACGTGCCGCGGCCCCAGCCTGTGCCGGGTGCGGCGCCGCCGCCGCCGGCTTGGCGTCGACCTTTTCGGCTGGCTTCGTGCTCGTGCCCGCCTTCTGCATGTCGATGCTGCCGCGGAAATGCGCACCCTCGGCAATCGCGACGCGAGGCGCCGCAATATCCCCGTCCACCGAACCATTGTCGCGAATGTCCACTTTCTCGGTGGCTGTGACGTTGCCGGTCACCTCGCCGAGGATCACGACGGACTTGGCGAATACCTGCGCCTTGATCCGCCCGTTCGGCCCGATCGTCAGGACATTCTGCCGCAGCTCGATTTTCCCGTCTACCTGCCCTTCGATCGTCAGATCTTCGCTGCCGCTGAGCTCCCCCTTGATGATGACGGACTTTCCAATGTTCACAGTTGTTCTCTCCATTCCGCGCTGGGGCTCGTTGGGCGTGCGCACCGATTCGGCGACCGGCGACGCCCCAACCGATGGGGCCGGACCGGAACCCGTCGGTACAGGGGGCTTCACAGCTTCATCCCGTTTCCACATGGGCAATCTCCACTATCTGAAATAGTTTTCGACCGTTCGCAGGGTAACTTCAGTGTCGC
This sequence comes from Vicinamibacterales bacterium, assembly GCA_035711845.1. Lineage (GTDB taxonomy): Bacteria > Acidobacteriota > Vicinamibacteria > Vicinamibacterales > 2-12-FULL-66-21 > DASTBU01. Next base: position 13,650 of record DASTBU010000116.1, read on the forward strand.
GGCTGGGTAAGCAGGTCGCGCCAGTATACGGGCAGCTGTCGCGATCTGTCTAGTCCTTTTATTGCTGAGACTTAGCGCGAATGGTAACATTGGGAAGATCACCCATGCGCGTTTACTTCGATCACAATGCCACGACGCCGGTCGATCCAGCCGTGGTGGACGCCCTGGCAACCATCCTCCGCGACGAGTTCGGCAATCCGTCCAGTGTCCACCACTTCGGTCAACAGGCCAAAGCGCGTCTGGATGACGCCAGGACGGCGGTGGCATCCCTGATCAACGGCGACCCGTCGGAAGTGGTGTTCACGAGCGGCGGCACCGAGGCCGACAACTTCGCCTTGCGCGGCGTCGCCGAGGCGCTCGAGCCGACCGGCCGCCGTCATTTGATCGCGAGCGGGATCGAGCACGAGGCGGTCCTGAACACGCTCAAGGCCCTCGCACGACGAGGCTGGCGAACGACGATTCTACCAGTGGACGCGTCGGGCATCGTCGTTCCCGCGGAACTGAAGGCCGCCTTGGGCGACGACACGGCTCTGGTCTCGGTCATGCACGCCAACAACGAGATCGGAACCATCCAGCCGATTGCGGACCTCGCACGGTTGGCCCACGAACAGGGCGCCCTGTTCCACACAGATGCCGTCCAGTCTGTCGCGAAGGTTCCCGTAAACGTCCAGACGCTCGGGGTGGATTTGCTCTCGCTCTCGGCGCACAAGTTCAACGGGCCGAAGGGCGCTGGCGCGCTGTGGATCAAACGAGGCACGCGCGTTGCGGCGATCCTCACTGGCGGCCGCCACGAGCGCAACCGCCGTGCGGGCACCGAAAACGTACCCGGCATCGTCGGATTGGGTGTGGCCGCGCGGCTCGCGGTCCGCAAGCTGCAGACCGAGGGCGAGAGGCTGGGCGCGATGCGCGACCGCCTCGAGCAGGCCGTCCTGGAGCGGGTGTCCGGGACCGCCATCAACGGCGACCGGGCGCGTCGGGTTCCGAACACGACGAACATCAGCTTCGAAGGGGTCGAGGCGGAATCGCTGCTCATCGGCCTGGATCTCGAGGGGTTCGCGGTGTCCACCGGCTCGGCGTGCTCGTCTGGCACGCTCGAACCCTCGCACGTCCTCCGGGCGATGGGCCTCTCCGCTCACCGCACGCAGAACTCGATCCGGATCAGTCTCGGCGCCGGCAACACCGACGAGCAGGTGGACCTCCTGCTCGACAAGCTGCCCGGGATCGTCTCCAGGCTGAGGAGCCTGACGAGGGTAGCGCGATAGGGATCTCGGTAATTCCATGAAAGTAGTCGTGGCCATGTCCGGCGGGGTCGACTCCTCCGTCGCGGCTGCGCTTCTGGCGGCAGCCGGGCACGAGGTGATTGGCCTGTCGATGCAGCTGTACGATCAGCGCGGCGGCGACGTGCGCTTCGGGACCTGCTGCACGATCGACGATCTCCACGACGCCAGGCGTGTGGCCTCGCGGCTGGGGATTCCCCACTACATCATGAACTTCGAGCGCCAGTTCGATGAGCAGGTGATCGCGAACTTCGTGCGCGAGTACACCGGCGGGCGCACGCCCATCCCCTGCGTGCACTGCAATGGCGATCTCAAGTTCGCCACGCTCGCCGACCGGGCCTCCGCGCTCGGCGCGGAGTACGTGGCGACCGGTCACTACGCGCGTGTCGAGCACGACGAGGTGAGCGGACGTTTTCTGCTGAAGCGTGGCCTGGACGGCTCCAAGGACCAGTCCTACTTTCTCTTCACCCTGACCCAGTCGCAGCTGTCGCACGCAATGTTTCCGGTGGGCGATCTGCAGAAGGCGGAGGTCCGTGAGCACGCCCGCACGCTCGGTCTGCTGGTGGCCGACAAGCACGACAGCCACGAAATCTGCTTCGTCCCCGACGGCGATCAGGCGGCGTTCGTCGAGCGCCACGCTGGCGGGCCCGCTCCGGGTCCGATCAGTGATGTGGACGGCCGGCTGCTCGGCCGTCACGACGGCGTGCACAGGTTCACGGTCGGCCAGCGAAAGGGCCTCGGGCTCTCCTCCCCCATGCCACTCTACGTGATCGGGATCGACGCCGCGTCGGCGACCGTCACCGTCGGCCCGCGCGAGGCGCTGGAGCGAACCACCCTCAGCGCGTCGCGCGTAAACTGGCTCGCCGGGGACGCGCCGGCCGCGGGCACCCGCGTGAACGCTCAGATCCGCTACCGCCATCGCGAGGCACCAGCAACGCTCCATCCCGATGGCGACCGGGTGAACGTCGCTTTCGACGCTCCGCAGTCAGCCGTGGCGCCGGGTCAGGCAGTGGTGTTCTACGACGGAGACGTGGTTATCGGCGGCGGTTGGATCGATTGATGAGGGACCGAGGACGAGGGACCGGACCAGGGACTGAGGACCAGGGACTCGGGACTCGGGACTCGGGACCAGGGACTCGGACCAGGGACTCAAGACCAGGGACCGAGGGACCAGGGACCGAGTGACCAGGGACCGAGGGACCAGGGACCGTTACGCTTCCACCCGTGCCTCGCCGAGATGCTGCGGTACGCCCTCGAGGTACTTCTCGGCGTCGATGGCCGACATGCAGCCCGAACCGGCAGCCGTGATCGCCTGCCGGTAGATGTGGTCCTGAACGTCACCGCAGGCGAAGACACCGGGAACGCTCGTCCGTGTGCCCGCATGGGTCACCAGATAGCCGTTCGCATCCATCTCCAGCTGCCCCTTGAACAGCGACGTGTTCGGAGTGTGCCCGATCGCCACGAAAACGCCTTCGACCGGCAGCTCCTTGCCCTCGCCGGTCTTGTTGTTCCGCAACTTGATGGCCGTGACCGCGCCCTGCGCCGTGTCCAGAACGTCCTCGACCTCGGTGTCCCACTCGAACGAGATCTTCGGGTTGGCGAACGCCTTGTCCTGCATGATCTTCGATGCGCGGAGGGCCTCGCGGCGATGAACGACGGTGACGTGCGAGGCGAACCGGGTGAGAAAAATCGCTTCTTCCATCGCCGAGTCTCCTCCGCCGACGACGGCGATGGGTTTGCCACGGAAGAAATAGCCGTCGCAGGTGGCGCACGTCGACACGCCGTGGCCCATCAGGGTCCGCTCGGACGGAAGCCCAAGCAGCCGGGCCGATGCGCCCGTGGCAATAATCAGCGTTCGCGAGAGGTGCTCCGCTTCGGCCGTTCTGACCTTGAACGGATGGGACCGCAGATCCACCGCCGTGACGTTTCCGCGCACCATCTCGGCGCCGAACCGTTCGGCATGGGCGCGCATCTGGGTCATGAGGTCGGGACCCATGATGCCATCGGGGTAGCCCGGCCAGTTCTCCACCATGGTGGTCAACATCAACTGCCCGCCGGCTTCCAGCCCCTCGATCACCAGAGGGCGCAGATTCGCCCGCGATGTGTAGAGCGCGGCGGTGAGTCCCGCCGGGCCGGAGCCGATGACGATGACGTTGCGCACGGACATAGACAAAATGCTGAATGCTGAATGCTGAGTGCTGAGTGATGAATCAATCTAGCCCAGCTACTGACAGCTGATAGCTGACAGCGGATCTAGACGTGCTTATCGATCAGTTTCTTCAGCGAGTCCTTGTCGGCGAGCCCGACGATCTGCTCGACCGGCTCGCCTCCCTTGAACAACAACAGGGTCGGGATGCCGCGGATGCTGTATCTGAACGCCACGTTGGGGTTGTCATCGACATTCAGCTTCCCGACGACGATCCGGCCATCGTAGTCGGTGGCCAGTTCCTCGACCGTCGGGGCCAGCCGGCGGCACGGGCCGCACCACTCCGCCCAGAAGTCCACCAGCACGGGATTCGGCGACTTTATGACTGACTGGTCGAAGTTGCTGTCGGTCAGGGTCTGAACCTTCTCGGATGCCATCTCGGGTCCTCCGGCGCGATCTGGAAGCTGAAAACCAATTCGAAAAACAGGGGCAGGAGCCATCCTGGTCCCCGGGAAACGTCATGCGTCACCTGATTCCCGGGCAGGGCATCCCGGCTCGCCGCGTTGCTCCTCCCTCACATATGCCCAATATGCTCGGTCGTCGCGCCTTGCGATCCGGGCGCCGCGCGCCGGGACTCATGCAACGCATGGCGTCTCCAGGGGACTAGCCGCCCAGAAGCGCTCTATACACTTTGACATACTCCCGGGCGGAAGCGTCCCAGGACAGCTCCTGGCGCATACCTGCCTGCTGGATGCGCTTCCAGATCGTCGGGTTCTGGAACACTGCCACCGCCCGCGCCACCGCCGCCACGAGCGCTCCCGGCGTGTATTCGCGGAACTTGAAGCCTGTACCGGTTCCGCTCGCCTCGTCCACGTCCTTCACCGTATCGTCGAGCCCTCCGGTAGCCCGCACGACGGGGACGGTTCCGTATCGCAGGCTGTACATCTGGTTCAAGCCGCAGGGTTCGAAGCGCGAGGGCATCAGGAAGATGTCCGATCCAGCTTCGATGAGGTGCGCAAGACGCTCGTCGAATCCGATCGTGGCTGAGACGCGCTCCGGATAGCGCGCTGCCAGGCGCCTCCAGAGCTCTTCGTATCGAGCATCCCCGCTACCGAGCATGACCCAGGTCGCATCGAGAGCCATGAGCGATTCAGAGGCCGCGGCTACGAGATCGAAGCCCTTCTGGTCGGTGAGCCGCGAGACGAGCCCGATGACGGGCCGGCGCCGGCCCACCGCCTGCGAGTCGATGGGTAGCGAGACCGCTTCGAGCAGCGCCCGCCGCGCACCGTCCTTCGCGGAGAGGTCGTCGGCGCTGAATTTCGCGGGCACGAATTCATCGCGTTCCGGGTTCCAGCGCTCGGTGTCGATGCCGTTCAGAATTCCCACGAGATCGGCCGCGCGCCGGGCGAGCACGCCGTCGAATCCGAACCCGAGCTCGGGCTGCAGGATCTCCCTCGCGTATTTCGGGCTGACGGTGGTGATCTTCTCGCTGAAATTGATGCCGCCCTTGAGATAGCTGATCTGCCCCCAGTACTCCATGGCCTGGATGTTCAGCATCTCCCACTCGAGACCAATCTGCGGCAGGCGGCTCGGGGGAAACAGTCCCTGGAACGCGAGGTTGTGGATCGTGAAAACAACGGGGACGCCCCCGACCACCGGATCGTCGGAGAGCTGCATCTTCTGATAAACGGGAACCAGACCGGTCTGCCAGTCGTGAGCGTGAATCACGGAGGGCCGTGTTCCACGGGCGCGCAGGTACTCCAGCGCGGCGCGGCTGAAGACGGCGAACCGCCAGGCGTTGTCGGGATAATCGCCGGCGGGCGTTCCGTAGAGCCCTTCCCTGTCGAACACGCCATCGGGATCCAGCAACGCGATCGTGACGTTGTCGCGCAGCGTGCCTTCGTGGACGGTTACGACCTGCGTACGCGAGCCCATTGGGACCTGGAGCTCGAGCGTTCGCGCGTTCTTGAGGGAGGCTCCGCGATATTTCGGCAGAACGAGGGTAACCGTGTGTCCGAGCCGCGCCAGCGCGTCGGGCAGCGCGCCGGCCACTTCGGCAAGGCCGCCGGTTTTCGCAAACGGATGCGCCTCGGAGGTGATCATCACGATCGACAGGCGTTCCGCCTGGCTGGCGCCGTGCAGGGGAGCCGCTGCCGGCTGTTCCGGTGCTGGTGGCGCACTCGTCTTGTTCGCCCCTTCGGGCTGCTTCCGCGCCCGTGCCTTCGGCGCTGCGGCCGGCTTTCTGGTGCGTACTGCGCGATTGACCGGCGCCGCACGCGGCGGACCCTGTTCCTCTCCGCGTGTGACAGGTGCTCTGGAATCGGTCCGGCTGCTGACCCTCGGCCGGCGGCTGGTGGTGCTAAGAGGGGTTGGCGTCTCTTTCTTCGTCCTGGGTTTCTTCTCGTCTGACATCGTTGGAACAAATCACATCCTGTCCAGCCGTTCGGGAGCCGGACGCTGATTAGGACCCGTCCGCGAATAAGTGTGCCACTCTGACCGCCGATGCATCCCGCCTGGCTGCGTTGCTCGTCGCTTACATACTCCCGGTATGCGCGCTCCTCGCGCCTTGCCATGCGGGCGCCTCG
>DASTBU010000117.1:0-2239 GCA_035711845.1 Vicinamibacterales bacterium
CTGAATGCGAGAGAGGAGGTCCGCCTTCGCCCCTCCGGGGCTTCGGCGAGACAGCCTTCGCCTGCCTTCATGAGCGAAGGCTGGTGGACCTGACCGGGATCGAACCGGTGACCTCCTGAATGCCATTCAGGCGCGCTCCCAGCTGCGCCACAGGCCCACGTGGGGAAGGTCGGCAAAACGCCAGACCCTCAATTGTAACCCCTGCCACGGAGACGGTCAAAAGCAGGCTCGCGCGTCGGCCAGAGTACACTGCTCGCATCCGGCGGGAACGGCCGTCGACATGCGCATGCTGCACGACTTCAATGCGTCGATTCTCAACGAGGTCGCACATCGGCCCTGGCCGATGCCCGCGCGCCGGTGGGTGATGACGCAGACCTGGCACGACTTGCTGTTCGCCCACTGGCCGATCGACCCCGCCGTACTGCGCGCGATCGTTCCGGCAACGTTCACGCTGGATCTCTTCGACGGTCAGGCGTGGCTCGGCGTCGTGCCGTTCCGGATGTCCAACGTCGCGCCTCGAGGCGTGCCGGCGCTGCCATGGGTCTCCGCGTTTCCCGAACTGAACGTGCGAACCTACGTCCGCGTAGGAGACAAGCCGGGCGTGTTCTTCTTCAGCCTGGATGCGGGCAACCCGTTGGCCGTCCAGGCCGCGTGGATCCTGCTCAACCTCCCGTACTATCGGGCCTCGATGGAGGTCAGGACGCGACCGCCGACCATCGACTACAGAAGTGACCGGAGAATCGGGCGGAAGAGGGCAACGCTTGTCGCGACGTATGCGCCGAGGGGGCCGGCCGTCGCGCCTGCCCCCGGCTCGCTGCCGTACTTCCTGACCGAGCGCTACTGCCTCTATCAGCTGAGCCATCGAAGGCGCCCCTACAGGCTGGACATCCACCATCCCCCGTGGCCGCTTCAGGACGCGGCCGCGGAAATACTGGAGAACACCATGGCCGCTGCGTCAGGTGTGGCGCTGCCGGACACGGCACCCGTGCTGCACTTCGCCAGGCGTCAGGACGTGGTCGCCTGGTTACCATCGGCGATCGATGATTGAGCGTGCGTTGGTTGCGGTCTCGGCTATCGGCGCCTGGTTCGCGCGTCGGGACGGCTCCGTTTTCGCACGCGTTTCTTGGCCGGGAGTGAAACGGACCCGTCGATCTGACGGGTGAGTTGATCCTCGAGGGAACGGCACAGTTCGTCCGCGGCAGCCCGCAGCTGATCGGCCCGCGCACACAACATCTGCAGGTCCCGCAGCCGTGTTTCATGGTCGCGATGCGGCATGGGGGGAGTATAGGAGACTTTTGGCCGGTTCGCCAACGATCCTGGGTGTGCGGGGCACGCTGCTGCTATTCATGAAAGCCCAGACCTGGACGGTCGGTGTTGACGAGGCCGGTCTGCGACTGGACAAGTTCCTCGCTGCTGGTGGCAGGGCCGGTTCGAGGCTGCGGGCAGTCGCCGCGCTCGAGCGGGGAAAGGTCTCTCTGAACGCGACGTTCGTTGGCCTGGAGGCCGCGGCCCGCCGGCTCGCAGTCAACGACGTCGTCAGTCTCTGGCTCGATCGCCCGGGCACGGCAAGAAAGCCGCCGAGAACGGGCCGGCCCGGCGGTCCGCTCGACGTCGTGTACGAAGACGATGTGCTGGTGGTGGTGAACAAGCCCGCGGGACTGCTCACGGTCCCGCTCGAGCGGCGCGGATCCGGCGCCTCGGTGTACGCGTTGATTGCCGAGCGTTTCCGCGCGCTCGGCAAGCGACGTCCATTCGTGGTGCATCGCATCGACGAGGACACTTCCGGGCTCGTCGTGTTCGCGAAGGACGCGGAGGCCCGGCGCGCCCTGCAGGCGCAGTTCAAAAGCCGCGCGCCCGAGCGCGTGTACCAGGCCATCGTGCGCGGCCAGGTACGGCCCGACGCTGGCACCTGGCGCGACCATCTCGTCTGGGACGAAAAAGCGCTGATCCAGAAGCCGACGCATCGGAACGACAGCCGGGGAAAGGAAGCCGTCTGCGACTATCGCGTCCTGGAGATCTTCGAGGCCGCTTCCTTTATGGAGGTGCGCCTGCGTACCGGGCGGCGCAATCAGATTCGGGTGCAGGCACAGCTCCGGGGCCACCCGCTCGTCGGCGAGAAGCGCTATGTCACTGACGCAGGACATCCGCCGATGCCGTTCGGCCGTCAGGCATTGCATGCTTCGCGTCTGGAGTTCGATCATCCGCGGGACGGGCGCAGGCTCAGGTTCGAGGCGCCTTT